>DASSUI010000051.1:0-137059 GCA_035707105.1 Gaiellaceae bacterium | reverse complement strand
TACAACGTCGTCCACTACGGCGTGTCGCGGGACACGTACCTCGTGGACTACGACGACGTGCTCCGGCTCGCGAAGGAGCACCGCCCCAAGCTGATCGTCTGCGGCGGCTCCGCCTACCCGCGCACGGTCGAGACCGACCGCTTCCGGGACATCGCCGACGAGGTCGGCGCCCTGCTCATGTGCGACATGGCGCACTTCGCCGGGCTCGTCGCCGCCGGGCTCCACCCGAACCCCGTCGAGCACTGCGACATCGTCACCTCGACCACGCACAAGACGCTCGCCGGGCCGCGCTCCGGGGTGATCCTCTGCCGCGACGAGCACGCGCAGGCGATCGACCGCGCAGTCTTCCCCGGCCTCCAGGGCGGGCCGCTCGTCCACGCGGTGGCGGCGAAGGCGACGTGCTTCGCGATCGCCGCGACCGAGCCGTTCCGCGACTACCAGCGGCAGATCCGCGCCAACGCCGACGTGCTCGCGGAGGAGCTGCAGGCCGGCGGGCTCGACGTCCTCACCGGCGGCACCGACACGCACCTCCTCCAGGTCGACCTGCGCGCGACCGAGTGGACGGGGAAGGCCGCGGAGGAGCGCCTGCACGAGGTCAAGCTGACCGTGAACCGGAACACCGTCCCGTTCGACGAGCGGCCCCCGACCGTCGCCTCGGGCGTCCGGATCGGCACGCCCGCCGCGACGATGCGCGGCTTCGTCGAGGACGACTTCCGCGAGGTCGGACGGATCATCGTCGAGGCGCTGGGCGACGGCGCCGACGTCGGCGCGCTCGCCGCCCGCAGCGCAGCGCTCTGCGACAAGCATCCCCTGTATCCGGGCTTCCGAGGGTTCACGACCTACGCCGCATGAGCGCGACCGTCCACGCGGGCACGGTGATCGAGGTCAAGCACCCGCTCGTGCAGCACAAGCTCTCGTACCTGCGGGACAAGGAGACGCCTACCGTCCACTTCCGCAAGATCGCGAACGAGGTCACACTCCTCCTCACCTACGAGGCGACGAAGGACTTCCCGACCGAGGAGGTCGAGATCGAGACGCCGCTCGAGCGGACGGCCGTCCAGCGCATTTCCGGGAAGAAGGTCGCCGTCTGTCCCGTGCTCCGCGCCGGGATGGGGATGCTCGACGGCGTCCTCTCGCTCGTCTCCGGCGCCCGCGTCGGCTTCATCGGGCTCTACCGCGACGAGGAGACGCTCGAGCCGGTCGAGTACTACGTGAAGCTGCCGAACGACCTCGCCGAGCGGGACGCGATCGTCCTCGACCCGATGCTCGCGACCGGCAACTCGTCCGTCGCGGCGATCGCCCGCGTCAAGGACGCCGGCGCCCGGTCGGTGACACTGGTCTGCCTCGTCTCGGCGCCGGAAGGGATCGCTCGCGTCCACGAGGAGCACCCCGACGTCACGATCGTGACGGCCGCCGTCGACCGGGGCCTGAACGAGCGCGGCTTCATCGTCCCGGGGCTGGGGGACGCCGGAGACCGCCTGTACGGCACGAAGTAAGGATCCTTGGACACGCTGCGTGACAACCCGGAGGTCGTCTGGGGCTTCCTGCTCGCGCTCGCGGTCGTCCTGCTCCTGACGCCGGGCGTCGGACGGTTCGCGCGCTTCATCGGCGTCGTCGACCAGCCGGGGGAGACGCGCCGCGTCCACACCCATCCGGTGCCCCGGCTCGGAGGGATCGCGCTCCTGCTCGGAATCTTCGTACCGGCGCTCGCGTTCCTCGAGCTCGACGGGCCGTACCGCGGCATCCTGCTCGGCGCCGCGATCGCGACGACGGTCGGCGCCGTCGACGACTTCCGCGGCCTGCCGTGGTGGGGGAAGCTCGGCGGCCAGCTCGCCGCAGCCTCCGTCGCCGTCGGCTTCGGGGTGACGGTCGACCGGTTCACCTTCCCGGGCTTCGGGAGCCAGGAGCTGCCCGAATGGGCCGCCGGCGCCGCCACGCTCGTCTGGGTCGTGGCGATCATGAACATGGTCAACTTCCTCGACGGCATGGACGGCCTGGCGGCCGGCATTTGCGCGATCGCCGGCTCGACCTTCGCGGTCATCGGGCTCTCGCTCGGGGCGGCCGACGCAGCGCTGCTCTCGGCGATCGTCGCGGGCGCCTGCTTCGGCTTCCTGCACCACAACTTCTATCCGGCTCGGATCTTCATGGGCGACTCGGGAGCGCTCTTACTCGGCTTCCTGCTCGCAACGCTCGCGATCGAGGGCCTCGTGAAGACGGCCGCGTTGGCGACGCTCGTCCTGCCGCTGCTCGTGCTGGCGATCCCGATCGTGGACACGTCCTTCGTCTTCGCGAAGCGGCTGAAGTACCGTCAGCCGCTGTACGAGGCCGACCGCACGCACCTGCACCACCGCTTCATGAACATCGGGTTCTCCCAGAAGCGCGCGGTCGCCTACATGTACGCGTGGTGCGGGATCCTCGCCGCCGCGGCGCTCGCCACCCGCTTCCTGCCGCCTCGCCCGCACGGCGACTGGGACGTCTCCAATACCCTCGTCGCGGGCGCGATCACGCTGCTCGCCCTGGCCGCGTCGGTGTACATCGCCTTCCTCCTCGAGATCATCAAGCTCGCGAATCCGCGGGTCAGACGGCGGGAGGAACAGGCCCGCGAAGGGGCCCGCCGCTCCGCGTAAATCCCGCTACAAGCTCACGCCTTTTTGGCTGAACCATGCGGGTTTTGGCTGTTACAAACTCTGGTATGCTCGCCCCGGAGATGGAGCCCGCCTCCCGCCAGAGCTTCGACCCCGCCGGCGCGGGAGCCGTCCTGGTCGGGACCACGGCGGCCGGCATCGGCGCCGGTGCGCTGGTCGGCTGGGCCGCCGGCTCGTGGACGATCGGCGCGCTCGTCGGCGCCGTCCTCGGCATCCCGGCCGGCATCTTCGCCGTCTACCGCCGCTACCGGGACGCGTTCTCGTGAGAGACGTCTGGGCGACACCCCGGCCGATCCCGAATCGGCTGGTGCCCGTGGCCGCGGGCGCCGCCGTGGTCGCGCTCGCGCTCCCGATCTTCGTCGCGGCCGGCTGGCCGCTGCGCGGCTGGGCGCTCGGGGCGATCCTCTGGGTCGGGGCGCAGGCGCTCGGCCTGCTCCTGGCCCGCCTCGAACTCGGCGCCGATAATCTCGCCGCCGCAGGCGTGAGGGGAGTCGGGATGATGTTTCGGCCGGTGGCCGTGATGGTGGTCGTCATCGCCGTCGCGGCGTCGGACCAGGAGGTCGGCCTCGCGGCGGGCGCCGTCTACGCGCTCGCGTACTCGCTCGAGCTCGGACTGTCGCTGCTCACCTACTTCGGGACGCCGGCGTCGCGATGAGCACGCGGCTGCGCTGGATCACGCTGGTCGTCGGCCTCTGGCTCGCCCTGCCGGCGACGGCGCTGGCCTCCACCGCCGAGAACGGCGAGGAGGAGAAGTTCGACCCGTCCGAGGAGTGGCTCCTCCACGACTGGATCCCGATCCACCTCGGCCCGATCAATCTCTCGATCACGAAGGCGGTCGCCTACCTGATCCTCTCGTCGCTCCTGACGATCCTGATCGGCTGGCTGCTCATGCGCTGGCGGCTCGGCACCGACCCGGACCGCCGTCAGACCGTCGGGGAGTGGGTGTACGAGATCACCCAGACGCAGATCGCCGAGCAGGGCCTGCCGACGAAGGCGATCGCCCGCTGGTACCCGTACGTCGCTTCGCTCGCGCTCTTCATCTGGGTGGTGAACGTCGTCGGCTTCATCCCCCTGCCGCTGTCGGACGAGACGTTCGAGCTCTTCGGCGTCGAACTCCCGACGCTCGGGATCTACGCGGCGACCTCGACGCTGTCGGTGACCCTGACGCTCGCGCTGATGACGTTCGTCTTCACGCACGTCGAGGGCATCCGCGCGAACGGCGCCGTCGGCTACTTCAAGAGCTGGATCCCCGAGGTCCCGAAGGCGATGTACCCGCTCATCGTCCCGCTCGAGATCCTGGGTCAGTTCATGCGCCTGATCTCGCTCTCGGTCCGGCTCTACGCGAACATGCTTGCCGGCCACATGCTGATCCTCACCTTCATCGGCCTGATGTTCGTGCTGGAGACCGTGCTGCTCGCGCCGCTCGTCGTCCCGGCGGCGACGGCCTTCTACCTCTTCGAGGTCCTGATCGTCGTCTCGATCCAGGCGTACATCTTCGCCGCCCTGTCGGCCATCTACATCGGCTCGGCCATCGAGCCGGAACACTAGGAAGGGAGCAGGAATGAACCTCGCTGCAATCGTGGTCGCGGCAGCCGAGGACGGCGTCGACGCCGGCAAGGCGGTCGCGCTCGCGCTCGGCATCGGCCTCGGCTCGCTCGGCGCCGGAATCGGCATCGGAAACATCTTCGGCTCGATGATCCAGGCAATCGCCCGGCAGCCGGAGCTCCGCGGCGAGTTGACGGGCATCCAGTGGCTGGGCTTCGCGCTCACCGAGGCGGTCGTGTTCTACGGCCTCATCGGCGGGCTGCTCGCCTTCGTCCTCGTCTAGCCATGGCCCCGCTCGCCGCCAACCCGCTGATCGAGGTCGCTCCCGGCCTCATGATCTGGACGCTTCTCTGCTTCGGCCTGACGTTCTTCGTGCTCCGGAAGTACATCTTCGGGCCGGTTCAGAAGGCGATCGACGCCCGGCGCCAGCGCATCCGGGAGGCGATCGAGGAGGCCGACAAGGCCCGCACGGAGGCGCGCGCGCTCCTCGAGGAGCACCGCTCGATGATCCAGCAGGCGCGTGGGGACGCTGAGCACATCCTGGCCGAGGCGAGGCGCGTCGCCGACTCGCAGCGCGAGCGGATGAAGGAGGAGCTCGAGGTGGAGCGACAGCGCCGGCTCGAGGACACGACGAAGCAGATCGAGGCCGAGACTCGGCGCGCGCTGGAGCAGATCCGCGCCGAGGTCGCCGACCTGACCGTGATCGCGACGAGCAAGGTGACCGGCAAGGTCCTCACCGACGAGGACCACCGCCGCCTGATCGACGACGCGATCAGCGAGCTCGACTTCTCGGTGCTCGAGGAGGGCGCGGCCCGGTAATGCCCGTCGCCGAGCGGATCTACGCGAACGCCCTGTTCGAGGCCGCGAAGGAGCAGGCGAAGCTCGACGTGGCGCGCGAGGAGCTCGCCGAGTTCCTCCGCGCCCTCGAGGAGGTGCCGGAGCTGCGCGCGCTGCTCGAGAGCCCGGAGATCGACACGCAGGAGCGGGTCGAGGCGCTGCGCTCCGTCCTGACGGAGATGGACGAGCTCGTCCGGAACTTCCTCCTACTCACGGCCGAGAAGGGGCGGACGCACGAGCTGCCCGCGATCGTGCGCGAGTTCGAGGCGCTCGTCGCCCGCGAGGAGGGGATCCTCGAGGTGGAGCTGACGACCGCCGTCGAGCTCTCCGACGAGGAGGCGCGCCGGATCCTCGAGCGGATCGAGGGCGTCTCCGAGCGCAAGCTCCGCGCGACGCGCAAGGTCGACCCAAGCCTCATCGGAGGATTCGTGCTGCAGGCCGGATCGCATCGCGTCGATGCGAGCATCCGTGCGCGCCTGCAAACGCTACGCCGTCAGTTGACCGGAACCGGAAGGAGCTAGCCCCTTGCGCCTCAGACCAGAAGAGATCACGTCGATCCTCAAGGAGCGGATCGAGCAGTACGACGTCGAGACCGACCTCGCGGAGGTCGGCGGCGTGCTCCAGGTCGGCGACGGCATCGCCCGCATCCACGGCCTCGAGAACGCCGTCGCGATGGAGATGCTCGATCTCGAGCACGGCGTCACCGGCCTGGCGTTCAACCTCGAGGAGGACAACGTCGGCGCCGCGCTCTTCGGCGAGTGGGAGCTCGTCAAGGAGGGCCAGCCCGTACGCCGCAGCGGCCGCGTCGCCAGCGTCCCCGTCGGAGACGAACTGATCGGACGCATCGTCGACCCCCTGGGCCACCCGCTCGACGGCGGCCCGCCGATCCAGACGACCGAGCGCCGCCCGCTGGAGTTCAAGGCGCCGGGCGTCGTCGACCGCCAGCCGGTCCACGAGCCGCTCCAGACCGGCCTGAAGGCGATCGACTCCATGGTCCCCATCGGTCGCGGCCAGCGCGAGCTGATCATCGGCGACCGCTCGACCGGGAAGACGGCGATCCTCGTCGACACGATCCTGAACCAGCGCGGCCAGGACATGATCTGCATCTACGTGGCGATCGGCCAGAAGGCCTCGACGGTCGCGCAGGTGTACGAGCGTCTGCGCGAGGAAGGGGCGATGGACTACACGATCATCGTCAGCGCCTCGGCCTCCGAGGCCGCACCGATCAAGTGGATGGCGCCGTTCGCCGGCGCGGCGATGGGCGAGCACTTCCTCTTCGACGGCCGCCACGCCGTCTGCATGTACGACGACCTCTCGAAGCACGCGGACGCCTACCGGCAGATGTCGCTGCTGCTCCGCCGGCCCCCCGGCCGCGAAGCGTATCCCGGCGACGTCTTCTACCTCCACTCTCGTCTGCTCGAGCGGGCCGTGAAGCTCTCGGACGAGCTCGGCGGCGGCTCGCTTACCGCGCTGCCGATCATCGAGACGCAGGCCGGCGACATCTCCGCGTACATCCCGACGAACGTCATCTCCATCACCGACGGCCAGATCTTCCTCGAGACCGATCTCTTCTTCTCCGGCGTCCGCCCGGCGATCAACGTCGGCGTCTCAGTGTCGCGCGTGGGCGGCAACGCCCAGACGAAGGCGATGAAAAAGGTCGCGGGCCGCCTGCGCCTCGACCTCGCGCAGTACCGCGAGCTGGAGGCGTTCGCCCAGTTCGGTTCCGAGCTCGACCCGCAGACCCAGCGGACGCTGGCGCGCGGCGAGCGGATGGTCGCGACGCTGAACCAGCCGCAGTACCGCCCGTGGCCGGTGGAGGAGCAGGTCGTGGCGATCTGGGTCGCCGTCAACGGCTACCTCGACGAGATCCCGGTCGACCAGGTGCCGCGGTTCCAGGAGGAGCTGCGCGAGTACCTGCGGACGGACGGCGACGTCTACAAGGCGATCGGCGAGTCCGGCGACCTCTCGGAGGAGGTCGAGGAGCGGATCAAGGCCGAGCTCGAGAAGTTCCGCCAGGGCTTCGCCGTCCAGGAGACCGCCGCGATCTAGCCCATGGCCGAAGTTCAGGACATCAAGCGCCGGATCCGCTCGGTCCGGAACACGCGCAAGATCACGAAAGCGATGGAGCTCGTCGCCGGCGCGCGCCTGCGGCGGGCCCAGGCCCGGATCGAGGCGATGCGGCCCTACGCCGACCGGATGCTGGAGCTGATGGTCGGGACGGCGCGCGCGTCCACCTCCGTCCGCGGGCTCCCGCTCCTCCAGCGAAGGGATGTGCGGAAGGCGGCGATCCTCGGCCTCACGGGCGACCGCGGCCTCGCCGGCGCATTCAACGCCCAGATCCTCCGGCACGTCTTCGCCGTCGAGCAGCGGCTCCGCCGCGACGGCGTGGACGTCCGCTGGCTCGTCTCCGGGCGCAAGGGGGCGTCGACGCTCCGCTTCCGCCGCTACGACATCGAACAGGCGTGGATCGGGTTCAGCGACCGGCCCGCGTACTCCGACGCCCAGGCGGTCGCGCACCACGTCACCGAGCTGTACGCCGAGGAGGAGGTGGACAGCGTCATCGTCGTCTACAACCACTTCGAGTCGCCGCTCGTCCAGCGCGTCGTCGAGCAGGAGATCCTCCCGATCCCGGAGAGCGTGCTCGAGTCAGGCGACGAGGCCCCTGCGCTCGTCGGCGACTTCATCTACGAGCCGGAGCCCGAGAAGATCCTCGAACGCCTGCTGCCCGTGTACGTGGAGACCGAGCTGTACCGCGCGCTGCTCGAGTCCGCCGCCTCGGAGCAGGGCGCGCGGATGACGGCGATGCGCAACGCGTCGAAGAACGCGGCCGAGCTGATCGAGAGCCTCACGCTCGCCATGAACCGCGCGCGGCAGGCGGAGATCACGCAGGAGATCCTCGAGGTCGTCGCCGGCGCGGATGCTTTGACGGCCTAACGGCCGTCTTGCTTCGCCGAAAGTCTCACGACTTTCGGCGACCGTATGAAGCCGGGCGGCGCTCCGCGCCGCGCGGCGGAGATGCGTCGCGTGCCTCCTGCTCGAGTCGCCGCTGTGGCGGAACCGGCAAAGCCGATTCCGCGGCGAGAACTAACGAACTGGCCGCCTGATCGTCAATAGCGTTCAGGCGGTCAACCCCCCGCCGTTATGCTCCGACCACCCCATGGCGCAAAAAGAACAGGGTAGGGAAGTCCTTTCCGCCGGTGCGGGCCTCGCTGCCGAGGTCGCGCTCGAGGGCGGCCCGGGGCTCGGCGACGTCCAGTCCGTTCGCGCACGCGGCTACTGGGAGCAAGTCTGGATCCGCTTCAGGAAAGACAAGGTTGCGATCGCGAGCGGCTTCGTGATCATCCTGCTGATCCTTGCCGCCACCGTCGGCGGCCCGCTCGCCGAGCGGTGGCTCGGGCACGGGCCGAACGACATCCATCCTACCCCCGGCGTGGGCGTGGACATGAATCTCGTGCCCGTCGGGCCGCTGACGCACACGAAGGACTTCAACCCGACGACCGGCCAGGAGGAGGAGATCTTCTTCCCGCTCGGCACCGCGGACACCCTGGGCCGCGACGAGCTGCTGCGCCTGCTCTACGGTGCGCGCGTCTCGCTGGAGGTGGCAATCGGGGCGACGATGCTCTCGATGTTCATCGGCGTCCTCCTGGGGGCGACAGCCGGTTTCTTCCGAGGCTGGATCGACTCCCTCATCTCGCGCTTGACCGAGATCGTCATGGCCTTCCCGCTGCTCTTGTTCGTGATCGCCCTCGCCGCGACCGTCGGCGACCGCATGCAGGACATCACGTTCGGTGGCCTGTTACCACCCGGCGTGCTGATGCTCGTCCTCGTGGGCGGCGTCTTCGGCTGGTTCTACCCGGCGCGGATCATCCGCGCGCAGGTGCTGTCGCTTCGTGAGAAGGAGTTCATCGAGGCGGCTCAGATGGTCGGCTCCAGCGACTGGCGCATCATCCGGTCGCACCTGCTGCCGCATCTGGTGGCGCCGATCATCGTCTACTCGACCCTGATCGTCGCCCAGTTCGTGCTCTTCGAGGCCGGCCTCTCGTTCCTGGGCGTCGGGATCAAGCTCCCGACGGCGAGCTGGGGATCGTTGCTCTCGACGGCGCCCGAGTTCTATCTGCAACAGCCGTGGCTGATGGTCTGGCCCGGCGCCGCCGTGCTGGTCACGACGCTTGCGTTCAACCTGCTCGGTGACGGGCTTCGGGACGCGTTCGATCCCCGCGGGTCGGCGCACTAGCGATCCCTTAATCACCCGCTAACTAACTCTTATCGGCGGCGTCTGATCTGGCGGGACGCAGGTGCGTCCTGAGTCGGCGCAACCGCCTGTGTCCGGCTCGAAACGCGGAAAGGAGTCTCATGCACAGACGACTCATGCTCTCGGTCGCGATGCTCCTGGTCGGTGCCGGGCTGCTGGCGGCGTCCGCTGTTGCGGGCCCCTCCACCAGCGCCGCTCCCCAGGCGTCGGACTCCGGGAAGGCAAGAGTCGGCGGCACGTTCAACCACAGCCTCAGCGTCGACATCGACTACGTCGATCCGTCGCTCTGGTACTACGTGCCGTCGTGGACGATCGCGTACTCGACGTGCTCGATGCTCCTGAACTACCCGCACGCGCCGGCCCCCCGTGGGTCGCGGCTCGTGCCGGAAGTCGCTCAGGGGTTCCCGCGCATTTCGAGTAACGGTCTGCTCTACACCTTCACGCTGAAGCGGACGTTCCGCCTCAGCAACGGCCAGCCGCTCAACGCGCGCAACTTCGCGTGGGCGATCAACCGTGGCCTCCAGAAGCGGATGGCCTCTCCGGCCCAGCCGTTCATCGAGGACATCGCGGGTGCCAAGGCCGTTATCGACGGCAGGGCGTCTCGCGCGACGGGCATCACCACGCCCAACGCGTACACGCTCCGCATTCGCATGACGAAGCGGGCTCCCGACCTGCTGTCTCGCCTCGCGATGCCGTTCTTCTGCGGTATCCCGGCGAACCTGCCGGTCAACCCCGACGGCGTCTCCGCGCCGGTCGTGGGCTCGGGCCCGTACTTCATCAAGGAGTGGACGAAGAACCGGCGCGTCGTGCTGGCGCGGAACACCTTCTACCGCGGTCCCGCTCCGCACAACGTGAACGGGGTCGAGATCGACATCGGCCTTCCGCTCGAGACGATCAAGCTGAACATCGACCGTGGCGCCACGGACACGGGTGACATCCCGCCCGCAGCGCACGCGGAGCTTGGTCGGCGCTACGGCGTCAAGAAGGGTTCGCCTGGTCGCTACTTCGCGAACCCCGCACCGACGATCCTCTACCTGGCGATGAACCACGAGCGGCGGATGTTCGGCGCTCCGAGCGGCGGACGGACCACGACGTCGGGCAACGTCCGGCTGAAGAAGGCCGTCAACTTCGCCATCGATCGCCAGGCGATCATGACGCAGCGGGGTGCCTACTCCGGCGTCACGAACGACCAGTACATGCCGCCGAGCATGCGCGGCTTCAAGAACGTCGCCATCTATCCGCGCCGGCCGAACCTGGGCCAGGCTCGGAACCTCGCCTCGGGCCAGACCCGCGGCGGCAGCGGCGTGTTCTACTGCTCGAACCGGGCTCCGGCCCCTGCGCAGTGCCAGATCGTGCAGGCCAACCTGCGGAACATCGGCTTGAACATGGACATCAAGCTGTTCCCGCGGGCGACGCAGTTCGAGCTCACCGGACGGCGTGGTGAGCCGTTCGACCTCACCCTCGAGGGTTGGCACATGGACTACTTCGATCCGTACGACTTCATCTTCCTGGTCGACGGAACGACGATCCGGCCTGCCAACAACGTCAACTTCTCGTACTTCAACTCGGCGGCCTTCAACCGGAAGATCGCCAACGCGAAGCGGCTGGTTGGCGTGCCTCGGTACCGGGCGTTCTCGAACCTGGACGTCGACCTGGCGCGGAACGGTGCGCCGCTGGCGACGTACGGGTCCCCGAACGACCGGCACTACGTCTCCTCGCGCGTCGGGTGCTACCACTACCACCCGGTGTTCACGTGGGACTACTCGGCCCTCTGCCTCAACAGGTAGAGCGCTGAAAGACGGAAAAGGGGCGCCGGTTTCGGCCGGCGCCCCTTCTCCTTAGGAACGGCGTGATGCAGCATCCAGCGGTAAGCTTCTGACCCTCTTCCCAGACCCGGAGAGCGGCGCGTATGTACAGGTATCTGATCAGACGACTGTTGTGGGCGGGAGTGCTCTTCCTCGCCGTCACGATTGTCTCCTACATCATCTTCTTCCTCGTCCCGGCCGAGCCCGCCAGGCTGATCGCCGGCCCTCAGGCGCCGCCCGACCAGGTCGAGCGCGTCCGCAAGCAGATGGGCCTGGACGATCCTGTGATCGTCCAGTACGGACGGTTCCTTGGCGGCATGATGCCGGTCAGCTTCAACGGCGGCCCCCATCTCAAGCACCCCTCGCTCGGCCGGTCGTACGCGACACGCCAGCCGGTCACCGAGATCATCAAGGACGCTGCGCCGGTCACCGCCTCGCTCGTCTTCGGCGGCGCGCTCCTCTGGATGCTGATCGCGGTCCCGGTCGGAATCCTCTCCGCGCTGCGTCCGCGATCCCTGTTAGACCGATCCGCGATGGTGTTCGTCCTGATCGGGATCTCCGCGCACCCGGTCTGGATCGGCCTGATCCTCATCTACTTCGTGGGCTACAAGGCGGGGTTGACGCCGTTAGGCGGGTACTGCGACATGATCAACCCGTCCACCGACTGCGGCGGGCCGATGGACTGGGCGCATTCGCTCATCCTCCCCTGGATCACGTTCGCGATCCTCTTTGCGGCGCTCTATGTCCGGATGATTCGGGCGAACGTTCTCGAGGCCATGAACGAGGACTACGTGCGGACTGCGCGCGCCAAAGGCGCACCGGAGTGGCTGGTGATGCGGTCACACGTCCTCCGGAACGCGATGCTCCCGGTCGTGACCATGCTGGGCATGGACATCGCCATCGCGCTGGGAGGCGCCATCTTCACCGAGACCGTCTTCGGCCTGCCGGGGCTCGGGCGAAGCGCCTTGCAGGCCCTCGAAGGCTTCGACCTGCCGGCGGTGATGGGGATCGTCGTCTTCGCGACCATCTGCGTCATCGTCTTCAACCTGTTCATCGACCTCCTCTACGCAATGATCGATCCGCGCATTAGGCTCTCGTAGCCGTTCGTCCATGCGCCAGGAGACTTGCTAAATGGCCCTGCTCGAGGTCAACGACCTGAGGACGCACTTCCGCACCGACGACGGCATCGTCAAGGCCGTCGACGGCGTGAGCTTCGAGGTCGAGAAGGGGAAGACGCTCGGGATCGTCGGTGAGTCGGGCTGTGGCAAGAGCGTCACCTGCCTGACGATCATGGGTCTGAACAACCGCCGGAACACGATCACGAGCGGTAACGCACTCTTCAAGGGGGATGACCTGATCACGATGAAGCCGGGCCGCCTGCGGGAGATCCGCGGCAACGACATCGCGATGATCTTCCAGGACCCCATGACGTCGCTGAACCCGGTCCACACGATCGGGCGCCAGCTCGTCGAGGCGATTCAGCTGCACCGCGACGTGACGAGAAAGCAGGCGCGGGCGCGGGCTCTCGAGCTCCTCAAGGCGGTCGGCATCCCACGCGCCGAGCGCCGGATCGGCGACTACCCGCACCAGTTCTCGGGCGGCATGCGCCAGCGGGTGATGATCGCGATGGCGCTCATCAACGATCCCGACCTGCTGATCGCCGACGAGCCGACGACCGCGCTCGACGTGACGACGCAGGCGCAGATCCTCGAGCTGATGAACCGGCTCCAGCGGGAGTTCGGGAGCGCGATCATCATCATCACGCACGACCTCGGCGTCGTCGCCGAGACGGCGGACGACGTCGTCGTCATGTACGCGGCCCGCGTCGTGGAGAAGGCTCCGGTCGACAGCCTCTTCAGTCGGCCGCACATGCCGTACACGTGGGGCCTGCTCGGCTCGCTGCCGCGCCTCGACACGGACACGGAGCGCCTGACGCAGATCCCGGGCCAGCCGCCGTCGCTCCTCAACCCGCCGCGCGGCTGCCGCTTCAACCCGCGCTGCCCGTACGTGATGAGCGTCTGCAGGGAGAAGGAGCCCGAGCTCCTTCCCATCAGCAACGACCCGATGCACCTGCAGGCGTGCCACCTCGACGAGCAGACGAAGGACCGGGAGGCGGCGAAGCTCCTCTCCGGGACCATGGCGGAGGCGTCCTAGTGTCGACGAACAACGCCAGCCCCGTGATCGACAGCGCGACGACCGGGGACGAGCTCCTCGTCGTCGAGGACCTGAAGAAGCACTTCCCGGTCACCCGGGGCATCGTCTTTCAGAAGGAGGTCGCATCGGTCAAGGCGGTCGACGGTGTCAGCTTCAGCGTGAAGTCGGGCGAGACCCTGGGCGTCGTCGGCGAGTCGGGCTGCGGGAAGTCGACGATGGCCCGCTGCATCATGCGCCTGCTCGACCCCACGGCAGGGAGGGTCGTCTTCGACGGCCGCGACATCACCAGGCTCTCCCGCTCGGACATGCGGCCGATCCGCCGCGAGCTGATGATGATCTTCCAGGACCCGTACGCCTCCCTGAACGCGCGCAAGCGGGTCGGCTTCATCGTCGCGGAGGCCCTCGAGATCCACAAGATGGGTACGGCGGCCGGCATCAAGCGGCGCGTCCAGGAGCTGCTGGAGGTCGTGGGCCTCAACCCGGAGCACTACAACCGGTTCCCGCACGAGTTCTCGGGCGGACAGCGGCAGCGCATCGGGGTCGCGCGCGCCCTCGCGGTGAACCCGAAGCTGATCGTGTGCGACGAACCGGTGTCAGCACTCGACGTGTCGGTCCAGGCGCAGATTCTGAACCTGCTCAAGGATCTCCAGCGCGACTTCGGCCTGACCTACATCTTCATCGCGCACGATCTGAACGTCGTCCGCCACATCTCGGACCGCGTGCTCGTCATGTACCTCGGGAAGGTGGCCGAGACCGCGGACCGCAACACGCTCTACCACGAGCCCAAGCACCCGTACACCGGGGCGCTCTTATCCGCGGTCCCGATCCCGAACCCCGAGCTCGGCCGGGCGCGGAAGCCGATCGTGCTCCAGGGCGACGTCCCGAGCCCGCTCAACCCGCCGGCGGCGTGCAACTTCCACCCGCGCTGCCCGCGGTTCCAGGAGGGGCACTGCGACGTCGAGCCGCCGCCGCTCTACCCGTTCGGCGGCGGGCACGTCGCTGCGTGCCACTACCCGCTCGAGGGCTGGCCGCTGACCGAGGAAGAGATGCGCCGGCCGAGCGCGCGCCCCGCCTCGGCCCCGCCCGAGCAGTCGGCGGAGCCGACGCCCTCCGCGTCCTGAGATGTGGGTCGCGGCGCTCCGCCGCCTGACGGGCCTCTTCGTCCTCGCCTCGGCGCTGACGCTCCTCGGCGCATTCGTCTTCGGCGTCGCCCTCGGCGCGGACGCCTACCGTGCGATCTCGGTCGGCTTCTACCTGACAGGGTCGTTCCTGCTCGTCGCCGGCTTCTTCGTCGGGAATCGCGGTCCCGTCCGGTTCAAGCGCGAGAGCGGCGCGCCGCTTTTCTGGGGCTCGCGCTTCGTCCGTTGGGCCTCGCCCTCCGAGCGGGAGGAGAACATCAACCTGTCGGCGATCTTCGTCCTGCTCGGATTCGTGCTCATCCTCGTCGGTGTCGTTGCCGACAACCGATACAACTTGGTCTGAGTCTGGCGGTCCGCCGACCGCCTAACTATGTTGTGAGTGCTCCGTCAGAATGGACGTGCGCCTGGTGAAGCCGATGACGAAACAGTGCGAGCGCGCTCGTGAGTGCGCGTCGCTGCGCCTGGACGGTGAGCTCTCCGAGTTCGAGCAGGCGCTGCTCGTCGCGCACCTCGCGCGCTGCGAGCCCTGCCGGTCGTTCGCGCACGAGCTCGAGTCGCTGACGACGCACATCCGCGCGACGCCGCTCGAGCCTCTCGAGCAGCCCGTCTCGCTGCCGGCGCGCCGGCGGCTCGTCATGCGCCGGCCCGTCGAGATCGCGGCCGCCGCGGCTCTCATGCTCACGACGCTCGGCGTCGCAGGCGCGCTCCGATCCGTCGAGACGAACAACCCGAACCTCAGCTTCGGGGCTCCGGGCGTCTCGAACACGCTCGAGAGCCGCGAGTTCAGCGACATCCGCCGCGACATGCTCCGGCGCCCGACCCGCCCGGTCTCCCCCGGCGGCCTCAACCTTCCCGCCACGTAATACCCGACGGCTACGGTTGCGGCGTGTACGCCTCGCCGATCACGTCGTACGTCTGAGCGCTCGACCACGCCGCCAGGTTGGCGGACGCGTCAGAGCGGCACCGTTTGCTGGTTTCGAAGCCGAAAGCCTCCGATAGACTGCCGACCGGCAGGCGCCTGCCGACCTGGCGCCGCTCATTTGCACTACGACTGAGGATGCGGGAGGCTCGTGGCAACTAATTCGGACCAGAAGAGCAGGGGCAAGATCGTCGAGATCAAGGGCGTCGTCATCGACGCCGTCTTCCCGCACGAGCTGCCGGCGATCTATTCGGCGCTCCGCATCTCCGTCGACGGCCGCGACCTGATCGCGGAGGTGCAGCAGCACCTCGGCGACGACCGCGTCCGCGCCGTCGCGATGGACTCCACGGACGGCCTCGCGCGCGGTCTGGACGTCGAGAACACCGGCCAGCCGATCAGCGTCCCCGTCGGCGACGCCACGCTCGGCCGCCTCTGGAACGTGATCGGTGATCCCATCGACAAGGGCGACGAGCCGCCCGCGGACATCGAGCGCTGGCCGATCCATCGCGACCCGCCGAGCTTCCGCGAGCTGTCGCCGGACATCGAGATCTTCGAGACCGGCATCAAGGTGATCGACCTGATCGCCCCGTACGTCCAGGGCGGCAAGGTCGGTCTTTTCGGCGGCGCGGGCGTCGGCAAGACGGTGCTGATCCAGGAGCTGATTCACAACGTCGCACGGGAGCACGGAGGCGTCTCGGTCTTCGCGGGCGTCGGCGAGCGGACGCGCGAGGGGAACGACCTCTGGCTCGAGATGCAGGAGTCCGGGGTGCTGGACAAGGTCGCGCTGGTCTACGGCCAGATGAACGAGCCGCCCGGTGCACGCCTCCGCGTCGGCCTCTCCGGGCTGACGATGGCCGAGTACTTCCGCGACCAGGGCCAGAACACGCTGCTCTTCATCGACAACATCTTCCGCTTCGTCCAGGCCGGCTCCGAGGTCTCGGCGCTCCTGGGCCGCATGCCGAGCGCCGTCGGCTACCAGCCCACGCTCGCGACCGAGATGGGCCAGCTGCAGGAGCGCATCACCTCGACGCGCACCGGCTCGGTCACGTCCGTGCAGGCGATCTACGTGCCGGCCGACGACCTCACCGACCCGGCGCCGGCGAACACCTTCGCCCATCTCGACGCGACGACTGTCCTCTCCCGGGCGATCGTCGAGCAGGGGATCTACCCGGCCGTCGACCCGCTCGACTCGTTCTCCCGTGCGCTCCAGCCCGGCATCGTGTCGGACGACCACTACGAGACGGCCACGCGCGTCCAGGAGGTGCTGCAGCGGTACCGCGACCTGCAGGACATCATCGCCATCCTCGGCATGGACGAGCTCTCCGACGAGGACAAGCTCGTCGTCCAGCGGGCCCGCAAGATCCAGCGCTTCCTCTCGCAGCCGAACTTCGTCGCCGAGCAGTTCACGGGCACGCCCGGCAAGTACGTGAAGCTCGAGGACACGATCGAGGGCTTCCGCCAGATCCTCGACGGCAAGCACGACGACCTCCCCGAGCAGGCGTTCTACATGGTCGGCACGATCGACGAGGCCGTCCAGAAGGCCCGCGAGCTGGGCGGCGAGGAGACGCAGCAGCCTGAGGCCGCCGCGGAGGGCGAAGAGGAGACTCCGGAAGCCGAGACCGAGCCCGCCGAGCCCGTCCCGGCCTAGTGGCCGACGGCCGGCACACGTTCGACCTCTCGCTCGTCACGCCCGAAGGGGCGGCGTTCGAGGGCGAGGTCGAGATGCTCATCGTCCCGGGCCAGGACGGCGAGATCGGCATCCTCGCGAGGCATGCGCCGCTCGTCGCGACGCTCAAGGCGGGCGGGACGCGCGTCCACATCCGCCGCGACGAGGAGATCCGTGAGTTCGCGACCGGACCGGGCTTCTTCAAGGTGGAGCAGGATCGGGCGCTCGCACTCGTCGACGACGCCGTCGACGCGCGCGAGATCGACCCCGAGCGTGCGCGGCAGCAGCTGGAGGACGCCCAGGCGGAGCTCGAGCGGATCGAGCGCGGGGAGTCGACGGCAGACCGCTGGCAGGTCGAGCAGCGGGTCCGTCACGCCGAGAACCAGCTCGAGGTCTACTCGGGCGGCGGTGGGGGCCACATCCGCCCGGTCGCGCCTGCCGCCGGCTAGCGGCTCAGCTCACTTTGTAGGCGAGGTGGGTCACTCGGGGTGACTCGACAACGCGGGTGAGCTCGATCGGCCTTGGCTCGGCCCGCTCGAACAGCCGAACGCCCGACCCGAGGAGCCGCGGCGCCACATGGATCTGCAGCTCGTCGAGCAGGCCGGCGTTGAGGGCCTGCTGAGCGACGCTCGCGCCGCCTGAGACCTGAACGTCGCGGTCGCCGGCCGCGTCTCGCGCCTGCCGGATCGCCTGCTCGATCCCGTCCGTTACGAACGTGAACGTGGTCGCGCCCAACGTCAGCCGGTCCCGCTCGAGGTGGGTGACGACGAACACGGGAGCCTCGAACGGAGGCTCGTCGCCCCACCAGCCGTTCGCGTTCGGGTCGTCCTCCCACGGACCCCCGCCGCCGCTGAACATGCGCCGGCCCATCACGAAGGCGCCGGTCCGCTCGTGCGTCTCGCGGACGAGCTCGTCGTCGGCGTTCGTCTCTCCGCCCTCGAGCCCGTGTTGCTTGCGCCAGCTCCTGAGTCCGAGGATCCACTCGTGCAGCTCTTCGCCGCCCTCGCCGAGCGGCTGTTCCAGCGTCTGGTTCGTCCCCGCGACGAAGCCGTCGAGGGACATCGTGATGTTGAGAATGGTCTGCATGCCCTTCAGACGCCCGGAGGCCCGAGAAATCATCGCACTGGTAGGCTGATGGCCCCGGAACTTTGAACGGCAGCTTGGCGACCGGGTTACCAAACGCCTAAAGAGCCAGGGCCTTTCGGCTCCCGTCTCTTTAGGTCGGGAGCGTTTTCATGAAGGCGACGATCGGACAACTCAGGGATCTCCTCGACGAGCGGATCGTCGTGCTCGACGGCTCGTACGGCGTCCTGATCCAGCGCACCGTGAAGGGCGAGGAGGCCTATCGGGGAACGCGCTTCGTGGATCACCCACGCGACCTCGCGGGCGATCCCGACCTCCTCAACCTGACGCAGCCGGACGTCGTCCGGGACATCCACCGCTCGTACCTGGGCGCCGGCGCCGACGTCGTCACCACGAACACGTTCACGGCGACCACGATCGGTCAGGCGGACTACGGACTCGAGGCGTTCGCGTACGAGATGAGCGTCGAGGGCGCGCGGCTCGCCCGTGCGGCCGCGGACGAGCTCGAGCGCCCGGCGTGGGTCGCGGGCTCGATCGGCCCGCTCAACGTCTCGCTCTCGCTCTCGCCGAAGGTCGACGACCCGGCCTTCCGCAGCGCCACCTTCGACCAGGTCCGGGACGCCTACGCGGAACAGATCCGCGGTCTCGCGGAGGGCGGCATCGACCTGCTCATGATCGAGACGATCTTCGACACGCTGAACGCGAAGGCGGCGATCGTGGCGGCGAAGGACGTCGCGCCGGAGCTGCCGCTCTGGATCTCGTTCACGGCGATCGACCGCAGCGGCCGGAACCTCTCGGGCCAGACGGTCGAAGCGTTCTGGACGTCGGTCGAGCACGCCGACCCGCTGATCGTCGGCGTCAACTGCTCGCTGGGCGCGACCGAAATGCGGCCCTTCGTCGAGGACCTCGCCAGGGTGGCGACGACCTATGTCGCCTGTCACCCGAACGCGGGGCTCCCAAACGCGATGGGCGAGCACGACGAGCGGCCCGCCGACACGAGCCGCATCCTCGGCGAGTTCGCGCGGGACGGTCTCGTGAACGTCGTGGGCGGCTGCTGCGGGACGACACCGGAGCACGTGGTGGCCATTGCGGACGCGGCCCGGGGTCAGACCCCGAGACGCGTCCCGGAAGAACACCGGCGCACGCGGTTCAGCGGCCTCGAGCCGTTCGAGATCGGCCCCGATACCGGCTTCGTGATGGTCGGCGAGCGCACGAACGTCACCGGGTCGGCGCGCTTCCGCCGCCTGATCGAGGCGGACGACTTCCAGGGCGCCGTCGACGTTGCGCTCGAGCAGGTGCGCGGCGGCGCGAATCTCCTCGACGTGAACATGGACGCCGACCTGCTCGACTCCGAGCGAGCGATGACGATGTTCCTGAACGTCGTCGCGACGGAGCCCGAGGTGGCGCGGATCCCGATCATGGTCGACAGCTCCCGCTGGTCGGTGCTCGAGGCCGGACTGAGGTGCGTCCAGGGGAAGGGCGTCGTGAACTCGATCAGCCTCAAAGAGGGGGAGGAAGCCTTCCTCGAGCAGGCGCTGACGATCCGCCGGTACGGCGCCGGCGTGGTCGTGATGGCGTTCGACGAGCAGGGCCAGGCAGACACGGTCGAGCGCAAGGTCGCGATCTGCGAGCGCGCCTACCGGCTCCTCGTCGACGAGGCGGGCTTCCCGCCGGAGGACATCGTCTTCGACCCCAACGTCCTCGCCGTCGCCACCGGGATCGAGGAGCACGACGACTACGCAAAGAACTTCATCGAGGCGCTGCCGCTGATCAAGGAGCACTGCCCCGGCGCGAAGACGAGCGGCGGGATCTCCAACCTGTCCTTCTCGTTCCGCGGCAACGACGTGGTTCGCGAGGCGATGCACGCGGCGTTCCTCTACCACGCGATCCAGGCGGGGCTCGACATGGGGATTGTCAACGCCGGCCAGCTCGCCGTCTACCAGGACATCCCGCCGGACCTCCTCGAGCACGTCGAGGACGTGATCTTCAACCGCCGCCCCGACGGAACCGAGCGGCTCGTCACGTTCGCGGAGACTGTCGGCGGCGAGGGCACGAGGCGCGAGCTCGACGTCGCCTGGCGCGACGCTCCCGTCGAGAAGCGCCTCGAGCACGCGCTCGTGCACGGGATCGTCGACCACATCGAGGAGGACACCGAGGAGGCACGGCAGGAGCTGCCGAGGCCGCTCGACGTCATCGAAGGCCCGCTCATGCGCGGGATGCAGGTCGTCGGCGACCTCTTCGGCTCCGGGAAGATGTTCCTCCCGCAGGTCGTCAAGAGCGCCCGGGCGATGAAGCGGGCCGTCGCATATCTCCAGCCCTTCATGGAGGCAGAGGCCGAGCAGGACGGCGGCCGCCCGCCGGCCGCGAAGGTCGTCCTCGCCACCGTCAAGGGCGACGTCCACGACATCGGCAAGAACATCGTCGGCGTCGTCCTCGGCTGCAACAACTACGACGTCGTCGACCTCGGCGTGATGGTCCCGGCGGACAAGATCCTCGACACCGCCGTCGACGAGGGTTGCGCCGTCGTGGGCCTCTCCGGTCTGATCACCCCCTCGCTGGACGAGATGGTCAACGTCGCCCGCGAGATGGAACGGCGAGGCCTCGAGCTCCCGCTCCTGATCGGCGGCGCCACGACGTCGAAGCAGCACACCGCGGTCCGGATCGCGCCCGCCTACAGCCGGCCGACGATCCACGTGCTCGACGCCTCGCGGGTGGTCGGCGTCGTCTCCGACCTCCTCGACTCCACCCGCCGGGTCTCGCTCGAGCAGGAGAACGCCGAGCTTCAGGACCGGCTGCGCGACCAGCATGCGGAGAAGGAGCGCAAGCCGCTGCTGCCGTTCGAGGAGGCGCGCGCGAACCGCGAGCAGGTCGACTTCTCCGACCTCCGGGTGCCCGAGTTCACCGGCACCCGGCTGGTCGAGCCGGAGCTCGCACAGATCGCCCGATACATCGACTGGCAGTTCTTCTTCCACGCCTGGGAGCTGAAGGGCCGCTTTCCGGCCATCCTGGAGCAGCCCGCTGCGAAGGAGCTCTTCGACGACGCCCAGGCCCTCCTCTCCGAGATCGTCGAGGGCCGACTTCTCCAGGCGAGAGGCACGTACGGCTTCTGGCCGGCCAGGTCGGACGGGGACGACGTCCTGCTCGAGGACGGCACCCGCCTGGCGATGCTCCGCCAGCAGTCCGCGTACGGCGACTCGCGGCCGAACCGCTCGCTCGCGGACTACGTCGCGCCCGGGGGCGACCACGTCGGGGGCTTCGCGGTCGCGATCCACGGAGCGGATGAGCTTGCCGCCGCCTACGAGGCGGAGCACGACGACTACCACGCCATCATGGTCAAGGCGCTCGCCGACCGACTTGCGGAGGCGTTCGCCGAGTATCTCCACGAGCAAGCGCGACGGCAGTGGTACGAGGCCGGGCAGGAGCTCTCCAACGACGAGCTGATCGCCGAGCGCTTCCGGGGCATCCGGCCGGCGTACGGCTACCCGGCCTGCCCCGACCACAGCGAGAAGCGGACGCTGTTCTCGCTCCTGCCCGTAGCGGAGGTCGGCGTCGAGCTCACCGAGAGCTGCGCGATGGCCCCCGGCTCCGCCGTCAGCGGCATCTACCTCGCGCACCCCGCGGCGCGGTACTTCTCGGTCGGGCGGGTCGCCCGCGATCAGGTCGAGGACTACGCCTCGCGGAAGGGAATCCCGGTCGAGGAGGCCGAGCGATGGCTGCGTCCGAATCTCGCCTACGATCCCGACACCGAGGCGGCTCCGGCCGCGGTCTGAGCTATCGTTGTCGAGGGCGCCCGTGAGGGCGTCTGTCTTGTTCTCATGAGGACGACGCTGAAGCGAGGAGTCGGTCGCGGGACCGACGTGAACGGCAACGGCCGCGCGGCAGGCGCTCCTGCGGTCCTGACCCCGATCACGCACTACCGCCAGCCTCGCCGCCGCGGCGGCATCGCCGGCCTGATCGGCAGGATCCTGTTCTTCCTCCTCGTCGCCGTCACGTCGCTCGCGTTCGGCGTCGCCGGCGGGTACTGGCTCGACGGCGAGCAGACCGTGGTCGACATCAACGAGCGCTCGCTGAAGGACCCGCAGGTGCGAAAGGCGGTCCGGAAGCTCGGCATCGCGCTGCCCGGGCGCCCCGCGATCGCGATCGTGGTCGGCCAGGACTTTCGCAAGTGGGCGAAGGCCGAGGAGCGTGGCGGCCGCGCCGACACCGTCATGCTGCTGCGCGCCGACCCACGCCTCGACACGCTCTCGATCCTCTCCTTCCCGCGCGACCTCATGGTCGACATCCAGTGCCCGGGCCGCTCGCCGTTCCTCGGGCCGATCAACTCGGCGTTCGCACTCTGCGGGCTCGAAGGGACGGTCGAGACCGTGAAGCGGCTGACCGGTCTCCCGATCCACTACCTGGTCACGATCGACTACCGCGGCTTTATCCAGACCGTCGACAAGATGGGCGGCGTCTGGCTCGACATCGACCGCCGCTACTTCAACGACAACTCCGGGCGGCGGGAGACCTTCCCGCCGATCGACCTCGAGCCCGGGTACCAGAAGCTGACCGGCCGGCAGGCGCTCTCCTTCGTCCGCTACCGACACACGGATTCCGACCTCTACCGGATCGAGCGCCAGCGGCTCTTCATGCGCGCGCTCAACGAGCGGCTGGCCGGCTCGTTCAAGCCGACGGCGATCCCCAAGCTGACGAAGATCGTCCGCGAGAACGTGAAGATCGGCCAGGGCGGAAGCAAGCCGCTCGAGCCGAGCGTCGTCCGCGGCTGGGCGCTCTTCGCGCTGAAGATGCCGCCGGGCCACATCTTCCAGTCGAAGATCGAGGGCCTCTCGGGATACAACCAGCTGACGACCGACCCGTCGAACATCCAGGCCGCCGTCGACGAGTTCCAGAGCCCGGACGTCGACTCCGGCGAGAAGGCGACGGCTGCGGCGCTCGGTCAGAAGCCGCGGCTGCCCGGCGCGAAGGCGCCCCCGCCCGGCCGGACCTCGATGGTGGTACTCAACGGCAACGGCGTGACCGGCTCCGCCGCCAACGCGAGCTACCTGCTCGGTCAGCGCGGCTACAGGACGCTGCCGCCGCCGGAGGGCGTGCTCGCGAACGCGCCGCCGCCGAACCGGTTCAAGACCGAGGTGTACTTCGACCCGCAGCAGCGCGGCTCCCGGGCCGCCGCGCGCGCGGTTCGCAACCTGTTCGGCTCGGCCGTGGTGAAGGGCCCGATGACGCCGCAGATCGCCGGGTTCGCGAACACGGCGATGCTGGTCGTCGTCGTCGGAACGACGTTCCACAACAACCTCGCGCCGGCGCCTCGCGACCGTACACCCAAGCGCCAGCCGCCGAACACGGTGCGCAACCCCTCCGCCACGCTCTCGCAGCTTCGAGCGGTCAAGCGCCGTGTCGACTTCCCGATCATGGTTCCGAGCGTGATCGAGCGCAGCTCGGTGCTCCACTTCGAGCATCCGGTACGCGTGTACGCGGTCAAGAAGGGCGAGCGCGCGATCCGCCTGACCTTCCGGACCGGGGCGCAGGAGTACTGGGGGATTCAGGAGACGACCTGGGACGACGCTCCGGTGCTCCAGAGCAAGAACGTGAGCCGCCGCCTCGGCAAGCGCGATTTCGACCTCTACTTCGACGGCGCCCGGCTGCACATGGTCGTGCTGCGCACCGACGAGGCGACCTACTGGGTCGTGAACACCCTGCGCGACTCCTTGTCGAACGAGACGATGCTCGCGATCGCCCGGGGCCTTCGGCCGCTCGAAGGCAAGCGGTGAGCAGGATCGGCATCTTCGGCGCGGGCTGGGTCGGCGTTGTGACGGCGGCCTGCTTCGCCGAGCTCGGCCACGACATCGTCGTGCGCGACATCTCGAGCGAGCGGATCGACGCGCTGCGCGAGGGCCGCCTGCCGTTCCATGAGCCCGATCTCGCCGACCTCATCGAGCGCAACGCCGAGCGGCTGACGTTCACGCTCGACGCCGGCGAAGCGGCCGCCGACGCGGAGTTTCTCTACGTCTGCGTCGGGACGCCGTCCACGTACTCCGGCGACGCCGACCTCTCGTACGTCTGGAGCGTCCTCGACGACCTGCCGGAGCTCGCCGGCAACCCGGTGCTGGCGATGAAGAGCACGGTGCCGGTGGGAACCGGCGACAAGGTGCGCGCCGCGCTGGACGCGCGCGGGCTCGAGCACGTCGGCTACGTCTCCAACCCCGAGTTCCTCTCGGAGGGTACGGCCGTCCGCGATTTCATGTCGCCCGACCGGATCGTCATCGGTGCGTTCGACCAGGCCGACGGCGACCGGGTCGAGCAGCTCTACTCGCGCCTCGACGCGCCGGTCGTGCGCTCCGACGTCGCCTCCGCGGAGATGATCAAGCTGGCGGCGAACGCGTTCCTGATGACGCGCATCAGCTTCATCAACGAGATCGCGAACGTCTGCGAGCTGGTCGGCGCCGACGTCCAGGAGGTCGCGCGAGGCGTCGGCCTCGACCATCGCCTCGGACCGCATTTCCTGCGCGCCGGGATCGGCTACGGCGGCTCCTGCTTCCCGAAGGACGCCTCCGCCCTCAAGCAGCTCGCGTCCAACTCGGGCTATCACTTCCAGCTGCTCTCGGCCGTGATCGAGGTCAACGAGCTCCAGAAGCGCCGCGTCGTCGCCAAGCTCCAGAAGCACCTCGGCAAGCTGCGCGGGAGGCGGATCGCGCTTCTCGGCCTTTCCTTCAAGCCCAAGACGGACGACATGCGCGAGGCGCCGAGCATCGTGCTCGCCTCCCGGCTGCTCGCGGAGGGATCGGAGGTTCGAGGGTGGGATCCGGTCGCCAGCCCGGGCGAGCTGCTGAAGGGCGTCGAGATCGTCGAGACAGTCGCCGAGGCGGTCAAGGACGTCGACGCCGCGGTGATCGTGACCGAGTGGGACGAGCTGCGCGCGCTCGCGACGCCCGAGGTCCGCGCGGTCATGCGCAACGCGCTGATCGTCGACGGCCGCAACTTCCTCGATCCGGAGGCGGTCCGGCGCGCCGGGTTCGCCTACGAAGGCGTCGGCCGCCCGACGTCGCCGCTCTCCGGGCTGCCCGAGACCACAGAGCCCGAGCACGAGCTCGCATAGCGCGTCGTGGAGGCGATCATTCTCGCCGGCGGGAAGGCCGAGCGGCTCGGTGACGCGGCCGAAGGACGGCCGAAGGCTCTCGTCGCGATCGGCGGGAGGCCGCTCGCCGCGCACCAGATCGCGCTGCTCGCCGCCGGCGGGGTCGACCGGGTGCTGATCAGCTGCGCCGCCGGGCAGGAGGAAGTCTTCGAGCGCGAGCTCGGCGACCTCGGAGTCGACCTCGAGTTCGTGGGCGAGCCCGAGCCGCTGGGGCGGGGCGGAGGCCTGCGACTCGCCGCCGCCGCGCGGCGGGAAACCGGTCCAGTGTTCGCGGTCAATGGTGACGAGCTCTTCGACGCCTCCCTGCGGCTGCTCCTCGAGCGCCACGTCGAGACCGCGCCGGCCGCGACGATCACGGTGGCGCCGCTCCGCAGCCACCTCGGCGTGGTCGACCTGGGCGGCGACGACGTCGTCAACGGGTTCCGCGAGGCGCCGCTCCTGCCGTACTGGGTCAACATCGGGCTGTACGTGCTCGACGACGAGGCGATCGCGCGGCTCCCGGAGCGCGGAGACCACGAGACGACGACCTTCCCCGAGCTGGCCGCCGAGGGCCGCCTGCGCGGGTTCCGCCACGAAGGCCTGTGGCTCACCGTCAACACGCCGAAGGACCTTCGCCGAGCGCAGGAGTTCGTCGAGTCGAACCCCGAGCGATTCCCTGTTGTCGAGTGAGATGATCGCCATGTGTCCGGGGACCGGTTGTCGCCCAACCTGACGCTGCTCGATCGCTGGGCGTTCGAGCCGCGCAGGGTCGACAAGCCGTGGGGCTACGAGCTGATCTGGGCGTTGGCGGACGCCTACGCCGGCAAGCTCCTGGTCGTGAAGGCGGGCCAGGCCCTTTCGATGCAGTTCCACCGCGAGAAGGACGAGTCGTGGTACGTCCTCGAAGGGCGGGCGAAGATCGAGATGGCGGCGGCCGGCGAGACCGTGCCGGTGAGCGAGGTCGTGACGCCCGGTGCCGCGTTCCGGATCACGCCGGGCACCGTGCACCGCGTCCGCGCGCTCGAGGACACAACGATCCTCGAGGTCTCGACGCCGCACCTCGACGACGTCGTCCGCCTCGAGGATTCCTACGGCCGCGAGGGGACGAGCGAGGCGTAAACCCTGACACGACTGTGGTAAGGTTGGCCCGATGGACGGGCTCACGATCGGCGCTGCCGCGCTGTCGACCGGCTGGTCGCCTCGGATGCTCCGCTACCTCGAGCACGCGCGACTCGTCGTCCCGCGCCGCTCGGTCTCGGGATACAGACTCTACGGCCTCCGGGAGCTGAACCAGCTGCGCTCGCTGCGGGCGCTGCGCGACCGCTTCGGCGCGGAGCTGACCGACATCGCGTTCGCCGCGCGGCTCCGGCGGGAGCGCGATCTACGAGGCGCGGTCGACACTTGGCTCGCCGGGTCCGAGGCGGGGGCCACCGACTGGGTCGACTGGGAGCAGCGGAAGCACGAGCGCCTCCTCGTCGCCTAGACCACTGGAACAATGCCGCCACCCCCGACACAGAGAGAGAGCTGATGGCCACAACGAAGCGCTACGACGTCAAGGACCTCACACTCGCGCCCGAGGGCGTTCGCAGGATCGCCTGGGCCGACCGGCAGATGCCGGTGCTCGCCGCGATCCGCGAGCGCTTCGAGGCGGAGCAGCCGCTCGCCGGCTACCGCGTCGCGGCGTGCCTGCACGTCACGACCGAGACGGCGAACCTCGCCCGCACCCTGAAGGCCGGCGGCGCCGACGTCGTGCTCTGCGCGTCGAACCCGCTCTCCACCCAGGACGATGTCGCCGCCGCACTTGTCGACGAGTTCGACGTGTCGGTCTTCGCCATCAAGGGCGAGGACAACGACACGTACTACCAGCACATCGAGGCGGCCGTCGACCACAAGCCGCAGCTGACGATGGACGACGGGGCCGACGTCATCGGCGTCCTCCACTCGCACCGCCGCGAGCAACTCGGCGACATCATCGCCGGCACGGAGGAGACGACGACCGGCGTCATCCGGCTGAAGGCGCTCGAGGCCGACGGCGCGCTCGGGTTCCCCATCATCGCCGTCAACGAGGCGCAGACGAAGCACCTCTTCGACAACCGGTATGGGACGGGGCAGTCGACGATCGACGGCATCGTCCGCGCCACGAACATCCTCCTCGCCGGCAAGCGGTTCGTCGTGTCGGGCTACGGCTGGGTCGGTAAGGGCGTCGCGATGCGGGCGAAGGGGATGGGCGCGCACGTGATCGTCACCGAGGTCGATCCGCTGCGCGGCATCGAGGCCGCGATGGACGGTTTCGAGGTGATGCCGATGGCCCAGGCCGTCGAGGTCGGCGACATCTTCTGCACGGCCACGGGCGACAAGTCCGTCATCGCGCGCGGGCACATGGAGCGGATGAAGGACGGCGCTGTCCTCGCCAACACCGGGCACTTCAACGTCGAGATCGAGATCTCGGCGCTCCGGCAGATGGCCGTCGAGTCGCGCGAGGCGAGGGCGTTCGTCGAGGAGTTCACGCTCGAGGACGGGCGGCGGCTGTATCTCCTGGGCGAGGGCCGGCTGATCAACCTCGCGGCCGCGGAGGGGCACCCGGCGATCGTGATGGACATGTCCTTCGCGAACCAGGCGCTCGCGGCCGAGTACGCAGTCGGGCACGCGGCCGAGCTCGAGCGGAAGGTCTACCCGGTCCCCGACGAGATCGACCGGGAGATCGCGCGGCTCAAGCTGGAGACGATGGGGATCACCATCGACCGGCTGACCGAGGAGCAGGCGAACTACCTCGCCTCCTGGAACGAGGGGACCTAGCAGCTGAAAGGTCTGGTGTTGGCGGCCGGGTACGCCACCCGGCTCCGGCCGCTGACCGACACGGTCGCGAAGCCGCTGCTGCCGCTGGCGGGGCGGCCGATGCTCGACTACCTCTACGACAAGCTCGCCGCGGTCGACGAGGTGGACGAGCTCCACGTGGTCACGAACGCGTGCTTCGCGGCGGACTTCCGGGCGTGGGCAGGTCGCGGCGACCGGCCGCTGTCCGTCGCCGTCCACGACGACGGGACCAGCTCGAACGAAGATCGGCTGGGCGCCGTCGGCGACATCCGTTTCGTGATCGAGCGGGCCGGCCTCGAGGGCGAGGATCTCCTGATCGTCGCCGGCGACAACCTGTTCGACTTCGAGCTCGCGGACCTCGTCGCCTTCTGGCACTCGAAGGACGGCAGCGCAATCGGTGTGCACGACGTCGGCGATCTCGTCCTCGCGAAGGCGTACTCGGTCGTCGAGCTCGACGAGGACGACCGCGTGACGTATCTGGAGGAGAAGCCGGAAGAGCCGAGCAGCACGCTCGCGGGCATCGCCGTGTATCTCTTCCCGGCGGAGCACGTGGCGCTCGTCTCGGAGTATCTGGCGGAGGGCAACTCGCCCGACCAGCCCGGCCGTTTCGTCGTCTGGCTCTATCCGCGGGTGCCCGTTTACGGCTACCGGTTTGCGGGCGCCTGGCTCGACATCGGGAACCGCGAGCAGCTGCTGGACGCAGACAACCGGATGCGGCGCGAGCAGGGACTGCCCGAGCGCGGCGCATACTCGCCCGAGGAGTAACGCATTCGGCACGGAGGCG
The DNA here is from genome assembly GCA_035707105.1 of Gaiellaceae bacterium. GTDB lineage: Bacteria > Actinomycetota > Thermoleophilia > Gaiellales > Gaiellaceae > JACDAN01. Next base: position 108,305 of record DASSUI010000051.1, on the reverse strand, counting down.
CGCGCCACGCGTGCGGCCTTCCGGGCTAGCGTCGGGCCGATGTGCTTCTCGACCTCGTCCTGCCTCGCCGTTGCGTTTCGTGCGCCCGTCTGGGTGAGAATCTCTGCGCGGGCTGCCGGGCTGCGCTGCCGTTCCTGCTCGGGACGCACTGCGCGCGTTGCGGCGCGCCGACGGCGTGGCCGGTCCTGCGCTGCCGCGAGTGCGCCGGCCGGCGGCTCGCGTTCGCCTCCGCCCGCGCCGCAGTCGCATACCAGCCGCCCGTCCCGGCAGTCGTCGGCGCCTGGAAGGAGCGCGGCCTCCGAGGCCTCGCAGAGCTCGCGGCGGACGCCGTCTGCGCAGTCGTCGCGTGCCCCGCGGCCGACGGGATTGCCTTCGTCCCGGCGGACGGCGACCGGAGCGTCCGGCGTGGACACCATCCGGCTGAGCGTCTCGCCCTCGAGCTCGGGCGGCGCTGGTCGCTCCCCGTCGTCCGCGCTCTCGGCCGGACCCGGGCGCCGCGTCCGCAGCGAGGACTGAGCCTGCCCGCGCGTCGCCGGAACGTCCGCGGCGCGTTCGTGGCCCGGCCTCGGGTCCCACGGCGACTCGTACTCGTGGACGACGTCTACACGACCGGCTCGACGGCCACGGCGGCCGCCTCGGCGCTTCGCAAGGCAGGCGCCGTCCGGGTCGACGTGGTCACCTTCGCCCGCGCCGTCCGGTCAATACAATCGGCGGCGCCACAGGCAACGGCGATCTCGGGAGGGGTTGGTGCGACTCCAGGTGAAGGGCAAGAACGTCGAGGTCACCGACTCGATTCGTGAGTACGCGGAGGAGAAGCTCTCCAGGCTCGGCCGCCAGCTGGCGGACCCGACGCGCGTGGAGCTCGAGCTCGCGGTCGAGCGGAACCCCTCGATCTCGCAGAACCACGTCGCGGAGGCGACAATCTGGACGAAGGGGCCGATTCTGCGGGCGCGCGAGGCGTCCGCGGATCACAAGGCCTCGATCGACCAACTCGTGGACAAGCTCGAGCGCCAGGTCAAGCGCTACCGGCAGAAGCGCCGCCCGAGGCGGTCGTCCCTGCCCGAGCCCGGGATCCCAGAGGACGGGGTCCCGGTCGAGGAGGAGCCGATGATCGTCAAATCGAAGCGGTTCGCGATCAAACCGATGAGCCCCGAGGAGGCGGTTCTTCAGCTCGAGCTCGTCGGGCACGACTTCTTCGTGTTCCAGAACGCCGAGACGGCCGAGGTGAACGTCGTGTACCGCAGGCGGGACGGCGCCTACGGCCTGATCGAGCCCCAGACGTAGCGGCATGCCCTTCTGGCGGCGGCGAGACAAGCCGCTCCACGAGCAGCTCGCGGAGGGGACCGGCCTGCTCGACTGGAAGTCGGCGCACGCGCCCGTGATCCCGCAGTCGGCGACGGGCACGCTCGACGTGCTGCACGGCGGCCGTCCCCGCCGCTGGGACGCCGTCGCGACCGCGGACGCGCCGGGCCTCCCCGGGGACGCGTTCGACTTCACGGCGCTCGTGGACGGCACCATCCTCGTCGACGACGACGTGCCCGACGGCGCCCTCTCGCCGCTGACCGCCGCCGTCGAGGAGTCGCTGCCGCCTCCGTACAGGGCGCGTGCGGTCCGGACCGACGGCGACCTCTGGGCCGTGGCCGCGAACCGCATCGCGGTCGTGGAACTGTCCGACGACGTCCCGGGCGATGCGATCAGCCTCGCGATGCAGGACGGCGAGCGCACGCTGCTCGTCGACGAGCAGCCCGCGTGGGAGAGCATCCCCGCGCTCGAGGCGCACGGCGCCGCCGTTCACGCCGACTTCGTGCTGAACGCGGAGCGGCTCGACGGGAACCTCTGGGCGGTCGAGGTAAACCCTTTGTGAACCGCCGGGCGGGCTCAGGGTCGGGCTTCCTGCCTCCGATACCCTAGGTTCGTGGCCACGGACCTCGGCAGCTTCGAGCGATTTCTACGCGTCGGCGAAGGCCGGCGACTGAAGCGGCTCAAGAACCAGGCCGCGTACATCGGCACGCTCGAGGAGGAGTTCGAGAGCGCCGACCTCCCGGCGAAGACGGCCGAGTTTCGGCAGCGGCTCGCGAACGGCGAGGCGCCCGAGGACGTGCTCTTCGAGGCCTACGCCGCCGTCCGCGAGGCGTTCAAGCGGAGCATGGGCGTCCGGCTTTTCGACGTCCAGCTGATGGGCGGCATCGCGCTCCACGAGGGCGACATCGCCGAGATGCGTACCGGTGAGGGAAAGACGTTCGTCGCCGTGCAGCCGCTCTACCTGAACGCGCTGACGGGGAACAACGTTCACCTCGTCACCGTCAACGACTACCTCGCCAAGCGCGACCCCGAGTGGACGAAGCCCGTCTGGGACGCGCTCGGAATGGACGTCGCCTACATCCAGAACATGATGCCGTTCGCCGAGCGGCGCCGAGCCTACGAGGCCGACGTCACCTACGGCACCAACTCGGAGTTCGGCTTCGACTACCTGCGAGACAACATGTCGGTCGCGCTCGAGGGCACCGTCCAGCGCGGGCACGCGTACGCGATCGTCGACGAGGTCGACTCGATCCTCATCGACGAGGCGCGGACGCCGCTGATCATCTCCGGCGAACCGGAGGTCGCGGCCCAGGTCTACTACGACTTCGCCCGCGTCGTGAAGACGATGGAGGGGCGGCAGAGCGAAGGACTGACGCCGAAGGGAATCGACGAGACGGAGCAGTCGGGCCTCGACTACACCTACGACGAAAAGCACAAGACGGTGTCCCCGAGCCAGTCCGCGATCGACAAGGTCGAGCGCGCGCTGGGGATCGACAACCTCTACGACCCGCGGCATGTCCAGCTCGTCAACCACCTGAACCAGGCGCTCAAGGCGCAGGCCCTCTACCACCGCGACCAGGACTACGTCCTGCAGGACGGCGAGGTCAAGATCGTGGACGAGTTCACCGGCCGAATCATGGAAGGCCGCCGCTGGTCGGAGGGCCTCCACCAGGCGATCGAGGCGAAGGAGGGCGTCAGGATCCAGGAGGAGAACGTCACGCTCGCGACGATCACGCTGCAGAACTACTTCCGCCTCTACGAGAAGCTGGCCGGTATGACCGGTACCGCGAAGACCGAGGAGAAGGAGTTCGTCGAGATCTACGGGCTGAACGTCGTCGAGATCCCGACGAACGTCCCGGTCGTCCGCGACGACCAGAACGACCTCATCTTCAAGACGAAGGATGCGAAATTCGATGCGGTCGTGGATGACATCGTCGAGCGCCACCAGGAGGGCCAGCCGGTCCTCGTCGGCACGATCGACGTCGAGACGTCCGAGCACCTCTCCCAGCGCCTCCAGCGGCGCGGGGTGCCGCACAACGTCCTGAACGCGAAGCAGCACGAGCGCGAGGCCGAGATCATCAAGGACGCCGGCGAACAGCACGCCGTGACGATCGCGACGAACATGGCCGGCCGCGGTGTCGACATCAAGCTCGGGGAAGGCGTCCGCGACCTGGGCGGCCTCTATGTGCTCGGCACGGAGCGCCACGAGGCGCGCCGCATCGACAACCAGCTGCGCGGCCGCTCCGGCCGCCAGGGCGATCCCGGCGAGTCGCGCTACTACCTCTCGGGCCAGGACCAGGTGGTCCGCCTCTTCGCCGGCGACCGGATCTACAACATCATGGAGCGCTTCAAGCTCCCGGACGACCAACCGATGGAGGCTTCGATCCTCTCGAAGCAGATCGAGAGCGCGCAGAAGAAGGTCGAGGAGCAGAACTTCGTCATGCGGAAGAACGTCCTCAAGTACGACGACGTCCTCAACGTCCAGCGGCAGGTGATCTACGACCAGCGCCGGCGCGTGCTCGAGGGCGACGACCTGTCCGAGGACGTCAAGGGCTGGATCGACGAGGTCGTGGAGAGCCTGGTCGCCGAGTACACGGCCGCGGAGTTCGTCGAGGACTGGGACATCGCCGAGCTCGTGAAGGCGATGAACGACCTCTTCGGAACCGATATGACCGAGGAGGAGATCCGCGAGGATCTTCCTGAGGTGTCGCGCGAGGCGCTCGTGGACGACTTCGCCGAGACGGCCCAGGAGGAGTACGAGGACCGCACGAGGGCCTGGGGCGACGAGGTCGCGCGGCAGGTCGAGCGCTACGTGATCCTCCAGGTCGTCGACCAGCGCTGGCGCGAGCACCTCGAGAACATGGACTACCTCCGCGAGGGCGTGCACCTCCGCGCCATGGCGCAGAAGGACCCGCTGGTGGAGTACCGGCACGAGGGCCACCTCATGTTCGAGGAGCTCGGCCGGCTGATCCGCGGCGAGGTCGTCTCGCTTCTCTTCCACGCCGAGGTGCAGGCCGAGGACGCCCAGGCGCTGCAGGAGTTGCAGGCGTCTGACGACGAGGGCGACGGCTACGCGTACGAGCACGAGTCGCTCGCCGGGTCGGACGCGATCGCGGCGGCAGGGGCGACGGCGGCCGTGGCGGCTCCGGCGGCGGCGATGGCGGGCGCGCTCGGCGGCGGTGCGACCTCCGTGGCGACGAAGCAGCGCGTCGCCTCCGAATGGGACAAGGTCGGACGCAACGACCCGTGCCCCTGCGGCTCGGGCAAGAAGTACAAGAAGTGCCACGGCGCCTGACGGCGCACGCCTCCTAGCTCGTCGGCAGCGTCAGCACGAACGCGTGCGCGCCGCCGTTCTCGGCAGCGCGGTACTCGAGCGTCCCGCCTTGGACCTCCGCGAGGGCACGCGCAATGGCGAGGCCCAGACCCGTCCCCTGCGAGCCGGCGCCGCCGCGTGCGAACGGCTGGAAGATGTCGCTGATCTCCTCGGCGGGGATCCCGGCGCCGTCGTCGCTGACGGAGATCTCGGCCCGCTGGTCCTCGTCGATCCTTGACGTGACGAACACGCCTCCTTCGCCGTGGCGGACGGCGTTCGTGAGCAGGTTCGACAGGATCTGCAGGAGCCGGTGGGGATCGGCGCGGACGAGCTGACCGGCCGGAATCTCGACGGCGATCAGGCGGTCGGCCGGAAGCTCCAGACCGGTCGCTGCGCGCTGGGCGAGCATCCCCACGTCGACGTCCTCGATCGCGAGCCGCGTCTGACCACGTTCCAGCCGCGCCAGCTCGAGGAGGTCGTCGACGAGCCGCGCCAGCCGCTCTGCCTCCAGCCGGGCGATCGACACGAACCGGCTCCGCTCCTCCTCGTCGATCTCCAGGTCGGCGCGCTCGAGCGTCCTCAGGAAGCCGATCGTCGACGTCAGGGGCGTCCGCAGCTCGTGCGAGACGCGCGCGACGAGCTCGGCGCGGAGCTCGTTCACGCGCTGCAGCTCCTCGAACGCCTCGGCCTGGCCGAGGGCGGCGCCGATCAGCGGCGCGACCCGCCGGATCAGCGGCAGGCCGTCGACCTCCCATGCGCGGACGCGGACGTCGGTGAAGCCGAGCGCCGCCGTCACCTCGCCGCGCCACGTCACGGGCCATGCGACCAGCGCCCTGGCGCCGATCTCCTCTGCCCACACCCGCGTCTCCGGATCCGCCTTGCGCGCGTCGTTGAGAACGAGGGGCTCGCCCGACTCGAAGACGTGCCGGATGCTCGGCGGCGGCCGCGGTGGCCCGGCCGGCTCGGCGCCCGGACGGTCCCACTCGTACACCGGCGCCGTTCCGTCTGGCCGAGGCCGGAGCCTGACGAGGCAGCGCGTCGCCCCGGTCGCGCGCCCGAGCTCCTCGACGGACGGCCGGAGGACGTCTCCGAGCGTCTGTGGGAACGTGATGCGCTCGGCGACGGCAAGCGCCGCCGCGTCCGAGGCGCGGTCGCGCGCGAGCTGCGCATGCGCGGCGTGGATCTCGCCGGAGAGGCCGGCGAGGATCCCGCCGGTCACGGCCAGGACGACGAGGTTCGCCAGCAGCGTCACGCCGTCGGGCTCGATGACCGCGTAGGCAACGACCAGGATCGCGAGGATCGCGAGCGACGTCAGCAGGAGGGTGAAGCGTGCGCCGAACATGAGCGCGCTGAACGCGATCGGAGCGAAGAACGCAACCGCGAGCAGGCTCTCGGTGTTCAGCGCCGCCGTGAGCGCGGCGACCATGACGATGTCCGAGAGGAGGACGGCCCTTGCGACATGCTCCGTCGGCGCGCCGCGGGCGAGCGCGATCCACGCGGGCACCTGCGTGAACAGGAGCGCGGCGACCAGCACGACCATGAAGTGGTCGAGTGCCGGCTTCTCCGAGACGAGCGACGCGATGCCGAAGCCGACGAAGGCGACGACGAAGGCGCCGGGGCGCCCGAGCATCAGGAACTGCCGCTGCTGCGCCTCGGACCGGCCCATCGTCTCCGACTACCATCCTGCCGATGGAGGCAACGGATCTCAACGCCCGCCTGGAGGAGATCGGGGCCCAGCTCGCCTGGGTCCGTGATTACCTTTGACCCCGCCGCACTCGAGTCCCGGACGGCCGAGCTCGAGCGGACGATGGGCGAGCCCGGCTTTTGGGACGACCAGCGGCACGCGGCCGACCTCTCCTCCGAGCATTCGCGCCTGACCAGGCGCCTCGAGCGCTATCGACGGCTCGTCCGCGACTTCGAGGACGCCTGCGAGCTGCTCGCGCTCGACGGCGACCTCGCCGGGGAGCTGGACGAGCATCTCCGTCCGATCGAGGGCGAGCTCGACCGGCTCCGCGAGGACGCGCTCTTCTCCGGGGAGTACGACGCCGGCGACGCCCTCGTCACGATTCATGCCGGCGAAGGGGGGACCGACGCGCAGGACTGGGCCGAAATGCTCGTCCGCATGTACCTTCGCTGGGCCGAGCGTCGGGGGTTCAAGGCGGAGCTCGTCGAGGCGAGTCCGGGAGAGGAGGCGGGGCTGAAGTCCGCCGCCGTCACGGTCTCGGGCGAGAACGCCTACGGGACGCTGAAGGCCGAGCGGGGCGTCCACCGCCTCGTCCGGCTCTCGCCGTTCGACTCGGCGCACCGGCGCCAGACGTCGTTCGCCCAGGTGATCGTCGCGCCGCTCGTGAACGACGACGCGGAGCTGGAGATCGACGAGGCGGACCTCCGCATCGACACCTACCGGGCGAGCGGGGCCGGCGGCCAGCACGTCAACAAGACCGACTCCGCGGTCCGGATCACGCACCTCCCGACGGGGATCGTCGTCCAGTGCCAGAACGAGCGCTCCCAGTCGTCCAACAAGCAGACGGCAATGAGGCTGCTTCGCTCCCGCCTCGCCGAGCTCGCGGAGGAGGAGCGCGAGGCGGAGCTGGCGCGGGAGCGGGGCGAGGCGCAGAACACGGGCTTCGGCAGCCAGATCCGCAGCTACGTGCTCCACCCGTACCAGATGGTCAAGGACCACCGCACAGAGCACGAGACCGGGAACACGGACGCCGTGCTCGACGGCGACCTGGACGCGTTCATCCAGGCCTACCTGCTCGCGAAGGCCGCGGGAAAGACGGTCTAGCAGGGGCTTTCGGTACACTCGAGCGTCGTCCATGAACCGAACGGCCCGCCGCGAACGCGCGTGAGCGATGACCGCCGTAGAAGAGACCCCTATGACAGACATCCCGACAGCCCTGGCGGAGCCGGGCCCACAGGAGACGCCGGCCGCGGCCGCGGGCGCCGGGGCGATGATCGTGTTCGAGAACGTCGCGAAGGTCTACGACCCGAATGTCGTCGCGCTCGAGGGAGCGTCCTTCGTGATCGAGAAGGGCGAGTTCGTCTTCCTCGTCGGCCCTTCGGGCTCGGGTAAGTCGACGCTGATCCGCCTCCTGCTGAAGGAGATCGAGCCGACGACCGGCCGGATCATCATCGGCGGCCGCGACCTCGGCCGCCTGCCACACCGCAAGGTGCCGCAGCTGCGCCGGAACATCGGCTGCGTCTTCCAGGACTTCAAGCTCCTCTCGGATCGCACGACCTCGGAGAACGTCGCCTACGCGCTCAAGGTGCAAGGTGAGAGCCGGAACGCGATCCGGCGCAAGGTGCCCGAGGTGCTCGGTCTCGTCGGCCTGACGCACAAGGGGAACTCGTACCCGGACGAGCTCTCGGGCGGCGAGCAGCAGCGCGTCTCCATCGCGCGCGCCTTCGTCAATCACCCGCCGCTCCTCGTCTGCGACGAGCCCACGGGGAACCTCGACCCCGACACCTCCGTCGGGATCATGCAGCTGCTCTACCGGATCAACCGCTCCGGCACGACGGTCCTGATGGCGACGCACGACCGCGAGATGGTCGACAAGATGCGGCGCCGTGTGATCGCGCTGGAGGACGGACGGATCGCGCGAGACGAGCGGCGCGGAGGGTACGCCTCCGAATGAGGCTGAAGATGATGCTCGGCGAGGCGGTTCGCTCCATCGGGGCGAACCTGTCGACGACGGTCGCCGCGACCATGACGGTGCTGATCGGGATGTTCCTGCTCGGCCTCGTGATCGCCTTCGCGACGTACGCGCGCTCCTGGAGCGACGACGTGAAGGCCGGTCTCGTCGTCAAGGTCTTCCATGACCGCGACGCGACGCCGCAGCAGGTGAACGCGCTGCGCGTGCAGCTCGAGAAGAACCCGCACGTGGACAAGGATCGGATCGAGTTCATCTCTGCACAGGAAGGTCTCGCCCAGATGCGCAAGGAGCGCCCGGACCTCTTCGGCACCGACCTTCCCTACAACCCGCTCGGCCCCGCCTGGACGGTGTACCCGACCAAGGCCGAGTACGTGGAGGAGATCGCCGCGGCGATCGGCCAGGGCACGAAGGCCGCGCCGTACCCGGCCGGCGTGCACAACGTCACCTACGGGAAGGAGAAGGCGAAGCGGATCCTCAAGGTCGCGAACATCATCAACGCGATCTTCGGCATCGCCGTCCTCGTGCTGCTCTCCGCCGCCGCGATCCTGATCGCGAACACGATCCGGTTGTCGATCTTCGCGCGCCGCCGCGAGATCGAGGTGATGAAGCTCGTCGGCGCCACGAACTGGTTCGTCCGCGGTCCGTTCATGCTCGAGGGCCTGATCTGCGGGCTCGTCGGCTCGCTCCTCGCCGTGATCCTCCTCTTCGTGAGCAAGGAGGCGGCGCTGCCGTCGCTCCTGCCGCGGCTGACGAGCGACCCCGACGTCCAGGCGCTCGGATTCTGGCTCAACGCGATGATCCTGCTCGGCCTCGGGCTCCTCCTTGGCGCGGCGGGCTCCGGCCTGACGCTTCGTCGCTTCCTGCGCGTCTGACGACGCGCTTTCGCTGAATGTCTCACGACTTTCAGCGACCCTATGGAGCCGGGCGGCGCTGCGCGCCGCGCGGCCAAGAATTCGCATGAGACTTCCTTCGCCATCGACGTGCACGAGCGGGACGGGCAGAGCCCGCCCCGCCGCGATTGGCGAGAGGGGCAGCCTCGGTGTCTGATCGGATGGTCGTGGAGGTCGCGCGGCGGGGGCGCTTCTTCGTGGGCGAGCCGTTCTTCATGCCGGGGGTGCCGATCCCGCTGGACCGGCGCGGTCTCGAGGCCGTCGAGCCCGGCCACCTGGCCGTCGTCACGGCCGGACGGCGGGGCCGGATGCGCCTGGAGCGGACCCTCGGGCCCGCCGACCGGATCGAGACCGTGCTCGAGGGGCTGCTCGAACAGGAGGGCGTCCTCACCGAGTTCGAGCCGCATCGGCCGCCCGCGGCGAGCCTCCAGGGGCGGGTCGACCTCCGAGAGGAGCTCTGCTTCACGATCGACCCGGAGACGGCAAAGGACTTCGACGACGCGGTCGCGGTCCGGCGTGAGGGCGACGGCTACCGCGCCTGGGTCCACATCGCCGACGTCTCTCACTTCGTCCCGGCCGGGTCGCCGCTCGACCACGGGGCGGCCGAGCGGGCGTTCTCGGTGTACATCCCGGGCCGCGTGGCGCCGATGCTGCCGCCGGAGCTCTCGAACGACCTCTGCAGCCTCCGTCCGCGCGAGGACCGCCTGTGCGTGACCGTCGAGGTGCCCTTCGACGCGGGGTTCGAGCCGGGCGAGCCCGCCTTCTACCGCTCGGTGATCCGGAGCCGGGAGCGGCTGACATACGGCCGCGCCGAGCGGATTCTGCGCGGCGAGGAGAAGATCGCCGACGAGATCGCCGAGGGCCTGCGGTTGGCGGAGACGCTCGCGCTCGAGCTCCGGCGGCGGCGCTTCGCGCGTGGCGCGCTGCGCATCACGACGCGGGAGATCCAGTTCGCGTTCGACGGCGACGGCGGCGTGGAGCGGGCGTGGCTCGAGTCCGAGCCCCACGCCCACATGCTGGTGGAGGAGCTGATGATCCTCGCCAACGAGGCCGTCGGCGGGCTCCTGGCCGGGCGGCGGCGCGAAGCGATGTACCGCGTCCACGAGCGGCCCGACCCGCAGGCCGTCTCCTTCCTGCTCGCGAAGCTGGGGGATCTCGAGGTTCCGACGCCGCCCGCGCCGGAGCGCGAGCGTCTGACCGCGGGCCTCGCCGCGAAGCTCGCGGCCGAGACGAGCGAGCGCGTGTCCGCGTACGTGGAGGAATCGGGACGAGGACGGGAGGCTTTTCCAGCACTCGTTCTGCGTGCGCTCAAGCAGGCCCGGTACGACGCGGTCAACCTCGGCCACTCCGGGCTCGCGAGCCCGGCGTACGGCCACTTCACCTCTCCGATCCGCCGCTATCCCGACCTCGTCGTCCACCGGGCGCTGCTTCGCGAGCTCGGCGTCGCCGACGACCCACCCCCCGAGGACCTCGGCGGCCTCGCGGAACACGCCTCGACGCGCGAGCGGGCCTACGCCGACATCGAGTACCGCGCGGACGACGTCTGCCTGGCCTGGCTGCTCGAGGCCGTCCTGTTCGAGCGGGGCTGGGAGGAGAGGTTCGAGGGCGAGATCAACGGCGTCATCGGCTCGGGCCTCTTCGTCCGGTTCGGGGAGGTGTTCGAGGGTTACGTCCCGGTCCGCCGCCTGGGCGGTGACTACTACGAGCTGAACGAGCTCGCCACGGCGCTCGCCGGCCGGCGGACGAAGCGGACGTTCCGCCTCGGGGACCCGATCGAGGTCGTCGTCGCCGAGGTCAACCGGTCCGAGGGGAAGATCGAGCTCCGGCCCGCCGGATCGGACCCTCTCTGACTCGCCACAATGGGGCCATGGCGACGGGCGAGAAGCTGATCGCGGAGAACCGCAAGGCGCGGCACGAGTACCACCTGCTCGAGCGTCACGAAGCCGGCCTGGTCCTGACCGGATCCGAGGTGAAGTCGCTGCGCCAGGGCCAGGCTCAGCTGCAGCGGTCGTACGCCGACATCCGCGACGGCGAGCTCTGGCTCGTCGGCTCGCACATCGCGCCGTACGACCAGGCCGGCGACCGCAACCACGAGCCCGACCGCGACCGGAAGCTGCTTCTCCACCGGAGGGAGATCGCGTCGCTGATCGGCAAGATCCAGGAGCGCGGCTTCACGCTCGTCCCGACCCGCCTCTACTTCAAGGACGGCCGCGCGAAGGTCGAGATCGCGCTCGCCCGCGGCAAGGACGTGCGCGACAAGCGACGGGACATCTCGCGCCGCGACGCCGACCGCCAGATCCAGCGCGCGCTCAAGGAGCGTTCCCGCTAGGCCTCTGCGCGCGGCGGGCCGTTGACCTCTCGGGGGAAGTGTGCAAACGTAGCCCGAGGAATTTACAGATACCGGCAGGTTTGCGGCAGCCGGCCCGGCCAACAGGGGAGACTGTATGAACTTACTGCGGATTGTCCGTCGCGTCGTGCTCCTCGGCGTGGCGGCCGCCATCGTGCTCTTCGCCGGCGCGACGACGGGTCTCGCCGGCGACAACCCGGAAAAGTGTTTCGTGGGCGGCAAAGCCGTCTGTATCGACATCGACGACACCGACGACGTCTCGCCGTCGACGGGTGCGGTGTCGCACTACATGCGGAACGTCGTCAAGATCCGGAACAACACCGGTTCCGCGCTCACGAATCTGAAGATCACGCTGACGTTGACGGACCGGTTCGACAACGCCGATCCGCCGACGACGAAGCCCTCGACCGCGGACTATGTCGAGAAGGACGCGAATGGGAATCCTGTCTCGACGGCGGCCTGTTCGGAGAGCGCAACGGCGTCGAACGTCCTGACGTGCACGGCGCCCAATCTCGGGGCGGCCGGCACAGCAACCGACACGGTCACGCTCCAACCGCTCGTCTTCCGGACCTCGAACTCGGCCGGTGTGCTCGCGACCACGATGAAGGTCGATGTCGCGGCAAAGGAAGGCGGGAGGGAGCAGCCGAGCCCGAAGGATCCGACGAACGAGCAGTTCTCGTGGTCGGAGGAGACCCTGTTGGAAGGCGATCCGAACGCGCAGCGGTCATGGGTGTTCCCCGGCGCCTCGGTAACGCTGACGACGACGAAGGTCGGTCAGTACAGCACGTTCCCCATCAACGTCCCGACGACGTTCGGAACGTCGCTGGTCGCAAAGCTGGAGGAGTCGAAGGCATCCGAAGGAACGTTCTGTCCGACCTGCTTCGGCGAACAGCTGACGACCGTCGCCACTGGCATCTTCGACGCGACGAACATCGTCGAGATCCAGACGGTCGTTCCGCTCACCGACGTTCCGAACGGCGTCACGGAAAAGAACCTCACGGTCCTCCACAAGCTCGACGGTGGCGGCACCGAGTCGATCACGGCGAAGTGCAGCGGCGAGATCGACAGCGGCACCCCGCCGATGTCGGAGCTGTCGTGCCGGCGGGTCGTGATCAGCCAGAAGCTGGGGACCCTGACGGTCGAGGCCTTCAGCAAGTTCGGAAACGGCCAGTGGGGGTTCTTCTAGAGGTTCTCTGCGGCTTCCTTGGCGGGGCGCGGGTCGTTCCTCGCGAGCAGAACGGCATTGCCCTTCTGCTCGTAGAGGGCCAGAGCGCCGGCACGCACTTCGTCGGCCTCCGACCGGCGCCCCGCCATCTGAAGCGCGTCCGCCAGGACGATCATCGCGTCGGCCTGGCCGACGATGCCGTCGGTGCCCCGGAGTAGCTCGACCGCCTCGAGCGCGAGATCGATCGCGCCGTCGTAGTCCTCGTCTTGCGCGAGGATCTTCGCGCGGACGGACCGCCACAGGGCCTGCGATCCGATGTCGTCCTCGGCTGCGACCTGCCGCGCAATCTGCGCGTAGGCCTCCGATTCGAGGAAGCGACCCTGCGCCGACAGCGCTTCCGCGAGGTACGCGGCGACCGTCGGGCGCAGGTACGCCTCGTCCATCTCGGCCAGGAGCTCGTAGGTGGCGCGGAGCTCCCGTTCCGCCGCGGTGGGGTCTCCGGCCAGCATCTCGACGGTGGCGCCGTTCAGCGCCGTGTTCGCTGCGATCAGAGTCGCGCCGATCTCCTCCAGGAGCGCCCGGCCCTTCGAGTAGAGGCCACGCGCGGCGTCGAAGTCTCCCTGCATCGCCCGAAGGGGCGCGAGGAGGCACATGACGACGCCCTCCAGTCGCTTGTCGCCCCACGTCTCTTCGAGCACCTGCTCGCAGCGAGCGATCGCGTCGGCCACGGGGGTAGGCCCGTACAGCGCCGTCATCGCGTACCCCGACGCTGCCCGGGTCTGCAGCCTCCGGTCGCCCGCGCGACGGGCGTGTTCGCCTGCCCGCTGTGCGGCCTCCGCCGCCTCTCCGAACCGGGAGGCGACGCCGTTTGCGTTCGCGATGAGCCGCCAGGCGCGTGCAAGCGAGCCGTCGTCGCCGCGCTGCTCGAAGATCGGAATTGCCCGCTCGGTTGCGGCCAGCACGTTCGCCGTCCAGGTGTCGAGGCGCTCCGCGAATCGCCGGATCACGAGAATCCCGAGCTCCGCTTCTGCGGCGAGCCGCTCGTCGCCGAGCTCCTTCGCCGCGTCGATCGCCTCCGTCAGAAAGAGCTCGGCCCAGGCGAGCTCGCCCGTGTCGGTCAGCGCTTCGCCGAGGTCCGGGAGCAGCGCCAGCCGCTCCGGGTCGCGCTCGGGCCGGAGCTGAACCGCCCGGCGAAGCAGCGTGGCCGCCGCGGCCATGTCGTTGCGCGCGAACGCGCGCCGTCCGGCCGACGCCAGCAGGACCGAGGCTCGCTCGCCCAGCCTGAGCCCGTGGTCGTCGAGCGGTCCGAGCTCGGCAAGGTAGAGATGCGCCTGTTCGAGGTGATAGCCGACCAACTCCTCGTACTCGGCGGCCCTGTTTCGCTCCGCGTTGACGCGCTCCGCCCATGTTGCGAACTGCTCGTGCAGCGTGGCGCGCGTCCGCTTCAGTAGCGCCTGGTAGGCGTTGTCCCGGATCAGAATGTGGTCGAACCGATAGAAGGGCTCGTCGCCGCCCGATCGCGCCTCCGGCCTGATCAGGTGCTTCTCGACAAGCGCGCGGAGGTGCTCGTCGAGCCGGTCGCGAACCGGCTCCGGCACGAGCTCGGCGAGCGCTTCGACCGCGAAGCTCAGGCCGATCACGGATGCCGACGCGATAACCGTGCGCTCCGCGTCGTCGAGCAGGTCGAGGCGCGCCGTCAGCAGCGCCTGGATCGTCGGCGGCAGCGAGAGCTCCCGAAGCTCCTGGGCGACCGCCCAGCGTCCCTCCTCGCGCCGAAGAACGCCCTCGTCGACGAGCATCGACGCCAGCTGCTCGACGTAGAACGGATTGCCTTCCGCCGCCGCGATGATCCGCCCGGCGACGTCGTTCGGAAGGATGCCGCCGCCGAGCCGGCCCTCGATCACGCGCAGGCTGTCGGCGGCCGAGAGCGGGGCGAGCTCGATCACGGATGCGTTCTCGGCCGTGCCCCACCCCGGCCGGACGTCCAGCAGGTCCGGCCGGGACCCGCACAGGATCAGCGCGGGGCCCCGAAGGGTTTGTCCGACGTGTTCGATCAGGTCGAGGAAGGCGAGCTCGGCCCAATGGATGTCCTCGATCAGGACCAGCAGCGTCCGCTCCGCCGCGAGCCGCTCGAACAGCTTGCGCACGCCCCAGTAGATCTCCTCGAGCGGGAACTCGGCATCGCTCAGCCCGACCGCGGACGCGATGCGCTCCTCGATCGCGGCACCGTCGTCGCCGACCAGCGCAGCGAGCTTGCCGCGCGCGGTCCCGGGGGAGTCGCGCTCCGCGATCTGCGCCGCCTCGCGCACGATCTCCACGAGCGGCCAGAAGGTGATGCCCTTCCCGTAGGGGAGACACCGGCCCCGCAGAACCAGTCGCCGGTCGGCCTCCGCGTCGACGAGCTCGTCGGTCAGCCGGGACTTCCCGACTCCGGCGTCCGCGAGCAGCGTGACGACACGGCAGGAGCGCATCCCCGTGGCCAGCTCGAGCTCGTCGCGGAGCTGCCGGAGCTCGGCGTCGCGACCGACGAAGGGGCTGTCGAGAGTGCGTTCGCGTTCGGCGGCGGCCTTGACACCGAGGAGCCGGTACGCCGGTACGCGCTCGCTCTTGCCCTTGAGCTCGAGCGGCTCGACGGGCTCGACCTCGACGCCGCCTCGAACGAGTCGGTAGGTCGGCTCTCCGACGAGGATCTCGAGCGCCGGCGCCGCCTGCTCCAGACGGGCGGCCACGTTGACGGCGTCGCCGATCACCAGGCGCTGGCCCGTGGTCGGGTCGCCCGCGACGACGTCGCCCGTGTTCACGCCGGTCCGGTTCGTCAGCCGCACGCCCCACCGCCGGTCGAGCTCGTCGTTCAGGACGGCGAGTGCCTGCTTCATCTCGAACGCTGCTCGGACGGCGCGCAGCGCGTCGTCCTCATGTGCGCGAGGCAGACCGAAGACGGCCATGATCGCGTCGCCGATGTACTTCTCGACGCGCCCGCCGTGCTCTTCGAGGATATCCCGCATCTCGTCGAAGTAGCGGGTCATGACCTCGCGGAGCGACTCGGGGTCGAGTGCCTCGCCGAGGTTGGTCGATCCCTTCAGGTCCGAGAAGACGATCGAGACGACCTTCCGAACCTCGGGAGCGGCGAACTCGGGGGCGAGCGCGGCGCCGCAGAACCCGCACAGTCGGAATCGAGGGGGGTTTTCTTCCCCGCAATTGGGGCAGATCTGCACGTCTACGAGTATTCCACCCGCTCCAACTGTCCTGGGGCGGGCGACTCAGTCGCGTTCCCGGGTCAGCCAGACGAGATCGCCCGCGCCGACCCCGAGACCTTCGGCTGCGTTTCCGGGATTGCCGCGAATCACGGAGAGCCAGCCGCGGTCGTCCACCATCAGACCCCACTGGCCCGCGTCGAGGTCCGCGTAGGTCGCGACGTGCTCGACCAGCGCTTCGCCGCTCTGGGTCTGGACGGCGACGTGCGCGGCACGGTCGAGGCCGGCCGCGGCGAGGTGCGAACTGCGCACGTTGAGCTGGACGTTTCCGAAACGGTTGAGGTCGAGCACTTCGCAGTCGATCTTCCCCGGCTCGACCAGTGGCTCGGGAATGCGGAGGTCGGTGAGCGTCTCCGGCTCGAGGCTCTCGCCGAGATCCTCCAGTCGCGCTCCGATCGCGAGATGCGCCGCCGCCGGCGCGAGGACGTCTCGCGCGTGGAGCGAGGGGGAGACCGGCTCGAGGACGACCGCAGACGAGGTGATCGAGACCGCGGCTTCAATCCCTTCCGCCGCACGCCAGGCCGGCGAGAGGAGCCCGTTGTCGGGGCCGACGAGGATCCTGCCGTCCCGCGTCCTGATCGCGATGTCCCGGTCTCGCCCGACGCTCGGGTCGACGACGGCGAGCACGATGGCTTCATGGCTGACGTACGGCAGGCAGTCCGCGAGGACGATTGCCCCGTCGCGGACGTCGAGCGGCGGCACGCCGTGCGAGAGATCCAGGATGTGGCTGTCCGGAGAGATCTTGTTGATGACCGCGTGGCAGACCCCTACCCACTCGTTGCGATAGCCGAAATCGGAGAGGAAGACGATCGGGTGCGCCATGCCTGCGGCTAGCTTCGCGCCTCCGGTACCGCGATGCAAGGCAACTCACAGCCGGAAGGGCCGTGCGTCAGGCTGTGGCGGTGAGTCGTCTCGGCGTCCTGTCCGAGCGCCAATTCCGTCGCTACTTCGTCGGGCAGACGACGTCCTGGCTCGGCGACGGGCTGCTGCCCGTCGCGATCTCGTTCGCCGTCCTCGATCTGACGGGGTCCGCCACGGATCTCGGGCTTGTCCTGGCAGTCCGGATGGTGCCCATCGTCGTCTTCCTCCTCGCCGGCGGCGTGTGGGCGGACCGGCTGCCGAGGCAGGTCGTGATGATCGCGTCGGACGTCGTGCGCGGCGCGTCGCAGGCCGTCCTGGCCCTGCTGCTCCTGACCGAGAGCGCCGAGCTATGGCACCTGCTCGTTCTGCAGGCCGTCTACGGGACGGGAGAGGCGTTCTGGCGCCCGGCCTCGACGGCGCTTCTGCCGAGCATCGTGAGCACGGAGCGTCTCCAGCAGGCAAACGCGCTGCTGGCCGTCTCGGTCAACGGGTCCTACACGGTCGGCCCGGCCATCGCCGGCTTGCTGGTTGCGACGGTGGGCTCGGGCGTGGCGATCGCCATCGACGCAGCGACGTTCGGCGTGAGCACCGCCGCCCTGCTGCTCCTGCGGGTTCCGGCGCGCGAGCGTCGGGCCGAGCCGGCCACGTTCCTCGCCGATCTCCGCGAGGGTTGGCGCGAATTCGTCTCCCGTACCTGGCTCTGGGTGGTGACGGCGCACGCTGCGCTCTTCCATCTGCTCGTGGTCGCACCGCTGATGGTGCTCGGGCCCGTGGTCGCCGATCGCGAGCTCGGCGGCGCGGCCGACTGGGGCGTGATCGCCGCCTCGATGGGAGTCGGCGTCATCCTCGGCAGCGCGTCCGCCTCGCGATTGCGTCCCGCCCGGCCGCTGTTCGTCGGAGTGCTGGCGTTCTCGGCCGGCTGTGCGGCGTTCGCAGTCGTCCTCGGCCTGCCGGCGACGACGGTCGTCATCGCCGCTGTCGGCTTCGGCTGCGGAACCACCGAGGGATTCATCGAAGTCGTATGGATCACCGCGCTCCAGCACCGCGTGACGCCCAGCGTGCTGGCGCGCGTGAGCGCGTACGACACGATGGGCTCGTTCGTGTTCTTCCCGATCGGTTTCGCACTCGCGGGGCCGGCTGCGGACACGTTCGGAGTCCGCTCCGTCCTCTTCTCTGCAGCGGGCGTGGCTCTGGCGCTCGGAGTCGTCGCGGCGCTGGTTCCTAGCGTCCGCGGGCTGAGGAGGTTCGAGGCGCCCGGCTATACTGTGGCCTGACATACGGGGGCGACCAGGTTTCGACGTGGTCGGTTCTCCGGCAGAGTTGCAAGCCGAGGTCCCCGGTCGGCCTCGCTAAACAACCGGGATCAAACGCAAGTGCGGATGACAATCGCGCACTCGCTCTCGCTGCCTAACCCGTAGCGAAGCGCGTCGCTCCGAGCTCGGCCCGTGGCTCGGTCAGCGGCGTCAACGAACGGGCTCGGCGCCAACGGAACGTCATCGCCCGCGGCGCGACATCCAAAGGATGACTAGCCCGGCGGTTGGTCGGCTGTCCACCGGCCGGCGGGCGAATCGCAAGGGCAGCCTAAGCTTGTAGACGCTCTGTCGGTGCGGCCTCGGACGCGGGTTCGATTCCCGCCGCCTCCATCTTCGAGCGAAGTCGCGCTCCGCTTGCGCAGCATTCCGCCGCCGGCCGGTAGCTTCCACGGGGCCGCTGCCTCGGAGTAGATTCCCCCCGTGATCCGCCTCCTCTTCCGGACGCTCATCGGGCTGGCGGCAAACGCCGTCGGCCTGATCGTCGCCGCCTCGCTGCTCGACGGGATGGAGCTCGACGCGACGTCGTTCATCGTCGCCGTGGTCATCTTCACCGTCGTGTTCGCGCTCGCCCAGCCGTTCCTGATCATGCAGTTCCGGGCGAACGCTCCCGCGATGCTCGGCGGCGTCGCGCTCATCGCGACCCTCGTCGCGCTCATCGTCACCGACCTCGTGTCGGACGGTTTCACGATCGACGGCGCCGGGACGTGGATCGCTGCGACCGTCATCGTCTGGGTCGTCTCCGTCCTCGCGGCGTTCATCCTTCCCTTCCTCGGGCTGAAGAAGTTCATCGAGGAGCGGCGCGACTAGCGGGCTCGGCGTCCGCTAGACTCTGTCTAGCTTTCGTCTAGAGTTGAGGAGCAGTATGACCACCCTCGCCCGTGCCGTCGCAGGGCGCCGCTCGAAGTACGTCTTCCTCGCCGCGTGGATCGCGGCCCTCGTCGGGCTGGGCCCGCTCATCGGCCGGTTCGAGAGCGTCCAGAAGAACGAGCCGTCCAGCTTCCTCCCCGGCGGGGCCGAGTCCGTGGCCGTGCTCGACGCGGCCGGCGACTTCCCTTCGGGCGAGGCGGTCGAGGCGATCGTCGTCTTCGAGCGGAACGGCGGTCTCACCGGGGCGGACCGCCAGGCGATCGGACGGGTTCGCTCGGAGCTGAGCGCATCGCCGCCCGAGGGCGTGCAGGCGGTTCCGCCGGTCAGGGTCGCCGCGGACGGCGAGGCTGCCCTCATCGTCGTCCCGATCCAGGCGGAGGGCGACGAGGAGGTTCTGATCGCCGCGGTCGACGACCTGCGAGCCGCCGCGGAGGAACTGCCGGGCGGCCTCCAGGCGAAGGTGACGGGGCCGGCCGGGTACTCGGCGGACGCCACCAAGGTGTTCGAGGGAATCAACTCCACGCTGCTGCTCGTCACGGCGCTCCTCGTCTTCGTGCTGCTCGTCCTCATCTACCGAAGCCCGGTCTTCTGGGCGCTTCCGCTGCTCGCGGTGTTCTTCGCCGAAGGCCTCGTCCGCGGCGTGGGCTACCTGATGGCCGAGGCCGGCGTCGTCATCAACGGCCAGACGGGGGGCATCCTGCTCGTCCTCGTCTTCGGCGCCGGCACCGACTACGCGCTCCTCCTGACCGCCCGCTACCGCGAGGAGCTGCGCCGTCACGCCGACAAGCACGAGGCGATGCGGATCGCGCTTCGCACCGCCGGCCCGACGATCGTCGCGTCTGCGGGAACCGTCGTCGCCGCGCTCCTCGTGCTGACCCTGGCGCAGGTGAACTCGATCGCCGGCCTCGGGCCGGTCGGGGCCATGGGAGTCGCGATCGCGGCGCTCGCGATGCTGACCGTGCTGCCCGTCCTCCTCCTGATCGGCGGCCGGCGCGCGTTCTGGCCATTCGTGCCGAAGCTCGGCGAGGAGGATCGTGCGGCCCGCGGCGCCTGGTGGCGCCTCGGCGGCTGGGTCGCCGGGCGGCATCGCATGGTCTGGGTCGTGACGGCGCTCGGCCTGGCGGTGATGGCGCTCGGCACGATCGCGTACGACGGAAGCCTCACCTCGAGCCAGGCGTTCCGCGGCGATGTCGAGTCGGTCGAGGGCCAACGGCTCCTCGAGCGGTCCTTCCCCGCCGGAGCGAGCGCGCCGACGGTCGTCCTCGTCCGAGACCCGGACCTCGCGGGCGAGGTGAGGGCCGCCGCAGAGCAGGCCCCCGAGTCCGCGTCCGTTGGTCCGATCGAGACCGGGCCGCCGGGCGGGCAGTTCACCGTGACCCTCACGCGGGACCCGTTCAGCACGGAGGCGTTCACGCAGGTGTCGTCGCTTCGCGATCGCCTGCGCGAGATCGCCGGCGACGAGGTTCTCGTGGGCGGCGCGACCGCGGAGGAGACCGACCTTCGCGCGGCCACGAGCCGTGACACGAAGCTCCTTGTCCCGCTCGTCCTCGCCGTCGTGCTGCTGATCCTTGTGCTCCTCCTACGCGCGCTGGCGGCGCCGCTCGTGCTCATGGCGACGGTGCTGCTGTCGTACTTCGCGGCGCTCGGCTTCAGCGTGCTCGTGTTCGACTGGGTCTTCGGCTTCGCCGGCGAGGACCCGAGCTACGCGCTCTTCGCGTTCATCTTCCTCGTCGCCCTCGGGGTGGACTACAACATCTTCCTCATGGCACGCGTCCGCGAGGAGGCGCTCGGCACGTCGACGCGCGAGGCGATGCGGCGCGGCCTCGCCGTGACCGGCGGCGTGATCACCTCTGCGGGCGTGGTGCTGGCAGGCACGTTCGCCGTGCTCGGCGTCCTGCCGCTCGTAGCGCTCACGCAGGTCGGGTTCACGGTTGCGTTCGGCGTACTCCTCGACACGCTCGTCGTCAGGTCGATCCTCGTGCCCGCGCTCACGTGGGAGCTCGGCGAGAGAACCTGGTGGCCCTCTCGCCTCTGGCGCGAGCGGTCGGGCAGCGCGGTCGCCCCGGCTGCGACGGCCGGCGCGAATCACCCGGCGGGCTGAGGCTCAGCGCGAGATCTGTCCCAGCGCCGCGAGGAGCTCCCGGTGCCGCCGCTCCTCGTCCGGCATGCCCTCCTCGACCGGCTCGCGGCGCATTCGGGTCATCATCGCCGTGACGGGCTTGACGATGAAGAAGAAGACGGCCGCCGCGATCGCGAGGAACTGGATCACGTCCGTGATGAACGCGCCGTAGCGGAACACCGCGTCGTTGATCGTGAACGTGAGGTCGCTGAAGTCGGGCTTCCCGATCAACATCGCGATCACCGGCATGACGAGGTTGTCCACGAGCGAGTTCACCACCGCTGCGAAGGCGACGCCCATGACGAAGGCGACGGCCAGCTCGATGATGTTCCCCCGGAACAGGAAGTCCCTGAACTCCTGCAGCATCGACTCCTCCTTTGACGGTTCGCGGGCGGATCGTGACACCGCCGCGAGTTCGGCGAGCAGGATCCTGATAGCGGGCGCGGCCCCGGGTCCGGCCACCCTGGAATCGCATCGGCATCTGACAGCGATCGAGGAGGTAGGGGGACGATGGCCTGACGACGGAAGAGGGCGAGTCGGCGCTGCGCTAGCTACTCGTACTGCAGCGCCTGGAGCACGTTCAGACGGGCCGCCCGGCGGGCCGGGAAGATGGCCGCAATCAGCCCGACGACGAACGCCGCGATCGCGAAGAGCACGATCTGCGTGACCGGAACCGTGAAGTCGATGAACTCGACGCGCGCCCCCAGCAGCGCGCCGAGGACGACGCCGAGCGCGATCCCGATCGCGCCCCCCATCAGCGCCGTGATCACGCTCTCGTAACGGATCATGCGCCGCAGTTGGCGCCGGCTCATCCCGATCGCGCGCATCATCCCGATCTCGCGCGTCCGCTCGAAGACGGTCAGCACCAGCGTGTTGATGATGCCGAAGAGGCTCACGATCACCGAGAGCGCGAGCAGCACGTACAGGATGTTCAGGATCCGGTTCAGCGCCGAGATCTGGCTGTCGATGAACTGCTCCCGGGTCTGGACCTTCGCGCTGGGATAGGCGGCGAGCGCCTGCTCCAGCGTGACGCGGTTGGCGTCGGACTGCCCGCCGGCGATCAGCACGAACGAGTAGAGGTTGCGCGGCTGCGGGTTGAACCGGTCCCAGGTCGCCTGCGAGATCGTGACCCGCCCGAACGGCGACCCGCCGGCGGGCGGGTTGAAGATCCCGCGCACGGCCACCTCGTGCTTGTCCCCGTTCGCGAAGGTGAGCGGGAACGTCGAGCCGACCCGGAGGTCGTGCTCGTTGGCGTACGAGTCGTCGACGAACGCGCCGTCCGCTCCGAGCGAGGAGAGAACCTGCTGTGAGCCGTCCGTCCAATCGAGGGAGAAGAAGCGGCGGCTCTCCGGGTTGACGGCGGTGGCGAAGAAGGGCTTGCCGAAGGCGGAGGCGTCGCCGGTCCGCACGTTCGCGACGGCCTCGACCCCCGGTGCCTTGGCGACGGCGTCGGCGACCGCGGTCGGGATCGGCGAAAAGTTGTTCTGCGCCGTGAGCGCGTAGTCGCCGGCGCCCCAGAGCGAGTCGACCGCGCCGCGGAAGGCGGACGTGATTCCGGCGGCCAGCACCGCGACGACCGTCACGAGCGCGAGTCCGATCATGAGCGCGGAGGCGGTCGAGGCCGTGCGCTGCGGGTTCCGGCGGGAGTTGTCCCGGGCGAGCGCGCCGGCGATCCCGCCGATCTGCGCCGCCGGCCAGCCGAGGGCGCCGGCGATCGGGCGCACGAACCGCACCGAGAGCAGCGAGACGCCGAAGAAGATCAGCACCGCGCCGAGCCCCATCCAGACGAGCATCTGCGTCGTGCTGAGGTTCGGCGCGAAGAGACCGTAGGAAAGGGCCGCGAAGCCGAGTGCGGCGAGAACGAGGGAGCCGGCGGTGCGGAAGCGGGCGAACCTGCTCGGCGGGAGCTCGGCGTCCTCGCGGACCGCCGCGATCGGCGGCACGCGGGTCGCGCGGATCGCCGGGCGCAGACTCGCGAGCACGGTGACGAGGATCCCCGCAACGAGCGCGACGACCGCGGTCCGTGGCTCGAAGACGAGGCCGATGTTGGGGAGCGTGAAGCCGACGGCGTCGAAGAGCGCGAAGAGGCCCTCGGCAAGCGCGAGCCCGAGGAACAGCCCGAGGGTGGAGGCGAGCGCGCCGACGACGAGCGCCTCGAGCAGCACGGAGAGGAGCACCTGGCGCCGAGAGCCGCCGATCATCCTCAGCGTCGCGAACTCCCGCGTGCGTTGCGCGATCGTGATCGAGAGCGAGTTCGCGATCACGAAGCTACCGACGAAGAGGGCGATGCCCGCGAACGCGAGCAGGAACCCCTGCAGGAACGAGATGAACTGGTTTGTCTCCGACGCCTCCTCCGTCGCCTGCGCCTGGCCGGTACGGACTTGTGCGGTCGGCGGCACCACCGCCTCGAGCGCGGAGACGAGCTCGGAGGGCGAGACGTTCGGCCCCGAGGACACCGCGATCTCGTCGAGGCGGCCGACCTTGCCGTAGAGGCGCTGGGCGGTGGGCAGGTCGAAGCCGGCGAGCGTCGCGTCCCCGATCGTGGAGAGCGACTCGCCGAATCGGATGACCCCAGAGATCGTGAACGACTGCACCGGCCCTTCCGCCTGGACGCGGATCGGATCCCCGATCGCGAAATGCTCCTTCTTCGCGGTCGACTCGTCGATCACGATCTGGTTCAGGCCGGGCCACGCGCCCCGGACGAGGCGGAGCGGGTTGAAGGGCGAGTCGCCGCTCGAGATGGAGAACCCGATGCTGGGCGCGTTGCCGACGATCGCCTTGCCGTCCTTCCCGATCAGGATCGTCGAGTCGCTGTCCACGCCCCCCTCGGCGACTTCGACCTCCGGAACGGCTCGCACCTTGGCGAGCAGCGACTCGTCCATCGTCGGCGCCGTGCTGCCGCTGCCGTCGCCGAGGTCGAAGGCGGCCTTGCCGGTGATGACCGCATCCGAGCCCCTGCGGACGTCGCTGAAGATCGACTCGAACGCCTGGTCGATCGAGTCCGTCAGGACGTAGGTGCCGGTGATCATCGCGACGCCGAGCACGATCGCGATCGCCGTCAGCGCCGTCCGCAGCTTCCGCCCGAGGAGCCCCTTGAGCGCGAACCGGGTCACCGCGTCACCGTAGCTCCGATGGGTGGCCGCGGCGGCGCCATGTGAGCCCCCGATGAGAGCCGTGTGAGCGAGCGGGCCTAGCTTCGACGGCGGCCGCGGCGAACGACCGTGGCACGACGACGATCGGAGGATCGAGATGAGAAGGATCCATGCACTCGCACGCGTGTGGCTCGGGGCCGTCGCGACGTCGGCGATCGTCGCGCTCGGCGCGTTCGCATCCGGCGCGCCCGCGGCTGGGTCCGGCCCTTACGCGCTGGAGGCACAAGCGCTCCTGTCCGAGTCCGTCACCGATCTGGCGCTCCGGATGAGCGGACCGGAACTTCCGACGCGGCTCGAGAAGGTGCAGATCAAGACATGGCACGCGGGCGACGACGAGGCCGCGACGCGCAACTTCTTCGACGTTCCGACCAACGACGGCGTCGCCACGCTTCCTCTTGCCGGGCTTGCGCGCGGCGACCGTCTCGAGATTCGGGCTCACGTCAAGAGTGGCCCGCAGTACAACGTCGACGCGGAGACGACGGTCGTCCGCCGGCCGGATCTGACGATCGCGCGGATCGACGTCGTCGACGACGTCGTGCGAACGCGCCCCTTCGACGTGACGGTGGCCGTGGCCGAGCTCGGCGGAGACGTCGGTGCCGACGCGCGGCTCCTGCTGTTCGATGGAGCGAGCACGTCGGCGCTCGCCTCCTCGTCCGTCGCGGTCGCCGCGGGCGGTACGCGGGAAGTCACGTTTCGCGTGGTTCTCGCCGACCCGGGGGACCATGCGCTCCGCGCCGTCGTCAGCGACGCCGCTCCGGCCGAGTGGGACCTGGCGCCGAACAGCCGAGAGCAGGCCGTTTACGTAAACCACTACGCGGAAAACGGTGTCGTCGCGACGGATCATCCTCTGGCGACGGAGATCGGCGCCGACGTCCTCCGGCATGGCGGGAACGCGTTCGACGCGGCCGCCGCGGTGTTGTTCGCAATCAACGTCGTCCAGCCGCACTTCGGCGGGATCGGCGGCGGCTCGAGCATCGTCATTCGGGACGGCAAGACCGGCGAGCTGCACGCGATCGACGCACGCGAGACGGCGCCGGCCGCGACGACGCCGACCACGTACAAAGGGCTCCAGCCCGTCGACGTCAGGCGGAACGGGTTCGCGGTCGGCGTTCCAGGCACCCTGCGTGCCGTCGAGTATCTGCTCGATCGGTGGGGAACCAGGACGCTCTCCGACGCGCTCCATCCCGCGATCGACCTCGCCGAGGAAGGCTTCCCGATCGGACAGAGCCTGGCGACGCAGATCGGGGTGCAGCAGGGGATCTTCCAGCCTGAGACGAGAGCCATCTTCCTGAACGCCGACGGGACCGTGCCCGCAAGGGGCGAGATTCTCAGGCAGCCGGATCTCGCGAAGACCTTCCGGTTGCTCGCCGATGAGGGCGCCGCCGCCTTCTACGAGGGCGAGATCGCCCAAGCGATCGTGGCTGCCCAGCGGCGCGCGGTGGTTCCCGGACGGGAGGGCAAGATGACACTTGCCGATCTCGCCGGCTACACGATCGACGTCGAACGGCCTCTCTCGATCGAGTACAAGGGCTACGACGTCTACGCCCCCGCCGCGGGAGGGACGAGCGGCGGCGTGGTCTTGCTGGAGTCGCTCGGGCTCATGCGGGAGTTCCTCGCGGATCCGAGGAACGACGGCTACCCCTGGGGACTCGCGACGCCGAATTCGCTTCACCTCTACATCGAAGCCATGCGGCTTGCGTTTGCGGACCGCGACTTCTGGCTCGGCGACGACCGCTACACCGACGTCCCTGCGGCAGGGCTCCTCGATCAGGAGTACCTGCGCGCTCGCAGCGCACTGATCAAGCCGAACACGGCGATGTGCGGCCCCGGCGGTGTGCTGCCCCCTGGTAAACCGCCGCTGCCAGACTCCCTGATGAGCGACTCGGCCACCGAGTTCGAAGATCCGATACCGGGTCACACCACGCACTTCTCGATCATCGACCGGTGGGGGAATGCCGTCGTCTGGACATCGACGATCCGGAACTCCTTCGGCACGGGGATCACGGTGCCGGGATACGGCTTCCTGCTGAATGACAGCAACGGGCTGTTCAACCCCTCGCCGCGTGCGAACCCCGTGACCGGTGACCCGGGCGCCAACGACGCCGCCGGCGGTAAGCGCGCGATGGGCAACACGACGCCGACGCTGATCCTGAAGGACGGCGAGCCGTTCGCCGGAACGGGCTCGCTCGGCAGCCAGTTCATTCAGAGCGTGGTGCTGGACGTCGTGCTGAACCTGATCGAGTACGACCTGCCGCTTCAGCGGGCGATCGACGCTCCACGCGCATGGACGGCGCTCTCAACCGGCGCGACCCAGCTCAATTTCGGGTTGGAGCGTCTGATCGATCCCGTGCGTGCGATGGGCCATGTCCTGCCATGTGCCGGCAACCTGAACCGAATGGCGGTTCCCCTGCTCGGGAACGTAGGGTCGACCGGCTCGTTCGCGGTCGAGCTCGACGACTTCGAGTTGCTCGGCGGGGCCGACAGGACGAGGTTCCCGGACGCGACGGCTGTCGTCGTCGAGCGCACATGAGCGGAGAGGGGTGGGCGCCGGCGCGCCGGCGCCCACCCCTCTAAAGGGCCGACTAACGCGTCGCGGCGAGCTGGCCGCAGGCGGCAGCGATGTCGCGGCCGCGGGTGAGGCGCACCGTCGACGGGATCCGCGCCCCGTCGAGCACCCGCTTGAACGCGGCGATCGCGTCGCGCGAGGAGCCGTCGTACATGCCCGTGGGGTTGTAGGGGATCAGGTTGACCTTGAACACCTCGCGGTCGAGCAGGGCGGCGAGCTCGCGAGCGTGGTCGGGCGAGTCGTTGACGCCACCGAGCATCACGTACTCGACGAAGACCTTCCGCCTCCTGAGCTCGAAGTAGCGCCGGCACTCGTCCAGCACGGACGGTAGGGGATAGCGGTCGTTCACGGGCATCAGCGAGGAGCGGAGGCCCGGCTCGGCGGCGTGCAGGGAGAGCGCGAGGCGGACCGGCTCCTCCACCTCGTCGACGAACCGGCGGAGGCCGGGCAGCCAGCCGACCGTGGAGATCGTCGTCCGCCGGTGCGTGATCCCGACGTCCGGCAGGCGGCGGGCGGCGGCGACGACCTCGTCGTAGTTGAGGAACGGCTCGCCCATCCCCATGAAGACGAGGTGGTTCACCGGCTCGACGCGGCGGAAGTGGAGGACCTGGTCGAGGATCTCCGACGCGGCGAGGTTGCGCCCGAACCGCATCTGCCCGGTCGCGCAGAAGGTGCAGGTGAGTGGGCAGCCGGACTGGGACGAGACGCACACGGACCGCCGCCCGTCCCGGTAGCGCATCAGCACCGCCTCGACGGGGTGGCCGTCGGTCGTGCGGAAGAGCGCCTTCACGGTCCCGTCCGACGCCTTGGCCTCGTGCTCGACCGCGAGCGAAGAGAACGGCAGAGATTCCTCGAGCCGTGAACGCAGCGCGCGGGGCACGTTCGTCATCTCGTCGTAGCCGCCGGCGCCGCGCGCGGCCCACTCCCACACCTGGCGGGCGCGGAAGGGAGGCTCGCCGGCCTCGGCGAGAACGCGCTCGAGCACCGCCATGTCCACGCCCGGGACGGTAGCGGCGGGCTTCGCGCGCAGCAGCGAGGCGCGTACGGTCGGCACGCGCCGCACGCGTTACGGTTCCCGTCGTGGGTCTGCGCGCCGTCATCTGTGCGCTCCTCGTCGCGGCCGCCCTTCCTGTCGGGGGACAGGCGGCCGTCTCGATCGGGGCGTACGGCGACACCGGGCGCTTCGACCGGCTGACCGGCCAGCGGACCGAGTCGGGCCTCGTCTTCCTCGGCTGGGACCAGGGGCGGACATGGGGCTCGTCGTACCGGTTCTTCCTCGACCGGCTCGGCGCCCGCCCGCACATCGCGCTGCACCCCGAGGGACGGGGCCGGACGCTGACGCCGAGCGCGATCGCGCTCGGCAAGGGCGACGCCCACCTGATCGGGCTCGCACAGGCGATCGCCGACTCGGGTAAGCCTGCGATCGTCAGGCCGCTTGCCGAGATGAACAACTCGAAGAACCCGTACTGCGCCTTCACGCCCAACGGCGGGAGGCGGGGCGCCGCCCACTCGGCGCGCTGGTACCGGAAAGCCTTCCAGCGGATCTACGTCCTCATGCACGGCGGCACGGCGCAGCAGCTGTCGAGCCAGCTGCAGGCGCTGGGGATGCCCGGCGTGCGGACGGACGTCCCGCCGAGCCCTGCTTCCCGGCTCACCGTCGTCTGGAACCCGCTCGCCGTCGGCGTCCCAAACATCCCGGGCAACCACTTCCGCGAGTACTTCCCGGGCCGGCGCTACGTCGACGCGTACGGGAACAACTACTACGACACCGGCGGCGGGTACGCGTTCCACCGCACGCAGGAGCTCTACCGGGCGTTTCCGCGGACGCCGTTCATGTTCCCGGAGTGGGGGCTGTCCGTCGACGACCCGCGCTACGTCCGGGCCTTCGCGACGTTCGTGCGCCGCCACCGCCGCGTCCGCTTCATCAGCTTCTTCAACGGCCCGGCCGGCGGCCCGTACGACATCGGCTCGAAGCCTCGAAGCCGCGCCGCCTACCGCCGGTTCATCGTCCCGCTGGCACGCTGAGCCCTCTTCCGAAATGAGCGACGCGGCGTCACAATCCACGCAGGTACGGACGAGGGGAGAGGTTCGATCGGGTCCACGCGGCGCGTCCGCGCCGTATTCAGCCTCGTGCTGGCTGCGGTGCACGGCGCGGACGACGCCCGATCGCGAGGCCTCGTGAGCTACGTCCCGGCCCACGACCGCTACACGCGGATGGAGTACCGGCGCAGCGGAGGGAGCGGCCTTCTGCTGCCCGCGATCTCGCTCGGCCTGTGGCACAACTTCGGGAACGACGACCGGCCGATGGACGTCGGCCGCGCGATCATCCGGCGGGCCTTCGACCTGGGCATCACCCACTTCGACCTCGCCAACAACTACGGGCCGCCGTACGGCTCCGCCGAGGAGAACTTCGGCCGCATCCTCGAGCGGGACCTGGCGCCGTACCGTGACGAGCTGATCATCTCGACGAAGGCCGGCTACGACATGTGGCCGGGCCCCTACGGCGAGTGGGGGTCGCGGAAGTACCTCCTCGCGAGCCTCGACCAGAGCCTCCGGCGCATGGGGCTCGACTACGTCGACATCTTCTACTCGCACCGCTTCGACCCGGACACGCCGCTCGAGGAGACGATGGGAGCGCTCGACACCGCGGTCCGCCAGGGCAAGGCGCTCTACGTCGGGATCTCCTCGTACTCGGCGGTGAAGACGGAGGAGGCCTCGGCGATCCTCGGCGATCTGCGGACGCCCTTCGTCATCCACCAGCCGTCGTACTCGCTGCTCAACCGATGGATCGAGGATGCCCTGCTCGACACGCTCGAGCGGCTCGGCATCGGCTGCATCGTCTTCTCGCCGCTCGCCCAGGGGCTGTTGACGAACAGGTACCTGGAGGGGATTCCCGAGGACTCGCGGGCGGCGACGCGCGGCAGCGCGCTCTCGCCGGAGCTCCTGACCGAGGAGACCATGGAGAAGGTGCGCGCGCTGAACGAGATCGCCGCGGGCCGGGGTCAGACCCTCGCGCAGATGGCGATCGCCTGGACGCTGCGGGACGCGCGCGTGACGTCGTCGCTCATCGGCGCGAGCAGCGTCGCGCAGCTCGAGGACAGCCTCGCCGCGCTCGACGGCCCCGACCTCACCGAGGACGAGCTCGACGAGATCGACCGCTGGGCCACGGAGAGTGCCGTCAACCTGTGGGCCGAGTCGAGCCGCGAGTAGGCAGGATCGGCACGACGTCCTCGGCGAAGCGCCGGATCCGATCCTCCAGCCCGGGCGCCGCGTGGTCGAGGTTCACGACGAAGCCGTCGCAACCGGCGTCCACGTACTCGGCGAGGCGCTCGGCGACCCAGTCCGGCGGCCCGGTGACGGCGTGCCTGCCGCGCTCGTCCGTACCGTCCGCGGGCTCGTCAACGAGGTAGACACCGATCCGGAGGATCACGCGCCCGTCCGGCCGGCGCCGGCGGAACTCCTCCGCCATCGCCCGCAGCTCGTCCGGCGGCAGGGCGACCGGATGCCAGACCCCGGTGAGCGCCGCCCGCCGGATCGTCGCGCGCGACACGCCTGCGACCCAGAGCTCGGGGCCGCCCGGCCGAACGAGCGCCGGCGCCAGCCAGCCTCCGGCCTCGTCGATCGGCCCGGGCATCTGCTCGAACGCCGACTGCGCGAGCCGGAGCCACTCGTTCAGCCTCCGGCCGCGGCTCGCGAAGTCGGCGCCGAGGAGCTCGAACTCGCCTTCCATCCAGCCGGCGGCGACGGCGGTGACGATCCGTCCGCCCGAGAGGAAGTCGAGCGTCGTCAGCTGCTTGAGGACCACGAGCGGGTTTCGCTGCGGGACGACGAGCGCCGACACGCCGAGCTCGAGCCGCTCGGTGTGCCCGGCGAGGAAGCCGAGCGAGACGAGCGGCTCGGCGATCGTCCCGTAGATCGGTGCGTGCTCGGGCGGAACGACGAGGTGGTCGGTCACCCAGCCGGAGTCGAAGCCCGACGCCTCGGCGGTGACCGCGGCAGACGCGAGTCGCTCGGCGTCGAGGGCGTCGCCGTAGTTCGGGAGGATCAGGCCGAGGTGGAGGGACGCCACGGACGAACGCTAACGCCGCGAGAATTCTGACCGTGCCGGCGCTCGCCGTTCCCGCCCCGGCGCCGATGCTCGTCACGCCGGCGCCGTACGAGGTCTCCTTCGGCCGGATCGCCGGTCGGGTGAGCCCCGAGGCCCGGATGCTGCTCGTCAGCGTGGACGGGCGGGTGGTGGCGAAGCGGGACCTCGTCCGCCGAAGCACGTTCGACTTCCATGTCGAGCTCCCGCAGCGGGACCTCCGGCTGACCGTGACCGCGGTCTACGGGTCGGGCCGAAGACGGGCGACGAGCGTTGGGCCCATCTTCGGGCTGCCCCGGTCGGCCGAGCCGCGGGGGCCGCCGCGGAGGAGCGTCGAGGACGCGCAGCTCGCGCGCGAGATCCGGGCACTCGCCGCGCGGTTCCCCGGCACCTGCGCGATCTTCGTCCAGGATCTCCGCACGGGCGCGGGGGCGGCGTGGAACGCGCGGGCGGAGTTCCCGGCCGCGTCGACGCTGAAGGTGGGCATCGCGATCGAGATCCTGCGCGCGCTTCGCGGCCGTCCGCCCGCCGGGAGCCGGCTCGACCGGCTGCTCCGCAAGGCGATCGTGCCGTCGGACGACAAGGCGGCGAACGACCTCCTGATCTGGCTCGGCGGTTCGACCTCCGGCGGCTCGGCACGCGTGAACGCGACGTTCCGGGCGCTCGGTCTGACCGACACGGAGATGTACGGCGGCTACATCGTCCCGTCGGGCAGGATCCCGCTCCGTGCCGACTCCCAGCCGCGCTTCGTCGGGAAGCGGACGAGCGCATGGGACTTCGCCCGGCTGCTCCGGTTCCTTCACCAGGCCGCGGAGGGGAGCGGGAAGCTGGCGCGGCTCGGCGGCGTCGTCCCCGGCGAGGCGAAGTACCTCCTGTACCTGCTCGCGCACTCGCGGCCCGGGTACCTCGAGCGCGACCTCGGCGGCACCGGGGTGACGGTCCTGAACAAGCCCGGCTGGATCACGCGCGCGCGGCACGACGGCGGTCTCGCCTTCTGGCGCGGCGGCAGCTTCGTCGCCGTCGTGCTGACCTACAGCGCGCGCGGCGTCGGCGTCTCCTCGGAGGTGCTCGCGGGAAGGGTGGCCCTTGCTGCGTTCGCCCGCTTCTCCCGGGGGCGCGCCGTCGCGTCGTACGCTGGCTCCGTGGCGCGGCGGCCCTCGGTGCGAGAGCGCGAGCGGATCCTCGACCGGATCCGGGAGCTCTGCCTCTCGCTGCCCGAGTCGAGCGAGCGTCTGAGCCACGGCCATCCGACATTCTTCGTACGCGGGAAGCGGTCGTTCGCGATGGTCCTGGATGACCACCACGGCGACGGGCGCTTCGCCCTGTGGTGCGCGGCGGAGGACGGCATGCAGCAGATGCTCACCGAGGCGGATCCGGCGCGCTTCTTCCGCCCGCCGTACGTGGGCCACCGCGGCTGGCTCGGCGTGCGGCTCGACCGCGGGCTCTTCTGGGACGAGCTCGCGGGGCTCCTCGAGGACGCCTACGCCGAGGTCGCGCCTGCGAAGCTCGTGGAGGACGCCCGTCGCCGCCAGGCTTGAGGGGTAGGCGGCGGCTTCACCCGTGGCGCGAGGGGAGGAAGACGCGGAAGGAGGCCCCTCCCGCGTTCCCGTCCTCGACCCAGGCGCGGCCGCCGTGGAGGGCCGCGAACTGCGAGACCAGCGAGAGACCGATCCCCGTGCCGGGGCTGTGGGTGACCGCGCCGCGCCGGAACGCCTCGAAGATCGCCTCGCGATCCTCCGGCTCCACCCCCCGGCCGCGGTCGTCGACGCCGATGAGGGCTCCGCCGTCGTCGGGCCGGACCCAGACGCGGATCTGGGTGTCCGGCGGCGTGTGCTTGAGGGCGTTCGCAATCAGGTTCTCGACGACACGCTCGAGCTTCGGCCCGTCGGCCTCAACGATGACCGGGACGACGTCGATCTGGATCCTCTGGTCGGAGTCGAAGCCGACCGCCACGTGCCTGACGAGGTGCGCGAGATCCGTCTCGGCGAAGGTCGGAACCGTGTGACCGAGGCGGAGGCGGTCGAGGTCGAGCAGGTCGGAGAGGAGCCGGTCGAGCTTCTTCGCCTGGGTGGCCAGGTGGCCGGCGATCTCCTTTCGGAGCCGCGCGTCGAGCTCCTCGCCTCGCTCCTGCAGCGTGAGCGAGAAGCCGAGGATTGCGGTGAGCGGCGTGCGGAGCTCGTGGGAGACGGTCGCGAGGATCGAGTCCCGCAGCTCGTCGAGCCGCTTCCGCTCGGTGATGTCCTGGGCGGTCCCGACCATCCGGATCGGATCGCCGCGCTCGTCGGTGACGACGCGGCCCCGCGCCAGTGACCACCGAACGGCTCCGTCGGAGAGGACGAGCCGGTGCTGGAACACGAACGGCTTCTGGTCCGCGTAGGCGCGCTCGACGCGCTTGCGGACGGACGTCCGGTCGTCAGGATGGACGCGGTCGAGATATGCCTCGAAGCTGACCTCGGTTGCGCCGGGTTCCAGGCCGTAGATCCGGTAGAGCTCGTCCGACCAGGTCACGCGGTCGGACACGATGTCCCATGTCCAGCTGCCGAGGTGCGCCAGCGCCTGCGCCTCGTTCAGGCCCGCCGCCGCCTGCGCGGCCCGGCGGTCCGCCGTCGCCCGCTCGGCCAGGACGGCGCCCAGGACGAGCAGCGAGATCGCGACGCTGCCGAGGAGCCCCTCGAGGATCTGGACGACCTCGGTCGTGCTCCGCTCGGCGATCGGCGTCGAGCCGTCGACGGCACCGGCGACCGCGAGGGCGGTGACGGCGAAGCTCCCGGTCACCGCCCCGATCTGTCCAAACCGCAAGGTCGCGAGAATCAGGACCGGAAAGAGCAGGTGTGGGTAGCGCCAGTACCCCGCGAGGAACACGAGGCAGCTGAGTCCGGCGACGAGGCCGAGGACCGCCAGCCCTTCGACGATGCGGGCGCGGGGAAGCCGCCGGTCGGGTCGCGTCGACCAGACGAGGACGAGCGGGGCGACGATCAGCGCGCCCATTGCGTCCCCGATCCACCAGAGGAGCCACCGCGAGCCGTAGTCCGCGCCCGAGACGTCTCCGGCCACCCAGAGGGCGGTGACGCCGTTCGTCGCCGCGACGAGGGGGGCGAGCATGCAGCCGGCGAGGATGAGCGCCAGGACGTCGCGGACGCGATCCAGCACAGGGTGGAGGCCCAGCCGCCGGAGGAGGACGCTGCCGACGACCGCCTCGAGCGTGTTGCCGACGGCGATCAGGGCTGCGACCGGGAGATCCGCCCCGCTCGTGGCGTTCGCGAGGAAGGCGCCGGCCGCGACCGCCGGCCAGAGCCGGGTGCCGCCGAGGAAGAGCGCGGCGATCGCGATGCCCGTCGGAGCCCAGACCGGCGTGATGACGCCGCGGGCCGCCGGGAGCTCGATCCCGATCTTCGCGAGGCCGAGGTAGGCCGCCGCCAGCAACACCAACGAGAGCAGGTAGCGCTGCCTCGTCACGCACCCATGATCCATCAGCGAGGGGACGGGGAACAGCCGGTCGGGGCCGGCGGCGTTTACGTCAGCCGGCCGGCGCGTGCTGCTGCATCGCCGCGGCCGGGACGTCCGACCGCCTGAGGACCGCGACGGCGACGCCGAAGGCGCCGAGCGCGAAGACGGCGGCGACGGCGAAGCCCCACCGGTAGCCGCCCGTGATGTCCTCCAGCGTCGGCTGCCCGCCGTCGGCGAGCGACTCTGCGTGCTGGTTCGAGACCGTCGAGATGAGCGCAACGCCGACGGCGCCTCCCAGCTGCTGCGAGGTGTTCAGGAGCCCCGACGCGACGCCGGCGATCCGATCCGGGACACCGGACAGCGCCGCGAGCGACATGGGGATGAAGATGCAGGCCAGCCCGAAGCCGCTGAGGAAGAACGGGACGAACAGGTTCGTCCAGTACGTCCCGTCGAAGGGCAGCTGCGTGTACCAGATGTAGGCGAAGGCGAGCAGCGTCGTCCCGAGCACCATGACGGGCTTGACGCCCGCGCGGGTGGCGACGGCCTGCGCGACGGCGGCTCCGGGGATCGTCATCCCGGCGGTGGCGAGGAAGGCGAAGCCCGCCTCGAGCGGCGAGTAGCCGAGGACGCCCTGCATGTAGAGCGTGAGGAGGAAGAACCCGCCGAAGAGGGTCGCGCCGAGCAGCGCGCCGACCGTGTTGGCCACGAACACTGGACGGATACGGAACAGGCCGAGGGGCACGAGCGGCGCCTGCGTGCGCGCCTCCCACCAGAAGAACGCCGCGACTAGCACGACCGCGACGGCCGTCAGCCCGATCGTCTGCGCCGAGCTCCAGCCGGCGTCGGGGGCTTCCGACATCGCGTAGACGAAGAGCACGAGCCCCGAGGTCACGAGCACGGCGCCGAGCGCGTCGACGCGGCGATCCGCCTCCGCGCTCCGGCTCTCCGAGATGAGGCTCGGCGTCAGCGCGAAGATCGCGATCCCGACCGGCACGTTCACGAAGAAGATCCATGACCAGCCGAGGTACTCGACGATCACTCCGCCGAGCAGGACGCCGGCCGCGGCGCCGCTGCCGGCGACCGCACCCCAGATGCCGAACGCCTTGTTCCGCTCGGCCGTGTCGTGCTGGAACGCGGCGCTGATGATCGAGAGCGTCGCCGGCGAGACGATCGCGCCGCCGAGACCTTGCATGGCGCGGAAGACGATCAGCGCCGCGCCGCTGTCGGAGAGTCCGCAGGAGAGCGAGCCGATCGTGAAGAGCGCCATCCCGAACATGAACACCCGCCGCCGGCCGAGCAGGTCGGCCGCCCGGCCGCCGAGCAGGAGGAACCCACCGAACGCGAGGGAGTAGGCGGTGACGATCCACTGGAGCGTGTCGCGCGAGAGCTCGAGCTCGCGTTGGATCGACGGCAGCGCGACGTTCACGATCGCGACGTCCAGGATCACCATGAAGAACGCCACGCAGACGAGGGCGAGCGCCCGCCAGCGGCGCGGATCGGGGAGGGCGGCGGCTTCCACGCTGGGCGAACGCTACAGAGGTCGAGCTCGTTGAGTCGCCGTAGGAAAATCGTTCACGCGACCGGCGTACACTCTTCGCGGCGGTTCGCCCTTGCTACCAGGAGGTCTCCTGTGAAACCGGGTCTGTTCACAACGATCGTCGCGCTCGCCGTGGCCGGCGCCCTCGCCGCCCCCGCGTCGCCGGCGACGCCGAGCAACCGGAAGCTCGCCGCGCAGGTCAAGGTCCTGCAGCGCCAGGTCAAGGTCCTCCAGGGGCAGGTCCGGACGCTCCGGCGCCAGATGCGCGACGTGCAGGGCGTGTCCGCGGCCGCGCTCGCCTTCTCAGCGTGCTCGACGGCGGCGACCGCCGACGCCTTCCAGGGCACCTGGGAGACGATCGACCGGCACGCCGCGGTCGCGTTGACCCCGGGCACTCCGCATGGCCCCGACCAGTACCCGGTGCAGACGCCCATCGTCGACCCGCTGAACTCGTGCCAGCTGCTCGAGATCCAGCGGCAGCCGAGCGCCGTTCCGCCGACGACGAACGTCTTCGCCGCGCTGTTGAACCTCTTCCGCTAGGCACTGCCCGGGGGCGCGGGGTTGGTGACGAAGCGCTCTAGCATGACGGCGATGAACGGGGTCCACCGGCTGCTCGAGGCCGCCGGGCTACGGCGGCGCAAGGCGCGCGCGCTTCGCGGCGCCGCCGCGGAGACGCGCCTGCTCCGGCTGGAGGCGATCACCCAGACCGCACTCTCGCATCTCGACCTCCAGGACCTGCTGGACGAGCTGCTCGATCGGATCCGCGATCTCCTCGACGCCGACACGGCGGTCATGCTGCTCGTCGAGGAGGGCGAAGAAGTCCTCATCCCGCGGGCGACCAAGGGCCTGGAGGAGGAGCTCGGGGCCGGCGTCCGCATCCCGATCGGCCAGGGCTTCGCCGGACGCGTCGCCGCCCGGCGGACGACGATCGTGATCGACGAAGTCGAGACGGCCGACATCGTCAACCCGATCCTGCGCGACGTCGGCATCCGCTCGCTGATCGGCGTCCCCTTGCTGCACCTGGGCGAGGTCATCGGCGTCGTTCACGCGGGCTCGTACCGCCCGGACTTCTTCGATCCCGAGGACGGGCTGCTCCTGCAGCTCGCGGCCGATCGAATCGCTCTGGCGATCACGCAGTCTCGCCTCTACGAGGCGGAGCGGGAGGCGCGCCAGGAGGCGGAGACGGCACACGAGCAGGTCTCGTTCCTCGCCCGGGCGAGCGAGCTGCTCGGCTCGTCCTTCGACGTGCAGTGGACGCTCGCCCGGCTGGCCGACCTCGCGGTCCCAACGATCGCCGACGAGGTGCTGATCGACATCGTGAGCCCGGAGGGCGAGCTCAAGCGGCTCGCCGTGGCCGATGCCGACCCCGACAAGCTCGAGCGGATCCGCGAGGTCGAGCGCCGCTATCCGCCCGACCGTGCGGCGTCCTATGGAGCGGGCGCCGCGGTGCGCTCCGGCGAGCCGCAGCTCGTGGCCGAGATCACGCCGGAGATCCTGGACGCGCTCTCGCGTGACGACGAGCACCGCCGCCTGATCGAGGAGCTCGGGCTGCACTCGTTCATGAGCGTGCCTCTGGCGGTCCGGGACCACGTCCTCGGCGTGATGACGTTCATCTCCTCGACGCCGGGCCGCGCATTCGGCCTCGAGAACCTCTTCTTCGCGCAGGAGCTCGCTCGGCGGGCGGCGACCGCGATCGAGAGCGCCCAACTCCACGCCGAGACCGAGGAGCGCGCGCGCGCGGCGCTCGTCCTCGACCACGTCGGCGAAGGCGTGTTCCTGGTCGACAGAAGCGGCGTCGTACGCCTGTGGAATCCCGCGGCCGAGGCGGTCACGGGCATCGGCGCGGCGGACGTCGTCGGCCGGCCGGCGGCCGAGGCGATCCCCGGCTGGGGATCGATCGAGGACCGCGTGCCGGTCGCGGCCTCGGCCGCGCGCTCGGAGCTCCGGCCGGAGACGCTCCCGCTCGACGTCGGTGGAGGCCGTGAGATCTGGGTCCTGGTCTCGGGCGTGACCTTCCCGGAGGGCACGGTGTACGCGTTCCGGGACATGACGGAGGAGCGCGGGCTGCGCGAGCTCCAGACGGAGTTCGTCGCCACGATTTCCCACGAGCTGCGGACGCCGCTCGCGGCCGTCTACGGCGCGGCGATGACCCTTCAGCAGCGGACGGAGCTGGACGACGCGTCTCGCGAACGGCTGCTCGCCGTCGTCTACGACGAGGCCGGGAGGCTGAGCCGGATCATCGACGACGTCCTCTGGGCGAGCCGGCTCGAGTCCGGCCGGCTCGACTTCTCGATCCAGGAGTGCCGCCCGCAGGCGATCGCGGAGTCCGTCGTGGAGTCGGCGGGCGTCTACCTCCCGCCGGCCCTGGGCCTCGAACTCGACGTCGACGAGAACCTGCCGCCGATCGCCACGGACCCCGACAAGGTCCGCCAGGTGCTCGCGAACCTGCTCGACAACGCCGTCAAGTACTCGCCGGACGGCGGAATGATCCGGCTGACAATCCGCACGAACGGCCGCTACGTCCGGTTCGCCGTCCGCGACGAGGGCCTCGGCATCCCGGCGAGCGAGCACCCGCGGATCTTCGAGAAGTTCTATCGAGTCGATCCGAATCAGCGCCTCGGCGTGGGCGGAACCGGTCTGGGCCTCTACATCTCGCGCGAGCTCGTCCGGCGGATGAGCGGCCGCATGTGGGTGGAGTCGAACGAGGGCAGAGGGTCGACGTTCTTCATCGAGCTGCCGCGCTCGGAGGCGGACTCGGCGGCGGACGTCCTCGCGCATGTCCGCGACGTGCCTAGACGTGCCGGCGAGGGACGACGCCGAGCTCCTCCACGAGCGTGAAGAACGCCCTGGCGTAGGGCGAATCGCGGGTTCGCTGGCGAACCGCGTGCCAGTCGATCCGCTCGCGGAGCGAGCGCGCGAACTCGAGGGAGCGCTCGTAGTCGAGATCGTGCTCGTCGAGGGCGAGGAGCTTCGTCACCATCAGGTCCTCGAGTGACATGACCTTCATCGGCACCGCGTTGACCTCGAGGTCGGAGGCCCGCTCGAACAGCGCCTCGTCCACGTCGTTGCCGACCGTCCGGAAGATCACGTCGACCAGCACCTCGCCGTCCCACGCTTTGTAGAGCCAGCCCTCGGGCGGCCGCTCGGTGCGCATCCCCGCGCGGGCGAGCGCGTCGAGCGCGCGCTCCGCGTCGGCGGGGCGGACCATGACGTCGAGGTCGTGGCCGGTACCGGGTCCGCCGTACGCCCAGGCGGCGAGGCCTCCGCCGAGCACGAACGGCACGTCGGCGTCTCGCAGAGCGCCGGCGACCCGCTTCACGCTCTCCTTGATGTCTCCGAACGGCTGTTCCTGCTCCACGGCTGCTTCGTTACCCCGAGCGCGCTTGAGGGAATCACCGGCGCATGTCCGTGCGCATCGCGGCCGCCGGCGACATCCACTGCTCGGAGGAGGAGCGCGCGCGCCTCGAGACCGCCTTCATGGACGCGGAGCGCGAGAGCGACCTCGTCCTGCTCGCCGGCGACCTGACGACGTACGGCGAGCCCGAGCAGGCGGCCGTCCTGGCCGACGTGACGCGGGGCATGCGCGTCCCGGTCTATGCGGTGCTCGGGAACCACGACTGGCACGCGAACCGGCACGACGAGCTCGTCTCCGCGCTGCGCGGCGGCGGCATCCACGTGCTCGAGCGCGCCGCCGACGTGGTCAGTGTGAACGGCGTCGAGGTCGGCATCGTCGGCACGAAGGGCTTCATCGGCGGCTTCACCGGCTCGCTGCTCCCGGACTTCGGCGAGCCGCTCCTCCGTCGGGTCTACGCCGAGACGAGTGCGGAGGTCTCGGCGCTCGACCGGGGACTGCGCCGGGTGTGCGACTGCGCCGTCCGGATCGTCCTCCTCCACTACGCGCCGACGAAGACGACGATCGAGGGCGAGCCGGAGACGATCTGGACCTACCTCGGGAGCGAGCGGCTGGCCGAGCCGATCGCCGAGCACGAGCCCGACCTCGTGCTCCACGGCCACGGCCACGGCGGGACCTTCGCCGGGCGGATCGGCGACATCCCGGTCTTCAACGTCGGCGTCCCGGTCATCGGGCGCGACTTCTGGGTCTTCGAGTTCGACGACGACGGCGCGCTGGTCGCCGAGCCGACGGAGTCCGAGTCCGCCGCGGAACGGGCCTAGCCCGTTCCGCCGAGACGGCGCCTCGAGAAGGAGGAGCGGGCGCTCCCGGGGCCGCGCGGCGCGAAGCGCCGCCCGGCTCGATACGGTCGCCGAAAGTCGTGAGACTTTCGGCGAAGCGCAGCTAGCTGCCGACGACCTGGACGAGCCAGCGGCGGTCGCGCTCGCGGTCGAGCTCGAGGAAGAGCACGCGCTGCCAGGTGCCGAGGCAGAGCTCGCCGTCCCGGACCGGAATCGACTCGCCGGCGCTCCCGAGGAGCATCGACATGCAGTGAGAGTGGCCGTTGCCACGCCCCATGTCCTCCTCGCAGATGTTCTCCGTCCGGCGGTCCCAGTCGTCGTGGGCGTAGTACCGCTCGGTGGGGACAAGCCGGCGCAGCATGCCCGCGAAGTCTTCCAGGAAACCGTTCTCGAACTCGTTGACCCGGACGCAGCAGGTGGTGTGCGGCGAGTACACGCAGACGATCCCGTCGCGGACGCCGCTTTCCCGAACGGCCTCGGCGACCTCGTCGGTGATGTCCCGAACAGCCAAGCCGCCCTCGGTGCGCAGCTGCCGTTCCCCCTGGAACACCTTCATCGGCGGCCATCCTATCCACGCGTCGAGGGCGCGGTTACGCTGTCCCGCGAGGGCCCGTAGCTCAGCTGGTCAGAGCAGCCGACTCATAATCGGTTGGTCCCTGGTTCGAGTCCAGGCGGGCCCATCAGGTACCGCTCAGCCATGCGGATTTGGCTTGGTTGAGCGGGACGGGTGTGACGGCGATGCCGGGTTCGCGCGTCGCGTGCCCCCACCGGTGCCCCCACGGCCGCGAGCCCGTTTTCACCGCGTCAACGATCGCGGGCACTACCGTCTGATCAGCTCGGCTACGAGCGCTCGGTAATCGAGCTCGCGACCGTCGCTCAGAACGTGTGTGTACGTGTCCGCGGTGATGCTGAGCTTGCGCTGGCCGACAAGACGGCCGATCTCGGCCCATGTGCGTCCCTGACGGTGCAGTAGCGAGATCCGGCGGTGCCGGAGGTCGTGTGGAGAGAACACGGGAACCCCAGCCGCCTTGCACGCTCTGGCAATGGCCGTCCTCAGCCGATCCGCCGTGGCGCCTGGGAACAGTGGCGTCGCCGCCTCGCGATCT
Source organism: Gaiellaceae bacterium (assembly GCA_035707105.1). GTDB lineage: Bacteria > Actinomycetota > Thermoleophilia > Gaiellales > Gaiellaceae > JACDAN01. The sequence continues at coordinate 67,135 of DASSUI010000051.1, read as the reverse complement.
TCGCGGGGAGGCACGTCTCGATCGCGTTTGCGAGGGCGTCCGGAAGGTCGACCCACAGCGCGGCTCGCGTCTTCGTCGTCGAGGCGCGAAGACGCACTCGCCGGGCAGGCTCATCGTAATCGCCCACCAGCGCCGTCTCGACCGAGGCGACTCGGGCGCCCGACCAGTCGAGCCAGAGCAGCGGGAGCCGGTACGCGGGCGCCAGGAGCCGTAGAACGGCTTCAACGTGCTCCGAGGTCGGCGGCTCGAGCTCGACCGGTTCCGAGTGAGGCAGACGGACGCGCTTGTCGCGTGCGGGGTTCGGCTCAATCCCGTTCTCCTCGAGAACCGCGGCCAGATACTTCACCGACTTGCGGATCGTCTCGCGCTTCCGTCCTGCTTGGGTGAGTTCCACCACGAGCGCGTTGACGTCGTCGATCGTCAGCTCGTCGACGCGGCGATTGCCCAGAATCGGTAGGACTCGGCCGAGGGCGACGCGGTGCAGCACACGCGTCGACTCAGTGACGTCGACCCGAGCCGCCCGCCATTGCTCGCACGCTTCAGCAAGGGTCGGGGACCACACCGATTCGCCTTCGAGCGCCGCGATGTTCGGTACCCGCATCGCCGACAGCTCGCCGGCAACCCAGCTTCGCCTTGCGATTGCGTCGCGCCTGGCCGCGAACGAACCGGCGTAACGGCGTGCGCTTTCACGGCCCCCGAGGCGGTACTTGACGACGTAGCGCGTGCGACCCGAGACCGTAGTACGCCGCTCGATCCAGACGCTAGGCATGACTCTGTCGCACGCGATCGTCGCGGTAGGTGTGCTCGCGGATCAGCTCGAGGAACTGCTCGACGCGGATCATCGGTCGCGAATACCCTGGCAGGGCGACGATAGGCAGCTTGCGGAACACGGCATCGATCCCGCGCCGCTCGAGCCCGAGCTCGCGGAGGTGCGTTCGCGTTAGGAGCGCATCCGGCGTCTCGAGGAGCTCCTTCGCCGACGGTTGATGTCGGGCGACGCGGCGAACAGCCGCCTGAGCGCTCGCGTTATGTCCGTTCGCTGCAGCGTCGGGGGCTAAGCCAGGATCGACGGCCTTTGCTCGAGGTGACGCGTCCCGAGCACTGGTGCTCGCCCTCAGAATCTGCTCCCAGTCGTCCAGAGACATCTGATCGGACGTCGGAGTTCGAACTCTGCAAGTGCGTGCCAAGGTTCTCCTCACGTTCGTGGCACGACGAAGGTATGAAGCATATCTGCGACAGATGACGGATTCAAGCCCCGCCGTTAGAATGGCCTGAGTGCGCAGCGCCGATGTCATCCGCGAGGCACGGCTCCGGGCCGGCCTCACACAGCACGGGCTGGCTGAGCGGACCGGCCGCGAGCGCTCGGTGATCGCCCGCTGGGAGCAGGGAGCGGTTGCCCCGAGCATCGAGACGCTCGTGGAGCTCGTGCGCGCGTGCGGTTTTGACCTGCCGCTCGAGCTCGTCCCGTACAAGCCCTCCGAGGAGGATCGGCTTCAGAAGAACGCGCTCCTTTCCCCGGAGCGGCGCCTGCAGCGCCACCTGCGGACTCACACTCGAGCGGGCCTTGGCGCGTGAGCGATCTCCGCGAGCGCTTCGACCCGTACGCGATCCTGGCGGCCCTCGAGCGCCATCGCGTCAGCTACGTGCTGATCGGCGGCTTCGCCCGCGTGCTCCAGGGCACGGAGGAGCTGACGCCAGGGCTCGACTTCTGTCCCTCGCTGCGCCCAGAGAGCTTGCGCCGGCTTGCGCTCGCGCTCGATGACCTGGGGGCCCAGCGGGTCGACGGCAAGCCGCTCGTCCTGGAGGAGGCCATCCAAGACGAAGCTTGCATCGCCCTCCGCAGCCCCGCAGGCGAGCTCAAACTCGTCCCCGAGCCCGCCGGCACGCGCGGCGGCTACGACGACCTCCGCCGCGCGGCGACCCGGGAGCCGATCGGAAGGGGGCTCCGCCCCCCGGTCGCATCGGTCGGCGACCTCGCCCGCATGGTCGCCGCACTCGGCCGAGAACAGGACATCGAACCACTAAGGCAGCTCCGCTACTTGCGCGAGCTCGATCGCAGTCTCGTCCGCGGAATCGAGCGCTAACGGGTTGGGAGGCGCCGCGAGTTGGTGCGAGGAGTTTTGTAGTACGATTCATGAGCGTGGAGATCCACCCGTCGGCGCGCAAGCACGGAATCGTCGACGAGGACATCAGGCACGCGACTGCCCATGCGATGGCGATCGACGACCAGGAGGACGACACTCGGCTGTACTTGGGTCCGTCCCGTAGCGCCGACCTGCTGGAGGTCGTGACGATCGTGCGCGACGATGGCTCGGAGCTTGCGATCCACGCGATGCGGATGCGACCGAAGTACCAACGGCTCCTGCCCGGAGAGTGACGATGGCGAAGAAGACCTACGGCAAGACGGCGAGCGGAGTGCCGATCACCGATGAACTGGTCGCCGAACTGGCGAAAGAGGCGGAGGCCGGCTTCGACGTCGACGAGACGTTGCGCCGACGAGGCGGCCGTCCGCCGATCGGCTCGGCCGCTGCGAGCGTCGAGTCCGTGCGCCTCGATCCTGAGTTGCGCGACGCCCTCGCCGAGCGTGCACGTCGCGACGGCGAGACGACCTCGTCCGTGATTCGCAAGGCGCTGCGGAAGTACCTCAGAGTCTCCTGATCGGAGGCATCAACCTCGGTCTGGTCCAGCTCAGCGGAGTTCACTCCATTGCCGCGGGCTTGGCCATCGAACGTTGAGCTCGCTCCGTCGGACTTCAGCCGTACAGCAACTACTCACCTCGATAACGGCCGAGACACAGATGCATCCGTGTTAGTGATGCATGCGAGCCGCCTTTGGCGGCGAGCCCCGGAGGTGACTCGACAGATGCATGCCCGTACGGCCTTCGGCCTTGACGGTGGGTGTCCCTCAGTTACGGGTACGACGGCAGCGGAAACCTCACCTCCGTGGACAACCCGGCCCCGCTCGGCGACACCTCCTACACCTACGACGCGCTCAGCCGCGTCGCCACCGAGACCGACGGCAAAGGCCAGGTGACCCGCTACGAGTACGACAAGCTCGACCGCACGACGAAGATCACCTACCACGACAACTCGACGATCACGAACACCTACGACGCGAACGGCAACGTGCTCTCGATGGTCGACAACACCGGCAGCACCAGCTACGAGTACGACGCCCTGAACCGGCTAACCAAGGAGACACTGCCGGGTCCGAAGGTCAACTCGTACTTCTACGACAATGCTTCGAACCTGTCCGCGTTCGAGGACGCCGGCGGGCGGGTCAACTACGCATATGACGCCAGGAACCTGCTGGTCACCCTCACCGAGCCGAGCGGTCGCCAGATCACCTTCGTCTACGACGTCGACCACATGCGCACCGAAACCCGGTACCCGAACGGCATCACCCAGTTCGTCGTCTACGACGCCGCCAACCGGCTGCAGCGAATCTACGCGAAGAAGGTCGCCTCAGGGACGATGCTGACCGACTTCACCTACTGCTACCAGCTGCCCCTGAACGACACCTGCACCGGCGGCGTCGACACGGCGCTGCGGCAGCGAGTGATCGACAAAGACGGCAACAAGACGACCTACAGCTACGACGTGCTCGGCCGGCTGGAGCTAGCGGAAGAACGCTCGGGCGCAGGCACGCTCCTGAACAGCTACGCCTACACCTACGACGCCAATTCGAACCGCACCAGCCAAACCGTTAACGGCATCACCACCACCTACAACCACAACGGCGCCGACCAGCTCACATCCGCCGGCACGACCACCTTCAGCTACGACGCAAACGGCAACGAGACCTCACGCTCGGACGGACGCGCCGCGGTTTACAACGCTAAAGACCAGACGACGAGCATGACCCCGCCCGGCGGCTCAGCGGTCCCAATGAGCTATAGCGGCGCGGGGCAGTTCCGCCGTGTCTTAGCCGGAGGGACCAGCTTTCAACAGAATGCGCTAGGTCTCGGCCGCGAGACAACGGGGGGCGTCTCGACGACCCACATCCGCGACAACGACGGGTTCCTCCTTGAACAGCGCACGTCGTCGGCTGACTACTACGTATTGTTCGACGGTCTCGGATCAGTCGCGGCGCTGACCGACACGAGCGGGAACGTGGCATCGAGATATAACTACGAACCATTCGGCAAATGGACATGCACGCTCGGCTGCAGCGTTACCAGTCCTTGGCGGTTCCTCGGTGGGCTTGGGGTGTACTGGGATGTGCAGATCCGCCTCTATAAGATCGGGACGCGGTACTACGATGCTGACCTTGGGCGCTTTGTACAAGCAGACCCCGTTCCGGGCGGAAGTGCCAATGCTTATGACTACGCCGACCAAAATCCAATCAATAACGTCGATATCGACGGCCGGATCTCCCGCCCATGCTTTTCATGCATCGCAGGCGGAATTGCGCGGGCAATCGGAGGTCAGGTTCGGACAACGGTTCGTTGGGGGCTCCGAGGAATCGGCCTGGGCGCTCGCTGGGCGTGGAAAGGAGGAAGCGCCTCGATTCGCATCATCGGTGACAAACTGAGAGTGACATTGCGGGCTTGTCGCAGTGTCGTCTGCCGAACATATATGCGCACATTCCGACTCCTTATCCCCATCGCATTAACGGTCGAACTTTGGCAAGGTTGCGCCGATGCGATCGTGGGGTGGTGGAGCGCTCGACGCAAGTGGCAAGCATCAATCGAACCGGGTGTAAGGTGTGGCGCGGCGATTGGCATGACGGCGTACCTGATCAAGTAGCTGGTGGCATCGCGATTCTCCGCCGATTTTCTCGTCGTGGCGTCCATCGCGCTCGTGCTGGGCATTGCATCGCGCGTAGTATCGAGCGATTCTTGGGCGGCTTGGCTTAGCTGGGCCGCCCTGGCCGCGTCGATCATCGCACTGGTGATGCTGATTCGAACACGTCGTCACCTGCCGCCCCGAGCGTCGGGCTGGCCGCTTCGGATTGCGGCCTTCGGTGGCTGGATCGTGTTTGCGGCGGGCTGGATCGCACGTGGACCGTGGTGGTCGTACCTGATGATCATCGGCGGGGGAGTTGCCGGCGCAGCTGCACTAGCCTGGCGCTTGTCGAAGGACGAAAGAGAAGGACTCTCCCCTCAGTGAGACACTCAACCCGTGATGCCGACCATAGGGGCTCATCTCTCGTGGTCAGCCATCACTGGACGAAAGAGTGAATCCTGCTCCGAGGTGAGCCAGGATTGCGTTGATGATCGACCGACAACTCTCTACCTGACTGAGCTCTCTTCCGCTTCGGTGGACTGGTTGTACCAAGTCTCGATCCATTCGAAGGCGGCGGCGCGGACCTCCGCCAGGGAGCGCCACGGCTGCCGCCCTCAGGGCTCTCGGGTGTCAGGTCTTGCATTTGATGCGGCAGCGCAACACCATGGTTCCCCGGAGGGTGCGGCGGCGGAGTCGATGTAGCGGCTCGTGAACCGGTCACTCGGCCCGAGTTGGATCTCGTGGCTGTTCCTCGCGATCTGCAGTCGCGGTCACCCGGCGATTGCCTTGAGTCGAAGCTCGCCCGCCGAGCCTGTGGACGAGCTGCGAGATCTGCTCGCCGAGCCGCCGAAGTCGTAGCTATCCGTAGGGCGGACTGAAACCGCCGACCGCTACGGTTGCGCGAAGGTTTGGCCACGCTCCTCCAACCCGTGTCGTCGTCCATATCAACCGCCGCCGGCGTGTCGTCTTCCAGCTCAAAGGCGGGTGGCGTCCTTTCGGCGGCTCCTCCCCGATCGACGATGAGGGCATTCAGTGGGTCGGGCTGATCGCGTGCGCGCGCGACGGCCGTCGTCCGCCACCGCGAGATCCACCTCCGGCCCGCACGCAAGATTTGTGCTCACCTCGGCTTTGCTCCCGCTGACGGGCGTTCCCGACGAGCGTCTTCGGACGCCAGCTCAGAGGCGACCACGCGCGCCAATCATGACCGCGCGTCCGCATGGCGTGCCCCCACCGGTGCCCCCACGCACGAGAGGAAACGGCGACTTGCAGGTGAGTTCGAGTCCAGGCGGGCCCATTCTCCACCGCTTGGCTACGCGCGTTCCGCATAGCTAAGCGGGACCGGCGTGCCGACGATGTCGGGTGCGGACGTAGGCCGCTTATGACCTTTTTGCGCGGCTGGCGGGGTCCAAAGCGCTGGCCACGAAACCAGAGCAGCAGGCTGGCCGAAGAGGATCCCGTGACTAGCGGAACTCAAGACCGAGAGACACGCTAGGCTCGACGTTACGCCCGTTCGGTCCCAGCCGGAGACGGAAGGGAGACCAATGGCGATCGGATACGGATTCAGGCTCGAGCGCGAGGACGGGACGCCGGCCGACCCACCGACGTTTCGCAGCGTCACGCTGAACTGGAAGGCGGGGGACACGATCCGCTGGGGGCGAGGAAGCTTCGCGTTGTCGCCGTCCGCGATGACGACGCGGATCAGTCGCCGGCGCTGATCGTGGAACAGGATTGAAGACGACCATTGAGCCCGAAAGAACGGACGCGGCTCGCGACGTTCAGATCCCGATCAGCACCGTGCCGGGTGGCTCAGTCTCCCGGCCCGCCTGGACCTCCCTCGCGATCCGCTTCTCGATGCGACGCGCACCGAACGGATACGTCATGCGCCACGTCAGCGACTCCCGCGGTGGGCCTTCCGTGAGCGCACGGATGTCGCGGCGCACAATGTTCAGGTCGCGCTCCAGCAGCCAGATCACGAGCAGCGGGACCACGATGCTCAGCGTCAACGGGCCCGGGTCGACCCAAATCATCCGTGCGGCGAAGGCGACGAGCAGCAGCGTCGCGACCACGCTCGACCAGAAGAACGGCTCCTTTCGCGTCTCACGAAGCGGCGACTCCGGACGGATGCGCTCGATTCGCCAGATCCGGCCGTCAGCAGAGCGAACCGTCTGACTCACGCAACAAATGATACGACGGCCCCACGGGCGACACGATCCTGTTGAGGACGCGGTCGTTCCGCGTCGTCGGCGTGCGGGACGACGACGCGTGGCGTGGGCGGCGCGCGGAGGCGGACCTGCCCCTGCGTCGGGCCGCGACGTCGTTAGCAGGAGCTCGCGGTGTCGGCGTCGGCCTCGTCGAACCAGCGGCCACCGATCCGCGTGTAGAGGTCAGGCTTTGTTTTCGTTGCGGCGGCGACCACTCTGCCGCTGGCGAGGATCTGGTAGGAGACGAAGGCACGCGTTCCCCGGACGCGGACGCGGATGTTCCGAGTCGTCACCCGCCCGAATGCGGCTCGGGCCGACTTCTGCGTCGCGGCGAACTCGCTGAAGGTGCACAGAGAACGCTGTCGCGGGGTGGCGGTCAGCCAGAGCGGACGCCAACGTGCGCGGTTGAACTGCGCATTCTGGTAGAGGAGCAGGGCCTTGACCTTAGCCGCTTCCGTGGTGCGTGAACCGCTTGTTGATGCAGCGGGCCGCGCGGGGGCGCTCGTGGCGCTCGCCGGAGCGACGGCCCGGAATGACTCCGCGATTCGCTCGAAGTCACGCGTGTACAGCGCGGCCTGGTGTTGCGTCGTTGTCAAGGTCAGAACGAACAGCGACCGGTCCTTAACGAGCCCGTACTGCGTGTAAGAGAGCACGATCGGCCGGAGCCCTCGCCGCGAGACTCGCCTTCTGTACTGAACGCGGATGGCATCGCCTTCCGGAAGCCGGACGCTCTCATCGCGAACGGGGCCGATGCGGTTCGGGGTCGAGGTCGCGTTCTTGATCGCGGATTTCGCAATCCCGTCCAGGTCGGCAGTCGTCGGCCTGCGGACGACGTTGACGGTCGTGATCGCGTTGTCGCGGCGGGCGTTGCGTCGGCTGAGCGGGGTCAGGTCAACGGCTAGAAACTTGATCGACGGCAGGCTCGGTACGAACTGTCGCGGCGCGAACGACCGCGGCAAACGCCGCGCCTGCCGGAGCCTTGCCACCCGCGCAGGAAGCACGCCGTTCCGGCCGCCCTCCCAGCCCTCAGGGAGGCGGACCGTGAATCCTTCCTTCCGAACCCGGTACGTCTTCCAACCTGCGATCGCGGCGTCATCACCATCCGACCCGCGGATGATTTCCGTGTGCAGCGACCCCAGCCTCGCGAGCCCACCCGCGGCGACTCCGGCAAATACAGCGATCAGGACGGCGATTCCGGCGGCGAACCGCATAAGGCGCCTATCGGCACCGCCGCCACCATTCATTAGGTCGTCGAAGCGGGCCCGAAAACCGGCTGCCCGGCCGAAGGTGGACATTGGCGCGATCGACCCTCACCCTCAAATTCGAGCGGACGTCGGCGCCGCCCTGCGCTCGCGGCACGATGTGGTCACGCTCGAGCGGGTCGCCAGGGTCGCCCGGTTCCCTGCCTACCCCGGTGCCTACCCCACGCTATAAAGAGCGGGCTAGCAGGAGCGTCGAGTCCAGGCGGCCCACTAGCACCTCCTCGCTGGAGCCGGAGCCGCTTGGGTGAGCGGGGTCAGCTCTGTCAGGGAATCGTGGAAGCGCACTTGCGCCGGAGAGGGAGAGAATCGTGCCAGAGCATCTTTTTCGACCGTCGCTGGAGGGAGCACACCACTACGCCTACGTCGTCGAGAACATCGAGGCGACCGTTGAGCGCTTGGCGGAGCAGCTCGGAGCCGGGCCGTTCTTCCTCTTCGAAAACGTGCCGCTCGAAAACGTCACCTCGAGGGGTGAGCCGGCGGAGTTCGTCCATCACTCGGCGTTCGGCTCCTGCGGCGGCGGCCCGATCGAGCTGATGGAGATAGTCCGCCTCGTTCCGGAGCGGATCGAGCGCCGCTTCTCAGGTGCGCGACCGGGGGTTCATCACGTCGCCTGGGCGGTACCGCCGGCATCAGTAGAGGGCCTTCGGCGCGAACTCGAGGACCGCGGGCTACCGGAGTACCTCAGCGCCCAGCTCGGCGAAATCGACATCACCTTCCACGACGCGTCCGGCTCGTTGGGCCACGACATCGAGATCCACGTCGACAGCCAGGGACTCCGCGACTTCTTCCAGATGGTGCGAGAGGGCGCCGAGGGTTGGGACGGGTCGGAGCCGCTTCGTCCCGGCGCCACCTGACTCGGGATCCCGAGATTCTCGAAGAAGGGCCGGCTGGCTCTAGAGCGCCCAGGCGTTCGGTTCGCCGCCGGCCCCTGAAGGACGTGGTGGTCTAGTAGATCGCGATCGTGAACGGCTTGTCTTGGAGCGTGTACACCAGCGCCAGCGGCGGCTCTGTGACCGTGACGTCGTACGTCAGCACGCCGACCTGACGCCCCGCACACAGATCCTCGCCTGCCGGAGCGGTCTTCACGTAGATCTCGGACCCGGCGACGGCGCCGAAGCGGAGCGTGGCTGTCGCCTCGCGCGGTGCTGGGTTGAGGCCGTCGATGCAGGTAACGCCGGTGGCGGGATGGCTGACGTTTGCCTGCTCCACACCGCGGTGCGAACCGACGGTGCCCGGCCCGAAGACGACGGCGTAACGCACAACCGTCGTCGCCGGTGCGAAGGCGCCCGACTCCATCCCGTTCAGCTTGAAGGCGTTCTCGGCAGTGCCCGCGCTCACCGCTTCCTCCGCCAGCTGCGCGTCGGTCGCGAAGTCGGCGGTGCCCGCCCTGGGCACCTTGGCCAGGGTCGCCTCCCTCACGTCGGAGCCGGTGATCGTGTTGTTCTTGATCTTGAGCGAGGTCACGGCGCCGTTCTTGATGTGTCTTGTCCCCACGCTGTTGGCGGGCAACCTGATCGCCGCGTAGCTGGTACCCCCGAGCGCGACCAGCAGGGCGATGCAAGCGACCACCATCGCAGGAGACGGCCGGTGACGAATAAACCGCCTCATGATTCCTCCTCGGTCTCGGCAGTCGGATCTTCCGTCGAACCACCGCGCGCAAAAAGCGCCACCAGTGCGGATTGCGAATCGGTGTCGGCCCCGATGACGCGGCCGCCTACCATCCACGGGAGGAGCCACCTCGCATGCGTCGCCTGACCTTCCTCGCCACCCTGGTCGTTGTGCTCGCCGGCTGCGGCGGGTCCGAGGACGACGCGGCCGACGGAACGGATGACGCCGCGCAGGTCGAGGCGTCGGTTCGGAGCCAGCTCGCGACGGGCGAGGTCTCGGGCCGTGTCGTCGACCTCGGCCTCGACCCGCCGAAGGTGATCACGTGCGAGAAGGACCCCGAGCGGAAGAGCGGCTGGCGTTGCGACGTGACCACCGGGAAGGGAAGGACCATCGTCTGCGTCGTCGGCGAGGGGCCGCAACGGAAGCCGCTCAGGCCGGTCTGCGGCCCCGTCGACTACTGAGCGGCGCACCAAACTTCCGTAGAAAACCATTACCGCCTCTTCACGCAATCGGCGTATAACCATGCCGTGACCGATGTCACGAGCAGCGGGTTGTTTCGGGCAATTTTCGTTGGACAGCTGGCTGCGTTTGCAGCGCTCGCGCTGTTCGTGTCCGCCGCCTCCGCGGCGCCGCCCACAAACGACAACTTCGACGCGGCGACGATCCTCGCTGGAGACTCCGGCACCCTCGCTGGGACGACGGTCGAGGCCACGAGGGAGGCGGGGGAGACGGCGCTCGGCGGCGGGCGCTCGGTCTGGTACCGCTTCACCGCCACCGAGGCGGGATCGCTGCGCGTGTCGACGTGCACCGCTGCGTCGTTCGACACCGTCCTCGGAGTGTTCACCGGCGCTGCGGTGAACGCGCTGACGATCGAAGGCGCGAACGACGATGCGTGCGAGGACAAGAGCCGGCTGACCGTCGCCGTCCGCCCGGGCTCGACCTACCACATCGCCGTCGACGGGTTCGGCACGACGTCGGGGACGTTCACGCTCACCTGGAGCTTCCGGCGGCCTCCGCCGAACGACGCCTTCGCCGCTGCCGTCCCGATCGCAGGCCCGCGCGGATCCGTCGTCGGGACGAACGCGGGGGCCACGACCGAGCCCGGCGAGCCGGTGCACGGGTCGACCGCCGTCGGTGCGACCGTCTGGTACGCGTGGACCGCTCCCGTCACCGGCGGCGTCATGTTCGACACCTGCTCCGGCGCGGCGTTCGACACGGTCCTCGTCGCCTACAGCGGCGACTCCCTGACGTCGCTGCGGTTCCTCGCCGGAAGCGACGACTCGTGCCGGACGCAGAGCAGCATCCGGTTCGCCACTCGCGCGGGGGTCACCTACCACATCGCCGTGGCCGGCTTCGTCGCGGGGACGGACGGCGCCTTCCAGCTGAAATGGTCGGGAGCCACGGCTCCGCGGAACGACCCGTTCGCCGCCGCGACCCGGCTTGGCGGGCGGCGCGGTGCGGCCGGCGCCAACAATCTCGGCGCGTCGGCGGAGCCCGGCGAGCGAAGCCATGCGAGGCGACCTGCCTCCGCGTCGATCTGGTTCCGCTGGAGGGCTCTGCGCACCGAGCGCGTCTCGTTCCAGACCTGCGGCAGCCGCTTCGACACCGTGCTGGCCGTCTACCGGGGTACATCGGTGCGTCGCCTGCGGGCGGTTGGGTCGAACGACGACGCAGGCGGGTCATGTAAGGACGGGAGCCGCGTGATCTTCACGGCGAGGGCAGGTCGCGAGTACCGGATCGTCGTCGACTCGTACGGGTTCAGCGCCGGAGCCGTCCGGCTGCGGTGGGGGAAACCGTCGGCCGCGGCGCAGGCGTGCCGCGTACCGGACGTGCGCGGCGTGACGCTCCCGCAGGCTCGCGAGGCGATCAAGCGGGCCGGCTGCCTCCTCGGGCGGATCCGCTACGTGCGGTCGACCCGGGTCGCCGCGGGCTTCGTCGTCGCGCAGCGGCCGAGGCCCGGTACGAGGCTCGCCCCGCCGCGCCGCGTCGAGCTCGACATCAGCCGCGGCTCGCGCTGACGCCGGCCGGGAGCAAAGCCCGAAGCGCGTCGATCGGGTCCGCCTCCTCCGCACGCTTGTCCGGCCGGTAGCGCTTCACGCGCGCGAACCGGAGCGCGACGCCGCCGGGATAGCGCGTCGAGGACTGGACGCCGTCGAGCGCGATCTCGACGACGAGCTCGGGGCGGACGAGGACGGCGATTCCACGGCGGCCGGTCTCCCGCTCGAGCAGCTGCTCCGTCTGCCACTCGAGGAGCTCGTCGGTCAGGCCCTTGAAGCACTTCCCGACCATCACGAACCCGTCGCTCCCCGGGTCGCGGGCGCCGAGGTGCAGGTTCGAGAGGCGGCCCTGCCGCCGGCCGTGGCCCCACTCGGCGCCGAGCACGACGAGGTCGTACGTCCGGACCGGCTTCACCTTGCGCCATGCCTTCCCGCGGCGGCCGGCCGCGTACGGCGAGGCCGCGTCTTTGACGACGACGCCCTCGTGCCCGGCGCGGAGCGCCTCCTCCATGATTGCGCTCGCCTCGGCGGCGCTGGACGTCAGGATTCCCGGGATCTTCAGATCAGGTGCGATGGCCTCGAGCCTGGCCGACCGCTCGTGCAGCGGCGCGTCGAGCAGGTCCTCGCCGTCCACGTGGAGGAGGTCGAACAGGAACGTCGCGATCCCCTCCGGGCCGTCGCGGTCGATTCGCGAAGCCGTCTCCTGAAACGGCGCCGGGCGGTCTGCGTCCATCCACAGCGCCTCGCCGTCGAGCACGGCCTGACTCACCGGCAGACACCGCACCGCGTCGACGATTCCCGGCAGCGCGTGCGTGATCTCGTTCAGGTTCCGCGTGTAGACGCGGACCTCGTCGCCGCGCCGGTGGATCTGGATGCGGATCCCGTCGAGCTTCCATTCGACGGACGCGCGCTCGTAGCTCGCGACCGCCTCCTCCGCGCTCTCGGCGGTGGACGCGAGCATCGGCAGGATCGGCCGGAAGAGCTCGAAGCCTACGTCGCGGAGCCCGTCGTCGCCCTGGCTCATCGCGATCTCGGCTGTGCGGCCGAGGTCGCCGGAGAGCATGATCGCCCGGCGCGCGACATCGCCCGAGACCCCGGCGGCCTTGGCGATCGCGTCGGCCATGACGCCCGCGAGGGCGCCCTGCCGCAGCTCGCCCGTTAGGAGGCGCTTGACGAAGTCGGCTTCGCCCTCCGTCGCCTGCGCAAGGAGCTCCCGCAGAATCCGGTGTCGCTCGGCGCCGGAACCGCTCCCGGTCGTCGCCTGCACGTCCGAGATCGCCCGATCCAGGGAATCAACGGTGAGTGACGGCGCGTCGGCAGGCGCGACGTCGAGGCCGTAGATCGTCGCGTACCCGACACCTATCCGCCCCTGCCGTGGCGTGCCGGCGAGGAAACCGACCACGGGTGCGATCTCATCCGGCGTCAGGGCCTTGAGCAGGCCGGCGAGGAGCCCGATCTTCCCGCTCCGCGAGCTCGTCTCTGCGACCTGTCGCGAGGTCCCGACGACGTCGGCGAGCAGCGTCCCGCTCAAGCGGAGACGGCGGAACGGGATGCGCGGTCGCTCGGGCTCGTCGTCGCGAGCCGTTCGGCCCATCGGCGCCCGGCCGCGAGCCGTTCGGGCGCCGACGGGTGGCTGAAGAAGAAGAGGTAGGCGGCCCTCGGCGGGTCGAGATCGCCGAGGTTCGACAGCGCGAGGTTGCGGTGGGTCGCCTCGTAGGCCTCGGGGTCTCTCGTGAGCTCGAGCGAGAAGCGGTCGGCGTCGCGCTCCCAGCGGCGGGAGAGCGCGAGCGCGAACGGCTGCACGACGAGCTCGGCCACTGCCGCGGCAAAGAGCACGAACGGGATCACGCGCGGGTCGCCCGGCCCGTCCGCCCCGATCGCGGAGAGCAGCGCGTCCCACTGGAGGAGCAACCAGAGACCGAGCACGAAGAGCGCCGTCCCGGCCATCGTCAGCGCCGTCCAGACGGTGACATGCCTGAAACGCCGGTGCCCGAGCTCGTGTGCGACGACGAGGCGGAGCTCTCCCGGCTCGTCCCGCTCGAGCAGCGTGTCCCAGACGACGACGCGCCGCGTCTTTCCGATTCCCGAGACGTAGGCGTTGTGCTTCCTCGTCCGCCGGCTCGCATCGGCGACGAGAACCTCCCGAACCGGAACGCCGGCCCGGTCGGCCAGGGCGCGAAGGTCGTCTGCGAGCTCCTCGTCCTCCAGCGGCGCGAACCTGTTGAAGACCGGCTCGAGCAGCACGGGCGCCAGGAACGAGACGACGAAGACGACGGCGGCGCCTCCCACCGCCGCGACGAGCGGCCACCACGACGGGAACAGGTGCGGCGATGCGACGAGCCCCAGCATCGGGACCGCCGTCAAGACGAGGCCGATCACGACGCCCTTCACGCGGTCCCAGGCCCAGGCGCCGACCGTCTGGGTGGAAAAGCCCCAGCGCCGCTCGTGCAGGTAGCCACGCCAGAACGCGATCGGCGTCGCGACGAGGGCGCCGACGAGGGCGACGAGCGCCGAGAACGCGAGCGCCTCGCCCCACCAGGGGAGCCCGTCGACGAGGTCGAAGAGCCGGTCGCCGGGCCCCCCGAAGGCGAGCAGGCCGAGCACGAGCAGCCCGAGAGCGATGCCCACAACGCGAACGAGATAGACCGGACGGTGGTAGCGCCGCGCCCGCTCGACCTGTCCGGAATCGAAGATCTGACGGCCGCTACTTAACGTACTGTCCATCAAACGTGAACATTCGCACGTCTACATTCTGACGATGGCAACGAGCGAGGGCCTCGTCGGCCTGCCGTCAGGGGAGGCAACGAAGGAGCTCACGCTCCAGTGGCGCCGCCTCATCAGAACGGCCACCGCGGTCGCCTTCCTCACGAGCCCGGTCGTCTTCGTCTTCTTCCGCGAAGAGGTCGAGGTGGCCTGGGGTTGGGCCCTCTTCTGGACGTTTATCGCGGTCATCGCCTTCCGCGGTCTGATGGACATCGTCATCCGCCGCTTCATCCCGTGGCCGAGCCTCTTCGGGACGGACGAGCCGACGGTGCGAGAGGAAGACGTCGTCAACCGGAGGCGCGCGTGGTACTGGGGCAAATGGTTCCGGCGGCTCGCATGGGTCGGCGGCTTCATCACGGTGCTCTGGCTGTTCCGGCTAGCCGTTCCGGGCGGCGATACGAGCTGGTTCCCGTGGGAGTGGTGGCACAACTTCACGGAGATCATCACCGACCCCTCGATGCTGGTCTACGCGATCATCTTCCCGCTCTTCTTCGTCATGAACTTCGTGATCTTGCTCGGGCCGATGATGCTCATGGGGATCACGCAGATGCAGGGCTTCGAGCCGGGCGACGCCGAGTGGGGCGTGAAGCTCGACGACGTCCGCGGCCAGGCGGAGGCGAAGGAGGAGGTGCGGCGCGTCGTCTCGATCTGGCAGTCCGGCGAGGCCTTCGAGGCTGCCGGCGGCAAGCGCGAGCGCGGCCTGCTCTTCCTCGGCGCTCCGGGAACGGGGAAGACGATGCTCTCCAAGGCGATCGCGACAGGCTTCAACTGCTTCGCCGGCGACGAGGAGTTCCTCACGAGCGACGGATACAAGACCTTCGCCGAGACGGCCGGGACGACGCAGCTCGTCCTCGACGGGGCCGGTGAATGGTCACCCGCCGAGATCCGCCGGTTCGGCAGGCAGCCGCTCGTCGAGCTCGAGCTTCGGCCGGGGCACCACACCCGCTCGTCGGTCCGCCTCACCGTTCGCGCGACTCCCGACCACCGCTGGCTGACGGAGAACCGGGGCGAGGTCACTGATCTTCGCGAAGGCGACCTCCTGCCGTTCAACCCGCCGCCTGCGAAGTCGCTCGTTCCCGAGGCTTTCATCCGCGGCCTAGGCTTCGGCGACGGGACGCTCGACTCGCGCGGTCGCGCCCGCATCAGGCTTTGCGGCGAGAAGGAGCACCGGCACCTGAGGCTCTTCGAGGAGTACGGGCACTGCTTCGTGACGTATCCGCCTTCGTACGGCGGCGACCCGCTCGTGATCTTCACGGGCGGGCGCATGAAGGACTGGAAGCAGCTCCCGACGGGCGACGAGGACCCGGCGTGGCTCGCGAGCTGGCTGGAGGGCTACCTCGCCGCCGACGCCTGGTCGGACGGCACCGGCGCGGTCGTCCTCGAGACGCAGGACGCCGCCGGAATCGCATTCGCCGCTCGGATCGCGCCCTACGCCGGGTACATGGTCGTCGGGCACCACGTCAAGGCGAGCGTCGCCACCAACCTCGGGCCACGATCGGCCGCCCTGACCGCACTGAAGCTTCGCCGCGAAGGCGTGTGGCGCGTCGTCGGCGTCCGCGACCTCGGCGTCCGGGAGCAGGTCTACTGCGCGGTCGAGCCGCGAACCCGGTCGTTCACGCTCGCCGGCGGCGTCCTGACCGGCAACTGTCCCTTCGTGTCGATGCCCGGCTCCGGCTTCGCCCAGACCTTTATGGGGATGGACGTGATCATCGTCCGCTACCTCGCCTGGAAGGCGAAGAAGCTCGCCCGGAAATGGGGTGGGCAGTGCATCGTCTTCATCGACGAGATCGACGCCGTCGGCAGGCGCCGCTCCGCGCTCGGTGACGGGGGATTCGCCGGAGCCTCGGGGCCCTCGACGTTCGAGGACTTCGCATTCCACGGCCGGAACGGCTCGCTGACGGCTACGGGCGACCTCGTACTCGAGACGCGGGCCTGGCGCGACAAGCTGTTCGCGGCTCGAATGCCGGAACGGCGGCCGAGCGCGTTCGCGCGGATCGGCGCGATCGTGAACCAGGCGTTCCCCGGCGCGATGATGGGCGGCATGGGCCAGCTGGCGCTGAACCAGCTGCTCGTCGTCATGGACGGGATCGACAACCCGCCGTTCGCGAAGAAGGTGTTCACGAACAGGTTCAACACGTTCCTGGACGCGACATACGTCATCCCTCGGCGCCTGTTTGGCCGCTCTATGCGGCTCCCCCCGCCGCGGCCGCGCTCGGAGCAGATCTACTTCATCGGGGCGACCAACGTCCCGCTGGAGGCGCTCGACCCGGCGCTCACGCGGCCGGGCCGGATGGGCCGCTACGTCTGGCTGCGCACGCCGACGAAGAAGGATCGCCTCGACATCTTCGACCTCTACCTCGCGAAGGTCGCACACGAGCCGGACCTGGACTCGGAGAAGCGCCGCGATGAGATCGCGCGCATCACGAACGGGTATTCCCCGGCGATGATCGAGCAGGTCTGCTCTATGGCCCTCACCTACGCGCACCACGAGGGCAAGCCGCGGTTCGGCTGGGAAGAGATCGTTGAGGCGATGACGACGATCGAGTCCGGCATGGCCATCAACATCGAGTACATCCCCGAGGAGACACGCGCAATCGCCGTCCACGAGGCAGGCCACGCGGTCGCCGGCCACGCGTACATGAAAGGCGCCGAGTCCACGCGCCTTTCCATCCGGCGGCGCGGCGAGGCTCTCGGCCACCATCAGGCGCTCGAGAAGGAGGAGCGGTTCAGCTCCTGGCGCAGCGAGGAGATGGCGCGACTGATCTGGACGCTGGGCGCCATGGCCGCGGAGCGCGTGTTCTACGGAGAGAACTCGACGGGTGTCGGCGGCGACGTCCAGAGCGCCACCGCACGGTCCGCCTGGATGGTCGGCGCGTGCGCGATGGCGCCGGAGCGGATCCAATTCGCCGACGGCTTCAAGCCGCCGAAGGGCAAGACCGAAGACGAGGTCCGCGAGGAGATCGCGAAGCGCTACCAGCGAATCGGCGACCAGATCATGAACCGGTCCGGCGGGGAGCACGGAGACCCGCTGGCCGGCGTGCTCGGCGATCCCTCCAAGCGCGCGATGGCCGCCCAGCTCCTCGGTCAGGCATACGTCGCGGCGCACCAGCTGATCGAGCACAACCGCGACGGAGTCGGCAAGGTGGCCGATACGCTCGTCGACCGGCGGGAGCTGCACGGCGACGAGATCCTGACCCTCCTCGATTCGATCAAGCTGGAGATCCCCCCGGCCGACCCGCTGAAGGAGGATTCGTGGCCGAAGCTGTGATGCCGGAGCGTTCCGGCGAGCCCGCGTCAGAGGCGGAGAAGCCGCTGCCCCGGTTCGAGCAGCCGAAGGCGGTCCAGGGAGGGCGCTTCATGATCGGCTACGCCGTCGTCGTCGTGATGGTCGGCGTCGCGCTGATCGCGCTCGCTTACATGACGCGCGACACCGGCTCGTCGACCCAGGGGTCAACGGCGTGGGGCGGCCTCGCGGTGCACGAGAACGGCTTCGAGCGTGCGCGGGAGATCGCAGTTGAGGTGTCGAAGCGCTACCGCGGCGCGAACGGCGAGCAGATCGCGGCCGTCACGGCTCAGCCCGGCGAGATCTCCGGCCTCCCGCTTCAGTACATCGCGTTGCGGCACGGGCGCAACCGGCCGCTCACGCAGGGAGACGTCGAGACCGTGGACCCGGGCGAGACCGCGCTCTTCAGCTTCTGCGGCCTCGGCGGACAACAGAACTGCTCGCTGCCCGGCCAGCCCTCTGCAGAGCGGGGCGTGCTCCTCCGCCGGGAGGCCCTCGAGCTGTCGCTCCACACCTTCAAGCACCTCCCTGAGATCAACACGGTCGTCTCGCTCCTGCCGCCGGTCGTGCAGGCCGAGGGCCAAGCGCCGCAAGGCCTCGCGGTCTGGTTCGAGCGGCGGCACCTCGAGAACGTGCTCTCGAAGCCGTTGGCTGCGACCCTCCCCGAACCGCCTCCCTACGTTCAGGGCGACATCACGCCCGGCGAGACGGAGATGGTGAACAACCTGACGGAGCTCCGGTTCTTCAACTCCTCGTTCGAGCAGCTCCCGACGCAGGGTGTCGTCTTGAACCTGGAGCCACCCACGTCTCAGTAACGCCCGTTCAACACTTCGGGGGATGGCGATCGCCCGACCGCCGACACGATGTGACGCGTAACCCCTGCGGATACGACAAGCGGCACACATGGCTGCGGATGATCTCCGCCGCAGGCTCGCGACGTTTTCGGCCTCCGGCCTGCTTCAGGGGCTCGCGACGGCTCGCCAGAGCCCTCGTGCAAGTCGGGGGAGGGCGGCGAGGAGCACCGTCGACGGTGGACTTCGCCGCGGTCCTGCTCGGCGTGATGGCTGCGCTGCTGCCCGTAACGGGACACGCACAGGGTCAAATGGCTCGCCCCGACACCGTCCTCGCGATCGGCGACTTCGGCGTGGGCGGCGCGACGCAGGGGTCGCTCGGCACAGCCGTCCGCCGCTTCGAGGCTCGCAACCCTGCCGATCTCCTCGTCACGCTCGGCGACAACGACTACACCGAGAGCCCGATCGCGTTCCGGTCGAACTGGCAGTCGAGCTTCGGCTGGGCGCGCCGCGGGGGGCTACGCGTGGCCGGCGTGCTGGGCAACCACGATGTCCGTGTCGACGGCGGGCGCTACGAGTACCGCGCGCTCGGCATGCCCGGCCGCTACTACCGGCTTCGGCGCCGGACCCTCGAGCTGTTCCTGCTCGACTCCAACAAGATCGACACCGCACAGACGTCGTGGCTCGCGCGCAGCCTCGCGCGTTCGACCGCGCGCTGGAAGATCGCCGTCCTGCACCACCCGGCGTACACGTGCGGCAGCTATCGCTCGAATCCCGAGGTCGTCCGCCGGTGGGTACCGCTCTTCGAGCGCCACGGCGTCCGCCTCGTCCTCTCCGGCCACGAGCACAGCTACCAGCGGTTCGCGCCGAAGCGAGGCGTGCGTTACGTCGTCCACGGCGGCGGGAGCGGCCGGTTCTACGACCCGCAGCGCTGCCCGGCCGGATATCCGCGTCGACTCCGGGCGCGGAGGGAGCAGGGCTTCCTCTACCTCGTGGCCCGACCCGACCGCCTCGACGGCTGGTCGGTCGTCGTCGACGGCCGCCGAAGCGACCACTTCACGTTTCGCGCCGACGGCTAGCATTCGCCCGATGGCCGAGCTCGGAACCATGCGGGTCAAGGGCGGCCTCGCCGAGATGCTCAAGGGCGGGGTGATCATGGACGTCACCGATGCCGAGCAGGCGCGGGTCGCCGAGGACGCCGGCGCGGTCGCCGTCATGGCGCTCGAGCGCGTCCCGGCCGACATCCGCGCCGAGGGCGGCGTCGCGCGCATGGCCGATCCCGACAAGATCGTGGAGATCCAGGAGGCCGTGACGATTCCCGTCATGGCGAAGGCGCGGATCGGCCACTTCGTCGAGGCCCAGATCCTCGAGGCGCTCGAGGTCGACTACATCGACGAGAGCGAGGTGCTGACCCCGGCGGACGAGGAGCACCACATCGACAAGTGGAAGTTCACCGTCCCGTTCGTCTGCGGCTGCCGGAACCTCGGTGAGGCGCTCCGTCGGATCGCCGAGGGCGCCGCGATGATTCGGACGAAGGGCGAGGCCGGCACCGGCGACGTCTCGAACGCCGTCCGGCATATGCGCGAGGTCATGGGCGGGATCCGGCGGCTCCAGTCGCTCCGCGAGGAGGAGCTCTACGCGGAGGCCAAGGAGCTCGGGGCGTCGTACGAGCTCGTCAAGTGGGTCGCCGAGAACGGGCGCCTTCCCGTCGTCACGTTCACCGCCGGCGGCATCGCGACGCCGGCCGACGCGGCGATGTGCATGCAGTTCGGGATGGACGGCGTCTTCGTCGGGTCGGGCATCTTCAAGTCCGGCGATCCCTCGACGCGCGCGAAGGCGATCGTCGAGGCGACGACGCACTACAACGATGCCGAGGTGCTCGCCCGCGTGTCCGCCGGTCTCGGCGAGGCGATGGTCGGCATCTCCGCCGCCTCGATCGCGCCCGAGCAGCTGCTCGAGACGCGCGGCTGGTAGAGAAGGAGGCGCCCGGAGGCGCCCCCTTCTCCGGGTCGCCGCTAGAGAATCCCGCGCGCCTCGAAGGCGGCGCGAACGGCGTTCACTTCGGGGGTGCCGTAGAGACCCTGGGCGGCCGCCACCGTGCTCTCGGCGAGCTGCCGCATCGACGGGTCACGCTGGCCGAACTGGGCTTGGAGGATGATCGTGTCGGCCTTGACGTGGCCCAGCGAGTTCCGGATGTCCCAGAGCGCCCGCGACCAGATCCGGCCGGTCGAGTGGACGCTGTTGAGGTTCACGTTCTCCGGGTAGTGGAGGTTCAGGTCGACGCGGCGCAGGCAATGGGGCGTCGTGCTCGTGTACGAGACCGCGTCCCAGTCCGCCACGCACGCCGGATCCGGCGTCGGCGCGAGGACGTTCGAGACTGTCACGGCCCAGTAGTCCGCGAAGCCCTCGCCGATCGCGCGTGCCTCGAAGCTGAAGCCGTAGCCGAACGGATCCTGCTGCGAGTCCTGGATGGCGTGGCCGAGCTCGTGGAGGATCACCTCGGCGTCCTCGGCGTCGTCGACGCCGCCCTTGCCGAACCTGAGCAGATCCTTCTTGTCCCAGGAGAAGGAGTTGTCGGCCCCCCACTGGTTGATCCGGACGTCCTGCGACTCCCGGTTCACCGGCCGCAGGCTCGATCCGAACCCGAGGCTCTGGATGTACTTCTGCGCCTCGGTGAGCCAGTAGTACGCCATCACCTGCTCGAAGCGGTCGTCGTTCCGCCGGTAGTGGAACTCGTTCGTGGGCGAGTAAGCAGGATTGCCCGTCGAGCTGACGATGTTGGCGTAGTCGCCGCGCAGGAACCCGCTGCCGTCCAGGTTCGTGAGGAGCACGGTGTGGTACGCCGGCGCGAGCGCCGCGTAATCCGCGTCCTTCTGGTCGGTCAGCGACTGGTTCTGAAGCTCGGCGACCGGGTTCGGCTTGAACACCGTGCCCGATCCGGTCGAGGTGCCGGGTCCGGGCTTGGCGGCGAACGCTGCGGTCGCGGCGACGAGAACGGCAATCGCCAGCGCGGCCAGCATCGTCGCCCTCTTTGCATGTGATTGCACGAAGACCCCTTTCGTCGATCGGGAAGCGCCACGGAGGGTACTCCTCGGATCGAGGATCGTCTACCCGTAGAGTTGCCAGGTGATGCGGCGGCTCGCGTCTCTCGGGGCGATCGCCCTCGCGCTGGCGGGTTGCGGAGGCGACGACTCCGCCTCAAGGGTCTCCGACCTCGCCGCCTACGACGCGAAGAAGCCGCTCGGCGTCCACGTCGAGAGCCACAGCGGCGACCAGACCGACATCACCTACCGGAGCCCTCGCGGCGGCGACGTTCCGGCGACGCTCGTGCTTCCGCCGTCCGCCGAGGGCGCCGAGCGGCGCTACCCCGTCGCGCTCTTCAGCCACCCGTACCTCGCCAGCCGCGGCCTCTACTTCCGCGAGGCGTTCGACCTCGCCCGCCGGGGCGTCGCGGTCTTCATGATTGACCTCGCGATCGCCCGGCCGACGCGTCCCGACCTCCTCGACCCGGTGTACGCGGCCGACGCGTTCCGGTCGCTCGTCCGGCAGGACGTCGTCGACCTCCGCCGCGGGCTCGACTACCTCCAGGGACGCAAGGAGATCGACATGGAGCGGGTCGCCGTCTTCGGCCAGGAGTACGGCGCCCTCTCGGCCGGCGCGCTCGCGGCGATCGACGACCGCGTGGACGCGCTTGCCCTGGCCGTCGTCCCGGCCGAGCCGGGCAAGTACTGGGCGAGAGAGTTCGTCCCGCAGGAGACGCACGACAGCTTCGCCCAGACCATGCGGGACTTCGACCCGGTCCGCCTGCTCGATGCGTTCGACGGCCCCGTCCTGATCCAGAACCCTCGTCGGGACACGGACTACCCCCTCGAGGAGTACCAGCGCCTGGAGGACGATGCCGGCGACGCAGAGGTCCGGTGGTACGAGTACGGCCACCAGATGGGACCAGAGGCGGACGCCGACCGGGACGCCTGGCTCGCCCGGGAGCTCGAGGCCCGCTGAGTACCATTTTCCGCGTGCGGATCGGCGTGCTCGCAATCCAGGGCGACTTCCGCGAGCACGCGAGCGTGCTCCGCCGTCTCGGCGCGGACCCCGTCGAGGTACGGAAGCCGGAGGAGCTGGACCGCCTCGATGGCCTCGTCATCCCCGGCGGGGAGTCGACAGCGATCATGCGCCTGGCCCGGATCTACGGGCTCGAGGAGGCGCTCCGTGCGTTCGACCGGCCGATCTTCGGGACCTGCGCCGGGATGATCCTGCTCGACCGCGAGCACCTCGGCCTCATCGACGTCTCGGTCCGGCGCAATGCGTACGGGCGGCAGGTGGCGAGCTTCGAGGCCGACCTCGCGCTGCAGGGCGACCCGGATCCGCTGCGCGGCGTCTTCATCCGCGCGCCACGGGTCGCCGAGGTGGGGCCCGGCGTCGAGGTGCTGGCCGCGCACGACGGGGAGCCGGTGCTGCTCCGGGACGGGCGCCTGCTCGTCGCGTCGTTTCACCCTGAGCTGACGGACGATCCGCGGGTCCACGAGCTCTTCCTGGATCTCGTCCGAGAGCAGGAGGCGGTGGGTGGCAGGGCATAGCAAGTGGGCGCAGATCAAGCGGAAGAAGGGCGCGACCGACGCAAAGCGCGGCCAGCTCTTCTCGAAGCTCGCCCGGGCGATAATCGTCGCGGCGCGGGAGGGCGGGCCGGATCCCGCGGGCAACCTCGCGCTCCAGAACGCGATCGAGAAGGCGCGGGAAGCATCGATGCCGAAGGAGAACATCGAGCGCGCAATCGCCCGCGGCGCCGGGCCGTCTGCCGACGGCGCGGCGTACGAGACGGTGACCTACGAGGGCTACGGACCGGCCGGGATCGCCGTCTACGTCGAGGCCGTCACCGATAACCGGAACCGAACCGCAGCCGAGGTTCGGCACATCTTCTCGAAGGCCGACGGGAGCCTGGGCGAGTCCGGCTCGGTCGCGTGGCTCTTCGAGCGCCGGGCCGTCGTGCTCGTGGACGGCGGCGCCGACGAGGACGAGCTGATGCTCGCCGCCGCCGAGGGTGGCGCCGACGACGTCGAGCCCGAGGGCGGGGACTGGCGCGTAACCGGCCCCCCGGAGACGCTTTCGTCGGTGCGCGACGCCGTCGAGTCGGCCGGCATGACCGTCCAGTCGGCCGACCTGACGATGCTCCCCAAGACGACCGTCGAGCTGGAGGACGAGGGCGCCGCCAGGAAAGTGCTTCGGCTCATGGACGCGCTCGAGGACAACGACGACGTCCAGGACGTCTTCGCGAACTTCGACATCCCCGAGCGGGTTCTCGAGACCGTCGAGAGCTAGCGCGCCGCGCGAGCCCTGACGACGCTGCTCGTGGCGGCGAACCGCGCGCCGAGTCTCGCCCGCGCGCGGTAGGTGCCGGGCGCGACGCGGAACGAGTATCCACCGAGCCTCGAGGTGCGCACCGTCGAGACGCGCCGCCAGCCGCGGCCACGCTTGCGCTCCAGCGTGACCGGGATCCCGACGACGGCGTGGCGGAGGAAGTCGAGCGCGAAGCCGGAGACGACGCGGCCGCCCCGCCGCGCACGGATCGAGACCAGCGACGGCGGCAGGTTGCCTTCGAGCTTCACGCGCGCCATTGCGACGAGCGCCTGGCCGCGGTTCCAGCTCGACGCCTTGATCGACCCGTTCACGTAGAAGTCGTTCGTCTCGGGCCGGAGAAGCAGGAAGCGGACGTAGGCGTGGAGGTCGCGGCTCAGCGGGAAGGCGACGACCAGCTCGCTCGGCGCCGACTGCCGCTGCACCTGGAGGACGAAGGAACCGGGGACGTCGCCCACCACGCGGCCGCCGACGACGTGCGGGACGGACACTCCGGCGCGCTGGTCCTCCTGCCAGTCCCGGGTCAGGTTGGCGAGGGCGATCCGCTCCGTGTCGAGCTGGCGCGTGTCGAAACCGACCTCCCAGTCGATCGACGCGTTGCCCCAGGCGTTCGGCGCGCCGAGCGGCGCATACGGCGGCCCGACCCAGCTGCCTCGGCCCCCGCTTGCCGACACGCGCGAGTAGGCGTCCGGTGAGCCGATCACGAGGGTCAGGCCCTCGGGGATGCTCGCGACGGGCGGGTTGGGCGCGACGCGGACACGATCGATCGTCTGGCCAGTCGCCAGCTGGGCGACCGAGAGCGCCGCGACCACCCCGGCCGCGACGGTTGCGAACGCGGCCCACCGCACGGCGGAAGAGGCTAGCCGATGGGTATTCGAGCGGTGTAAGGGGCCCAGGCAGGAACGTCCGACGCGGCGCCTAACCTCGCTTCGTGACGGTTCTCGGCCTCGATCCAGGCACTGCTTCCTGCGGATACGGCGTGGTCACCGAAAAGGGCGGCCGCCTCAGGGCGGTGGACTTCGGGTGTTGGAAAACCACCGCGTCCCAGCGGCCGGAAGAGCGCCTGCTGAAGATCCACGACGGCGTCGTCGAGCTCATCGAGCGGTACGACCCGAAGGCGGTCGCAATCGAGGAATCGTTTGTCGGCGTCGACGCCCGCACCGCGCTCTCCGTCGGGCAGGCGCGCGGCGCCGCGGTCGTCGCAGCGGCGCTCGCCGGCGTCGGCTGCGCTGAGTACTCGCCGTCGCACGTGAAGCTGGCCGTGACCGGGTACGGACGCGCCGAGAAGGTGCAGGTGCAGCGGATGGTGCAGGCGATACTGCGCCTCGACGCGCCGCCCGCGCCGCACCACGCGGCCGACGCGCTCGCCGTCGCGATCTGTCACGCGATGGCGCCGGCGCTCCTTCGAGCGGTCGGATGATCTCCAGCCTCCGGGGAAAGGTCGTCGCGCGGACGCTCGACGGCGTCGTCCTCGACGTGAACGGAGTCGGGTACCGGATCCAGACGACGCTGCGGGCGCTGCGAAAGGCGCAGGCGAAGGGCGAGGTCACGCTCGACACCTACCTCCACGTCCGGGAGGACGCGCTCCAGCTCTACGGGTTCGCGGAGGTCGCCGAGCGGGAGCTCTTCGAGCACTTCCTCTCGGTGTCCGGTGTCGGCCCGAAGGTCGCGCTCGCGATCCTGTCCGGCTCGACGCCCGCGGACCTGCGCCGAGCGATCGCACTCGAGGACACGACGCGTTTCGTCGCGATCCCCGGGATCGGCAAGAAGACCGCGGAGCGGGTGGTCCTCGAGCTGAAGGAGAAGATCGGGCCGGTCGACGCGCTGTCCGGCGCGCCCGAGCACGAGCTCGTCGCGCGGGACGCCCTCGTCGAGCTCGGCTACTCGCTGGCAGAGGCCGAGCGCGCGCTGGCCTCGACCGATCCGGAAGCCGCGCCCGAAGAGCGTGTGCGCCAGGCGCTGAGGGCCGCGTGACCGCCTCGCCGCAGTTCCTTGCGCCGACGATCCGTCCCGACGATGATGAGCTCGAGCGCTCGCTCAGGCCGCGGTCGCTCGACGACTTCGTCGGCCAATCGCGCGTCAAGGAGCAGCTGGCGATCGCGCTCGAGGCGGCGCGGAGCAGGGGGGAGGCGCTCGACCACGTCCTCCTTGTCGGCCCGCCGGGCCTCGGCAAGACGAGCCTCTCGTTCATCGTCCGTGAGGAGCTCGGCGTCGGGATCCGGACGGTCGCGGGGCCGGCGCTCGAGCGGAAGGGAGACCTCGCGGCGATCCTGACCGCACTCGAGCCGCGCGACGTCCTGTTCGTCGACGAGATCCATCGACTGAGCTCGGCCGTGGAGGAGGTCCTCTATCCGGCGTTGGAGGACTTCCGCCTGGACATCGTCGTCGGCCAGGGGCCGGCCGCACGGACCCTGACGCTCGAGGTGCCGCCCTTCACGCTCGTCGGCGCGACGACGCGCACCGGGCTATTGACAACGCCGTTGCGCGACCGCTTCGGTATGACCTTCCGGCTCGACTACTACGAGCCGGAAGAGCTCGGGCTGATTGTTCGCCGCTCGGCGGGGATCCTGGGTGTCGAGATCCGGGAGGACGCCGCGGACGAGATTGCGCGCCGGGCCCGGGGGACCCCGCGCGTCGCGAACCGGATCCTGCGCCGCGTGCGCGACGTGGCGCAGGTCCGCCACGAGGGAGTGATCACGACGGAGGTCGCGGGCGAGGCGCTCGCGCTCCTGGAGGTCGACGGCTGCGGCCTCGAGCGGACCGACCGCGAGCTGCTGCGCGCGATCGTCGAGCGGTTCGACGGTGGCCCCGTCGGCCTCTCGACGCTCGCCGTCGCCCTCGGCGAAGAGCCTGACACGGTCGAGGACGTCTACGAGCCGTATCTCCTCCAGCTCGGCTTCATCCAGCGGACGCCCCGTGGACGAATCGTCACGAAGTCGGGGCAGAAGCACCTCGGCGTCGTACGAGAGACCGAGGTGGCGAAGCTCTTCTGATCCGCCGTGGAACGGGCCGTGCCCGTTCCACCGAAGCGGCGACTAGAGAAGGCCGCTCGGAACGCTTCGCGGCCGCGCACCGGCGAGGCCGGTGCCCGGCTCCACACGATCGCGGAAAGTCGTGAGACTTTCCGCGAAAGCGCTAGCGGCGGAACTGGAGCTCGTGCCAGCTCGGAACGGGTGCGAGCTCGAGCAACGCGCGGTCGCCGCGCGGGTCGCGGTAGCCGAACTCGGCGCTCTCCTCGTCCCAGTCAACGTCGAGGAGGTTGAGCTTCACGCGCTGGTCGAGCCACGCACCTCGGAAGACGAGCTTCCGGAGCCAGTAGACGAGCGACTCGCCGCCGACGGCGGCCAGCGCCTCCCAGTGCCGGACGAGATACCGCCCCAGCTCGCTGCGGGCTTCCTCGATCCGCTGGTCGGCCGTGAGCTCGACGAGGTCGGCGGCCTCGTCCTCGTCCAGGTCGTTCGACTCGACGAGCCCGAGCTTGACGGCGGCGCCGATCACCCGTTCCTCGAAGTCCTCGGCGTTGAAGGCGAACCGGTACCCGAGGAACTGGACGACGTAGTCGTCGCCGGACTCGTAGTTCGCTTCGCTCATCGACCTGAGAATACGCGCGGCGGATGCTGTCCGACCTCCTCCCTACGGTGGACATCCGCGATGCACGAGGCAACTTGGACGATCACCTCGTGCCCGCACCGGGAGTCGTCCGGGCTGGCTCAGGAGCTCGGTATCAGCGAGACCACCGCTCGGGTGCTCGTCCGGCGCGGGTACGGCGACCCCGCAACCGCACGGGCGTTCCTTGCCGGGGCCGACCCGGGTCACGACCCCAGGCTGCTCGGCGACGTGGACGCCGCCTGCACACGGATCCGTGCCGCGATCGGGTCGAATGAGCGCATCTGCGTCCACGGCGACTACGACGCCGACGGGATCTGCGCGACGGCGCTCGCCGTGCTCGTCCTGCGAGAGCTCGGAGCAGACGTCTTCTGGCACCTACCGAGCCGGTTCGAGGAGGGCTACGGCGTCTCCGGCCAGACGCTCGACCGGCTCGCCGAGGAGGGGTGCGGCCTCGTGCTCACCGTCGACTGCGGCATCACGGCCGTCGCCGAGGTGGGGCGCGCCAAGGAGCTCGGGCTCGACGTCGTGGTCACCGACCACCACCGGCCGGGCGACGTGCTTCCCGACTGCCCAATCGTCGCCACGCGGCCGTCGGACTACCCGTTTCCGGAGCTCTGCGGCACCGGAGTCGTCTACAAGCTGGGCCAGGCACTGCTCGGCCCGGGCGCGGAGTCGCTGCGCCGGCACCTCGACCTGGTCGCGATCGCGACGATCTCGGACGTCGTCCCGCTGCTCGACGAGAACCGATACCTCGCCCGCACCGGCCTGAAGGCGCTCGCCCGGACGCAGAAGCCGGGCCTGAGGGCGTTGATGCGATCGGCGGGGGTCGATCCGGCGGCTGTCGACGCCGGAGCCGTGGGCTTCCGGCTGGCGCCGAGGATCAACGCCGCCGGCCGGCTCCAGCACCCCGAGACCGCGCTTCGGCTGCTCCTCACCGACGACGACTCCGAGGCCGCCGAGCTCGCCGGCAAGCTCGAGGAGCTGAACCGCGAGCGCCAGGCGGTCGAGGACCGCATCCTCCGCGAGGCGATCGCCCAGGTCGACGCTTGGCCGGAGAGCCGCAGGCGCCGCCGCGGCTACGTCCTCGCGCACGAGAACTGGCACGAGGGCGTGATCGGGATCGTGGCGTCGCGGCTCGTCGAGCGCTTCCACCGCCCGGTCGTCCTCATCGCCGGCACCGACGGCGACTGGAAGGGGTCGGGCCGGTCGATTCCGTCGTTCGACCTCCACGCCGCGCTTGCCGCGTGCTCCGAGCATCTCTCCCGGTTCGGCGGCCACCGCGCCGCCGCCGGCCTCTCGATCGACCCGGCCCGCCTCGGCGCCTTCGCCGAGGCGTTCGGCGAGGCGGTCGACGCCGAGCTTCCCGAGGAGGCGCTCCGCCCGCAGGTTGCCGTCGACGCGGTCGTGAACGGCGAGGAACTGACGATGCAGCTCTGCCAGGAGCTGCAGCACCTGGCGCCGTTCGGCCTCGGCAACCCCGGCGTCAACCTACTGCTGCCCTCGTGCGTCCTCACCGACGTCGCGCAGACCGCCGACGGCCGCCACCTGCGCTTCGGCGTCCGGCACCTGAACAAGCCGGCCGGAAGCGCGATCGCCTTCGGCCTCGGAGGGAGGGCGGACAGCGCGCGCCGCGACATCCGCCACGACGTCCTCTTCCGGCTCGAGGAGAACCGCTGGAACGGGACGGTCGCGCAGCAGCTCGTCGTCCGGCAGCTGCTGGAGACACCGGAGCGCTACGAGAGCCTGCGTCAGTGGCTCGCCGACGAGTACCGGAAGGAGCCGGCCGAGCGGGACGGCGCGGCGCAGGCCGTCTTCGACGAACTCGAGGTCGAAGGGGGCGGGCCCCGCCGGACGCTGCTCGAGTCCGAGGCCTTCAGGGCCCTGCTCGCGGACGAGCCGGCGCCGGTCGCGGCGGCTGCGTAGCTCCTAGACGCGGCCGGCCGAGAGCCGATATGCCTTCCGCGGCTCCCAGGGGCGCTCTTTCCGGGCCTCGGACTCCAGCCCGGCGAGCAGCCGGGCCAGCGCGAGGGTCTTTCGCTTCTGCGTGCGGCGAAAATGCATGGACCGGGCGTCTTCTGCCCCGAACGGCCATCTCCTACTCGCGGAGTACCATTTGCCCATGACGCTTCTCGAGGCTCCGGAACGGCATCACGACCTCATCAACGAGCTGATCGCCGAGGTCGCGGAGTACAACCCGGACCTCGACCGGGAACTCATCGCCCGTGCGTTCCGCTTCGCCGCCGCGGCTCACGAGGGACAGCAGCGCCGGTCAGGCGACGAGTTCATCCACCACCCGTACGCCGTCGCCCGCATCTGCGCCGAGCTCCAGCTGGACGACGAGACGATCGCCGCGGCGCTTCTTCACGACGTCGTCGAGGACACCGACGTCTCGCTCGACGACGTGAAGGCCGAGTTCGGAGACGAGATCGCGCAGCTCGTCGACGGCGTCACGAAGCTGACCCGCGTCCACTTCCAGAGCCGCGAGCAGACCCAGGCCGAGAACTACCGGAAGATGGTGCTGGCGATGGCCGAGGACCTTCGGGTCATCTTCATCAAGCTCGCCGACCGCCTGCACAACCTTCGGACGATCGAGTACCTCGGCAAGCAGAAGCAGGTACAGAAGGCGCGCGAGGCACTGGAGGTGTACGCGCCGCTCGCGCACCGCCTCGGGATCCATCAAATGAAGTGGGAGCTCGAGGACCTCGCGTTCGAGGCGCTGCATCCGCGCAAGTACGCCGAGATCAAGGCGATGGTGAACGAGCGGCGCCCCGACCGTGAGGAGCACGTCCGCGAGGCGGCGTACGTCCTCCAGCGCGAGCTCGACAAGGTCGACATCCCGGCCGACATCTCCGGTCGGGCGAAGCACTTCTACTCCATCTACGACAAGATGGCCAAGAAGGGCAAGGAGTTCAACGAGATCTACGACCTCACCGCGATGCGCGTCATCGTCGAGCGCTCGGGTGAGGAGGGCACGCGCGACTGCTACGGCGCGCTGGGCCTGATCCACTCGCTCTGGAAGCCCATGCCCGGCCGCTTCAAGGATCACATCGCGATGCCGAAGCTGAACGGCTACCGCGCGCTGCACACGACGGTGATCGGGCCGCAGGGCCGCCCGCTCGAGATCCAGGTGCGGACGAAGGAGATGCACGAGACGGCTGAGCTCGGCGTCGCTGCGCACTGGCTCTACAAGCGCGGCGGCAAGGGCCGGCAGCCCGACGAGCGCTGGCTCGCCTGGGTACGGCAGCTGCGCGACTGGAACGACGAGTCCGATCCGCGCGAGTACAAGAAGTCGATGCTCGGCGACCTCTTCGTCGACGAGGTCTACGTCTATACGCCCAAGGGCGAGGTCAAGATGCTCCCGGCGGGCTCGACGCCGATCGACTTCGCATACGCGGTGCACACGGACGTGGGCCACAAGACGGTCGGTGCCCGTGTCAACGGCCGGATCGTGCCGCTCCACTACACGCTCCAGAGCGGCGACTTCGTCGAGGTGCTCACGACGAAGAGCGGCCGCGGCCCGTCCCGCGACTGGCTCAAGCTCGCGAAGTCGTCGCGGGCCCGCAACAAGATCCGGCAGTGGTTCTCGCGCGAGACGCGCGAGGACACGGAGCAGAAGGGCCGCGACGCGCTCGAGCAGGCGCTGAAGCAGCAGAAGCTGCCGTACCGGAAGATCGCCGGCTCGGCCGTGCTCGCCCAGGTGATTCGCGAGGCCGGCTTCAAGAAGGCCGAGGACTTCTACCTCGCCCTCGGCTCCGGAAAGCTGCCGGCGAACCAGATCGTCAACAAGGTGATCCAGCGGCTGAAGACGAGCGAGGTCGCCGAGGAGGAGTCGGTCCCGCTCAAGCCGACCCGCTCGGCAGAGACAGTCGGCAGCGACAAGCTGGGCATCAACGTCGAGGGGATCCAGGACGTGCTCGTCCGGCTCGCGAAATGCTGCACGCCGGTGCCGAGCGACGACATCGTCGGCTACATCTCGCTCGGCAAGGGCATCACCATCCACCGCGCGGACTGCCCCAACGTGCGGTCGCTTCGGCGGAACGCCGAGCGCTTCACGCCGGTCAGCTGGGACGGCGGCTCGACGAAGAGCTTCCGCGTCCAGATCGCCGTCGACGCCTGGGACCGGCCGCGGCTTCTGGAGGACGTCGCCCGGACGTTCGCCGAGCACGGCGCGAACATCGTCTCGTACGGCGGCACCGTCGAGGACCAGCTCGCGAAGAACTGGTACACGGCGGAGATCGGCGACGTGAAGGCGCTCCGAGGCCTCCTCGGCTCGCTGCGCAACGTCGACTCGGTCTTCGACGCATATCGCGTCACCCCCAGCTAGCGCTGGGCTTTCGCGCAAAGTCTCACGACTTTCCGCGACCGTATGAAGCCGGGCCGCGCTTTCGCGCGGCGCGGCCCACGAGCATCGCGTCGGTACTGGACCCTGAGCGCATGCGGCGTAACGGGCAAAGCCCGTTCCGCGGAGTGATCACTCAAACGAGGGATTCTTCGTCCCGAACGAGTTGTTTTGGAGCGGAAAAGCCTGCTAATCGGGCAATCACCCTTTGGGGGGATGATCCCCCGATCGGGCGAGGTACCTCGAACGAGGGATGGACGCGGCGCGCAGGAGGACTACAACGAGTGCAGGGGGAGAGGGCAAGCTGCGGCGCCCATCCGCTTGGTCGGATGGGCGCGCGGCCTTAGATCTCTCGAGAGAGAGCCGCTGAGTCAGAGGGTGCCGCCTAGTCTTCGAGGGCAGCGCCCTCGAACTCCCGGATGCGGTCGCGGTACCAGTCGGGGATCGCGCAGGCCTTCCGCTCCTCCAGGTCGACGAGCACCAGCGTCTGGCTCGCCGTCACCATCAGCACGTCGTCCTCGACGCGGTAGGCGGCGCACTCGTAGGTCGCGCTCGTCCGGCCGAGACGCGAGATGCGGATGAAGACCTCGATCAGGTCGTCGAACTGCGCCGGCGCGAGGTAGTCGATCGTCGTCGCGCGCATCACGAACTGCTGCTCCTCGTCCGCGTTCGTGCGCAGTAGGTCGAGGTGACGGTGGTACTCCACGCGCGCCGTGTCGAAATAGGGCATGTACCGGCCGTAGTAGACGATGCCCTGCGCGTCGGTGTCGGAGAAGCCCACCCGTGTCAGCGCGGCGTACTTGAAGGGCGGCTTGTGGTCGGTGACGCGGCCGAGCTCGAGGCCCGTCATCCGCGGATGACGTCGAGGACCTCGTCGCGCTTTCGCTCCATCAGCTCCCGCGAGCGCGCCTCGAGGTTCAGCCGCAGCAGCGGCTCGGTGTTCGACGGCCGGACGTTGAAGTGCCAGTCCTCGGCGTCGACGGAGATCCCGTCGAGATGCGACACCTTCCCCTCGGAACCGAAGCGCTCCTTGAGCTCCTGAACCTTGAGTGCCACGTCCGGGACCGGCGTGTTCAGCTCGCCGGTGATGAAGTAGCGCTCGCGCAGCGGGCGCAGGATCTCCGACAGCTTCTGCCCCCGCCGGGAGACGAGCTCGAGCATGAGCAGGAACGGGATGACGCCCGAGTCGGCCTGGCTGAACTCGCGGAAGTAGTAGTGGCCGGAGACCTCTCCACCGAAGGCGGCCCCTTCCTCGCGCATGCGGTGCTTGATGTACGCGTGGCCGACCCGGTTGATCAGCGGCGTCCCGCCGGCGGCCTCGATCGCCTCCGGCACCGCCCAGCTTGCGCGGACGTCGTAGATGATCTTCGCTCCGGGCGTCTTGTCGAGCACCGACTCCGAGAGGAGGGCGGTGACGAAGTCGCCCGGGACGAACTCGCCCTCGTCGTCGACGAAGAAACACCGGTCCGCGTCGCCGTCGAACGCGACGCCGAAGTCGGCTCCCTCGGCCTTCGTCCGCTCGACGATGAACTCGCGGTTCTCGGGCAGCAGCGGGTTCGGTTCGTGGTTCGGGAAGCTGCCGTCGGGCTCGAAGTAGTGGCGAACCGCCTCGATCGGCAGGCGCTCGAGGATCGGCGGGAGCATGACCCCGGCCATCCCGTTCGCGGCGTCGATCACGACGCGGAGCGGCCGGATCGCGGACACGTCCACGAACGACAGGACACGGTCGACGTACGACGGCCAGATGTCGTATTCCTGGACCTGTCCCGGGGTCTGACCCCCGGACGCGTCTCCGAGGGCCATGGCCCGGTCGCGGATGTCGAGCAAACCGGACTCGCCGCCCACGGGCAGCGCGCCGCGCCGGACGATCTTGATCCCCGTGTACTCCTTCGGGTTGTGCGACGCGGTGATCTCGGCGCCGCCGTCCAGCCCGAGCTCGCCGACGGCGAAATAGACCATCTCCGTCCCGACGAGGCCGAGGTCGAGGACGTCGGCCCCCGCCTCGGAGGCGCCGCGGATGAAGGCGGCGGCCATCGCCGGCGCGGAGAGCCGCATGTCCCGCCCGACGGCGATCTTCCGCGGCTCGAACTGCTCGACGTAGGCGCGTCCGATCGCGTACGCGCCGTCCTCGTCGAGCTCGCCGGAGTAGATCCCGCGTACGTCGTACGCCTTGAAGACCTTCGGGTCGAGCACGGCCCGGACTCTATCCCCGGAACCGCGGGCCCGAACCTGGTGTAGAGACGGCGATGAAAGCGATCGTCGCCGTCCTCACCCTGGTCGCCGCGCTACTTCCCGCTGCAGCGGGCGCGAAGGGGCTCGCGACCGTCCGGGTCTGCGGGCCTGACCGATGTGCGACGGTCGACGACCGGGCGATTGCCGCCCGCGTCTCCAGTCCGCAGGAGACCGTCGACCCGCCGGGCACGGCGCCGTACTACCGCCTCGACATCGCGTTCGACGCGGGCGAGGCGA
Source organism: Gaiellaceae bacterium (assembly GCA_035707105.1). Taxonomy (GTDB): domain Bacteria; phylum Actinomycetota; class Thermoleophilia; order Gaiellales; family Gaiellaceae; genus JACDAN01. The sequence goes on along the minus strand of DASSUI010000051.1, from coordinate 32,734 downwards.
CGAGTTCGTACTCGACGCTTTTCGTCCCGGACGAGGGCCTGATCGCCTCGAACGCCGGCGGGCTGCTCTGGTATGTGCCCCGCACGGACGCCCTGCGCGCGCTGATGGCGGCGAGCCGTGAGCTCGAGCCCTACGGCACGCCCCGCTCATGGCCGAGGTACGTGCAGACGCCCGATCCGGGTTGGGTCTCTTCGGATACCGCCGGCGACGGACGCAGCTGGGGGCGTGCCGGGCTCGCCGCCGCGGCGGTGCTGCTCGCGCTGGTCCTCGTGCCGGCGTTCGCGCGCCGGACGCGCGTGCCGCGGCCGAGCCGCGCCTAGCTGCCGTCGTAGATTCCGAGCCCCGTCTCGGGATCGAAGAAGTGGAGGCGGCCGGGCATGACCGCCAGCTCGATCGTGTCACGCTCGCGCGCCCGCATCCCGCGTCCCAGCCGGGCGACCCAGAGCGATCCCTGCTTCCGGGCCTCGACCTCACTCGCCTCGACGGCGTCGGCGCCCACGGCGGCCTTGACGTCCTCGCCGCGGACCGCCGGCCCGCGCACGCCGAAGTGGAGGAACACCTCGGACCCCATGTCCTCGCGGATGTCCACGACGGCCGAGATGCGCCCATCGCCGTCGGCCGCGCCGGACGCGTCCTCCAGGTCCTCGGGGCGCACGCCGAGGATCACGCGCTTGCCCTCGAACGTCCGCAGCGCAGGACGCTCGCCGAGAAGGGAGTCGTCGACGGCCAGACGGTGCTCGCCGAAGCGGGCCTCGAGGCCCCCGTTCGTGGCCACGAGGTCCGCGCCGACCAGGTTCATCGCGGGCGAGCCGATGAACTCGGCGACGAACAGGTTCACCGGCGCGTCGTAGAGCCGCTGCGGAACGTCGAACTGCTGGAGGATTCCGTCGCGCATGACGGCGACCCGATCGCCGAGGGTGAGTGCCTCGGTCTGGTCGTGCGTCACGTAGATGGTCGTGACCTCGAGATCGCGCTGGATCCGGGCGATCTCGGCGCGCATCTCGACCCGGAGCTTCGCGTCCAGGTTCGAGAGCGGCTCGTCCATGAGGAACGCCTGCGGCTCCCGCACGATCGCGCGGCCCATCGCGACCCGCTGGCGCTGCCCGCCGGACAGTGTCCGCGGCCGCTTCTTCAGCACGGACTCGAGGCCGAGAACCCGTGCGGCCTCGACGACGCGGCGGTCGATCTCGCGCCTCTCCAGCTTGCGCAGCTTCAGCCCGAACGCCATGTTCTTGTAGGCCGACATGTGGGGATAGAGGGCGTAGTTCTGGAAGACCATCGCCACGTCGCGGTTCTTCGGAGGCAGGTTGTTGACGACCCGTCCGCCGATCCGCACCTCCCCCGACGTGATCGGCTCGAGCCCGGCGACCATGCGAAGCGCCGTCGTCTTGCCGCAGCCGGACGGGCCGACGAGGACGGCGAACTCCCCGTCGCGGATGCCGAGATCGAGGTCGTTCACGGCACGCGTGCCGTCGGGATAGACCTTCGTCAGACGCTCGAGCTCGATCTCGGCCACGACCTCGTCACCTCCCCGTCCGGGCCGTAACGATACTCCTCTCGCGCCGCGCTCCAACGGTTTACGATCCTCTCTGCCGTGGCGACAGTCGCACGCGCGACCCCTGAGGACCGCCGATGGCAGGACGTCCTCGAGGAGCGGCGATTTCTCGGGCCGCTCCTCATAGCGCCCGCCGTGCTGTTCATCGTGGCCCTCGTCGGCCTCCCCCTCGGGCTCGCGATCTACCTGAGCCTCACCGACGCCACAGCCGGCTCGCTGACCGGCGACTTCGTCGGCTTCCAGAACTACCTCGACGCCTGGGACAGCGAGAACTTCCGGGTCGCGCTCCGGAACACGATCGTCTTCACGCTCGTCTCCCAGGCGATCGTGCTGGTCGGCGCGGGCCTCCTCGCCCACGCGCTCGTGCGGAACTTCCGGGGCCGCTGGTTCTTCCGCTTCCTGATTCTGCTCCCCTGGGCGGCCCCGGTTGCGCTCAGCACGGTCGGCTTTCTCTGGATCTTCCACTCGCTCTACAGCGTCGTGAACTGGACGCTGATCCACGACATCCTCCCAGGAGGCGGCGAGTTCTACCCGTACAGGGCGGTCAACTGGGCGTTCGCGCGCGACTTCTGGCCGGCCGCGATCCAGATCTCGCCGATCGAGCCGATCGATCCGCCGCAATGGCTCGGCGAGCCGACCCTGGCGAAGGCCGCGATCATTGCCGTGCACGCCTGGCGCATCCTCCCGTTCGCCACGGTGATCTTCATCGCCGGTCTCGCGTCGATGCCGCCCGAGATCGAGGACGCTGCCAAGGTCGACGGCGCGACCGGGCTGAGGAAGTTCTGGTACGTCACGCTGCCGCTGCAGCTGCCGATCGCGACCGTCGCGCTGCTCTTCGGGATCGTCTTCACCGCGACGGACATGACGGTCGTCTATGTGCTCACGCACGGCGGGCCGTTCAACAGCACGCACGTGCTGACGACGTGGGCGTTCGACACCGGGATCAACAGCGCCGCGCTGGGCCAGGGCGCGGCGATCTCGCTCTACCTGCTGCCCGCGCTCGCACTCGTCGCGATCCTCATGCTCCGGTTCGCCCGGCGCGTGGAGGTGACGTAGGTGCGCCGACGCGACAGCGTGCTCACCTACGCGACCGTCGCGCCGTTCGCGATCGTGCTCGCGTTCCCGTTCTACTGGATGCTGATGACCGCGCTTCGCGCGGACAACGACCTGTACGACATCGAGCAGGTGCCGTACAAGTTCAACGCCGGCTCGCCGACGAGCGCCAACTTCCGCTTCCTCTTCGAGCAGACCGACTACCGCCAGTGGCTCCAGAACACGGCGCTCGTCGGACTCGCCGTCGTGGTCATCACGCTCGTGCTCGCGCTGCCGGCCGGCTACGCCCTCGCCCGCCTCTCGGGCCGCGCGGGCCAGAGTCTCGGGGTGGGGATCTTCCTCACCTACCTGGTGCCGCCGACGCTCCTGTTCCTGCCGCTCTCGCGGGTGATCGCAGAGCTAAACCTGAGTGACCGGCTCTGGTCGCTGATCCTCGTCTACCCGTCGTTCACGGTTCCGTTCTCGATCTGGCTCCTCATGGGCTTCTTCAAGACGATCCCGCCCGAGCTGGAGGACGCCGCGCTCGTCGACGGGGCGTCACGCCTCGGGGCGCTCGCCCGCGTCGTCTTCCCGCTCTCGATCCCGGGGATCCTGACCGTGGTCATCTTTACGTTCTCGCTCGTCGTCAACGAGTTCGTGTACGCGATCACCTTCATCTCCAGCAGCGAGGTGAAGACCATCTCCGCCGGGGTCCCGACGGAGCTGATCCGCGGCGACGTCTTCTACTGGGGCGCCCTCATGGCTGCGACGCTGATTCCGGCGATCCCGCTCGCCCTGCTCTACAACCTTTTCCTCAACCGCTTCATCGCCGGCTTCACGGGCGGCGCCTTCCGGTGATTCAGAGAAAGGAGGAGAATTGGTCCAACACCCTAGGACCCTGGTCGGTAACTAGGAAAAGGAGGTGGTCCTCGTGAAGGACCGGCGTGAGCGAGTCGACATCAGCAAGGTCGACGACGAGCTCACGAGGCGCGACCTGCTACGGCGCGCCGCACTGGGCGGCATCGTCCTCGTCTACGGGGGGACGGGCGCCAAGACCGCCGTCGCCGGCGTGCCGAAGTTCCGCCACCGGCAGCATGCGGGAACGCTGCGCATCATCCAGTGGAGCCACTTCGTGCCCGCGTACGACCGGTGGTTCGACGACGTCTACGTCAAGCGTTGGGGCGATGCGAACGACACGGAGGTGCGGGTCGACCACGTCAACCTCGCCGAGCTGCCGTCGCGGGCCGCCTCGGAGGTGGCGGCGCAGAGCGGCCACGACCTCTTCCAGTTCCTCTCGCCTCCGGCCGCGTACGAGGACCGCGTGATCGCGCTCAACGACGTGGTCCAGCAGGTCGAGCGGAAGGTGGGGAAGATCAGCCGCGTCGGCCGGCGCAGCACGTACAACCCGCGCACGAGGAAGTACTTCGGCTTCGCGGACAACTACGTCCCCGACCCGGTGCACTACCGGGCCGACCTCTGGAGCGAGGTCGGGCTCAGGCCGACGACGTGGGAGAACATCCGCCGGGCGGCGCCACGGCTCAAGGCGATGGGCAACCCGATCGGGATCGGCATGTCGAACGAGCTCGACTCGAACATGGCCCTGATCGCGCTCCTCCAGTGCTTCGGCGCCTACATCCAGAGCCCGGACGCGAGGATCACGATCAGGAGCAAGGGCACCCGAGACGCCCTCAACTTCATGCGGGACCTCTACCGCCGCGGCATGACGAGCGAGGTCTTCGCCTGGACGGCGTCCTCGAACAACGATGCGTTCCTCGCCGGAAGGCTGTCGCTCGCTCTGAACGCGATCTCGATCGCGCGAAGCGCCGAGCAGCGGAACCTCCGGTTCAACCGAGACATCCGCATCCTCCCGATCCCCGACGGCCCTGGCCCCAGGATGGGCCTCGAGCACGTCATGGGTGTCTACGTGATCTGGAAGTTCGCCCAGAACAAGCGGGCTGCGAAGAAGTTCCTCGTGGACATCGGCACCCAGTACACCGGGCACTTCCTCAACAGCTACTTCTACAACTTCCCGGCCTTCCCGGGCTCCGTGAAGAGGATCCCGGCTCGCCTACGGAGGAACACGAGCTACCCGAACGAGGTCCCGGGGCGGTACCCGATCCTCGACCAGATCTCCAAGAAGTGGACGACGAACGTCGGTCACCCCGGCTACTCGAACGCGGCGATCGACGAGGTGTTCAACAAGTTCATCATCCCGCAGATGTTCGCCCGGGTCGCCCGCGGCGACATGTCGGCGGACGAGGCGATGCGGGCCGCGCATCGCGAGATGACCCCGATCTTCCGGAAGTGGAGGGCGCGTAGGAAGATCTGACAAGCCCACCGCCGGTTGTGCAGGGGCCGCCGAGCAGGCGGCCTCTGCGTTTTTCCGCCCGTTTGCGGGACTTCTTGCGGCCCTGCGGTCGTTTGTACCCTTGAGGCGTGGAGCGCAAGCTTGCAACGGTCCTGTTCGTCGATCTCGTGGGGTCGACGGCGCTCGTTTCCGGCACCGATCCCGAGGTGGCGCGCCGCCGCGTGCAGCAGTACTTCGAGCGTGTCTCCCACTGCGTGACCACGCACGGCGGCCTCGTCGAGAAGTTCGCCGGGGACGCCGTCATGGCAGCGTTCGGCATCCCCCAGGCGCACGAGGACGACGCCGAGCGCGCCGTCCGGTCAGCGCTCGGGATCCTCGACGCCGTCAAGGAGCTCGGGCTCGAGGTCCGGATCGGCATCGAGGCGGGTGAGGTCGTCACCGACGACTCGTCCGAGTCGACGTTCGCGACCGGCGAGGCCGTGAACATCGCCGCACGGCTGCAGCAGGCGGCGCCGGTGAACGGGATCCTGATCGGGCCCGGCGCCCACCGGCTCACGCTGGGCCGGTTCGAGATCGAGGACGAGGGGCCCGTCGAGATCCGCGGCCGTCCCGACCCGATCTGGGCGTGGCGCGTGATCTGCCTGACCGGCGGCCGGGCGAGAGCCGCGGCCCGGCAGGCGCCGCTCGTCGGACGAGACGCCGAGCTCGACCTCTTGGAGAACACGTACGAGCGCGCGGTCCGCGACCGCCGCGCCCACCTCTTCACGATGTACGGCGACCCCGGCGTGGGGAAGAGCCGCCTCGCCTCCGAGTTCGTGGGCGGTCTCGAAGGTGCCACCGTGCTCTACGGACGCGCGCTGCCGTACGGCGAGGGCGTCACCTACTCGGCGCTGTCGGACATGGTCAAGACGGCCGCGGGCATCGCCGACGACGACCCGCTCGACGACGCGCTCGAGAAGCTCCGTGAGTGCTGCCCGGACGAGGCGGTCGCCGACCTGCTCGCGCTCGCCTCGGGCGTCCTGGAGGCGGTCAAGGGGGAGCGCAACCAGCAGGAGATCGCCTGGGCTGCGCGCGAGTGGGCCGAGAAGCTGGCCGAACCGCAGCCGCTCGTCCTCGTCTTCGAAGACATCCACTGGGCCGAGGAGGCGATGCTCGAGCTGATCGAGCACATGGCGACCTGGGTCCGGAACGTCCCGATCCTCCTGCTCTGCCTGGCGCGCCCCGAGCTCCTCGACCTCAGACCGGGCTGGGGCGGCGGGCGCGTTCGCGCAACGGCGATCGAGCTGGAGCCACTCGGCCGCGCCGACAGCGAGGCGCTGATCGAGGCCCTGCTCGACGGCGAGCTCGGCGTGGGCTCCCGCCAGGCGCTCCTCGACAAGACCGAGGGAAACCCGCTCTTCGTCGAGGAGACGGTCCGCATGCTCTCGGAAGCGGACGGCGGCGGCATCGAGCGGATCCCCGACACGCTCCAAGCCCTGATCGCCGCGCGGATCGACCACCTGCCCGTGGGCGAGAAGGAGCTCCTCCAGGGTGCCGCCGTGATGGGCCGCATCTTCTGGAGAGGCGCGCTCGGCGACCTCGTCCTCGAGGGCACGGAGATTGATCCACTCCTCGACGATCTGCAGCTGCGCGAGTTCGTGCTCCCGGAGCGGCGGTCGTCGATCTCGGGCGAGGACGCGTTCAAGTTCAAGCACGTGCTGATCCGCGAGGTGGCGTACGGCGGCCTCTCCAAGGCCGCCCGCGCCGGTTTCCACCAGCGCTTCGCGAAGTGGCTGCACAAGCGGGTGGGGGAGGAGCTGCTGGAGGTCCGCGCTTACCACCTCGACCAGGCGACCGCGCTCCTCGCCGAGCTCGACGGAGCCCCGCCGCCGCAGCTCGCCACGGAGGCGGCGGCGGCACTCGAGGAGGCCGGGCGGCGAGCGCTCGCACGGGAGGCGAACGCGACGGCGCGGAAGCTCCTGATTCGAGCGGTTGAGCTCGAGCCGACGCTGGAGCGCCGGTTCCAGGCAGCGCGCGCAGCCTGGCGCATGAGCGACTTCCCGGTGGTCGCGCCGGAGATGGAGCAGGTTCTCGAAGGCGCCCGCGAGCAAGGCGAGCGGGATTTCGAGGCGCGCGCGCTCACGGCCCTCGCCGAGGTGACGATCTATCGGGCGGCCGACGTGGGGCGGGCCGAGGATCTCGCCCGGCAAGCTCTCGCGGTCGCGGAGAACGACGAGACCCGCATCGACGCGCTCCGGATGCTCGAGACGGTGGCGTGGTGGCGTGGCCGGCTCAGCGAGTCGGAGGAGTACGCGCTCGAGCAGCTCGAGATCGCCCGGCGGCTCGAGCGGGACGACCTCGAGAGCGAGGCGCTGCTCTCACTCGCCGGGATCTACTCCTCGAGGCGCGAGGACGACCGCGCAGAGCCGCTGATCGAGGAAGCGCTGGCTCTCGCGGAGTCGAGCGGGTCACTGGTCGTGAAGGGCCAGGCGTTCATGAAGTCCGGTGAGCTCCACGCGTGGCGCAAGCGGCACGACGAGGCGCTGGAGGAGTACCGCAAGGCCCGCGAGCTGTTCGCCGAGGTGGGTGCGGCCACGCACCTCGCACGCGCGATGCTCCGGATCGCAACGCTCCTCCGAGGCCGGGACCTCGCCGGCGCGGAGAAGATCGCGCGCGAGGCGATCCGCATCTTGAAACCCGTCGAGGACCGCGGGACGCTCTGCGAGGTCCAAAGGCTGCTTGCCGAGCTCCTTCTCGAGCAGGGGAGGGTCGAGGAGGCGGAGATGTACGCGCTGAGGGCTGTCGAGACGGTGGGGCCCGAGGACGTCCATTCCCAGGCGACGACCAAGAAGTCGCTGGCGCTGATCAGGGCCTACCAGGGCCGCGACGACGAGGCCGAGGCGCTGCTCAGGGAGTCGATCGAGATCCTCGAGCGCAGCGAGTACTCCCGGTTCATCGCCGATCCGGTGAAGGCGCTGATTCAGTTCCTCGAGGAGCGCGAACGCGTCGAGGAGGTCGCCGAGCTGCGCGAACGCCTCGCCGAGCTCCGCGGCTCGATGCCCGAAGAGGAAGAGACGGCGGCAAAGATCGCCTGATGTGACGTCTCGTCCGGCGACTCGCTGATCACCGTCACCGGCCGGTCGAATCTCGAGAGCGCCTCGCCGAGCGGCTCGGCCCGCAGGGTTCCCTCGCCGTACGTTAGGTGCTTCGTCTCGTTGCGGTTCGCGTAGGCGATGTCCGAGAAGTGCACGTGGAACGGCGCGCCCGACTCGAGGAGGGCGTCGGCCCGCGAAAGGACGGACGCGAACGCCTCCGCGTCGGTGAACGCGCCGTCCGAGGTCGCGTGCATGTGCGCGAAGTCCAGCACCGGGCGGATCCAGGAGACGCGTTCGGCGATTGCGAGCACGTCGTCGATCGTCCCGAGCTCCCGCACCCGTCCCATCACCTCGACACCGAACGGCACGGCGCGATCCTTCTTCTCGAGCCGCTCGCGAAGCTCGCCCGCCTGCTCGCAGACGTCGGCGAGCGCCTGCTCGCGCTCGCGCCCGAGCAGGAACCCGGGATGGAAGACGACGAGCTCGGCCCCGCAGGCCTTCGCGATGCCGGCCGAGTGGTCGAGCATCCCGATCGCCATGTTCAGCTTCTTGCCGCGCTCCGCGTGACCAACGAACCCAGCGATGGGGGCGTGGACCGAGAGGACGACGCCCGCCTCGCGCGCCAGCTCGCCGAGCCGCTCGGCCCAGGGGTAGTCCATCCAGAACTTCCCCTCGAAGTCGATCTCGCAGGCCGTGTAGCCACGCTCCTGGAGGAGCGCGATCGCCTCCTCCGGCGACTCCCGCGAGGGGATCCGCGCCGGCCCGAACCGAAGCTCGCCCACGGGGTGGAGGCTAACCGTCGCCGTCGTCGTCCAGGACGGTGAAGAGCGTGAGCTGCATGCCGTCCGGGGCGCGGAGCCGCACGTTCCGGTGCCGCCACGGCGTTACGACCGGGTCGGCCAGGCGCTCGGCGCCGCCGGCGGCGAGCCGTTCGGCCGTCGCCTCCGAGTCGTCGACCTCCAGGGCCAGCCGCACCGGCCCGGCCACGTCTTTCCGCCCGACCTCGACCTGGTCCACGAGCTCGGCCTGGTCGACCGAGAGCAGCTCGAGCGTCGCCCGGCCGGCGTCCAGGACGGCGCCGCTTCCGCCCTCGTTCTCCCATGCCTCCAGGACGGGCAGGCCCAGGGCGTCGCGGTAGAAGCGGAGCGCCTCGGCGTAGTCCTTCACGGAAAGTGCGACTCGAAGTTCGCGTACGCGACCGGCCATGCTCTCTGCAACGACGCAGAGCCGCGGATCGTTCCGGTCGCTTGACCGCTGCCGGGAGGTGTGTTACTCCGTCGGGCGAGCGGCTCGCGCGGCGAGGGCCGTTCCTCGTGGTGAACGCGACGCCGGATCCTCCATCGGGAGAGACGCCGGACGATTCTTCCGGCGGAAGCAGGGTGCGCTTACGGGCCTGGTTTGCCTCGTTGAGCAAGGGAGCCAAAGCGCTGGTCGCGATCGTCGTCGGAGCGGGAGCGGTCGCGAGCGCGATCGGAGCGATCCTCGCGCTTCGACCCGAGCCGACTCCCGAGTTGCGCGCAGAGCTGAGCAATCTCTTCGTGGACCCGAACGTCACGCTCGACGAGTACGCCCAGCGCCATCAGGCGGCGGCTGCGCCGCGCCCGCCGGCGAGTCGGGACGTGCGGCTCGCAGCGTCCGGCTCCTCCGACACGACGACGGGCGAGACGAGCACGGGCGAGACCTCGACAGACGGGACGACCGACGAAACGACGACGGACGAGACGACGACCGACGAGACGACGACGGACGAGACGACGACCGACGAGACCGGCGGGGGGACGACGACCAACGACGACGGTGAGCTGCGGTTCGTCCTCGATGAAGAGGCGCGGAGACGCCTCGACGAGGGAGTTGACCGAGTCCTCAACGATCCGATGCTCCCGTCTTTCGACCTGGGAGACGCGTGCGACGCCGGTCTCGACGGCGAGGACTGCGGGCTGAAGACCCACGTCGTCTACATGCAGGTCGTCGACGCTGAGGGGGCGCCCAGGGAGGTGAGCGCGGAAGTGATCGCTGAGCAGCTCGGCAAGCTGCTCGCCGGGACGCGGACGCGGCCGGAAGGCTCGGGCGACGTCCAGCCCGTCGGCGTCACCGTGAACTTCAACGTCTCCCTGACGGGCTTTCGGGGCCGCAAGGTCGCCGTTCGCTGGTCGCTCTACGGAGTCGACGGAGCGCCCGTCCCTCGCGGCTGGCTGAGAAGCCAGCCGGCGCTCTGGCTCATCGGGGAAGCCGAGAAGGACACGGCGAGCGACGATTTCTGGGTTCCGCTCCCGAAGGGGGAAGGCCGGTTCTACGTGCGGGTGGCGGTCGTCGACGAGGACGGCCACCGGCTCGACTTCCGCAACACCGGCCCCTTCGGCTGAGTGCCGTCCGACGCCCTTCCTACCCTGAGCTCATGGCCAAGCGCCCGTCCAGAATCGACCTCCTCGAGCTCGACATCGACCTCCGCCTCACCGACCTCTGGCGGGAGGCCGCCGACGTCGGCGAGTGGAACCTCGAGATCGTCGCGGCCTTCATGCGAGCCGCGTACGGGAAGGGCTACTGCGACGCCCTGACCGAGGACACGCCGGGCCTCCTCTGCGAGGAGCACGGGTACCGGATCCCGGCCCGGCGACGCCCGGCACCCACCCGCGAAGCCTGATCCCGCCAGGGCTAGACTTTTCGGCGTGGCGCGCCGTTCGAGCCCTGCCCGCCTCGTCATCGCCCTCGGGGTGGCCGCGATGCTGGCCGTCTTCCTCGTCTACACGTCGCTCGCCGGCGGTACGCCGCAGCTGCGACCCAGCCAGCTGAAGGGCCGCTCCGGCGAGGTCACGATCGTCGGCAAGGTGGTGGCGCCGGTCGAGCGGAGCGGACGGACGATCCGCTTCCAGATCAGGGACGTCGAGGGCGGCTCGTCGGTGCGGGTTCCGGTCACCTACTCGGGCTCGGTGCCGGACATGTTCAAGGTCGGGCGGGACATCTCGCTCAAGGGGCGGCTCCGGAGCGGTACGTTCGTCGGCGTTGCCGGAACGCTGGTCACCAAGTGCCCCTCGAAGTACTCGTCTAAGAAAGAGTCGTAATGCCCGAGCTGGGGCGCGCCGCGCTCATCGTCTGCCTCGGCCTGGCCGTGTACGCCGTCGTGGCCGGTGTCGTCGCTGCCCGGCAGCGGCGGCGCCGGCTCGCGGAGTCGGCGGAGAACGCGCTGATCGCGTCCTTCGCGACGGCGCTCGTCGCCGCGCTGGTATTGCTCGTCGCCCTCGTCCAGAACGACTTCGGACTCGTCTACGTCGCCGACCACACGAGCCGGGAGCTGCCGCTCGCGTACACCGTCTCGGCTTTCTGGGGCGGCCAGGAGGGGTCGCTCCTCCTCTGGCTGCTGCTCCTGACCGGCTTCTCCGCGGTCGCGGTGCTCCTGGCCAGGCGCTCGGCGCCGACGCTGCTCGCCTGGGCGGTGCCGATCCTCGGCGGCGTGACGGTCTTCTTCTCGTTCATGCTCGTCGCCGTCGCGAGTCCGTTCGCGACGCAGCCGGCACCGGCGGACGGCGCCGGCCTCAACCCGAGCCTCCAGAACCCCTACATGCTCGCCCACCCGCCGATGCTCTACCTCGGCTTCGTGGGACTGACGATTCCCTTTGCGTTCGCGTTGGGCGCGCTCGCGGCACGCCGCACCGACGAGCTCTGGATCGTCGTCACCCGGCGGTGGACGCTCGTCGCGTGGACGTTTCTCGGCTTCGGCCAGCTGCTCGGCGCGCACTGGGCGTACGTCGAGGTGGGGTGGGGCGGCTACTTCGCGTGGGATCCGGTCGAGAACGCCGCCCTGATGCCGTGGCTCGCCGCCACCGCCTTCCTGCACTCGGTGATGATCCAGGAGAAGCGCGGGATGCTGAAGATCTGGAACGTCCTGCTCGTGATCGGGTCGTTCGCGCTCGCCCTGTTCGGGACGTTCCTGACGCGCTCGGGGATCATCAGCTCGATCCACTCCTTCACCGAGAGCTCGATCGGCCCGTGGTTCCTCGGGTTCATCGGCGTCGTCCTGGCGGGCTCGATCGCGCTCGTCCTCGCGAGGCTGCCGCTCCTGCGCTCGAAGACGCGGCTCGAGTCCCCGATCTCGCGCGAGGCGACGTTCCTCTACAACAACCTGCTGCTCGTCGCCTTCTGCCTGACGATCCTGTGGGGCGTCCTCTATCCGATCCTGACCGAAGCGCTCCGCGGGGAGCCGATCACGGTGGGGCCGCCGTACTACAACTTCTTCCTCAAGGCGTTCGGCCTGCCGCTCCTGCTGTTGATGGGGATCGGGCCGCTCATCGCCTGGCGACGGGCTTCCGTTCGCGGCCTGGGCCGAACCTTCGCCTGGCCGGCCGGCGCCGCGCTTGCTTGTGGCGTGATGCTGGTCGCGCTCGGCGCGGGGTCGTCGATCCCGGGCCTCGTCGGTTACACGTTCTGCGCCTTCGTCCTCGCGTCGATCGTATTCGAGTTCGCGCGCGGGACCCGCGCCCGCCACGCGCTCGGGAGCTCGTCGTGGGCGGGCGCCTTCACGTCGCTCGTCGGCCGGAACCGCCGGCGGTACGGCGGGTACGTCGTCCACGCGGCGATCGTGCTGCTCGCGATCGGGATCGTCGGCTCGAGCGCGTACGACACCGTGGCGGAGCGGCAGCTGCGGCCGGGGGAGACGATGGCGGTCGGCGCCTACGATCTTCGGTACGTGGGCGTAGAGGAGCGGCGCGGCCCGAACGCGCAGGAGCTCCGTGCGGTCGTCGACGTCTCGCGGAACGGCGAGCGCCTTGGGACGCTCGAGCCCGGCAAGAACCGCTACTTCGCCGAGCAGCAGGTCTCGAACGAGGCCGCGATCCGGTCCGACCGGCTCAACGGCGAGGACCTGTTCCTGATCGCCGACCAGATCGACGGCGACACACTCTTCCTGAAAGTGCTGGTCAAGCCGCTCGTGAACCTGATCTGGATCGCGGGCTTCGTGTTCCTCGCGGGCGCGGCGATCGCGCTCTGGCCCGATGCACGCGAGCAGCGCCGGCTGGCGCTGCGATACGGCGGCCGCGAGGCGCTCGCGAGGGCGTGAGCCCCGAGCTGCTGCTCGCCGCACTGCTGGCGGCGGCCGCGGTGGTCTTCGTGGCGGTGCCGTTCCTGCGCGCGAAGGAGCCGCCGGCGCCGCCGACGCCGCCCGACGAGGCGCTCGCCGCTGCCGAGGAGCGCGACCGGCTCCTCGCCGAGCTCAACGAGCTCGAGTTCGACCACCGCACGGGCAAGATCACCGACGCGGACTACCGGGCGCAGGTTGCCCCGCTCCGACGGCGCGCCGCCGCACTGTTGCCAGACGAGACGCCAAAAGAGGCTCCGGAGCAGCGATTTTCGGCGCCAACCGTCCCGTCCAGCCGATCCGACCGCTAGGATGCCGCGATCACGGGCGCGGGAGGGAGGTCCTTCCGGCCCGCGAACACGGTCCCCATGGCTCGACGCATCGTCTGCAGCCTCGTTCTCGTCCTGCTCGCCGCGGCTCCCGCGTCGGCCAGCCTCTACGACCGCAAGCAGCAGCTCGACCAGCAGGCGCAGGCGCTCCAGTCGAAGGCCGATGCGGCCCGGGCGCGGGAAGCGTCGCTCCGGGCGGAGATCGCGTCCGTCTCCGAGCGGATCCAGGCGCTCGAGGGCGAGGTCGGCGACGTCTCGTCCCGACTCGCCGCCCTCGAGGAGGACCTGGCGCTCCACCAGCGGAAGCTCGAGGCCGTCAAGGCGCTCTACCGCCTCCAGAGCGAGCGGCTCGAGTACCTTCGCGGCCAGTACCAGGTCGCGCAGAGCCGCCTCGCGGATCGCCTCGTCGCCGTCTACGAGGGCGAGGACCCGACGACGCTCGACGTCGTCCTCGAGGCGTCCAGCTTCGGCGACATCCTCGACCAGCTCGACTACCTGGACGCGATTGCCGACCAGGACCGCAAGGTCGTGACGCACGTCGCCGGCGCACGCGACCACATGCGCGAGCTCAGACAGCGCACGGGCCGGACGAAGGCGCGAGTCGCGGCGATCACGCGCGTCGTGGAGATCCGCACGCAGCAACAGCGCGCCGTCTACGACCGGCTTCTGATCTCCCGCAAAGGGCTCGCCGAGGCGAGGAGTGCGAAGCGCCAGGGTGTCCAGGCCGCGCACGAGGCGGCGGAGCAGTACGAGGGCAAGGCGGAGGAGCTCCTGAAGGTGAGCGCCCAGCTCGCCGCCCGGATCAACGCGGCGCAGCAGTCGAGTGCGAGCTACTCGAGCACGGGTGACGGGACGGTGTCGTCGGCCGGGCTCGTCTGGCCGGTCGGCGGCCCGGTGGTCAGCGGCTTCGGCTGGCGCTGGGGCCGGATGCACGAGGGGATCGACATCGCGGCCGGCTACGGCACGCCGATCCAGGCTGCGGCCGCCGGCAACGTCATCTACGCCGGCTGGATGGGCGGCTACGGGAACCTGATCATCATCGACCACGGCAACGGGCTTGCCACCGCCTACGCGCACCAGTCGAGCTTCGTCGTCGGCGGCGGTGCGGTCTCCCAGGGCCAGACGATCGGGTACATCGGCTGCACGGGACACTGCTTCGGGCCGCACCTGCATTTCGAGGTCCGAGTGAACGGTTCGCCGGTCGACCCGCTCGGCTACCTCTAGTCCCTGCGCATGACGGCGGCCCAGTCGCTCCCGGGGAGCGTCCTCGCCCCTACCTCGCCTGCCGCGATAAAGAAATCCCCATCTTTGAAGCAGGGCGCTTATAGTTTCCAGGCTGCAAGCCTCGCGCGCTTCTGGCTTGCGGCACTGTCGTCTCCCGACGGCGCCGGCCGCCCTCTGGGCGGCCGGTCGTTCTACTTGACGAGCCTGAGGTCAGGCAGGTTTCGCCAGCGCCCGTCCAGGTCGAATCCGTAGCCGACGAAGAACTCGTCCGGCACCGTGAAGCCGACGTAGCGGACGGGGAGGTCCTCCACGAGCCGGCGGTAGGGTCGGTCGAGGAGAGCGACCGCGGCGAGCGACCGGGGCTCCCTGAGCACGAATGTCTTGACCAGGAAGTTGAGCGTCATCCCGGTGTCGACGACGTCCTCGACGAGCAGCACGTCCCGTCCCCTGATGCTGAGCTCGAGATCCTTCAGCAGCCGCACCCGCCCCCCGCCGCCGCCGACGCCCTCGTAGCCGGCGAGCGCGATGAAGTCCAGATTGTGGACGATCGGCACCGACCGCGAGAGATCCGAGACGAAGACGACGGCCGTCCTGAGGGACGAGACGAGGACCGGCTCGCGGCCGTCGTAGTCGGCCGCGACGGCGGCGCCGAGCTCCTCGACGCGGGCGCGGATGTCGTCCGCGGAGAGGTACACCTCTCCGATCCGCGGCTCGTCTACGAGGCCAGATCCAGCCGGTATCGCTGTGCCAGTCGCTCGATGTCCCGACGATAGAACAGCTTCACGTTCACGTGTGGATACCGCTCGCGCAGCTTGCGCAGCTTGCGGTTCTTCCGGGTGACGAGCGACTGCTTCATCACGGTCAGCTCGACGTAGAGATCCTGCTCGGGAAGGTAGAAGTCCGGCGCGAACGCCTCGACGACCCGGCCGTCCGCCGCCTCTTCGAGGACGAACGTGTGAGGTTCGTACATCCACGGGATGCCGTAGTAGTCGAGGAGCTTCGCGCACTCCAACTCGACCTCGTTGGCGAAGCGCGGCTCACCCTCTCCACGATATGCCTGGAAATCAGGGACTTTTCCGACCACCCTCAACCGAGGATAGCGACAGTCTCGGACGCCGCTCCGCTCTCCGAGGACGCCTACACTTCGACCCATGCCGGGTCGCGACGGGTCGACGACGATCGCCCACATCTCGGATATCCACTGCGGAGGGCCCGACTTCGTCCCCAGCCTGCTGGAGCGGGCGGTCGCGGAGATCAACGAGCTCGGCCCCGACCTGATCATCTGCTCGGGCGACCTGACGACGTTCGGCTTCAAGCAGGAGTTCCTGATGGCGCGGGACTACCTCGACCGGCTCGACTGCGAGCGGATGGTCGTGATCCCGGGCAACCACGACTCGAGGAACGTCGGCTACCTCCACTTCGAGGAGCTCTTCGGCGAGCGGCACTCGGTGCTGCAGATGGGCGAGATCACCGTGGTCGCCGTCGACTCGAGCGAGCCGGACCTCGACCACGGGCAGATCGGCCGCGGCCGCTACGCCTGGATCGAGGAGCAGTTCGCCGGGCCCGCCGACTTCAAGATCTTCGTGATGCACCACCACCTGCTCCCGGTCCCGGGCACCGGGCGGGAGCGCAACATCGTCTACGACGCCGGCGACGTGATCGAGTGCCTCCAGGGCGTCAACGTGGACCTCGTCCTGTCGGGGCACAAGCACGTGCCTTACGCCTGGCGTCTCGAGAACCTCTTCGTCGTGAACGCCGGGACCGTCTCCTCCCTGAGGCTCAGAGGCAACACGCGGCCCTGTTACAACGTCGTCGAGGTCACGGGCACGCACGTCGACGTCTGGCGGAAGTACCCGTTCCACGGGCAGGAGCGGATCATCCAGTTCTCGCTCGACACGCGCGCCTTCGAGAAGTACACGGCGCGGATCGAGAACGAGGTCACGACGCGGTGAGAGCGCTCGCCCTCATCGACGGCGAGCACTACGCGCCCGTCGTGCGTGACGCGATCCGCGAGCTCCCGCACGACGTCGTGGGCGCGCTGCTCGTCGGCGGCACGGAGAAGCTCGTCGGCGGCGACGAGTACGGCGTCGAGGTCGTGCACGACTTCGACGAGGCGCTGGAGCGGTTCGAGCCGGAGGTCGCGGTCGACATGTCCGACGAGCCGGTGCTCGGCCCCCGCGAGCGCTTCCGCCTCGCGAGTCGGTTCCTCGCGCGCGGCGTGGCCTACGAGGGCGCCGACTTCTCGCTTCGCGTGCCCGAGTACGGCCCGTTCGACCTGCCGTCGCTGGCGGTGATCGGGACGGGGAAGCGGCTCGGCAAGACTGCGGTGACCGGCTACGTGGCCCGTCTCCTGTCCGAGGAGCTCGACCTCGTGGTCGTCTCGATGGGACGCGGCGGACCCGCCGAACCGCAGATCGCCGACCTCAGGCCGACAGTCGAGGACCTGCTCCAACTCTCACGCGCGGGCGCGCACGCTGCGTCGGACTACCTCGAGACGGCGGCGCTGTCCGGCGTCCCGACGATCGGATGCCGGCGCGCAGGCGGCGGACTGGCCGGTGCGCCGTGGACGAGCAACGTCCAGGAGGGCGTGCAGAAGGCGCTCGGCCGGGATCCCGGGTTCGTGATCTTCGACGGCAGCGGCGCGGCGATCCCTCCGGTCGAGACCAGCCGCCGGATCCTCGTCGCAGGCGTCCACCAGTCGCCGGAGCTCGTCGCCGGCTACCTGAACGCCTACAGGATCCTGCTCTCGGACCTCGTGATCCTCACGATGGCCGAGGACGGAAGTCGGCACGCGGAAGTCGCGGACGCGATCCGCGAGGTCAAGGACATCCCCGTCGTCGCGACGGTCCTCCGGCCGCGACCGATCGAGTCGATCGAGGGCAACCGCGTGGCCTTCTTCACGACAGCGGACGCTGAGGCGGCCGAGACCCTCGAGCGGCATCTGCAGGATGAGCACGGAGCCGAGCAGGTGACGGTGTCCAGCAACCTCTCGCGCCGCGAGCAGCTCCGTGCGGACGTCGAGGGGGCAGACGCCGACGTCTTCCTCGTCGAGATCAAGGCGGCGGCGATCGACGTCGTCTGCGAAGAGGCGGCGGAGCGGGGGATCCCGGTGGTCTTCGCCGACAACGACGTGGTCCCGCTGGACGGCCAGCCGAGCCTGGACGAGGAGCTCAGAGCGCTGGCCGACGTCGCGGAAGGCGAGCCGGTGGCCTGATGCCCGAGCGCCGCCGCATCGACCCGCTCCACCTCGGAACCGATGAGCATCCGTACTCGAAGGGACTGATGGCACGGGCGCTCATGCGCACCGGGCTCGGCGTCGAGCGTTCCTACGAGGTCGCGCGGCGGGTGGAGCAGGACCTTGCGGCGAGCGGGAAGCACACGGCCGAGTTCGATCGCATGCAGGAGCTCGCGGTCGAGGTACTCGGGGAGGCGGACGGCGGCCTCGCGATCGGGCGGCTGCGCCGGTACCAGGAGCTCGACGAGCTCGACGTCCCGCTGATCATCCTCATCGGCGGAGCCACCGGCACGGGAAAGTCGACGATCGCGGCAGAGGTCGCCTACCGGCTCGGGATCACACGCGTGACGTCGACGGACTTCGTCCGGCAGACGATGCGCGCACTCTTCACGCCGGAGTTCCTGCCGGCGATCCACTACTCGAGCTTCGACGCCGGCCGCGCCCTTCCGACGGCCCAGGAGGAGGAGGTCGACCCGCTGCTCCACGGCTTCCTCGAGCAGACTCGCCATGTCCTCGTCGGCATCCAGGCCGCGATCGAACGGTCGCTGGAGGAGGGTTGGTCGATGGTGATCGAGGGCGTCCACCTCGTCCCGGGGATGCTTCCGCGGCTCGTCGAGAACGCCGTCGTCGTCGAGTGCGTGATCACGATCCGGAACGAGGAGACACACGCCGGCCACTTCTGGATTCGCGACATCGCGTCGGAGGGCGTTCGGCCGCTCGACAAGTATCTCGAGCGTCTCGGCGACATCCGCTACCTCCAGGACTACATCGTCGAGCGGGCGGAGGTCGAGCGCGTGCCCGTGATCGAGAACTCGGAGCGGGAGAAAGCCATCGGCGGGGTCATGGAGCTCGTTCTGGACGCGGCGGATCGGGTACAGAAGGTCCCGCAATGACCGACACAGCCGCCAGGCCGGCCGCGACCGGCGTCGAGGGCAAGGGCACCGTCCGGACCTGTCTTTGCGAGGCCTTCGCGCGCGGGACCGAGCGGGCGGCGCTCGCCAGTGCGCGCTGGCTCGGGCGCGCCGACGAGGCCGCCGCCCAGGAGGCGGCGACGTCGGGGATGCTCGAGGCGCTGGAGCATCTCCCGATCGACGGCACCGTCGTCATCGGCGCCGCGGGCGAGGGCGAGCGGCTGCAGACCGGGGAGAAGCTCGGCGCGGGCGGGGAGCAGGTCGAGCTGGCGGTCGATCCGCTGGAGGGAGGCGGGATCGTCGCCCGCGGCGGCAGCGGCGCCATGTCCATGATCGCCGTTGGCGAGCCCGGCTCGCTCCAGACGCTTCCCGACATGTACATGCGGAAGATGGCCGTCGGGCCCGTAGCCACCGGCCACATCGACCTTCGGCGCCCGATCGGCGAGAACATCCAAGCGATCGCCGAGGCGTTCGGCCGGCGGGTCGGCGACATCACGACGATCGTCCTCGAGCGGCCGCGGCACCACGACCTGATCGAGGAGATCCGGGCGGCGGGCGCACGCATCAAGCTGATCCAGGACGGCGACGTCACGGCGTCGGTCTCGGCGGCGATCCGCGGGACGAACGACCACCTGGCCGTCGGCATCGGCGGGACGCGCCAGGCCGTCCTCGCCGCGGCGGCCCTGCGCTGCCTCGGCGGCGAGCTCCAGGCCCAGCTGTGGCCGGTGTCGCGCAGGGAGATCGAGGAGGCGCGCGAGCAGGGAATCGACGATGTGGAGCGTGTCTTCACGACTGAAGACCTTGCGCCGAAGGAGGCCATCGTGTGCGCCACGGGTGTCTCGAACAGCGACCTCTTGCGGGGGGTTCGCTTTCGCGCCGACAGCGCGTGGACGCACACCCTGGTCATGTGCACCCGGTGCAACTGGGTGCGGTTCACGGAGGGAATCCACTTCTTCCAGCGTGAGCGCCGTGAGGAGGTTCGGCTGCCCGGCTTCTAGGGGTACGCTGAGCTCGTGGCTACGAGAGACGAAGTCGTCGAGGCGCTGCGCCAGGTCGAGGACCCCGAGCTCGGGATGGACATCGTCGACCTCGGGCTCATGTACGACGTCGAGATCGAGGGCCCCAAGGTGAAGGTGATCTACACGCTCACGTCGATGGGTTGCCCGGTCGGGCCGATGATCGACGAGCAGATCAACGACGTGGCCCGCCAGGTCCCCGGCGTCGAGGATGTCGAGACCGAGCTGACCTGGGATCCGCCCTGGTCGCCGGAGAAGATGTCCGACGACGCCAAGTTCATCCTCGGCTTCGGCTAGCCCGCCCCTGGCCGGCGTCGGCTGCCGCCGGGCGGCGGCCTCAGAGGACGGGTTCCCCGCACGTCGTAACACGCGCTGCGAGAGGATCGCTCCCGCAAACCGACCTGAGGAGGTGGCAGGTGTCCGAGCGGACGTTGGGTCGAGTGACCTACCGCCAGCACGCGGACGACTACTTCGAGAGGCGGCGCCTGAGGCGACACGCAGGGGTCTGGTCGCTGTGGGCACTCGGGGTCGCCGCGGTCATCTCGGGAGACTTCTTCGGCTGGAACTTCGGCCTCGCCTACGGCTTCGGCGGGCTGCTGGTCGCGACGATCGTGATCACCGTCATGTACTTCGGGCTCTGCTACTCGATCTCAGAGATGTCCCCGGCCCTCCCGCACACCGGGGGCGCGTACTCGTTCGCACGCTCGGCGATGGGGCCGTGGGGCGGCTTCACCACCGGCGTCGCGGAGACGATCGAGTACGTCATCACGCCGGCGGTGATCGTCGTCGGGATCGGGAGCTATATGGATTCGATCTCGGACGACCTCTTCGGCTTCACGATGGCGCAGCCGATCTGGTGGGCCGTCTTCTACGCGATCTTCGTCGGGCTGAACTACATCGGAGTCGAGGCGAGCTTCCGCTTCACCGTGTTCATCTGCCTGCTCTCGCTCGCGATCCTGGGCGTGTTCTTCATCGGCTCGCTGACCGAGCTCGACTTCACCCGCTTCGCGATCGACACCCAGGGCGGCTGGTTCACCGAGGGCGTCCCGGGTGTCTTCTACGCGCTGCCGTTCGCGATCTGGTTCTACCTCGCGATCGAGGAGTTACCGCTCGCCGCCGAGGAGTCCGCGGATCCCAAGCGGGACATCCCGCGCGGCACGATCTGGGGCCTCGTCACCCTCGTCGTGACCGGGTTCCTCGTTCTCTTCCTGAACTCGGGGATCGCGCCGGGCGCGAAGGAGCTCGGTGAGGGCGACGCCTCGGGCGAGCCCCTGCTGGCCGGCCTGAGGACGATCTTCGGCGAGGGCACGTCGTCCTCGCTGCTCGGCCTGGTCGCGGTCGCCGGCCTCGTCGCCAGCTTCCACACGATCATCTTCGCCTACGGACGGAACATCTTCTCGCTGTCGCGCGCGGGCTACTACCCACACCCGCTGTCGGTGACGCACGGGAGCCGCCACACGCCGCACCTCGCCCTCTTCGTCGGCGCGATCATCGGCTGGATCGCGGCGTACACCATCTACGAAGCCGGAACGGGCTCGACCGTCGGCGGCGCGCTGCTCAACATGGCCGTCTTCGGAGCGGTGATCTCGTACTTCCTGCAGTGCGTCTCGTTCGTGATCCTGCGCCGGAAGCTCCCCGACATCGAGCGGCCGTACCGGTCTCCGGTTGGCGAATGGGGAGCGATGATCGCCGGCGCGATCGCGCTCGTCTCGCTCGGCGCGATCTTCTGGAACGCCGACTACCGCGCCGGCGTCTACGGCGTGGCGATCTTCTACGTCGTCGCGGTCGCGTACTTCGCGGTCGCGGGGCGCCACCGCCTCGTGCTCTCGCCGGAGGAGGAGTTCGCGCTCAGCCACGGTGCCGCCGGACGCCCAGACATCGAGGCGGTCGCCGAGCACCTCGGCGGCGGGCTCGAGGCGCAGATGGACGAGGCGCCGCCGCCCGAGAGGCCGCGCGGCACCGAGACGACGACATAGACTCGATGCACGTTCGACCCGGAGAGCCGGCGGGGTGCCGGCTCTCCCGGTCCCTGGGACCCCGATGCTGACGCTGGACGAACTTCGGCACGACGTCGAGAGCGGCGCCGTCGACACGGTCGTCGTCGCCTTCACGGACATGCAGGGCCGGCTGTTCGGCAAGCGGCTGCACGGCGAGTTCTTCCTCGAGGACTCGGTCGACCACGGGGTCGAGGGCTGCAACTACCTCCTCGCGCTCGACATGGAGATGGACCCGACTCCCGGGTACGAGATCGCGAGTTGGGAACGCGGCTACGGCGACTTCAGGATCGCGCCCGACCTCGGGACGCTTCGCCGGATCCCCTGGCTGGAGGCGACGGCGCTCGTGCTCGGCGACGTCCTCTGGCTGGACGGGTCGCCGGTCGGCCCGTCGCCGCGGCAGGTCCTAAGGGCGCAGATCGAGCGCGCGGAGGCGCTCGGCTACACGCCGATGTTCGGCTCGGAGCTCGAGTTCTTCATCCTGAAGGAGACCTACGCCGAGGCGCACGCGAAGCACTACCGCGACCTGACGCCGTCGGTCCCGTACATCCTCGACTACCACCTCCTCGCCTCGACGTATGACGAGGCGCTCATCCGCCAGCTCCGCAACGGTATGCACGGCGCGGGGATGCGGGTCGAGAGCTCGAAGGGCGAGGCCTGGCCGGGGCAGCACGAGGTCAACTTCCGCTTCGCCGACGCGCTGACGATGGCCGACAACCACGCGGTCTATAAGAACGGCGCCAAGGAGATCGCGTACCTGAACGGCTGCTCGATCACGTTCATGGCGAAGCCGGACGACACCTGGATCGGCAACTCCTGCCACATCCACTCGAGCCTCTGGCAGGACGACAAGAACGCGTTCGACGGCGAGTCGGACGTCTTCAAGCACTACCTCGCCGGCCAGATCGCCGCCCTCAAGGACCTCGCGATCTTCGTCGCGCCGAACATCAACTCGTACAAACGGTTCGCGGCGGGAAGTTGGGCGCCGACCACGCTCGCCTGGGGCCACGACAACCGGACGTGCGGGTTCCGGATCGTCGGCCACGGCCAGTCGCTCCGCACGGAGACGCGCATCCCGGGCGGCGACGTCAACCCGTACCTCGCGTTCGCAGCGCTGATCGCCGCGGGGATCCACGGGATCGAGAACGAGCTCGAGCTGCCGCCGCCCCTCGAGGGCAACGCCTACGAGTCGGACGCCGAGCGGTTCCCGTCCTCGCTTCGCGAGGGCATCGCGGCGCTCGAGGCGAGCTCGGTGGCGCGGGCGCTGCTCGGCGACGAGGTCGTCGACCACTACCTGAACTACGCGCGAACGGAGCAGCGGCTCTTCGACCAGGCCGTGACCTGCTACGAGCGGGAGCGGCTCTACGAGCGCGGATGAGGCCGCTGATCGGCATCACGTCGTACGCGGAGGAAATTCGCTGGGGCGTGTGGACCGAGGACGCTGCGATCGTGCCTCTCGCCTACGTGCATGCGGTGGAGCACGCGGGTGGGCGTCCGCTTGTCGTGCCGCCGTCCGAGGACGGGCTCGACGAGACCCTCGAGGCGCTCGACGGCATCATCTTCTCGGGCGGCGGTGATCTCGACCCGGAGCTCTACGGCGCGGAGCGCCATGCGGAGACCGACGAGCCGCGAAAGGCCCGGGATGCGGCGGAGATGCGCCTCCTCGGAGCCGCGCTGGAGCGCGACATGCCGGTCCTCGCGGTCTGCCGCGGGTCGCAGCTGCTGAACGTTGCGCGCGGAGGCGACCTCGTCCAGCACCTCCCGGAGGAGGTGGGGCACGAACGGCACCGACACAAGCCGGGCGCGTTCTCGGACCACGGCGTCCAGTTCGCCCCCGACAGCAGGCTCGGGGAGCTCCTCGGCAAGCATGCGCCGGTGAAGTCCCATCACCACCAGGGGTACGGCCGCATCGGCGACGGGCTCCGAGAGGTGGCGTGGGCCGACGATGGGGTGGTCGAGGGCCTCGAGGACCCGGAGAAGCGGTTTGCGCTCGGCGTCCTGTGGCATCCCGAGGAGGGCGAGGACTTCGCGCTCTTCGAGGCGCTGGTGAATGAGGCGAGGCGGTACCGCGAGGGGCGCCCGTGACGGTGGTGGTCAATCCGGCGACCGAGGAGGCGATCGCCGAGATCCCCGGAGCGACGGCCGAGGACACCGACCGTGCGGTCGCCGCCGCGAAGGCGGCCTTCGCGGGGTGGCGCGGCGTGGCGCCCGCCGATCGCGCCCGGCTGCTGCGGCGCCTGGCGGGTCTCGTCGAGGAGCACGGCGACGAGCTCGCGCTGCTGGAGACGCGCAACGTCGGCAAGCCGATCAGCGACTCGCGCGGCGAGGTGCAGATGGTGGCGGACGTATTCCACTTCTACGCGGGTGCGGTCGACAAGCACTACGGCGAGACGATTCCCGTCGCCGGCGGGGTGGACCTGACATTCCGTGAGCCGCTCGGCGTGGTCGGGCTAATCGTCCCGTGGAACTTCCCGATCGCGATCTCGAGCTGGAAGCTCGGGCCCGCGCTCGCGTGCGGGAACACCGTCGTGCTGAAGCCCGCCGAGCTCACTCCGCTGACCGCGCTTCGGTTGGGGGAGCTCGCGCTGGAGGCAGGCCTGCCAGAGGGCGTCCTCAACGTCGTCGCCGGGTCCGGGTCGGTCGTCGGGCAGCGGCTCGTGGAGCATCCGGACGTGGCGAAGATCGGCTTCACCGGCTCGACCGAAGTCGGGCGGTCGGTGATGGAAGGCGCCGCCGGGACGATCAAGCGCGTGACGCTGGAGCTGGGCGGGAAGTCGGCGAACGTCGTCTTCGCGGACGCCGACCTGGAAGCGGCCGCCGCCGGCGCGCCCTACGCGGTATTCGGGAACGCGGGCCAGGACTGCTGCGCGCGCTCGCGGATTCTCGTGGAGCGCTCGGCATACGACCGGTTCCTCGAGCTGCTGGTCGAGCGGACGGAGGCGGTCCGCGTCGGCGATCCGGAGGACGACGCGACCGAGATGGGCCCGCTGATCTCTTCCGAGCACCGCGAGAAGGTGTCGTCCTACGCGAACGGTAGCGTTGTCTTTCGTGGAAACACACCGTCCGATCGCGGCTTCTGGTTCCCCTGTACGCTCGTCGAGGCGACAAACGACGACCGCGTCGCCCGGGAGGAGGTGTTCGGCCCGGTCGCCGCCGTCATCCGCTTCGAGGATGAGGCCGATGCCGTCCGGATCGCGAACGACACGCCCTACGGGCTGTCCGGCTCGATCTGGACCCGCGACGTCGGCCGGGCGATGCGCGTCGCCCGGACGATCGACACGGGCGTCCTCTCCGTCAACTCGAATACGTCCGTCCGGGTCTCGACGCCCTTCGGCGGGTTCAAGCAGTCCGGGTTCGGCCGGGAGCTCGGGATGCACGCGCTCGAGGGCTACTCCGAGGTGAAGAACGTGTACATCGCGACCGGGGAGGCGTAGGCGCTGGGCCGGCTCGACGGGAAGGTCGTCGTGATCACCGGCGCCGGCGGCGGGATGGGCCGCGACGCCGCCCTGCTGTTCTCCGAGGAGGGAGCGCAGGTCTGCGTCGCCGACGTCGACGGCGCGGCCGCCGAGCAGACGGCGTCCGAGGCGCGCGATGCGTTCGCCGTCGAGGTCGACGTGGCCGACGCCGAGAGCGTCCGCAGGATGTACGCCGAGACCGCCGAGCGCTACGGCGGGATCGACGTCCTCTACAACAACGCCGGGATCTCCCCGGCGGACGACGCATCGATCCTCGAGACGGAGGCGGACGCCTGGCAGCGGGTTCAGGACGTGAACACGAAGGGCGTCTTCCTCTGCTGCAAGTTCGGCATCCCGTACCTGCTGGAGCGGGGTGGTGGATCGGTGGTCAACGTGGCGTCCTTCGTGGCGATCCTCGGGGCGGCGACGTCGCAAATCTCGTACACGGCGTCGAAGGGCGCGGTCCTCTCGCTCTCGCGGGAGCTCGGCGTGCAGTTCGCGCGGCAGGGCGTCCGGGTGAACGCGCTGTGTCCGGGGCCGGTGGAGACGCCGCTGCTGCTGCGGATCTTCGGCGACGATCCGGCGGCGTACGAGCGGCGGCGCGTCCACCTGCCGATGGGTCGGCTGGCGAAGCCGCGGGAGATCGTGAACGCAGCGCTCTTCCTCGCGAGCGACGAGTCCTCGTACGTGAACGCCGCGACCTTCCTCGTCGACGGCGGCCTCACGGCCGCTTACGTCACGCCGGAGTAGGCGCCTCCGTCGGGGCGGTCACCTCGGGATGCTGAGCACGACTTTCCCGAAGTGCTCGCCCGACTCCATGCGCCGATGCGCCTCGGCAGCCTCGGCGAGCGGGAAGACCGAGTCGACGACCGGCGTCGCCCGGCCGCTCTTGACGAGCTCGTAGGCTCCCTCGAAGTCCTCCTTCGTCCCCATCGTCGACCCGAGGATCGTGAGCTGCTTCCACCAGATCCGGTGGAGGGCGGCCTTCGGGTTGGGGCCGGTCGTCGCGCCGCACACCGCGATCCGGCCGTGCGGCCGCGCCGCCTGGAGCGAGGTCTGCCAGGTCGCCTCGCCCACGTGCTCCACGACGACGTCGACGCCGGGCCCGCCGGTTGCCTTCTTAACCGCCTCGAGGACGTCGTCCCGCGTGTGGTTGACGACCACCTCGGCGCCCAGCCCGCGGGCGAGCTCGAGCTTCGCGTCGCTCGAGGACGTCGCCACGACGCGCCCTCCGAGCGCGCGTGCGATGACGAGCGCCGCCGACCCGATCCCGCTCCCCGCTCCCCAGACGAGCACCCATTCGCCCTCCTGGAGCGCCGCCCGCGTGACCAGCATCCGGTAGACGGTCTCGAACACGAGCGGGAAGGCCGCAGCCTCCTCGAACGAGATCCCGTCGGGCAGCGGGTAGACGTTCGACTCGGGCACCGCGATCAGCTCGGCGTGCGTTCCGTCCATGTGCTCGCCGACCACGCTGATCCGGTCGCCGTGCTCGATGCCGGGGTTGATCACGATACGGCGGCCCTCGGGATCGAGCCCGGCGCCGTCCGCGCCGAGGATTCGCGGCTTCGGCACCGAGGGCAGTCCCTGGCGGATCCACAGATCGAGACGGTTCAACGACGCGGCCCGCAACCGGATGAGCACGTCCCCGGGCCCCGGCTCCGGGTTGGGCGCGTCCTCGTAGCGAAGGACCTCTGGGCCGCCGTCCTCGTGGATCCGGATCGCCTTCACGGCGCGGGATGGTAGGCACACTGAGCCTCGTGACGGCCCGGGAACTCGAACTCCTGGCCGAGGAGCTCGGCCTCGACGCCATCGGCGCGACGCCGGCCGAGCCGTACATGGACACCGAGCGCCACATCGCCGAGCGAAAGCGGCGCGGCCTCTTCGCCGACCTCAGGTTCACGATGGCGCAGCCAGACGTCTCGTGCCACCCGGAGACCCTGCTGCCCGGTGCGCGAACGGTCGTCTCCGCCGCGCTCTGCTACTACGGCGAGGGGCCCGAGCCCGGCCCGGGCGAGGGACGCCTGCCGCGCTACGCCTGGACCGACGCCTACGCGGCTCTTCGCGACCGGCTCGACCGTCTCGGCCGCCGGCTCGGCGGCGAGTACCGCGTCCTCGTGGACGCGAACCAGCACGTCGACCGCGAGGCCGCCGCGCGCTCGGGCGTCGGCTTCTACGGCAAGAACACGATGCTGATCACCAGACGGCACGGCTCGTGGGTCGTCCTCGGGACGCTCGTCACGACGCAGGAGCTCGAACCGACCCCTCCGCTCGGCCTCGACTGCGGTTCGTGCCGCCTCTGCATCGACGCCTGCCCGACGAACGCGCTCGACGAGCCGGGCGTCCTCGATACCAACCGGTGCCTGTCGTACTGGACCCAGTCCCGCCACTCCATGCCCGAGCCCGTGCGCGTCGCGCTCGAAGACCGGGTGTACGGCTGCGACATCTGCCAGGACGTCTGCCCGTGGAACCGGGGCGTCGAGAAGCGCCGCGCGGAGACCCTGCCGGAAGGCGCCGAGACACATGTCTCACTCGTCGACTGGCTCGAGGCCGAGGACGCGGATCTCCGCGTCCGGTACGAGCGTCTCTTCGTGCCGCGCAACGACCCGCGTTACCTGCGCCGCAACGCGCTCGTCGCGCTCGGAAACGCAGGCGAGGCCGAGCACCGCCCGCTCGCGCAGCACTACGCCGAATCGGACGACGAACTGCTGCGCGAGCACGCCGAGTGGGCCCTGTCCCGCCTGGCCGCCCGGCAGAATTCGTAGCCGCGTGGCCCGGGACGCACGCCGACCCTCTTGGACCGAGGTCTGGATGGCCTGGGTGCGGCTGCTCGCCGTCCCGTTCGCCGTACTCGAGGTCGGCGTTCTCAAGTCGGACTACCCGCCAGGCTACGAGCGGTGGGCCTGGGCGATCACCGGCATCCTCGCGGTCGGCGCCGTCGCCCTGCTTCTGCTCGCCTACAGGGCGAGATCGCGGCGCGCGTGGCGGGACATCCGCCTTGCCGCGCTGCTTCTGGACTCGCTCGTCGTCTATGGCTACGTCCTCGTCTTCACCTTCGAAGAGGGGACGCCGATCCGGCAGCTCGTCTTCATCCCCCTGATCGAGGCGGCGCTCCTGTACGGCCTTGCGGGCGCCGTCGTAATGTCGGCGTGCTCCGCCGTCGCGCTCGCGGGCACGGAGTGGTGGCGCGAGGAGCATTTCCCACCGCAGGAGTTCGACGTCGACCGCATCATCTTCCCGGTCGGGGTGCAGCTCCTGCTGGGGGCGATCGTCGGCTCACTCGTCAATCGCCTTCGCGCGGAGCGGGCGAGCGCGTCGCAACGCGCGAAGGAGGCGGAGGCGCTGCGGGACGAGCTCGGCAGGCGCGCGGACATCCTCGACGCGACGAACCGGGCCGCCCGCGCGCTCGGGTCGTCGCTCGACCTCGAGCAGGCGTTCGCCGCGTTCATCCGGGAGCTGCGCGGGCTCGTGCCGTTCGAACGGACGGCGATCGTCCTCCTCGAGGACGGCCATCTTCGCGTCTTCGCTGCTGCCGGGGAAGCGGCGGAGAGGGTCTTTCCGCCCGGGACGGTCACGGCAATCTCAGGGTCGATCGTCGAGGACGTGCTCAAAGGAGGCCAGACAATCGTCCGCGAAGACATGTCCCACCCGGCCTACGCCGAGGAAAGCGAGTTCAAGGCGCTCGGCCTGCGGTCGCGGGTCGTGGCGCCGCTCCTGGCCGGCGCGGAGACGATCGGCGCCCTCTCCGTCGTACGCCGGGAGGCCGATGGGTTCAGGGATCCGGAAGTCGAGCTCCTGAGCCTGCTCGGCCGTCTCGCGGGCAGCGCCGTGCAGAACATCCGCGCCTACGAGGCCGAGCGCACCACCGTCGAGGAGCTGCGCAGCCTCTCGGCGATGCGGGCGGACTTCGTCTCGCTCGTCTCTCACGAGCTCCGCAGCCCGATGGCCTCGGTCATCGGATCGGCACGGACGCTGCAGCAGCGGTGGCGCGAGCTCACGCCCGATCAACGCGAGTCGTTCCTCACGCTGATCGCGCACGAGACGTCGCGTCTCGCCGAGCTGATCGGCGACGTGCTCGACACGTCGCGGATCGAGGCAGGGACGTTCGGCTATTCGTTCGGCGACGTCGACCTCGCGGAGCTCGTCCGGGACTCGGCCGCCGCGGCGGCGCACGCGCAGGACGAGGTGTCGGTGACCGCCCTCGTCCGGGATCCGCTGCCCCGCGTCCGCGGCGACCGAGACCGCCTGCGGCAGGTGCTCGTCAACCTCATCGACAACGCCGTCAAGTACTCCGCGCCGGGCGACGAGGTCCGGGTCGAGGCAGAGAGCATGAACGGCCGGGTCGTCATCGAGGTCCGCGACCAGGGGCCCGGGATCGCGCCCGAGCACCAGCGGGTGATCTTCGAGAAGTTCGGCCGCGTGCACCTCGGCGAGCACGCGAAGCCGGGGACCGGGCTCGGCCTCTTCATCGCCCGGTCGATCGCCGAGGCGCACGGCGGCGCGCTGGAAGTGCGGTCTGCGTCCGGTCGCGGCGCGACATTCCGTCTCTCGATCCCGGTCTAGGCCGATAGCACGACCCCGCTCGCGTGATATCACGTCGACGGTCGAAAAATGGCTCAACCAAGCCGAAATTCGCCCTTGACGCGACCGACTTCGCCGACTCTAATGCCTCCCCATGGCTTGCTTCCGGATCGGCCTCATTGCGGCCCTCGCCCTGACCCTTGCCGTCGGCTGCGGCGGGGACTCGGCGAGCTCGGGGTCGATCCGGTTCCTGATCTTCGGCGACCCGGCGGAGATCAACGCGTACCGGACGTTGATCTCCTCGTTCTCGAAGGAGGAGCGGGACATCGACGTCCGGCTCGTCGAGGCGAGCGACCGCGAGGACTTGATCGCGCGGCTCTCGACCTCGATCGCGGGCGGGTCGCCTCCGGATCTCTTCCTCATGAACTACCGCTTCTACGGGCAGTTCGCCGCGCGCGGCGCGCTCGAGCCGCTCGGCCCGTACCTGGAGGACTCGGACGTGTTCGAGGAGGGCGACTTCTTCGCGGAGGCGCTCGACGCGTTCCGGTGGGACGGGGAACTCACCTGCCTTCCGCAGAACGTCTCGAGCCTGGTCGTCTACTTCAACCGCGACCTCTTCCGCCGCTTCGGGGTCTCGCCGCCACGCGACGGCATGCACTGGAACGAGCTCGTCCACAAGGCGCGGCAGCTGACACGCGACAAGAACGGGCAGGTCGTGCGCGGCGCCGACCCCGACCTTCCGGCGGCGAACACCGCGCCGGCCGAGATCTTCGGGCTCGGCGTCGAGCCATCGATCATCCGCCTGGCGCCGCTCGTGTGGTCGAACGGCGGCGACCTCGTCGACGACGAGGAGGAACCGACCCGCTTCACGCTCGACGGGACCGAGGCGAAGCAGGCGATCGACTCCTTTTTCCAGCTCCGGACTGTGCACGGGGTCGTGCCTTCCGACCAGGAGGTCGAGGCGGAGGACGACGAGAGCCGCTTCGCGAACGGCCGGATGGCCATGCTGCTCGAGTCGCGGCGGGCTGTGCCGAGCCTTCGCGAAGGCGCGGAGTTCGACTGGGACGTCGTCTCGCTGCCGCACTTTCAGGAGCCGGCGAACGTCCTTCACTCGGACGCCTACTGCATGACCAAGGGGTCGAAGGACAAGGACGCCGCCTGGCGCTTCGTCGAGTACGCGCTCGGCCCCGAGGGCGCCGAAGTGGTCGCCCGCACCGGGCGTACGGTGCCCTCGCTCCGGTCCGTCGCCGAGTCGGACGCGTTCCTCGACCCCGGCAAGAAGCCGAAGAACTCGCGTGTCTGGCTCGATGCGGTCGAGACGATCCGCCATCTTCCGACCGTCTCCACCTGGCCGGAGATCGAGGACGCGACGAACGGGATCCTCGAGAACGGCATGTACCTCGCGCAGCCGGTCGACAAGGTGGTCGCCGACGTGGACGAGCAGACGCGGCCGCTGTTCGAGCGCGCGGAACGCTGACCTCTAGACTCGGCCGCACGTGAGGGCCGGCGACCGGAGGTGGGGAGGCTGGAGGCAGCCGGCCGCGATCGCGCTGGCCGTCGCCTTCCTCCTGCCGCTCTGGTTCATGGTCAGCGGCTCCCTGCGCGAGCCGGGTACCCCGCCGCCGCGGGCGCCCGAGCTCCTCCCGCGGCCGCTCTCGACGACGAGCTACGACCGCGCGTTCGACCTCGTCGACCTCGCGCGGCACACGGCCAACTCACTCGTCGTCGCGGCGCTGACGGTGCCGCTCGCGGTCGTCGTCGCCTCGCTGGCCGGGTTCGCGTTCCTTCTCGTCCGCGGGAGGGCCCGCGCGCTCCTCGTGGGGCTCTCGTTCGCCGCGCTGATGGTCCCGATCACCGCGCTGCTCGTGCCGCGGTTCACGCTCTTCCGGTGGCTCGGGCTGACCGACACCTGGGTGCCACTCGTTGCGCCCGCGCTGCTCGGCCTCTCGCCGTTCTACGTCCTGCTCTTCTACTGGAGCTTCCGGAGGCTTCCGCCCGAGTTGCTCGAAGCGGCGCGGCTCGAGGGGATGACCCCGTTCGCGATGTGGCGCCGCGTCGCGATGCCGCTGGTCCGTCCGGTGACGATCGCCGTCGGCCTGCTCGCGTTCATCGCTTCGTGGGGGAACTTCCTCGAGCCGCTGGTCTACCTCTTCGACCCCGACCTGTACACGCTGCCGCTCGGGCTGCGGTCGCTGGAGGCCCTCGACCGGACCAACTACCCGGTGCTCCTCGCCGGAGCCGTCGTCGCCACGGCGCCGGTCGTGCTCGCCTTCGTCGTCGCCCAGCGCTACTTCCTGCACGAGGATCGCGGCGCCGGCTGGCTCGGTCGATGAGCCGGCTCGCGCTGGAGCGAGTCGTGAAGCGGTTCGGCGGCACGACGGCGCTCGACGGCGTCGATCTCGAGGCGAAGGACGGCGAGCTGCTCGTCGTGGTGGGGCCTTCCGGCTGCGGAAAGAGCACGTTGCTCCGCTGCGTCGCCGGCCTGGAGGCGGTCGACGAGGGGGCGGTCCGGATCGGCGGGCGGGACGTCACGCGCGTGAAGCCGGCGGCGCGTAACGTCTCGATGGTCTTCCAGAGCTACGCGCTCTTCCCGCACCTGACGGTCCGGGAGAACATCGCGTTCGGGCTCGTCGTGCGCGAGGAGCCGAGGCGCGTGGTCGTCGAGCGCGTCGCCGAGGCCGCGCGGCTCGTCGGGGCCGACGGCTTCCTCGAACGTAGGCCGTACGAGCTTTCCGGCGGCGAGCGCCAGCGAGTCGCTCTCGCGCGGGCGCTCGTGAGGCGGCCGGACGCCTTCCTGCTCGACGAGCCGCTTTCGAACCTGGACGCCGGCACCCGCGTCCAGATGCGGACCGACCTCAGGCGGCTCCATCGCGAGGTCGGCTCGACGATGGTGCACGTCACGCACGACCAGGTCGAAGCGCTGACCCTGGGAGACAGGATCGCGGTGCTCGACGCCGGCCGCGTCCGCCAGGTCGGGACGCCGGACGACGTCTACGGGCGTCCGCGCGACCGCTT
>DASSUI010000050.1:0-10261 GCA_035707105.1 Gaiellaceae bacterium | reverse complement strand
CCCGCCCGGACACGAACATATGTTCGCATACGCGCTCCGCTAGCTTCGACCCGTGATGCGACACGCCGTCCTCGGTGCGGGCGGCGTCGGCGCGTTCGTCGGCGCGTGCCTAACGCGTGCCGGTCGCGAGGTGCTGCTGGTCATGCGGGAGGGGTCGCTCGAGCGCTACGGCGGGATCGTCCGGATCGAGAGCGCTCTTGTCGGCGACTTCGAAGCGAGCATTCCAGCCGCCCCCGTTCTCGAGCGACCGGTCGACGTCCTCTGGGTGACGACGAAGGCGACGCAACTACGAGAGGCGCTCGAGCGCATCCGCGACGACGCTGTGGAGGACGCGGTCGTCGTCCCGCTGCTCAACGGCCTCGATCACGTCGAACTACTCCGCCGCCGGTTCACCCCCGACGCGGTCCTGCCGGGTTCGATCGCGATCGAGTCGGAGCGGGTCGATCCGGGCCGCGTGCGTCAGGTGAGCCCCTTCGCGTTCGCCGTGCTCTCGCCGGCCCCACGGGCGGAAGAGCTTCGGACCGAGCTCGCCGACGCGGGCATCGCCGTCTCGATCGGGGAGAGCGAGGCCGGTGTCCTGTGGGGAAAGCTGGCCCTCCTCGCGCCGCTCGCCTTGACGACGACCCTCCGCGGCTCAGCGCTCGGCGGCGTCGCGGCCGACCCGGCCTGGCGGCGCCGGCTGGAAGGGTGCGTCGACGAAGTCGTCGCCATCGCGCGCGCGGACGGCGTCGTGCTCGACGCCGGTGAGCTCATCGCCCGGATCGAGACCGTACCGCCCGACTTCCGGTCGTCGATGCAGAAGGATCGCGAGGCGGGCAGGCCGACCGAGATCGACGCGATCGGTGGGTCGGTGCTGCGCGCCGCCGCACGCCACGGGATCGATGCGCCGACCACGCGGGCGCTCGTCGAGGGCATCCGCGCCGGCGAGTAGCCGGCCCAGACTCAGCTGCCGACGTCGGCCTGCGCCGTAGGTGCCGAGGCCGGTGCCGCGCGCTCGGCCAGCTCCTGCGCCTTCGGGAGCACGGGATGCGCGCCCACGCTCGGGAGCCGGAAAGAGAACCGCGACCCCTCGCCCGTTTCCGACTCCAGCCAGATCCGGCCGCCCATCCGCTGGACGAGCTCGCTGCAGATGTAGAGCCCTAGCCCGGTTCCTCCGATGCCTTTCGTCATGTTCGGATCGAGGCGGTAGAACTTCTCGAAGATCCGGGGCTGCTCCTTGGCCGGGATGCCCATCCCCTCGTCGCTCACGTGGAACTCGACCGCCCCTTCGGCCGGCTCGACCGCGACCTCGACCCGGCCGCCGCCGGGTGAGTACTTGACGGCGTTGTCGACGAGGTTCACGAGCACCTGCTGCGCGCGGTCCTTGTCGGCGGCGACCCGAGGGACGGCCGGCGCGACGCGGACGTCGATGACGACGTTCGAGGGTGCGTGCGTCTTCGCCGACTCGACCACGCGCTCGACGAGGTCGGCCGCGTCGAACGGCTCCGTCTCGAGGTCGACCCGCCCGACCTCGAGCTGGTTGGCGAGCAGGATCTGGTTGACGATCTGGGCCAGGCGGTCGGACTCGTCGACGATCAGCGAGATGAAACGCTCGCGCCCGGCGTCGTCGAGCGCGAAGTCGTGCCGCCGCAGCGTCTGCGCCGCGCCGTAGACCGCCGCGAGCGGCGTCCGGAGCTCGTGCGAGGCGGTGGCGATGAACTCGGCCTTCAGCTCCTCGATCTGGTGCTCCTCGGTGATGTCGCGGAACGCGTAGACCGTTCCGCCCGCGAACTCGACGCCGGCGATCGAGAGCCAGCGCTCGCCGTGCTCGGTCTCGAGCGGCAATGTCGCGGCGCGTGCGTGCTCGCGTGAGGTGCCGACGGGCACGAGGTCGGCGAGCTCGTGCCAGTCGTCGATCACGTCCGCCGCCGGCTTGCCCACGGCCGTGTCGGCCGAGACGCCGATGATCGTCGCGGCGGCGGGGTTCCAGAGGCGGACCAGCCCGCCGGTGTCGACGTGGAACACGCCCTCGCCGATGTGCCTCAGCACCTTGTTCGCGTCCGACTGCGCCTGAACCTCGTTGTGGAGCCGCGAATTGTCGATCGCGAGCGCGATCATCCCGGCGAGCGCACTCGCCCAGGGGAGGTCGTCCGAGCCGAACGGCGCGGCGTCCTCTCCGCGGAGGAGCGTGAGCGCCCCCACCGGGCGGCGCCCGCGCGCGATGAGCGGAATGGAGATCTTCGACTGCGAGAGCTCGGGCCGGCGCCCGCGGATGACGTCCGCCACCCCCTGGTCGGGGCGGGCGTCGGGCTCGGCGGCCGAGGCTGCGGAGTCGGCGCCTTCGGATGCCCACCGCGTCACCGTCCCCTCCTCGTGGAGAACGTCGACGACGCACCACTCGGCGAGCTCGCGGGTCGCCAGGCCGGCCACCTTCTGCACCGTCGACCGTGCGTCGAGGGACGAGGCGAGGATGGACGCTGTCTCGGCGACGAGCTCGATTCTCCGCAGACGGGCGGCCGACTGCTCGGCGGTCGCGGCCTGCGCCTGGCGGAGCTCGCTCCGTTCCTGCTCGGCCGCCTTTCGCTCGCTCACGTCCAGCAAGTAGCCCTGGAGGTAGCGCGGCCGGCCCGATTCGTCCAGCACCACGACGGCCTCGTCCCGCAGCCAGACGACGCGGCCGTCACGGGCGACCATGCGGTAGGTGGAGCGGATGCCCTTTCCGGCCTCAACTGCCTTTCGCGCGGCCGCGACCTCGTCGCGATCCTCGGGATGTACGAGACGGAGGAAGAGGTCGGGATCCTCGAGCCACTCGTCAGCCGTGTAGCCGACCAACCGGTCGATCTGCGGGCTCACGAACGTCGTCCTGCGCTCGCCGTCGACCTCCTGCAGGTAGGTGACGACCGGAAGCTGCTCGGTGAGCGAGCGGTACTTCGCCTCGGTGTCGCGCAGGTTCGCCGTCACGCGCCGCAGCTCTCCGACGTCCTGCGCGACGACGATCGCCTCGGGCGGCTCGGCGCCGGTCGGGACGACGGTGACCGAGGCGGTGAACGCGCCGCCGTCCCGGCGACGCTGCTGCATCGCCTCGTCGAAGGGCTCGCCGCTTCGGACCGCCTCGACGATGCGGTCGGCGTTCGGCTCGCCGAGAAGCTCGACGAGAGGACGGCCGACCAGCTCGTCGTCCGAGTACCCGTACAGCGCCTCGGCGCCCGGGCTCCAGTCAGCGATCGTGCCGTCCGCCTCGACGCGCAGAACCGCGTCGTTGGCCCCCTCGCGGATGCCCTCCAGCCGGCGTTCGGAGAGGCGCTGCTCACGCGTCCGGTCGCGGAGCCGCTCCGCAAGCCAGAGGCCGAGAGCGCCTGCGGCGAGCCAGATCGGGACCGCGATCAGCCCGGCGGGCCAGTCGTCCGCGACGAAGAGCGCCGTCAGCAGCCAGCCGACGGCGGCTGCAGCGAGGACGGCGAAGAACGGGCGAATCCGCGGCTGGATGTCGTGCAGGTGAGGCTTCCTGGGGCGAGCGTTAGCGGCAATCAAGAGTGAAGCACCCGAGCGGCTGCATTGCTAGGTCGTACGTGCAGAAGCCGTTGCATTCGGCCTCGTTCATGGATCGCCTGCAAGCTAGTCGAAAGCCTCGAGGGCGACCTCGATTGCCTCGTCGGCGGAAAGCTGGCGTCCCTCCATGAACGCCTGCTCGATCGCGGCCTCCTCGAGCTCGTCGCGGACGAGCTCGAGCGTTCCCTCGTTGATCGTTGCGACCCACGACTCCATCCGGATCCCGAGCTTCTCGAACTGGCCCGGCGCGGCCCCGACCAGCCGGGCCGCATCGACGGCCCGGCCGGCGAGCGCGAGCGCCCGCGCGAACCGGCACACGAGGATGACGGTCTGGAAGCGGTCGGTGAGATCCGGCTGCCCGAGGTGAAGCTCGTACGCCTCCGTGAGCATCGGGAGCGCATCGGCGAGGCGGCCCTGCTCCAAGGCGTACTGGCCGAGGACGGCAAGGGTCTCCGCCTGCATCGCGCGGTCGCCGGCCGCACGCGCGGCGCGGAGGTTCTGTTCGTGGAGCTCGGTCGCCCGGTCGATGCCGTACAGGTTCTCGTAGGTCCAGGCAAGGCGCCGGGTGGCCATCATCGCGTGCCGCTCGTCTCCGAGGTCGCGGTACCGGTGGATCGCCTCGGCGAGCGCGTCGTGCGCCTCCTGCCACCGGTGGAAGCTGGTGTGCGTCAGGGCGAGGATGAAGAGACAGTCCGCGAGCCCCTGCTCGTCGTCCAGCTCGCGGTTGAGCGCGAGCCCCTCCTCGGCGCGCAGTCGCGCCACGTCGTCGTACGCCGTGTCGAGGGCGAGATCCGCTGCTCCCTCGAGCAGGCGCGCGCGAACGGCAGTCGGCTGCGAAGCACGGGCGAGTGCGTCCTCGACCCGTCGCAGCCCTTCTGCGAGGTGACCGCGCAGCGACCAGAAGCGCCAGACCGCGGCCGTCAGCTTCGCCGCGAGCTCCTCGTCGGCGCCCTCGAGCCAGTCGAGCGCGGCGCGGACGTTGTCGTGCTCGGCTTCGATCCTGTCGAGCCACTCCGGCGAGGCCTGGCGCATGTGCGACTCGGCCGCCTCCGCAAGTGCGACGAAGTGCTCCGCGTGGCGACGGCGCAGCTCGTCCCCCTCCCCGGAGCTCTCGAGGCGCTCCACGGCGTACTCACGGATCGTCTCGAGCATCCAGAGGCGCTCGTTCGTGCGCCGGACGAGGCTCTTCTCGACGAGCGACTGGAGCACGTCGAGGTCGGCGTCGGCGACCTCCTCCGCCGCTTCGGCCGTGCAGCCGCCGGCGAAGACGGCGAGCCGCGCGAACAGGCGCTGCTCCTCGGCACCGAGGAGGTCATACGACCACTCGATCGTCGCGCGGAGAGTCGCCTGGCGCGGGTCGGCGTCGCGTCCGCCCTTCAGAAGGTCGAGCCGCTGTCCCAGGCGCTCGAGCATCTGGCCGGGCGTCAGGACGCGTGCACTAGCCGCCGCGAGCTCGACAGCGAGGGGGAGGTTGTCGAGCGCGCGGCAGAGCTCGTGGACCGGCTCGTCCGCGTCCACCCCCGCCCGCGCCCCGAAGAGGGCGACAGCGTCGGGCTCGGCCAGCGGCAGCACCGGATACTCGGCCTCGCCCCTGACCCGAAGGAGCTCCCGGCTCGTCACCAGCAGGTGGAGATTCGGACACGCCTCGACCAGCTTCGCGAGCGCCGGGGCACAGTCGACGACCTGCTCGAGGTTGTCGAGGAGCAGGAGCAGCTCGCGCTCGCCGATGTGCTCCTCGAGTCCGTCCTTCGCGCCGAGGGTCAGCGCGACCTCGTCGAGCACGAGCCCCGGGTCGCGCAGCGGGCCGAGCCCGACCCAGAAGACGCCCGCCTTGAAGTCCGGGACGACCGTCGCGGCAGCCTCGATCGCCAGCCGCGTCTTGCCCGAGCCGCCCGGCCCCGTGAGCGTCAGGAGCCGCGTCCGGTCGCGAAGGAGCGAGGCGACCTCCACGACCTCTGCCTCCCGGCCGACGAAGGAGCTGGCGGGGCGGGGCAGGTTCGTATTCGAGATCGTCTTCAGCGGGGGAAAATCGCCGTCGCCGAGTTGGTAGAGCGGGACCGGCTGGTCGAAATCCTTGAGCCGATGCTCGCCGAGCTCGCGGAGGCCGTTGTGACCGGTCTCCGCCGCTGTTGCAGCCGAGACGACGATCTGGTCGCCGTGCCCGGCGGCACCAATCCGCGCGGCGCGGTGGACATCGACGCCGACATACCCCTCGGCTGCAAGGTGCGGCTCGCCGGTGTGGATCCCCATGCGGACGCGGATCGGGCCGTGGGCCAGACGCTCGCGCGCCTCCGCGGCCGCGCGAAGCGCGCCGGACGCGGTCGGGAAGGCGATGAAGAAGGCGTCGCCCTGCGTGTCGACCTCGAGGCCGCCATGCGCTGCGAAGGCCTCGCGAACGATGCGCCGATGGTCCGCGAGCGCCTCGGCGTAGCGCTCGGGGCCCACCTCGTGCAGGAGCTTCGTCGAGCCCTCGACGTCGGTGAACAGGAACGTCACCTTCCCGGTCGGCAGGTCGAGTCGCATACGACGCATGATGCACCGGTCGTTCCGCGTCCACCCACTCCACGCTTGCCACAATCCGCGGCTATGAACCAGCTCCGGCGCCTTGTCGACTCCCCCGCCTTCACGGCCTCGGTCGTCGCCGTGATCCTGGCGAACGCGCTCGTGCTCGGGCTCCAGACGTACCCCCGGCTCGACGAGGAGTACGGCGACACGCTGCACCTGCTGAACGGGATCTTCCTCGCCTTCTTCGTCGTCGAGATCACGCTCCGCGTCGCCGCCTACCTTCCACGGCCGTGGAACTACTTCCGCGAGGGCTGGAACGTCTTCGACTTCCTCGCAGTCGGGCTCGCGTTCGTCCCGGGCCTGCGCGAGAACACGACGATCCTGCGGCTCGCGCGGCTGGCTCGGATCGTGCGGGTCGTCCACCTGCTCCCCGACGTCCGCATCCTGATCACGGCCGTCGTCCGCAGCCTGCCGCCGCTTGCCTCGATGGCGATCCTGACCACGCTGATCCTGTTCGTCTACGGGATGGTCGGCTGGCAGCTCTTCGGCGACCACCTGGCCGAGGACTGGGGGACGATCGGTGAGGCGATGCTGACGCTCTTCGTGATGCTGACGTTGGAGAACTTCCCGGTCTACATGGACGCCGGTATGGACGTCCACCCGTGGTCGTGGATCTTCTTCGTCTCGTTCATCCTCACCGCCGCCTTCATCGTCATCAACGTCCTGATCGGGATCGTCCTCAACTCGATGGAGGAGGCGCGGGAGCTCGCCCGCCGCGAGTCGCTCTCGCCCGAGGAGGCCGTGCCCGTGCTGGAGCGGATCCAGTACCTCCGCTCGGCGCTCGACCAGCTCGAGCAGGAGCTCGCGGCCGGCGAGCAACGCGAGTAGCCGGCGACCTCGAACAGGCGCCGCGTGCCTCGCGGTTGCATGTTGTGCAGCCGCGGTCGCGGCTCTGGCTGCTGGTCCGGCTTTGGCCGGTGAGGTGACCGGAAGCGGCAAGAAGGCGGATCAGAACCAAGGTGTGTCGTGGTGCTCGTTCTCGGGGCTGAACGACGACCCACTGGCGCTTGCCGTCGGGGCCAACTTCTCCGCACCCGCGGAGCCGCGGAGCTACTGTTTCGGCGAGGAGGTGAGCGCCGCATGTGCCATTCCCTCAAGTGGGAGAACTGGGAGCTCCTCGACGAGGAGGAGCGGCGCGAAGACGTCGAGCCGCGCGTGATCGAGCCCGAGCCCGAGACGGTCGAGCCGGAGCCGGCGCGCGACCCCGAGCGCGAGCTCGTTCGCGCCTGAGCATGCGAGCCGGCGGGCCGCCCGGCCCGCCGGCTCGTCGTTCTCGAAACCGCGGCGCTAGGCTCCGGGCGAACCCAACGCACGGAGGTGACCCATGTCGGTGCAACCGGTTCCCGAGGGCTACCACACCCTCACCGCCTACCTCGCGGTGGACGACGCCGCAGCGGCGATCGACTTCTACGAGCGGGCGCTTGGCGCGAAGGAGCGCGTCCGGATGGCCGGGCCGGGCGACTCGGTCATGCACGCCGAGCTCGAGATCGGCGACTCGCTCCTGATGCTCTCCGACCCCTTCCCGCAGGCGAGCACGAAGCCGCCGAAGGAGCTCGGCGGGACGACCGCCAGCATCTTTGTCTACGTCGAGAACGTCGACGAGCTCTACAAGCAGGCGGTCGACGCGGGCGCCACGTCGACGATGGAGCCCGACGACATGTTCTGGGGCGACCGCTTCGCGTCCGTCCAGGATCCGTTCGGCCACTCGTGGACGATCGCCACGCACGTCGAGGACGTTCCTCCGGAGGAGATGGAGAAGCGCTCCGAAGCGTTCATGTCCCAGATGGCCACGACCTAGGCATCGAGAAGGGGGAGGCTCATGCTGAAGCGCAAAGCGGGGCTCGCGCTCGGCCTGACGGCCGCAGCGCTGGCCTTCGTGGGCGTCGGGATCACGGCGTCCTCGAACCAGGACGACCTGCTCAAGGACGAGAAGCACTTCCTCGACCAGTCGAGCAAGACCTACAACGGCGGCCAGAAGGCGATGCAGATCTCGCCGAACCTCGAAGTCGTCGCGCACGACTCGATCGGCGACCGCGGCTTCAACGGAGACGTCTGGGCCCACGAGGGCTACGCGTACGTGGGTCACTGGGGTTTCCAGGACTGGGCCAACGGCTCGAAGAACCGGTTCTGCCCGGAGGCGCCGAACAGCGGCGTGGCCGTCGTCAAGGTCGAAGGCTCGACGACGACTCGGGTCGCGACGCTGCAGAACCCGCCCGGCACGTCGGCCGAGGACGTCGTCGTCTACACGGCCACCGACGGCCGTGACATCGCCGTCGCCGGGATCCAGTGGTGCGGCGGCCCGCGGACCGATCCGAACGGCGACCGGGGGCTGATGCTCTGGAACGTCACGAACCCGGCGGCGCCGGTGCAGCTCGGCTACCTGAAGACGGCCTGCTGCACGCGCGGCGTCCACGAGTTCGAAGTGGAGCACCACGCGAACGGACACACCTACGCGTACGCGACGGTGCCGACGAGCCGCTATCCGGACTCGTCCTCACCGTCCGGGTACCGCGACGTCAACGGCGACGGCGACTTCCGGCTGATCGACATCACCGATCCGTCGCACCCGACGCAGGTCTCCGACTGGGGCGTCCAGGACGCCGGCGGTCCGTGGACGGCGGGCCAGGGCTGCGACCCTGACCCGAACTACGGTCACGGCGCCGAGCCAAGCGAGGACGGCACGGCCGTCTTCGTGTCCTACTGGGACTCGGGGTTCATCAAGCTCGATCTCTCGAATCCCGCCAGCCCGGTCTTCAAAGGTCGTACCGTGTACCCGGCGAACGCCGACGGGGACGCGCACTCGTCGAACTACGACGACGGCCGGAAGCTGCTCTTCACGGCCGACGAGGACTTCTGCCCGAACTCCGGCCCGGCGACCGAGAAGGGTTGGGGCTACCTGCGTGCGTACGACTACTCGAACGACGCGGCGCCCGTTCAGGTCGGCTCGTACCGGACGCCGAACTCGCTGGCCATCGGCGACAAGGCCGCGGGCGACTACACCATCCACAACCCCCTCGTGGTCGGGACGGACGTGTACACGTCCTGGTACTCCGACGGCGTCCGGATCGTGGACGCGAGCAACCCGGCGAACCTGCGGGAGGTCGGCTACTTCGTCCCGCCGGCCGGCCAGAACCCGGTCAAGCCGTCGCAGCGGGGGGTCCTCTCACAGACGCCGCAGGTCTGGGGCGTCGTGGTGGAGGACGGCCTGATCTACGCCAGCGACATGAACACCGGCCTCTGGGTGCTTCAGCGCAAGTAGCTCCCGGGCCGTTTCGTACGAGCGAGCCGGCGGGCCCCACGCCCGCCGGCTCGCAGTACAGCTAGTCGATCTTCTGGCCCTCGACGACCTGGCCGCGCCAGGCGCCGGACTCGACGCCGCGGCCCTCGATCAGGTCCTTGAACCGCTCGAGGTCCGCCTTGACGGCGCCCTCGTCGCGGCCGAGCTTCTCGGCCGTCGCCTCGACGATGCCCTCCGGCTCCCAGGTCATGACGACCTGGATCCGGGTGCGTTCGGGGCCGAGGCTGTCGAACCGGACGTCGCCGGCGTTCTCCTTGCCCTCGGTCGACCGCCACGCGATGTGGCTGTCGGGCTCCTGGTGCGTGATCTCGGCCTGCCACTCCTCTTTCCGGCCGCCGATCTCGGCGACCCAGCGGAGGTGCGTGTCGTCGAGCTGCGTGACGGACTCGACGTTCTCCATGAACTGCGGGAACTCCTCGAACTGCGTCCACTGGTTGTACGCCGTCGAGACCGGAACCTCGACTTCGATCGACTTCTTCACTTCACCCATGGGTGAACTCCTTTCATAGTTGTTCTGGAACCCCGTACCCATGCTTCAAGCCGCCGTAACAACCGCCCGATACGTTCTGTCGTGATGCTCCGCACGACAGT
This sequence comes from Gaiellaceae bacterium, assembly GCA_035707105.1. Taxonomy (GTDB): domain Bacteria; phylum Actinomycetota; class Thermoleophilia; order Gaiellales; family Gaiellaceae; genus JACDAN01. Next base: position 279 of record DASSUI010000050.1, on the reverse strand, counting down.
CGCCGCGCTCGTGGCCGCCCTACTGGTCGCAACGCCCGCGGGTGCGTCGAACTGGATCCAGCTCGGGGTCGTGGACACGACCGAGGCGATCGGGAATACGCCACGCTTCTCCAACACCCTGGACACGCTGCGGCCGCAGATCGTCCGCGTCACGCTCTCTTGGGGCGGGGTGCTCGGGGTCGCACGCGAGCGGCCCGACCACGGCACGAACCCCGAGGACCCGGCCTACGAGTGGGACCGGTACGACGCCGCGGTGCTCGCGGCCTCGCAGAGAGGGGT
>DASSUI010000049.1:0-22840 GCA_035707105.1 Gaiellaceae bacterium | reverse complement strand
GAAGGCGGCGACCGGCTTGCCGCTGCGAAGCGAAATGCGGACGACGCCCGTCCCGCTGACAGCCCAAAGCGACCCGGCAGCAATCGCTGCGCCGGGAACCGGCTCGACGTTGAACTGACGAGCACGCCCTTTCACAGAGATTGTCCGCGTGACGGCGTCGAACTGGCGTGCGATCCGGTAGACACGCGCACCGTCGCCTGTGGCCCAGACGCCGGCAGTGTCGGCGGCGAGGGCGCTCGCAGAGCGCGGGAGGGCGATCGTGCGGACGACTCTCATCGCCTTCGCGTCGATCCGTGAGACCGAGCTGTCGTCCATGTTCGATACCCAGACCGTCCCGGCGGCCGCAGCAATCGCCGCCGGTCCCACGCCCACCGGAATCTGCCCAACAAGCGTGCTGCTGCTCGGGTCGATCACTGCGACCGAGTTCCGCTGAACGGCGGCGAGGCCGGCGGATGTCGACCCGCCCGTCACCGCGACGACGAAAGCCGCGGCCGCGGCCGCCAAAAGCAAGACCCCGCCCGCACCCATCAGGACAGCCCGCCGGTCGGAAGCGAGCGGCGCGCGAACGACGGACGGCGACGGCCGGTCGAGCGCCCGATCCTGGTTCAGGATCGCGCGGTGAAGCTCCTGAAGCCTCGGGCCGGGCTCGATGCCGAGCTCTTCGACGAGCGATTCGCGCCCTTGGCGGTAGACCTCGAGCGCCTCTCCCTGCCGTCCGGCGCGGTAGAGGGAGAGCATCAGCTGTGCACGCAGACGCTCGCGTAGTGGGTGCCCGCGGACGAGCGCCTCGAGCTCGGCGATCAGCTGCGCGTGTCGGCCGAGCGCGAGGTCCGCCTCGATCCGGTCCTCGAGAGCGGCGAGGCGGAGCTCCTCCAAACGTTGAATCTCCGGCTGCGCGAACGGCTCGTAACTGAGATCGACGAGCGGAGGTCCACGCCAGAGAGCGAGCGCCGCTCCGAGCAGCTCCGCGGCGCGCTTGACGTCACCGCGTGTCAGCAACTCCTGCCCCTCGCCCGCGAGCGCCTGAAAGCGATCAAGGTCGAGGCTTCCCGGTTCGAGCTCGAGGACGTAGCCGCCGCCGCGCGTCACGAGTCTGTCGCCGAGCGCCTTTCGCAGTTGCGAGACGTAGACCTGAACGCTCTTTGCCGCGGTCGCCGGCGCTCGCCCGCTCCAGAGCTCCTCGATCAGCCGCTCGCTCGGAACGACCTCGCCCCGATGCAAGAGCAGAACCGCCAGAAGCGCGCGCTGTTTCGCCGGCCCGAGAGCCACCAAGCCTTTGGCATCCGCCGCCTCCAGCGGCCCCAGTATCCGGAACTCCACCGCGCCGTCTCTCCGCCGAGGCTCGACGCTAGCACCGTCTCCGGCCCTTGCACAGGCCGGTGCGAGGAGTCCGGTTTACCGATCGTTAGGTCCCGAGCCGCTCACGTTAAGCGCTCGCCAACCGTCGCCTGGACGTGCTTCCCGACATGCAGGGAGCGCTCAGTCGAACGGCGGTCAGTCTCGTCGCGGTCGCGCTCGTCTCCCCCGTGGCCGCAGGCCAACACCGCCAGAGTCAGATACGCGAGCAAGCTCCGGTCATCGTCGAGGTCCGCGACGACGGCTTCGACTGGGGCGCCGCCGGGATAGGCGCCGTCGGCGGCTTCGGGCTGGCGCTCTTCGCCAGCAGCTTCCTCAGCCGATGGGGCATGCCCCGTCGACCGCTCGCGATTACGCGGCAGTTATCGAGCGAACCGCAGCTGGAAGGAGACACGCACGCCGACCTGCCCCCTGCTGGCGATCGCTCCCGCGCCTCCGGCGCCGTACCGAAGAAAGGAGATCCCCGATGAACCGCAGCGCACTGCTCGTTTCCCTCTCGTCCCTTGTACTGATGCTTGCGCTTCCGGGAACGGCGGCTGCCGACCAGCCGTCCGTCTCCACTGTGCCCATCTCGTTCGCCCGAATCGATGCCGGGCTGTCGCGGGCATGCGGGTTCCCGGTCTTCATTACAGCTGACGGCGAGCGACGGATCACGACGTTCGCAGACGGCCGTGTAATGACTCACCGGCAAGTCACGAACACGTGGTCTGCGAACGGGAAGACGGTGACGAACTACCAGACCGTCACGTTCATCGACGAAGCCGGTGTTCGAACCGTGGTCGGGAACCTCTTCAGCATTCGCATTCCCGGTCAGGGACTGATCGTTCAGAACATGGGCAGGGTCGTCTTCGACGTCGCGACCGGTGAAGTGCTCTTCGAGGCTGGGCCGCATGAGGCGCTTTCCGCGATCTGCGCGTATCTCGGGCCGTGACGGTGCTTCGCCGCCTCACCTCGACGGTCGCCGTCCTCGCGCTCGCGGGGATCGTCGCCGGTACGGCAGTCGCCGCGCTCAGCCGCAAGACAGGTGACGCCACGGCGTGGGCCGCCGCGCGCCAGGGCGGTTCGGCCGACGCTCAGGCGGCTGCGAGGACCGTCGTTGTATCGCTCGCTGCGCTCACCGCAGGCGGAGCCGTCGCCGACCCGTCCGACGAGGGCTTCAGCGAGGCCGGCGCGGTTGCGGCGGGCGGCGCCGTCGCGGGCTCGTCGTGCAGCCCCGGCTGCTCCTCGTACGACGCGATCGTCCGGCTGAGGGACGGCACGGTTCGCCGGCTCGGCACCCTCGGCGGGTTCGCCGCGATCTCGACCGCGATCAACGAACGGGGGACGGTCGTCGGTCAGGCAGATACAGCGCTTTTCGAGCCGAACGGTCTCGCAGTCTCGCTCGCATTCGTGGCTGACGAGGACGGCATGCGCTCGCTGGGCACGCTGCCCGGGTACGTCAACAGCCAGGCCTACGGACTCAACGATCGCGGCGAGGTGGTCGGCTGGACGTACAACACGGACCCGGTCACCGCCCGGACGGTGCAGAACTTCCGTGGCTTCGTCGTCGATCGCGCCGGCGTCATGCACGACCTCGGCACGCTCGGCGGTGCTACGGCGATTGCGCGCGACATCTCGAACAGCGGACAGATCGTCGGCGGCTCCCGCATCGCCGACGGCCGGAACCGCGCCTTCCTCTACGAGCACGGCACGATGACCGAGCTGCCCTCGCTCGGCGGGGTCTCCGACGAGGCGACCGGGATCAACGAGCGCGGGTGGATGGTGGGCTCCGCCGTCTATCCCGGGCAGCCCGCTGCACGACGCGCCGTCTTGTGGCGGAACGGCGGCATCGAGGATCTCGGCACACTCGGCGGAACCACGGCGCGCGCCTGGCGGATCAACGAGCGAGGCGACGTCGTCGGCCAGGCGCGCACGGGCAACGGGCAGACACACGCGTTCCTCTGGCGGGACGGCGTCATGTCCGACCTCGGCACGCTCGGCGGCCCGACCAGCGTCGCACTCGGTCTCAACGACGCAGGAATCGTCGTCGGGTTCTCGGAGACGGGTGTCATCCACCCGCTGTTCGGCCCGATCGTCCACGCCTTCCGCTGGGAGGACGGCGTGATGGAGGATCTCGGACCGCTGTTCTAGCCGCTCTCCGCGCGGCGCTGCGCCGCGCGGAGCCAGCTCCGTCCACGAGCCGGCTGAAGGGCCGGACCGCGAGCCAGCGAGGACCGTGTCGTCGTCGACGGGTGTAAAGCCCTCGACGGCCATCTCCTCCCAGATGGGGCGTGCCCCCGCGCCCGGAGACACCGCCGCGCGACAGGTTGTGTTGCCTGATCCGACACCAACCCGACTACACACGTACTACACAGGCTCTGCCGGGGCTAGCCGGTCGCAGCCGGTTCGAGCGACGACGAAATGCCTGCTCCAGCTGGTAATTCCGGGTCATAGCGGGCTGTAGCCGGTTGCGCCGTACCGGCCTGTCACGCCGGAGGTCGCGGGTTCGAGTCCCGTCGCTCCCGCTTCTTACAGTGCCTGCAAACAGGCACTTTACGTTTGCCGATTAGACAAACGACGCGGAGCTCCGGGCAGCAAACGGGCAGCACTCACCATGGAATGGAAACGCACGCTACGCACAAAAACCCTGCAAATAGGCCTGTTCTCGCAGCTGCTCTGCAGACCCCGGATACAGACGGAGCTCGACGCTCGAGTCACGGCGCCTGTGTAGGCAACGAATGACCTCCGGTCAGTTCGCCCCATTTGAGAACGTTCCTGACGTCGAACTCAGCTGTAGCCCAGCGCCTACCGGCACGCCTACCGCACGAAATACCAGCGCTGTTCAGAGAGCTACGTCGAGCCCATGATCAGGCCGAAGCGCGAGCCACGACGCTCAAGCTCGTGCCGCGCTCATTTAGCCCCTTGTCCGACGATCGCCGTGACCGGCGTGCTCGTCGTCGTTACGCCAGGCGTCTCGGTTCGACGTCAGGCTTCCAGAGGGGTCGCATAGGGATCCCCCCGATTCGTCCTCGTTCCCGCCCTCCTAGCGTGGCTTCGTCTCAACCGACCAGCCCCATGAAGGGAGAAGGGAATGGTCCGCCTCCGCGCAATCCGGTTCCCAGGCACGGCGCAGGTAGCGCGAGCCCGCGCAAGGAGGGCGTTCGCAGGGAAGCTCCTGGTCCTCGTGGCTGCGCTGGCGGCGGGGGCGGTCGCGGCGTTCTCTGCCCCGGCATCGGCGACCACATCGGCGCTGGCACCGGAGGCGCTCACGCGCGCACGGGCGATCCGCGCCGAGACCAATGCCCGCTACCGGCTGATGCCCGGCCGCAAGCTCGTTGTCACCGAGGCGACGAGCACGGGAGTCGTCGACTCGCTCACGCTCGTGACCGACTGGATCGAGTTGCCGCGCGTCGTGCCGACGGACAACGGGATCTACTTCGCGATCTGCTCCGCGCGCGCCAGATGCCCCTACCCTGTGCGATCCGCAGCGTGGCGCGTCGCCACCTTGCTCCCGCGCCGGCAGGCGCTCGAGCTCGCGCTCCGCACCTTCCTGGAGACGCCCGTGAGCCTCGTCGTCGTCGCGCTCCCGACCGCAGAGCCGGTTTGGGTCGTATTCGAGCGGGACGACCTCCTCGCCGACATCGACGCCCGAGCCGTGCTCGACCAGCTCGCTTGGCACCCAGCGGTCATCGACACGCCGCTTCGGGAGCTCGTTGGCCGGCTCACCCGGCCGCGCCTCTTCGTTCCTCTCCCCATCCTGCCGCCCCCGGACCACACGATCTACGCGGCGCCGCTCTTCTGAAGTAGACCGATCCGTCGTCATGATCTCGACGAACCGCAGGACCGTCGTGGACGAGGCCGACTCGGAGGAGCTATGCGCGTCCCGCTCCTCGTCCTAGACTCGGGCGAGGAGCAAGGCATGTCGACAAGGCGCTGATCCGTGGAAGTGATCGGCCGACATCGTGAGATGGCCGGAGTGGATTGGTTCCTCGATCTGGTGGCCAAAGGACCGGCCGCCCTCGTTCTCGAGGGTGATCCGGGGATCGGAAAGACCACCGTCTGGCGCGCAGCGGTCGATGCAGCGCGCGGTCGCTCCTACCACGTTCTCGTCTGCCGGGCCTCCGAGTCCGAGAGCGCCCTCTCGTTTCTCGGCCTCGGCGACCTCCTCGAAGGGATCTCCGACGACGCCCTCGAGCGTCTTCCCGAGCCACAGCGCCTGGCGCTGCAGATGGCGCTTCTGCGCTCGGCGGGCGAGGGCCGACCAGACCGTCTCAGCGTTGCGCGTGGCGCCCTCAACGTGCTTCGCGCGTCGGCGACCGAAGCGCCGACGGTGGTGGCGATCGACGACGTGCAATGGCTCGACCCGCCGTCGGCCGACGTCCTCCGCTTCGTCGTGCATCGACTCACCGACGAGCGGCTCGGACTCGTGGTATCCGTCCGCAACGGCGGAGCGACATCCCTCGAGCTCGACCATGCCTTCCCAGGAGGTGGGCTCACCCGCCTGCAGGTCGAGGCCCTCTCCTTCGAGGAGCTCGAACAGGTCGTCCGACACCACTTGCCTGTCGGCTTTTCACGCCCGACCTGGCGCGCTCTGCACCGGATCTCGCAAGGGAATCCGTTCTTTGCGCTCCAGCTGGCCGAGGCGCTCGCGAGACGCGGAGGACGAGTGCCGGACGGAGGGTTGCCGATTCCCGAAACGCTCGCAGACACGATGCGCGACCGACTCGCGGCACTGTCGCCGGCTGCCCAGGCAGCGCTGCTGCCGGCTGCCGCCTTGGCACAGCCGACCCTGTCCTTGATGCGGTCAGCGGCGGCGGAGGCAGGAGGCGTCGAGGAGGCGGTTCAGGCCGGGGTGCTCCAACTGGAGGGCGAGCGTCTGCGATTTGCCCACCCGCTGGTCGCGTCGTTCGTGTACCGCAGTGCCGCCGAGGCCGAGAGGCAGGCTGTTCACCGGCGGCTGGCTCCGCTCGTCGCCGACCCGGAAGAGAACGCCGTCCATCTCGGCCGCGGCGCCGTGGAGCCCGAGGAGCCGGTGGCCGCGACACTCGAAGCGACGGCCGACCGGGCGGGAAGGCGCGGGCATCCTGAGATCGCGGCCGAGCTCGCCCAGCACGCAGCGCGACTGACCCCTGCCGAGCGAACAGACGACTGGGCGCGCCGCATTCGAGTGGCTGCGAGCTCCCTCTTCGCGGCCGGGGATGCCCCCGGGAGCCGCGAGCTCCTCGAGGAGCTCGTCGAGCGGCTGCCGGCCTCCATTGAGCGCGCGAGGGCGCTCCGTCTCCTCGGCTCGTTCGGTGACGACATCCCTCGAAACACGGCGATTCTGGAGCAGGCGCTCAGCGAGGCGCGGGACGATCTCCAGCTTCGCTCGCAGGTCCTCTCTCGGCTCTCGATGGAAGAGGGCTTTAGGGGCCGGTGGGGCGCGGCTTCGCGCCACCTGCGAGAAGCGGTCGAGCTCGGCGAGCGCTCGGGCGATGGGGCCGCGCTTGCGACTGCCTGTGTGCGTCTCGCCTGGGCCGAGTTCGGTCCGGACCGGCTCCTGGAGATCGAGCGCGCTCTTGAACTCGAGCGCTCGCTCGCGGAGCCTCTCCCGTTCCTAGACAGCCCGAGCTACCTGCAGGGCCCCATCCTTCTGGCCTCGGACCGGCTCGACGAGGCGCGACGACAACTCGAGGAGTCGTACGAGCGCGCGCTCGCGCTTGGCAATCCCTTGGGGTGGGGCCACCTCACCTGGCTCGCCGAACTCGAGCTGCGGGCGGGCAGGTGGGACCGCGCGCTCGCGCACGCTCGCGCTGCCGAGATTGTCGGTCGTCAGTCTGTCAACAAGGGCTTCGAGGCATGGGGAACCTGGCCGAGAGCGCTGGTCGAAGCGCACCTCGGGAACCTCGATGCCGCGGTCGAGGCCGGAGAGCGGGCGTCGCGCCTCTCCCGAGCCAGCGGATTCCACCTGGGGCTCGCACGAAGCGAGCTGGCACTCGGCTTCCTTCACCTCTCCGCCGGCCGCGAGACGGCCGCGCTCGAGCATCTGCTTCCGCTGCTCGGGGAGCGAGCTGGCGTCAGCCTGCACCCATCGCTTGTCGCTCAGACGCTCTCGAACGCAATCGACGCCCTCCTCGGCATCGGCGACCTTGTCCATGCCGAATCCCTGACAGGACGACTCGAAGAGCACGCGCGCGCTCTTCCTTTGCCGTCGGCGATTGCCGCGGCCGCGCGCTGCAAAGCGCTCGTGCTCGCCCAAAGCGGAGACCTACAGAGCGCACGCGCCTCGATCGAGGATGCACTCGCCGCACACGCGCGCCTCCAGGAACCACTCGAACTCGCGCGGACCTACCTGGCGCAGGGCTCGATCGAGCGTCGTGCGAAGCAGAAGGCCAAGGCGCGCGCCGCGCTCCGGCGAGCGGAGGCGATCTTCGCCCAGCTCGGCGCCCGACTCTGGCTGGAGCGGACCCAGCGAGACCTCGCTCGCACCGGGCTCATGCGCTCGCTCGATCGAGAGCTGACGCCGACCGAGCTCCGCGTAGCCGAGCTCGCGGCTGCAGGAGCGCAGAACAAGGAGATCGCAGGCGCGCTCTTCGTTAGCGTCAAGACCGTTGAGGCGAACCTCTCACGCGTCTACGCGAAACTCGGGATCCGCTCTCGCGTCGAACTCGCAGCCCGGCTATCCAACTCGGGACAACGTCAATCCGGCCCGGCGCTTCGAGAGTAAGCAGCCGGCACACCGACGGACGACCGTCGAGGTCGTCCGACCGGTTACGGATTGCGACCAGGCGCGAAGCCTCCTCCCTTCGTGGCGGCCGAGCCCTGGTTCGCGGCAGCAAACGGGCAGCAAACGTCTGAAATCGGCTTCGCTCAACCATGCGGAATCGAATCGCGAGAGGCCCGCAAAGCCGCATGAATAGAGCGATTCCGCGTTGATCGTCGTCAACCGTCGTGACCCTCGAACCGGCCTGTCACGCCGGAGGTCGCGGGTTCGAGTCCCGTCGCTCCCGTAAAACTCCTGCAAATCCGTAGATGTATTAGACATAACGACCGCCGGCTTCTTTTCATCCCGCGCAGATCCCGCGCGAGAATCAGCCTGAAATCGCCGCACGGAGCCGCGCCTAGCCGGTAAATCCCCGCACAAGGATGACCGGCCAAGGTGACCGGCGGTCTTTCAGTGGTCTCCTTGAGCGCCGCCTCCACCTCTTTATCCGTGAGCCCGTCGCGGCCACGCACGTAGACGCCGTCGCCCGGAGTCACCGCGCCGATCCCGTACTCGGGCTGGACCGGATGGCCGACCGTGCGAACGGCAACCAGGTCGAGCGGCGCCTCCAGCGCACGCGCGACCTCGACTTCAACTGGACGCGGGTTCGGCTGCGCCGTTTACCTGTGCAGAGCCGCGAGCCGTCGAGCGCTCGTGTGGCGAGGCAACTCCCGGCGCGGCTGCGGCTGCTCTTCGGGCCGAGCCTCGTCGACAGCGTCCGCATCGGCGATCGCTCGGAGCACAGCTTCCCGCACCAGCCCCTTCGCGAGGCGCTCCTCGTAGGCCAGCAGTGCAGCGTCATGGGCGACATCCGCATACTTGAACACGATCGCTCACCTCCTTCCTGTTAGAGCCTCGCGGGCCCGGGTCGCGTGCACGTCGTAGTTCGGTCGCGCTTCCGTCGCGGTACGCGAGGCGCGACAAACCCGAAACGCGTGTCCGCACTTTCCCGGATGGTGGACGGGACCGGCGCGCGCACCATCGTGCAAAGGAGGTATCCGTGGACTTTCGTCTGCTCGGACCGCTCGAGGTCGAGAGTGGCGGAAGCATGGTCCCGATCAAGGGTGGGAAAGAACGCGGGCTGCTGGCGTTGCTGCTCTTCCGCGCGAATCGCCCGGTCTCACGCGACCTGTTGATCGACGAGCTGTGGGGGGAGCATCCGCCGGCGACGGCGAGGCACACGCTCGAGGCGTACGTGTCGCGTCTTCGCGGGGCGCTGGCGGGGGCCGGGAACGGCAAGCTCATCGAGAGCCAGCCGGGCGGCTATCGGATCTGCGTCGAGGACGACCAGCTGGACGTGCTCCGCTTCGAGCGGCTGCTCGAGGAGGGCCGCTCGGCGCTGGCGGACGGGGCGCCGCAGGAGGCGGAGGAGAAGTTGGCGGCCGCGCTTGCGCTCTGGCGAGGCCCTGTGCTCGCCGATCTCGCCTACGAGGCGTTCACCGAGGCCGAGGCGCGCCGGCTGGAGGAGCTTCGCCTGGTCGCTGTCGAGGCGCGCCTAGAGGCGGCGCTGGGGCTCGGCCGCGACGCCGAGCTGGTCGGCGAGCTGCAGTCGCTCGTCGCCAGGCACCCGCTGCGCGAACGGCTGCGCGCCCAGCTGATGCTCGCGCTTTACCGCTCCGGCCGCCAGGCCGATGCGCTCGCCGTCTACCGGGAGGGACGTCGCCTGCTGGTGGACGAGCTCGGGATCGAGCCGAGCCGCGAACTGCAGGAGCTCGAGCAGGCGATCCTCCGCCAGGAGCCGCAGCTCCAGCCTTCGGCGCCGACTCCGGGGGTCAGTCCGGTCGCTCCCCACCCAGTGCTCCGAACGCGGCCTCCCTTGCGCCGGCCGGTGCTGGTCGCGGTCGCGGCAGCCGGGGCGGCAATCGTGGTGGTGGCCGCAATCGTCGGGCTCTGGCCGCGCGGCGGCGCCCGCGGGATCCGCATCGCCCACGACGGCGTCGCCTGGATCGATCCCGCCGACGGGCGCGTCGCCCGGGCGATTGTCACCTCCACGGGCACGGCCCCGAGTGGTGTGGCAGCCGGGGACGGGACCGTCTGGACGCTGGACGCCGTGGAGGGGCTGGCGCTCCGTCTCGACCCGCACTCGGGCGCCGTCGTCCAGACGCTGCGGATCGGGACGGACGCCGGTGGAATCACGGTCGGGGGCGGGTCGGCCTGGGTGACGAGCAGCTCGGACGAATCGGTCGTCCGGATCAACCTGAAGACGAACCAAGTCGTGCAGCGCATCCCGGTCGGGAACACCCCGACAGGTATCGCCTACGGGCTCGGCTCGATCTGGGTCGCCGCTGCCGGCGAACGGACGGTGGCGCGACTCGACGCTCGCACCGGCGAGGTCACCGCACGCGTGCCGACAGGGTTACCCGGCACCGGTGTCGCCGTCGGCGCCGGCTTCGTCTGGACGACGCACGCGTCTGCCGGCTCCGTCTCGCAGATCGATCCGCAGACGAACGAGGTCGTGCGGACGATCGCGGTCGGCAACGGGCCGGGGGCGATCGGCGCCGCAGGCGGTACGGTCTGGGTCGCGAACTCGCTCGACGGCACCGTCTCCCGGATCGACCCCGGCAGCGGGAAGGTCACCGCGACGGTCTTCGTCGGGCAGGGACCCGTGGGGATCGCCGGCGCGGGCGACTCTGTCTGGGTCGCCAACGAGGCGAGCGCGACACTTGTTGCTCTCGACGCGAGGACGGCTCGGCTGACACGAACCGTTCCGCTCGGCGCCGAGCCGCGCGGGCTCGCCGCCGCCGGCGACGTTCTCGCCGTTTCCGTCAGGGCGACCGCCGGAGACCACCGCGGCGGCGTGCTGCGCCTCGCGGAGGCGTACTGGCTCGATTCGATCGACCCCGCCCTCGCCTACACGACCGATTCGTGGGAAGTCCTGAGCCTCACGAACGACGGTCTCGTCTCCTTCCGCCGGGTCGGCGGGCCGGAGGGCGCCACCCTGGTGCCGGGGCTCGCGGAGGCGCTTCCGTCGGCGACCACGTCGGGCACCTCGTACACGTTCCGGCTGCGCCCGCGCCTTCGCTACTCGACCGGCGAGCGGGTGCGCGCCTTCGACGTGCTCCGCTCGCTCGAGCGTCTCTTCCGGCTCCACTCGCCGCGCCTCGACTACTACGCGGGTCTCGTCGGTGGCGCGGCGTGCCTCGCGCATCCGGCGCGCTGCGACCTCTCGCGCGGCGTCCGCACGAACGACGCGGCGCGGACGGTGACGTTCCATCTCGTGCGACGCGATCCGGAGTTCCTCTACAAGCTCGCGCTCCCCTTCGCTTCCGTCCTGCCGCCGAGCACGCCGATGCGGCCCGCCGGCGGCCGGCCGCTCGCCGCCACCGGTCCGTACGTGCTGCGCCACTACCGCCGCTCGAGCTTCGAGCTCGTCCGCAATCCCATGTTCCGCCCGTACTCGGCCGACCGGCCCGCCGGCTATCCCGACCGGATCGTGTTCAGGCACATCGCGGCCCGGCCGCGGTCGCGCGCGCGCGCGGCCGGCCTCGTCGAGCGGGACCGGCTCGACGTCGCCTTCCTCCGCGAGAACCTCGCGCAGCTGCAGGCCCGCTACGCGAGCCGCATCCACCTCCTCCAGCAGCCCACCACGATCTTCCTGCTCCTGAACCTCAAGCGGCCGCCCTTCGACCGTCTCGCCGTCCGCCGCGCGCTCAGCTACGCGGTCGACCGCCGCGCTGCGCGTTCCTCGCCGACGGGCGAGCCGACCTGCCAGCTGCTGCCGCCCAGCTTCCCCGACTACCGCCCCTACTGTCGGTACACGCGCGGCGCCGGACCTCGCTGGCGCGGCCCCGACCTGCGGCGGGCCAGGGAGCTGGTTGCGGAGAGCGGCACACGCGGGATGCGCGTGACCGTGTGGAGGGGCGAGGAAATCGGTCTAGGTGACCGAGCGCTGCCCGCGGTGGTGCGCGCCCTGCGCCGGCTCGGCTACCGTGCCGAAGGCCGCGTCCTCCCCTACGAGACGGTCCACGCCCGAAGGCGCCGCATCCAGGCGGAGGTGATGGGCTGGGCGGCCGACTACCCGGCACCCTCCAACTTCCTTTCGCTGCTCCGCTGCCGATCGGGCGAGGCTCTCTTCTGCGACCCCGGCCTCGAGAGAACGATCACGCGCCTCACAGCGCTCCAGGCGACCGATCCCGCACGCGCCGACACCGAATGGGCGGCACTCGACCGGCAGATCGTCGACCGCGCCCTCGCCGTGCCGCTGTTCAACCCGCGCTCCCACTTCTTCGTCTCCGACCGCGTCCGCAACTTCCAACCCCACCCCGTCTACTCCACGCTGCTCGAACAGATTCGCGTGCGGTAACAAGGGCACTATCGAGCAGCTTATGGGGCAAGCCTTTAAGACTGGTTGCATGGGTCGCGAAGCGCCACCAGCGCCTGGCGTGCGGCACCTTCTCGGCCCGCCTGATGCAGTAGCGACGCGAAAGCCCGGTGGCTTCGACGCGCCGGCTGAGCGGCACGTCTTGGATAAGCGGCAGGATGTCGTGTTCGACGACGGTGAGGTCGACGAGCTTCGCATAAGCCGTCGAGCGCTCCACCTCCGTTGTCTCGTCTCGGCGCCTAGCGTGATCTCACATAGCTCAGCGACAAGCAACCGAGCGGACGCGCCCCATTGAAAAGCGCGGCGAGACTGCGACCAAGCAGGTCGTCCTTCGGGAGGTGACCCGGCGCTGCGTGTCTATTGTCGCGCCTCGTCCGCTCGCAGCGCTATCCGCGGGTATCCCGCGCTGATCACCCGTTCGCTATTGAGGCAACGATGCATCCCGCGCTCATCCCGCAGGAGGTCGCCGGAAGCTCCCGCGAGTCCCTGGCAATCCCCGCAACGGCAGCGTCGAAAGAGCCTGCTCTCGCCGCGAATCCCCGCCTATCCCGGCTCAGCCCGGAAGCGCCATGACCGGCCTGTCACGCCGGAGGTCGCGGGTTCGAGTCCCGTCGCTCCCGCTGAAAACATCCTGCAAATAGGCCATCTTTTGTTGCCTGACTGAGCGCGAACGACCGCCGGCTTCCTGCACGTCCCGCGCCGATCCCGCAGCAGGTAGAAATGGCCTGTTTGCAGGTATTTTCGCTCCAGCAGGCATGAACGCGCGGCCGCCATCCCGCACCAATCTCGCCCGGACGGCTCAACACGGCCGGAGTGAGCGAAGCCATTGCTGTGAATTGCGACCGACCCCGGCTGATCTGACAGTCGTTTCTGGGGGGAGCGGGCAAGAAGGCGGCCCAAACGCCCATCGCGAGCGACGAGTTCAGGCCAAATACCGGTCACCCTGACCGGCCGCGCCGGCGGCGTGCGGCTTCACGACCGGAGGTCATTGGCGCGGACCAGAAGCTCGCTGAGCCGGTTGCGAAGCGTATGCACGGGGTAGCGGGACTGGGCCGCGCGCCGACTGACGCTCGCCATGGCGCGCGAGTGCAGGGATTGATGCTGGCTACCGCACCCAGAGCTGCGCGAACAACGCGCCCCAAAGCGGGTGATGCTGGTAGTTGCCCACCCGCTTCGATACGAAGTCGGCGCCGTATTCAGTGTATAGGGGCACCCACGGCGCGAGGTCGGTGAGATCGCGGTCGATCTCGGCCCATGACTTGTTCGCGGCCGCCGGGTCCTTCTCCTGGAGCCGCGCCGCGCGGCGAGCCTTCGCGTCGATTGCACGGTCGCAGAAACGGCCCCAGTTGAAGTGGGACGAGCACGAGAGCAGGTTGATGAAGATCGAGGCGGCCGGGTAGTCCGCCGACCAGCCGCTGCCGGACACGTGCCAGGACGTCCCTCGCCTTTCAACGGCCGTCCAGTACCTGCCGATGTCTCCGGAGAAGAGGCGCAGCCGAGCGCGGTAACCGAGTGAGTCGAGCAGCTGCTCGAGGTACTGGCCAACCTTCGTGCCGAATGCGCGATGCCACCAGACGACGACCTCAGCCCCCGTCGTTCGCGACGCCGCGATCAGACTCCTCGCCTTCAGCAAATCGGGGGCCGTCCAGCGTGATGCTGCATTCGCGTCGAGCGTGTAAAGGCAGTAACGCTCGTACCCGGGGAAGTTCGGCGGCAGCACCTGGCACGTCGGCTTCGCGGCCTCGGGTCCCTGTCCGAATTGGATGACCTTGTCTCGGTCGACCGCGAAGTTGAGCGCGCGGCGGGCGCGGAGATCGTCGAACGGAGGCCGGGTCGTGTCGAGGGCGAGGTAGAAGGTCCCCGGGAGCGGCTGCACGTGCAGCTGCGGGCGGTGGACCGGGGCGATTGCGCTCGGGCGCGTCCACGGGTTTGTCATGTAGTCCGCCCTGCCCCGAGCGACGAGCCGTGCTCGCTGCGGCGCGCTCGCAATGGCGCGGACGACGATCTCGTCGGGATAGCCAGCAGGCTGGGCCGCGCTCGACCACTCTCTAAAGCGCAGGTTGCGGACGAGCCGCAGCGAGCCGTCCTGAGACACACTGGCGACGCGATAAGCGCCTGTTGCCGGCAGCGGCCGCCGGACAGCCTCCTGCATCGTGGTTCCTGCGGGAACGACGTAGGCAAACGGCAGCGCGAGCTTGAACAGGAACTCGGGATCGGGGGTCGCGAGGCGGAACGTCACCGTCCCCGCCTGGTCGTCCGTCACGATGCCTCGCGACAGGTCGCAGCGAGACGGGCGTTCGCGGCAGCGGTTCGCGCCGACGATTACCTGGTAGAACTCGACGGCCGCAGGCTCGGGCGCCGGCTTCAGCTTGTAGAGACGCTCGATCGAGTAGCGGACGTCGCTCGCCTTCAGGAGGCGTCCGTCCGAGTACCGGATGCCTCGTCGCAGCTGGAATGTGTACTTGCGGCCGTCGCCGGAGACGGAAGGGAGCGAGACCGCCAGGTCGGGGACGAGCTCCGTGCCCGCCTGCCCGCCGACGCGCCTCCAGCCCACCAGGCCGTCGTTGGTCAGTACGAGCCTCCGCCAGGCTTGGGGTGCGTACGCCGTCGCGGTGTCGATCGCCGGCGGTCCGGGATAGGAAAACAGGACTCTGAGCGTTCCGCCGACGTGCTCGGCGCCGCTCGGACGGTGCCCGATGTAGACGGTGTCTTGCCCCACGGCGAGCGCGGTCGGACGGCTACCGATCTCGAGCGTTGTCACGCGCACGTCGCGGACGTCGATGCGGGCGATCGTCCCCTCTAGGCCACTTGCAACCCACACGGCTTCTCGCGCGACGGCGATCGCATCGGCGCCCGATCCGATCTCGAAGGTGCCTCGTACGTCCCCCGTTCGGGGATCGAGCCGCGAGACCGTGCCCGAGAGACTGTTCGCAACCCAGACGGAACGCCCGCCGACGGCGACTCCGGCGGGCCCATCGCCTACGGGAATCCGATCGAGGACCTCGCCCGTGCTGGGGCTGAGCTTGACCAGAACGGAGTTCAGCTTGCTCGCGACCCAAACCGCGCCTTCCCCGAGCGCGACCGCCCCTGGGTCTGATCCGGCGGCGAAGGTCTCCACGACTTTGCCGTCGGTCGCGCGGAGCTTGCTCAAGGTGTGGTCGCTCGTGTTCGCAACCCACACGTGGCCGTTCCCGGCTGCGATTCCGGTCGGGCCGTTGCCCACTGGAATCGTCTGGACGACGGAGAGCGTCTGCGGGCTGATCTGAGAGACGGTGCCGGTCAGGCTGTTCGTCACCCAGACCCAGTCGCCGGCGATGGCGATGCCGCCGGGAGCGCTCTCGACGGGGATCGTGTCACGCACCGTGTTCGTCGTCGGGTCGATGACCACGACCATGTTCGAGTCGGCGCTTGCAGCCCAGACGAAACCCAGGCCGGTTGCCATCGCCGCCGTAGGGGCGGGCACCACGACGGCGTCTCTGACAGCGCCAGAGTCGGCGTCGAGCACGGCGACACCGTTGCTGGTGACCTCGAAGCGGCCCGCTCCGCCGCCTCCGTCACGGACGAACTGGACGATGCCTGCGGCCACCGCACCGGCGAGAACGAGCGCGCCGAGGGTCACGATGACGCTCGGCTGACGCCGGATCCGCGGGGGCGCCTCCTTGACCGGCAGTTCCTCTTGCGTCGCGCTCGCAGGCTTCGCGCGAAGGATCTCGAGATAGGCAGCCTCGGTTTCGGGCGACGGGTAAGCGCCAAGCTCATCGGCGAGAAAACGTCGGCAGCGTTCGTACACGCGCAGCGCCTCGGCCGGGTTGCCGGCGGCGGCGTGCGCCTGCATGAGCCGGCGGTACCCGCTCTCGCGGAAGGGCTCGAGCTCGATCACCTCGTCCGCGTACCGGACCGCCTCCGGGAACTCACTCGCGCCGAGCGACGCATCGCGCAGGCATTCGAGCGCGCGCACGAGAATCTCTCGGAGGTCGCGCCTTCGCTCTTCCACCCAGGACCCGTCCTCGCCCGGCAGGAAGCTTCGGCGAGCGAGCGCCGCCGCCGCCGAGCCCTGCGAGCGCGCCTTGTCCAGGTCGCCGGCAGCGAGTGCCTCCTCGGCTTGGTCGGCCGCCTCCGCCGCCGCGTCGACGTCGATCGACGTGTCGGCAGGGAGCGTGAGCTTGTAGCAGCCGAAGGCGCTCGTCAGCGCGGTCGAGCCATTGATGCCGCACTCATCGAGCAGTGCTCGCAGCTTCGTCATCAGCACCCTGAGCGCCTTCTCCCAGGTCGCCGGAAGGTCGTCGCCCCACAGCAGCTCCGCCAGCTCGTCGCGCGGAACAGGCCGCTCCTTCTGTGCTGCCAGGTAGGCGAAGACGATGCGTCCCTGCCGACCGGGGAAGCGCCGCTCGTCCAGACTCGCGCCGTTCGCCTCGACGACGAGACGCTCCGTTAGCGAGATCCGAACGTTCAGGAGCCCTCCCTCCGAGGCTGCTAGCGGTGCGCTAGCGAGCCTCTAACCGCACGTTGGGAGTATCGGCGGCGACATGTCCATTGACAAGGCACTCCGCTGCGACTGCGGCTACCGCCTCCGGGCGCGAACCGAGCAACGCCAAGCCGCCGAGGTGCTTCGGCATGCCTGGGAGGCACACGGCATCTCCTTCTCGACCGAAGAGGCGCTCGCCGTTCTCCTGCGCCTGGAGCTCGAGGAAGGAGCCTGGCGGACCTCGCCGTGGGTCGAGGACACGGCACGGAGAAAAGAAGCAGGGATGAGGGTTCTTACGAGATGAATTCGGAGCTGGTTGCGATCACGACCGGCGGAGATGCGATCTGCCGGGCGCACAACTACCTACAGCCGAGTCGACACGGCGGCTACGAGAGCGTGCTACGGCCAATACCTCGCGCTGCCGTGACAGTGGCGCGTGACAGGAAAGGAGCAACACAATGAAGAGCAAGCGCATCGTCATCCTCGGCCTCGCGGCGTTTGTCCTTATGGCCGGCGTCGCGGTGGCGACGCCCGGATTCCTCGCCGTCGGCTCGACGCCCGTCCGCGGCACGATCGCGGAGCCGTTCAAGGTCAAAATCAAGGGCCTGGTCACGCTGAAGACCAAGAGCACGATCGACGTGGCCGATCAGACGATCACAATCCAGCCGAGCGGCCACACCGGCTGGCACAGCCATCCAGGGCCTGCTCTCGTCGTCGTCAAGTCGGGGACGTTCACGCTCTACGACGGAGACGACCCGAGTTGCACGGCGCAGGTGTTCAACGCGGGTTCGGCGTTCGTTGACCGCGGCGGTGGTCACGTCCACATCGGTCGGAACGAGGGGACGACGGTCGTCGAGCTGTCGGTCACGTACCTCCTGCCCGTTGGTGCCGGACCGCGCACCGACGTCACGCCGGCACCGGGCAACTGCCCGTTCTAACGCTGGGGCCGCCCCGGACGACCTGCCGTCGGGCGGGGACAGATCAGACGGAGAGCGGGTCAAAGACCCGCTCTCCGTCTCGGATGTTTCTTGTCTCGCGCCTCGAGGAGTCCCTTGCAACGACATTCCGCGCGCATCTGCTCGTTAGCAGTTGGGGCAACTCTGCATCCCGCGCACATCCCGCAGGAGGTCGGCGGGAACTCCCGCCGGTCCCCGGCAATCCCCGCAACGGCAGGGTCGAAAGACCCTGCTCACGGCGGGAATCCCCGCCGATCCCCGGTTAGCCCGGAAACACCAAGACCGGCCTGTCACGCCGGAGGTCGCGGGTTCGAGTCCCGTCGCTCCCGTAGAAAACTACCTGCAAATTGACGTCTTTTGTTGCCCGGTCTGGCGCAATCGACCGCCGGCTTTCCGACCGGTCACGCGCTCATCCCGCACGCGAATCCCGGACGCGGTCCGGCCCCGAAACGTGCTGCTAATCCCCCATGTTCTGTGACCCGGGGCAAGGGCCTAAGCCTTCGGTCCTCCCGCGCAGATCCCGCAAGCGGAAGGCCAGTTCGACTGCAGAGCCCTGAGCAGTAGGGCGGGCTGTCCCGCCCTACTGCTCGTTTCTCCGGCCAAGGCCGAGACGTTCCTCGAGGCCGATCCGACCGCTGCGACTCGGGGCCTACGGACAGGTGACCTCCGGGTTCCAGTCCGCGAACATGCCCGCGCGGTTGTGCTTCCAGATCCATGCGTGCATCAGGTAGAAGGCCGGCCCCGGGGGTGGAACGAGGATGTGCATGTCCATCCCGAGCACCGTGGGCGCGGGTGCGCCTGCGGGAACGCCGGGCGGGTTCGATTGGGGACCTCGGACGATCCACTCGACCGCGACGAGCTTGAGGCGGCCGTTCGGGGCGGACTCGTAGACGAGTGCCTCGGGCGCGAGGGGATCAGCCACGAGGTCGGCCATCAGCTCGGCGTTGATGTAGTGGTAGCCCATCGCCCCCGCCGTCGGGTGCGCGACACAGCCCGTGATGATCCTGACCCCGGAGCCGTTCACCCACCCGAGCTCGTAGCCGGCAGCGATCGCCTCCTCGACCCGGTGGAAGCGGGCGGTGACCCGGCGTACCTGCGCGAGTTCGTCTTGCAGGGTCACCTCCGCGTGAGTGGCATGGTCGTGTGCGGTCGCTTCCTCCTCGGCCGATGCGACGGCGGGGATCAGCGCCACCCCTAGGACGGCGAGCACCACCAACGCCACGCTGAAGGGGAGCTTCCAGCGCTTCTTCATGGGGACTCCTTTCCGCTCACGCGAGCGTTCATGCGGTTGGTCATTCCTTCCGCGGTCGGTCTCAGGGCCAGCACGAGGCCGAGCGCGATCAGCGTCGTCGCAAACCCCGCGGCGGCCCCGAGCCCGGCGTCCACCCAGTGGAAGCCGGTGTCGCTGACCCTGACCACAACCGTGGGAGGCCGTTCGTCGCTCGGGGCGGGCGGAGGCTTCGTGCCCGCGCGACTGGGCCCCGTGGCCAGCGACAGGAGCAGCGCCAGCGCGACGAACCACCGAACCGCCTTCGTGATGCCCAATCATGCCTCCCGGACGACAACGACGTGCCCGAGCGTCGGCCGCCACGCTTGATCAGCGCTTGACTTGCCCTTGTCCACTGCTTGACGCGGGCGGAGAATGAACGTGCTTGGCCGACGAAGACACGCTCGAGTTCCGCGTTCTCGGCTCGTTCGAGGTTTTCGAACGCGAACGACCGCTCGACGTCGGCGCTGGCAAGCAGCGGGCGCTCTTGGCGCTCCTCGTCTTACACGCCGGCGAGGTCGTCTCGACGGACGGCCTGATTGACGCGCTCTGGGGGGAACGGCCGCCGCCGAGCGCCCCTAACAGCGTCCACATCTACGTGTCGAGGCTGCGCAGGGCGCTCGGGAACGGCCGGCTTGAGACGCGCGGCCAGGGATACGTGCTGCGTCTCGAGGCCGAGGAGCTCGACCTTGCTCGCTTCGAGAAGCTGCTCGTCGAAGGTCGAGAACTGCTTGCAGGCGGCGAGGCTGCGGGCGCGGTCGAGATGCTGCGTGCTGCGCTCGCTCTCTGGCGGGGCTCGCCGCTGTCCGACTTCACATCCGAGGAGTTTGCCCAGGGCGAGATCGCTCGCCTCGACGAGCTTCGCTTGTCCGCGCTGGAGGAGCGGATCGAAGCCGACCTTGCACTCAGCCGCCAGGCGGAGCTCGTCCCCGAGCTCGAGGCTCTCGTTCGCGAGCATCCGCTGCGCGAGCGTTTGCGCGCACAGCTCATGCTGGCGCTCTATCGCTCGGGCCGGCAGGCGGAGGCGCTCGAGGCGTACCAGCAGGCGCGCAGCATGCTGCGGGAGGAACTCGGTCTCGAGCCGGGACGCGTGCTGCAGGAGCTCGAGCGCGCGATTCTGCGACAGGACGCCGAGCTCGATCCGCCGGAACGAGCTTTCCGTGTCGCCGTCAGAGCTCCTCGCCGAAGCGGCGCACTGATTGCGATTGGGGCAGCGGTCCTGCTCTTGGCGGCGGTCGCCGTCGCAGGCATCGAGATCGCGCGTGACGACGACCCTGGCCTCGCAGTGGCCTCGCCAAACGCGGTCGCGGCGATCGACGCCGGCTCGAACCGGCTCGTGGCCGATGTGCCGGTCGGCAACGGTCCGACGAGTGTTGCGGTCGGCGAGGGTTCCGTTTGGGTGACGAACGCGTTGGATCGAACCGTCTCGCGGATCGACCCCGAGCTGGGGAGCGTTGTCCAGCGCATCGACGTCGGGGGTGATCCAGGCGGCATCGCGGTTGGAGCCGGCGCGGTCTGGGTGGCGAATTCGCTGGACGGCACCGTCTCGCGGATCGACCCTGTGACGAACCGTGTCGTCCAGACGATTCCGGTCGGCGTGACACCGACCGCGCTTGCCGTCAACGGTCGAGCGCTCTGGGTGACAAGCGCAGAGGAACGGAACCTCACGAGGATCGACGTCGTCCGCGGCCGCGTGGTCGGGAGGATCGCGACGGACGCGCTCGGTCGCGCGATCGCCGTCAACGGCGGAAGCATCTGGGTCACCGACGGGTCGACCCGAAGGGTCGTTCGCATCGACGCTCGCCGCGGCAGCGTTCTCGGCAGGGTGAGCGTTGGCAACGGGCCGACGGGGATCGCGTTCGGCGACGGCTTCGTGTGGGTCGTGAACTCGCTCGACGGAACCGTCTCGCGGATCGACCCGGAGAGGGACGTCGTCACGGCGACGATCCCTGTCGGTGAGGGTCCCGACGGCATCGCAGTCGGGTCGGGATTCGTCTGGGTGAGCGGTGAGTTCTCGGAGGAGATCGCCCGCATCGACCCGGATGAGAACGTGGTCGTCGACCGCGTTCGGATCGCGAACCGGCCGAAAGGGCTCGCGATCTCGGAGAGCAGGGTCTGGTTCGCGGTCCAGCCCTCGGGCGTCGGACACCGCGGAGGACGGCTCGTGGTGGCGGGCCATGGCCTGATCACCGGCTCGATCGATCCGAGCTACATGTCCTGGGCTGGAACGATCTCTTCGCTCAGCGCGGCCTACGACGGGCTCGTGGGCTATGCACGCCGCGGCGGGAGCGAGGGTACGGAGATCGTGCCGAACCTCGCCGTGTCGTTGCCTGTGATCACGGCAGGTGAGGCCACATACGAATTCCGGCTTCGCCCGCGGATCCGGTACTCGGACGGAACGCTCGTCCGGGCGAGCGATTTCCGGCGCGCTTTCGAGCGCGCGTTCGGTACCGGGTTACTGGGGCGTGAAGTTCCACTCGAAGGCACTGAAGCCTGCACGACAGGGAGCTGCGACCTCAGCCGCGGAGTCCGAACGAACGATGCAAGCCGCACGATCGTCTTCCATCTCCGGCGACCGGACAGCGAGTTTCTCCGGACTCTGACCATCGTTGCTCCCATCCCGCGCGGCACGCCGGACCGGGACACCGGAACGCGTCCGGTCCCCTCGACCGGGCCGTACAAGATCGAGAGCTACGTGCCGGACCGGGCGCTCACGCTGATTCGGAATCCCTACTTCCGCGTGTGGTCGAACGTCGCCCGTCCGAACGGGTTTCCCGACGAGATCGAGTTC
Organism: Gaiellaceae bacterium; assembly: GCA_035707105.1. GTDB lineage: Bacteria > Actinomycetota > Thermoleophilia > Gaiellales > Gaiellaceae > JACDAN01. The sequence goes on along the minus strand of DASSUI010000049.1, from coordinate 963 downwards.
CGACTGGGCGGTCCGAGGACGGGCGTCCCCGCCGTCGAGCGAGGGCAGGTCGACGTCGCCGTGTTTCCTCTGGATCGACAGGACATCCAGGAGGAGCTCGACGCCTTCAGGGCTCAGCACCCGTCGCAGTTCCACGTGCACGCGGAGCAGGCGACGGTCCTCCTTTTCCTCAACACGACCCATGCACCCTTCGACGACGTCCGGGTGCGGCGCGCGGTCAACTACGCCGTCGACCGAGCCGCAATCTCAAGGTCGTACGGGGGCGCGACGTATGCCCCTCCGACGTGTCAGCTCCGCCCTCCGGGCACGGTGGGCTTCAGGCGCTACTGCCCGTATACCGCCGGCCCGAGCCGGACGGGCGAGTGGAAGGCGCCCGACCTCGCGCGTGCGCGGCGCCTCGTCGCCGCATCGGGAACGCGGGGCATGAAGGTGACGGTCTGGACGTATCCCGGCTTTTGGGAGTCTGCCGCAGAGGGCTCGGTCCGAGCCCTCGAGCAGCTGGGCTACCGGGCGAGCATCCGGCGCGCCGCCGACCTCGACGCCTACATCGCGAAGGTGACCGACGAGAAGACGCGAGGTGTGCAGGCCGGAGTGACCGGCTGGTACGGCGTCCCGCGAACCGCAGCGTCCCTCCTCGAGCTCCTGCGGTGCGTGCCCCCCGATAACAGCTTCTTCTGCGACGAGCGCATCGACGCCCGAATCGAGCGGGCGCTCGAGATCCAAGCTAGCGACCCCGACGCCGCGATAGCGCTGTGGGCAAGGATCGAGCGCGACATCGTCGACCTCGCGCCCTGGGTGCCGCTGTTCACGCCCTCGCACGCCCACCTCGTCTCCAAGCGCGTGGGCAACTACCAGTTCAACCCCGAGTCGAGGCTCCTGTTCGACCAGCTCTGGGTGCGATAGCTACAGGTCGACATCCTCGCCGTTCGAGTTGCTGACGTGGCCTGCAAGCGCACTAGAAAC
>DASSUI010000048.1:0-22868 GCA_035707105.1 Gaiellaceae bacterium | reverse complement strand
GTAGTGATCCTCGTCGAGGACCGCCCGGGCGTTCGCGAGGTCGAGGTTGTCCTCGGTCGTCTTCGACCAGGGCAGCGAGAGGATCCAGTCCACATAGGTCCGGATCACGCCGTACTCGGCGGCCGCCGCGGGCAGCCGCTCCAGCCGTCCGAGCTCCCGTTCGACCGCCTTGCGGACGTCCTCGGGAAGGTCCGCCGACTCGACCCGCTCCCTCAGCTCGCGGAGCTCGGCCTGCTCGGGGTCGCCCTCCCCGAGCTCCTCCTGGATCGCCTTCATCTGCTGACGCAGGAAAAACTCACGCTGGCCCTTCTCCATCTCCGACTGGACCTGCGACTGGATCTTCGTCCCGAGCTCGAACACCTCGAGCTCGCGGCTGAGGATCGCCGACAGCTCGCGCAGCCGGCCCTCGACGTCGGCCTGCTCGAGGAGCTGCTGCTTCTCCTCCGTCTTGATGCGCAGCGTCGACGCGACGAGGTAGGAGAGCGCGCTCGGGTCCTCCACGTTCGCGGCGGCGAGCTCGAGCTCGGCGGGGCGGTAGGGGACGAGGCCCACGATCCGCCCGTAGAGCATCTGGACGTTCCGCGTCAGCGCCTCGAGCTCCGGCGTTTCCTCGACGACGTCGGGGACGGGCTCGAAGCTGCCGACGAGGTACGGGTCGTCCTCGAGCCGGCCGTCCAGGCGGATGCGCTCGACGCCCTGGACGAGGATGCGAAGCGTCCCGTCGGGGACCTTGATCAACTTGTGGACGATCGCGGCGGTGCCGACGTCGTACAGGTCGTGCCAGCTCGGCTGCTCCGGCTCCGGGTTCTTGACGGTGACGAGCGCGAGCAGCCGGTCGCGCGCGACGACGTCGTCGATCAGCTTGATCGAGCGCTCCTGGCCGATCGCGAGCGGCGTGGCCGAGTCCGGGAAGACGACGGTCTCCTTCAGCGGCAGGATTGGGAGCGTCGACGGCAGCTCGACCTCGTCTGTGGCGGTGACCTCGGTCGGCTCGAACTCGAGGTCGGTCACGTGCTCCTCCTGACCTGGATCGGAACGGGCTGTGTCCGCGACGCCGGCTGGGCGATCGGGATCACGATCGAGAGGAGACCTCGGTCGTACGTGGCCTCGGCGTGGGCCGGGTCGGCGTCGTCGGGAAGCTGGACGACCCGCTGGAAGGCTCCGTACTCGATCTCCATCTGCTGGTAGCTGCGGCCCTCGCAGTCGTCGCGCCGCCGATCCCCGGCGATCACGAGCGAGCCGTCCGCGGTCGTGACGTGCACGCGCTCGGGGTCGACGCCGGAGATGTCGACGATGACCGTGAACGTCGCCGGATCCTCGGTCCGGAAGCAGTCCAGCTGCGGTCGGAATCCCCGACGCAGGCCGCCCAGCCGCGAGACCTGCCACAGGTCCGCGAACAGTTCGTCGATCTCGTCTCGGAGGTCTCTCTTACGGGGCATTCTCGAAAACAATCGTAGCCTTGACAGCCCTTTCCGACTTGCCTAACTTAGCGGTCACTAGCTTAGTAGGTACTAACGAAGTCGCAGAAGGGAGCTCCCGGATGGAGCAGTTCGCCCGCACGATGATTCGGTTCCGCTGGTTCGTCCTCGCCGTCTGGCTGGTGGTCGTCGTGGCCTCGGTCATCGCCTCGTCCGGCCTCAACGCCCTGCTCACGAACCGCTTCGTCCTGCCCGGTGCCGAGAGCGAGAAGGCGGGCGACATCCTCAAGGAGCGTTTCGGCCACCAGCCCGAGGGCTCGTTCTCCCTCGTCGTGAAGGGCAAGCCCGGATCCGCGCAGGCGCTCCTCGGCCCGGCGCGGGCCGCCGCGACCCGCGCAGCCGACGCGCTCGAGACGGGCAAGGTCGCCGGCGTCCGTCCGGTGGCGGGCGACGTCGTGTCCGCGAGCATCGTCTCGGAGCTGCAGCCCGCCGACGCGAAGGGCTACACAGGCGCGATGCGCACTGCGGCCGGCGAGATTCCGGGCGCGTCGGTCTACCTGACCGGCCAGTCGGCGATCGAGCACGACCTGGAGCCGGTGCAGAACCGCGATCTGTTCGTCGGCGAGGTGTTGATCGCGGTCCCGATCGCGCTCGTGATCCTCGTCTTCGTTTTCGGGACGCTCGCGTTCCTGCTCCCCTTCATGCTCGCCGCCGTCGCGATCCCGACGACGCTTGCGTTCGTCTGGATCTTTGCGAACTTCATGACGCTCTCGACCTATCTGACCAACATGGTCACGCTGATCGGGCTCGGGATCGCGATCGACTACTCGCTGCTGATGGTCCACCGCTACCGCGAGGAGCGGCGGGCGGGGCAGTCGAAGGAGGAGGCGGTCGCGGTGACGATGAACACCGCCGGCCGCGCCGTTGTCTTCAGCGGGACGGCGGTCGCGATCGGGCTCGCGCTGATGCTGTTCATGCCGCTGCCGTTCATGCGCGGCTTCGGCCTGGCGGGGCTGCTGATCCCGCTCGTCTCGGTCGCCGCCGCCGTGACGCTCCTGCCGGTGCTCATGTACTGGCTCGAGGACCGGATGGACCGCGTGCGGCTGATCCCGAAGCGGATCATCGAGCGCCGTGAGGACGCCGAGAGCGGCTTCTGGGCCCGGCTCGCCACGACGATCATGAAGCGGCCGGCCGTCTTCGCGGCCGGAACCACGGCCGCGCTCCTGCTCCTGGCCCTCCCGGTGCTGCAGCTCCAGCTCGGGCCGGGGTCGAACGAGGGGATCCCGCAGGATCTCGAGTCCGTCCAGGGCCTGAATACGCTGACCGACGCCGTCGGGGCGGGGGCGCTCTCGCCGACGGACATCGTCATCGACACCGGGCGCCCGGGCGGCGCCGGCGATCCGCAGGTGCAGGCCGGTGTCGAGCGCCTCGCAAGCCTCCTTCGCGGCGACTCCGAGATCGCGGACGTCGTCGCCGCGGGGCCGCAGACCGTGGACGCCAGCGGCCGCTACATCGACGTCCAGGCGATCGGCAAGCACGAGTACGGCCTGCCCGACTCGCAGGAGTTCGTCCACCGTCTGCGTGACGAGATCGTCCCGGCGGCGGCCTTCCCCGAGGGCGTCGAGGTGCTGGCCGGTGGAGGGCCGCCGTTCGGCGTCGACTTCCTCGACATCACGTACGGCGCCTTCCCGTGGCTCGTCCTCGCCGTGCTGCTGCTGACCTACATCCTGCTCGTGCGCGCCTTCCGCTCGCTGGTCTTGCCGCTGAAGGCGATCGTCCTGAACCTGCTCTCGATCGGCGCTGCCTACGGGATCCTCGTGCTCGCGTTCAAGCTCGGCGCGGGCGAGCCGTTCGGCCTGACGCAGTTCGACCAGATCGAGGGGTGGATCCCCGTCTTCCTGTTCGCGATGCTCTTCGGGCTCTCGATGGACTACGAGGTGTTCCTCGTCACGCGCATGCGCGAGGAGTGGGACGCCACGAAGGACAACGAGGCCGCCGTCCGCCAGGGGCTCGCGAAGACCGGCCGGCTCGTCACCGCTGCCGGGCTGATCATGGTCGCGGCGTTCATGGGCTTCGTCGCGGGCTCGATCGTCGGCTTGCAGCAGTTCGGGCTCGGCCTCGCGGCGGCGATCCTGATCGACGTCACGATCATCCGTGCGCTGCTCGTGCCGAGCGCGATGAAGCTCTTCGGGCGCTGGAACTGGTGGCTGCCCGAGGGCGCGGCGAAGGTCTTCCGCGTGAAGCCGTCGCCGCTGGAGTCGTCGCCTGCGCCGGCGCTGCGCCCGGCCGGCAAGTAGCGGACCAGCGGAGCCATCGGTCGGTCGGGTCGAGGGTTTGCGCGTGACCGTGCGCGGGAACGAGCGCACGGTCACGGTCGAAGGAGGTTTGTATGCCCGGGTGGCTATGGATTGTTATCGCTCTTGCGGCTCTGGTCGTCATCGGGCTGATCGCCTGGGCCCTCATGACACGTCGACGCAGTGAGCACCTGCGGGACCGGTTCGGGCCCGAATACGACCGGACGGTCTCGGAGCACGGAGGCCGCCGCAGCGCGGAGACGGAACTCGAACGGCGTGAGGAGAAGCGGGAACGTCTCGACATCGTTCCTCTCTCTTCCGAGTCCCGGGAGCGGTACCTCGCCTCGTGGCGCGGAGTCCAGACGGGCTTTGTCGATGAACCGGCCGGCGCGGTCACGGATGCCGATCGGCTCGTCACCGACGTCATGCGCGAGCGCGGGTATCCCATGGACGAGTTCGAGCAGCGAGTTGCGGACATTTCCGTCGACCACGCTGATGTGGTCGAGCACTATCGAGCAGCGCACGCGATCCGGCTCGCGAATGACGCGGGCGAGGCCTCGACCGAAGACCTTCGGCAGGCCATCGTGCACTACCGAGCGCTCTTCGAAGAGCTGCTCGATCATCGGGAGAAGACGGCGGAGGAGGTGGCCTGACGTGGACGGATCGACCGAACGGGGAGATGACATGACTCCGACGAGGGAGTCCGGAATGCAGGCGGGCGCGGTTGATGAGCCGCAGGGACCAGAGGACAGCGACCACGGCGGGGAGCTCTTTGCGCCCGTCGAGCGCGAGGAGCTGGAGCGTCGGTGGAACGAGGTGCAGGCGCGGTTCGTCGACGAGCCGCGTGGCTCGGTGGAGGAGGCCAACGCCTTGGTGGACGAGCTCATGAAGCGCCTGGTCTCCAGCTTCTCGGAGCAGCGAGCACAGCTCGAGGCACAGTGGGACAGCGGCGACGAGGTCACAACCGAGGATCTGCGAGTTGCCCTGCGGAGATACCGGTCCTTCTTCGGCCGTCTCCTCGAAGTGCGTCTCGAGCGATGAACGGCAATCTCTGGACGTATCCGGAAGGCTTTGGACGTGTGGACGTGACCGGATATGACGTCGAGGCCGTCGATGGGGACATCGGTACCGTCGACGAAACGAGCCTCGACGTCGACGCCGGTTATCTGGTGGTCGACACCGGGCGCTGGATCTTCGGCAAGAAGGTCTTGATCCCCGCAGGACTCGTCGAACGCGTGGATCGTGACGAAGAGACGGTGTACCTGGCCAGGGCCAAGGACGAGATCGAGCGCGCGCCCGAATTCGACCAGGAGCAGTCCGCGGATCCGGCATACCGAGAGCAACTGAGTGCGTACTACGCCGCCGGCCGCGCCGAGCCAGAGCAAGACGAGACGGTTCGCGGATCGGCGCAGGGCGAGAAAGGCGTGACCGGGTGACCGGGCCGGCCGAGACGCTCGACCGCGGGAAAGAGGAGCTTCGCCACCCGGCCCGGAACGCCCGCGAGCGCGCTGAGAGTGGGCGGGGCTGGTACGCGTGGCTTGCCCGCATCGGGCTCGTCGCCAAAGGCGTTTCCTACGGCATCGTCGGCGTCCTCGCGGTCAAGCTCGCGCTCGGCGACGGCGGCAAGGCAACGAGCCGTAACGGAGCGCTGGCGACGATCGCGGACGAGCCGCTGGGCGAGGTTCTCCTCATCGTCCTCGCCATGGGCTTCGCCTCCTATGCGATCTGGCGGTTCGTTCAGGCGTTCGCGGAACGCGAGGACGAGGACGACGCGAAGGGCGAAGCAAAGAAGTGGGGGAAGCGCGCCGGGTACGTCGGCCGCGGAGCGATCTACACGGGCTTGACGTACACCACGGTGAAGCTCCTGACAACCTCGAGCGCCGGTGAGTCGCAAAACGAGCAGGCGAGACAGAGCACGGCCACGGTCCTCGATTGGCCGGCCGGGCGCTGGCTCGTCGGCCTCGTCGGCGTCGCGATCGCGGGCGCCGGCGCGTGGAACGTCTACCGTGGCCTGGCGCGGAAATTCGAGAAGCGCTGGCGTACAGGACAGATGAGCGAGACGGAACGCACGTGGGGCGCGCGTGCGGGCATCGTCGGACACCTGGCACGTGGGGTCGTCTTCGGCCTGATCGGCGTCTTCCTCACGAAGGCAGCGATCGAGTACGACCCGCAGGACGCCATCGGGCTCGACGGGGCGCTTCAGAAGCTCGCAAACACCGGATACGGCCCCTACCTCCTCGGAGCGACCGCGATCGGCCTGATCTGTTACGGCGTCTTCTGCCTGGTCGACGCGCGCTACCGGGACGTGTCGGTGGACGGCGGCTCGGAGGCCTCGACGGCCGGCGGACCCGCCGGCGCTACCGCACGAGCGCGATGAGGATCAGGAGCGCGACGATCGCGATGGGGATCCACGCCCAGCGCATGACGTTGAACGCGCGCTCCTCGCCCGGCCGGGGGCCTGGCTCCGGCGTGTAGGGATCGATCGGCGGCGCCGGCTGGTGCGGGATCTCGTCCTCGCCCTCGAGGACGGGGATCGGCTCCTCGGCGTCGACGATGTGCTCGCGCTCGTTGTCGCTCATCGCGGCATTGATAGCCGATTACGATCCGGCCCGTGAAGGGAGTCATCCTCGCGGGCGGTAGCGGGACGCGCCTTCACCCGCTCACGCGGATCACGAACAAGCACCTGCTGCCGATCTACGACCGGCCCATGGTCACCTACGCGATCGAGGCGCTCGTGACCTGCGACGTCCGCGAGCTGATGGTCGTGACCGGCGGGACGCACGCGGGCGAATTCCTGCGCCTGCTGGGGAACGGCCACGAGTGGGGTATCGACCGCCTCTCCTACGCGTACCAGGAGCGGGCGGGCGGCATCGCCGAGGCACTCGGCCTAGCCGAGCGCTTCGCCGGCGGCGAGCCGATCGTCGTGATGCTCGCCGACAACGTTCTGGAGCGGTCGATCAAGCATGCCGTGGACAACTTCCGCGAGCAGGGCAAGGGCGCGCGCATCCTCCTCTCGCCCGAGGACGATCCCGAGCACCTGCGCCACCTCGGCGTCCCCGAGCTCGACGGCGAGCGGGTCGTCCGGATCATCGAGAAGCCCGAACAGCCGCCGAGCAACTTTGCTGTGACCGGCATCTACTTCTACGACGAGGGCGTCTTCGAGATCATCCCGCAGCTCGAGCCGTCCGGCCGGGGGGAGCTCGAGATCACGGACGTCAACAACTGGTTCATCGACCAGGGGACCATGGAGTACGACGTCGTCGAGGGCTTCTGGGGCGACGCCGGCGAGTCGATCGACGCGTACTACTCGGTCAACGACTTCGTCCGCGAGCACGGCGCCAACAAGCCGTGATCGTGATCACCGGCGCCGGCGGCCAGCTCGGCACGGCGCTGGCGGAGGTCTTTCCCGACGCCCGGGCCGTTTCCCGCGCGCAGTGGGATGTCGCCGAGCCGTACCCGTTCGACGATTCGCCCGACCTCGTGCTGCACGCCGCGGCGTGGACGAAGGTCGACGATGCCGAGTCCGACCCCGAGGGTGCCCGGCGCGCGAACGTGGACGGGACGCGGAGCGTGGTCGAGCTCGGCGCGCCGGTCGTCTACTACTCGAGCGACTACGTCTTCGACGGGACGAAAGGCACGCCGTACGTCGAGAGCGACCTGACGAACCCGCTCGGTGTCTACGGGCGGACGAAGCTCGACGGCGAGCGGCAGGTCCGAGCCGGGTGGATCGTCCGCTCGTCGTGGCTCTTCGGCTGGACGGGCCACAACTTCGTCCGCACCATGCTCCGGCTCGGCGCCGAGCGCGACGAGGTGTCGGTCGTGGACGACCAGCGCGGCTGTCCCACGTACGTCGGACACCTCGCGGAGGCGACGCGCCGGCTGCTCGACCGGCCGCACGGTGTCTTCCACGTGGCCGCGGAGGGCGACTGCACCTGGGCGGACTTCGCGGAGGCGATCTTCGAGGAGGCGGCGCTCGACTGCCGCGTGAACCGGATCACGACGGCCGAGTTCGGGGCGCCCGCGCCGCGGCCGGCCTACTCGGTGCTGCGGAGCGAACGCGGAGCGCCGACGCTTCCCCACTGGCGCGACGGCCTCCGGGAATGCCTCGGCCGGATCCGAGGCTAGGCTGTCCGCCCTGTGGCGATCCTCGTGACAGGCGGCGCGGGCTTCATCGGCTCGCACTTCGTGAAGCGGCTGGTGGCCGCCGGCGAGCAGGTCGTCGTGCTCGACAAGCTCGCGTACTCGGGCAACCCGGCGAACCTCGACGGCGTCGACCACCGGTTCGTCCGGGGGGACATCGCCGATCCGGCCGCGGTCGCCGATGCGGCCGAAGGCTGCGAGGCGATGGTGAACTTCGCGGCCGAGACGCACGTCGACCGCTCGATCCTCGCGGCGGGCGAGTTCATCCAGACCGACGTCTTCGGCACCCACGTCCTCCTGGAGTACGCACGCGAGAAGGCGATCCGGATGGTGCACGTGTCGACCGACGAGGTCTACGGCGACGTCCCGGCCGGCGTCCGCTCCACCGAGGACGATCCCGTCCGGCCGTCGAGCCCCTACTCCGCGTCCAAGGCAGGCGGCGACCTCCAGGTCCTCGCGTACGTCCGGACCTACGACGTGAACGCGTCGATCACGCGCGGCGCGAATACGTACGGGCCGAACCAGTATCCGGAGAAGCTGATCCCGCTCTTCGTCACGAACGCGTTCGAGAACCAGCCGCTGCCGGTCTACGGCGACGGGAAGCAGGTGCGCGAATGGCTCCACGCGGACGACCACTGCGCTGGAATCGAGCTCGTGCTCCGGGAGGGCCGTCCCGGCGACATCTACAACATCGGCGGCGAGGAGCGCGAGAACCTCGACGTCGTGCAGGGGATCCTCGAGCTCGCCGGCGTTGACGCTTCGCTCGTGCGCCACGTCGAGGACCGCCTCGGCCACGACCGCCGGTACGCGCTCGACGACTCGAAGCTGCGCGGCCTCGGCTGGTCTCCCGGGCACTCCTTCGAGCAGGGGCTCGCGGAGACGATCGACTGGTACCGACAGAACCGCGCGTGGTGGGAGCCGCTCAAGTCGGGCGAGTACCGCGCGTACTACGAGCAGCAGTACGCGGCCCGGCTGGGCTGATCAGGCGCAGCGAGCGCGAGCCTCGCGGATCTCGCGGCGGCTGCCCTGGATCTGCTCCGACGTGTCCAGATAGGGCAGCGCCTCGTCGCACCTGCCCTGCTCGACGAGTGCACGGCCGAGGTCGTAGTTCGCGTAGGCCTCGTAGAGCTCGCCCGTGCCCTGGAGTTTCGCGACCGCCTGTCGGGCGACCCGCTCCGCCTCTGCCCAGCGACCCTGCCGCAGCAAGCGCGTCGCCTCGTCGGTCAGCTGCGTCCCGCTCTTGCCGCCGGCCGGCGGGGGCGGAGGAGGGGGAGCCGCGGTCGTGGTCGGCGCCGTCGACGGGGCGGGGGCCGTCGTGGTGACGCTCGTCGTCACCGTCGTTCCCTGCTTCGTGATGGTCCGCGCGACCGTCCTGGCCTGCGGCTCGTCGTCGCCGCCCAGGATCCCCGCCATCGCAAGACCTGCGCCGAGGGCGAGCAGCGCGAGCACGGCCGCTCCGGCCCACACGAGCGGGTTCGGCCTGCGCCGGGCTGGCGGCGGCAGCGGGCGGTATTCCTCCTCCCGTACGGCGGCGAGCTGTCCCGTCGTGCCGGCCGCCCGGGAGAGGGCGTCGCGCAGGGAGGCGACGAACTCGGCTGCGGTCGAGTAGCGCTCCTCGGGCTCCTTCGCCAGCGCCCGGCGGAGGACGGGGTCGGCCTCGGAAGGCACGTCGCCGTGCCGGCTCGGATACGGGATCGGCGCGTGGACGTGGGCTGCCGCCTCGGCCGTCGGAGATTCCGAAGCGTACGGCCGCTCGCCGATGAGCAGCTCGTAGGCGACGACGCCGAGCGCGTACCGGTCGCTGGCAGGCGTCGCGCGCGCGCCCTTCGCCTGCTCGGGCGCCAGATAGCCGGAGGTCCCGAGGACGGTCCCCGTCATCGTCATCGAGTCGAGGCCGACCGCGCTCGCCACGCCGAAATCGGCGACGTGCACCTCGCCCCGCCCGTCGAGGAGCAGGTTTCCGGGCTTCACGTCGCGATGGACGACCCCCGCGGCGTGCGCGGCATCGAGCGCTGCCGCGGCCTCCTCGAGCCAGCGGAGGACGTCGGCGGGATCCTGCGCACCGCCGGACCGCACGCGGTGCTCGAGCGTTCCGCCTTCGAGGAACTCCATGACGATGTACGGCCGTTCGTTCCACTCGCCGACGTCGAAGATCGTGACCGTGCTCGGGGCGCCGGACAGGCGGGCCGCCGCGAGGGCCTCTCGCTTGAAGCGCTCGCGGACGGAGGCGTCGTCCGCATACCGGTCGCCGAGCACCTTGATCGCCACCGTGCGCCCGAGCTGCGTGTCGGTCGCGCGGTACACGTCGCCCATGCCCCCGCGCGCGACGTGCTCCGGGTCCCGGTAGCGAGGAGGCAGGATCGGTCCAGCATCGTCCACGGACACGTGGTTTCCGCTGGAACCACGGGAGAAACGCCTCTGTTAGGAATCGGTGTGCGAGACGAGGATCAGCACGAGGATGCGCTAGCCTCCGAGAGGTTCCTGCGGCTCGCCGGAACAGCGCGTCACCCAAATCGCCATGTCTCGCGGCCTTGTCCTGACTGCCGGGGTTCTCGCTGCGCTCCTCGCGGCGGGCCTCGGCGCGGCCGGGAGCCGTCGAACCACCCAGGCAGAGGCGGCGGCGAGGCCGGGGACTCCGGTCTTCGTCATCACCGGACGCGGCTGGGGCCACGGCGTCGGGATGAGCCAATGGGGGGCAAACGGCTTCGCGCGGCGGGGCTACGACTATCGCCGGATCCTCGCCCACTACTACCGCGGGACGACGATCGGCAGAGCGCCGATCGCAAAGGTTCGCGTGTTGCTCGCCGCGAGCAAGCCGACGTTGACGATCGCCTCCGAGGAGCCGTTCCGGGTCCGCGACGCGACCGGACGGACGAGGACGCTCGCCGCGAAGCAGGTGATCGGCGCCGGGTTGAAGGTCCAGCCGCAGGGAGCGCGGAGGCGCGTCGCCCTCCGGCCGCCGCTCGTCTTCCTGCCGGGCGACGAGCCGCTCCAGCTCGGGCGGCGCTATCGGGGCACGATCCAGGTGGACAAGATCGGGAAGCGCCTGCGGGCGATCAACGTCGTCGGGCTCGAGCAGTACCTCTATGGGGTGGTGCCGGCCGAGGTTCCCGACGACTGGCCCGCCGAGGTGCTCAAGGCCCAGGCGGTCGCCGCACGCTCCTACGCGCTCGCGACGCGCAAGACGACCGGTCCATTCGATCTCTTCCCCGACGTCCGCAGCCAGGTCTACCGAGGCGTGGACGAGGAGGAGAACTCCACGAACGACGCCGTCGACGAGACGGCCGGGGAGGTGCTCGTGTACGGCGGCCGGCTCGTGACCGCCTACTTCCACTCGACGTCGGGCGGCCGCACGGCGTCGGTCGAGGACGTCTGGGCAGGCTCGAAGCCGACGCCGTACCTGACCGGCGTCGACGACCCCTACGACTCGATCTCGCCGCATCACGTCTGGGGCCCGATCGTGATGCCGGCAGCGCGGCTCCAGCGGGTGCTCAAGGCGCCCGGCCGCCTGCTCGACGTGAGGACCACCATCAACGACTCGCTCCGCGCGGACACGGTGGTCGGCGTCGGTGCGACGGGGGAGGGCTCGGCCAAGGCCGCGGACGTGCGCCGTGAGCTGGGGCTCCGGTCGACGTGGTTCCGCTTCGGCGTGCTCGCCCTTTCGCAGCCGGCGAGGCCGCACGTCTTCGGTGGGACGACACGTCTGACGGGCACGGCGCGCGGCGTACGGGGCGTCAAGCTCGAGCACTTCGGTCCGACGGGCTGGCGCGTTGTCGCGAGCCCGAGGGCGGCGCCCGACGGGACGTTCTCGGTCGCCGTGCGGCCCACCGCGACCGCGCGATACCGGCTCTCGGTCGGCAGCGCGCGCACACCGGCGATCCGCCTGGGCGTCGCGCCGCAGCTTCGGCTCCGGCCGGTGACCGATGCGATGGAGCTGCGCGGGACGATGCGGCCGGCGATCGTCGGTACGCCGGTCGAGATCCAGCGGCTCAGCGGCCGGACTTGGGGGACCGTCGGCCGGGCCACGGTTGCGGAGGACGGCTCGTTCTCGGCACCGATCTACGTCCCGCCCGGAAGCTACCGGGCCCGTGCACCGTCCCCCGGCCGGGGGCTGGTCGCCGGGACCAGCCCGACGATGGTGGTGAACGGATGAAGCGTCTCCTCGCCGTCGCGGCGATCGCGCTGGTCTTGCCCGGCGCCGCCGACGCCGCGCGGTTCGCCGTCGGGATCTCCCCGGGGGCCGATCGCGCAGAGCTGAGCCGGGCGATCGAGCAGCGGACCGGCGGGACGGTGAAGCCGCTCGCCCCGTTCGCGCTCGTGCTCGAGGCGGACCGGGCGGCGGGGGTGCTCGAACTCCCGGGCGTCGCCTACGTCGAGCGGCTCGGGACGCGCGGCCGGCGGATGGCGTTCGTCCCGAACGACCCGTTCGCGACGCGTCAGTGGCACCTCGGGGCCGTGCAGGCCTTCGACGCCTGGGCGCTCCGACCGACGCTGCCGGGCATGCGCGTCGCGATCGTCGACTCGGGCATCGACGGCGGGCACCCGGAGCTCGCCGGTCGCATCGCCGAGGCTAAGAGCTTCGTCGGAGGCTCCGCGCGGCGCGACCTCCACGGCCACGGAACATTCATCGCCGGCCTGATCGCGGCCTCTCTCAACAACGGCGAGGGCATCGCCGGCATGGCCTTCCCCGCGCAGCTGCTCGTCGCCAAGGTCGTCCGTGCGGACGGCGTCGTGCCGCTCGAGGCGGAGGCGCGCGCGATCCGTTGGGCGGTCGACCGCAGGGCGAGGGTCATCAACCTCAGCCTCGGCGGCGTCCGGGACCCGCTCGACCCGGCGCGCGACAGCTTCTCGCCGCTGGAGGCGAGCGCGGTCGAGTACGCGATCCGGCGCGGGGTGATCGTGGTCGCCGCGGTCGGGAACGGCGACAACGCTCCCGAGCAGCCCTGGCGGTGGGCCAGCTATCCCGCGGCGCTTCCCCACGTGCTCGGCGTGAGCGCGGTCGCGAGGGACGGCTCGATCCCGGCGTTCTCGAACCGCGACCCCTTCTACAACGATCTGGCGGCGCCCGGCGACGAGCTCTTCTCGACGCTGCCACGGAACATCACGGCCGAGCGGGCGACGTGCGAGGACCAGGGCTACTCCGACTGCGGGCCGCTCGAGTACCGCCGGCCGCAGGGCACGTCCTTCGCCGCTGCGATTGCGTCGGCAGCCGCCGTCCTCGTCCGCGCGTCCTGGCCGGCGCGGAGCGCCCAGCAGACCGTCGGGCTCATGGAGCGGAGCGCGACGGACATGACTTCGGAAACGGGGTGCCGGCGGTGCACCCCGGGCCGTGACCCGGTCAGCGGCTGGGGGAGGCTGAACGTCGCCGCCGCCGTCGACTGGGCCGGCCGGCTCCCGGCGAACGACAGGTACGAGACGAACGACGACGCCGGGCACCGCGCCTGGCGGATCCGCAGGAAGGCGCGCGGCTTCCACATCGTCGCCGCGCTCGACTACTGGGACGACCCGAACGACGTCTACGCCGTACGGCTCCGGAAGGGCGGCCGGCTCGCCGTCACCCTCACCGGCCGGGCCCAGGCGGACGTCAACCTCATCCTCTGGAAGCCGGGCACCCGGCGGGTCGAGTCGCGCTCGTCTGGGCTCGTCGCGAGGGCGTCCGCCACCGCAAGCACCGTCGAGTTCGTGCGCTACCGGGCACGGCGCGCCGGCATCTACTACATCAACGTCAGGATCGTGCAGCCGGGCGCCGGCGACTACGTCCTACGCGTCGTCCGGCGGTAGCAGCTCCTCCTCCGGTACCTCGCGGATCTGCCGCGCGGGGTTCCCGACGACGACGGCGCGCGCGGGCACGTCCTTCGTGACCACCGCGCCGGCGCCGACGAACGCCTCCTCGCCGACCTCGATCCCCGGGAGCAGGACAGCGGCGCCGCCCACGCGCGCGCCACGGCGGATGGTCGGGCCCTTACGCAGGGCGTGTCGCTTCTCCGTGCGCCCCATGAAGTTGTCGTTCGTGGTCACGACACAGGGAGCGATGAACACGTCCTCCTCGAGCGTCGAGTAGGCCGTGACGTAGGCGTCCGCCTGGATCTTCGTGCGGGCGCCGACGGTCGTGTCGTTCTCGACGAGCGACCCTCGCCCGACGACGACGTCCTCGCCCAGCTCGCACCGCTCGCGGACGCAGCTCTGGTCCCCGACGATCGACCGGGCGCCGATCCGCGTCCCCGCGAACACGACGGCGCCGGTCGAGACGATCGTCCCCTCGCCGAGCTCGAGCGGCGGCAGCTCCTCTCGCCTCGCGGTCGACCTGGGTGAGAGGGCGGGCTGCTTGCCGAGGACGACGTTGTCGCCGATCCGGCAGCCGTCGCCGATCACCGTTCCCGGGTAGACGACGGTGTTCTGTCCGAGCTCGTAGCTCAGGCCGGCGCTCGCTCGAGGCTGTGCTGGAGCTGTTCGAGCACGCGGACGACGACCGCGCCGTCCCGCGCCGCGGCCAGCGGCTCGCCGTCGCCCGCGACGAGCGACAGGAAGTGCCGGCACTCGAGGCGCAGCGGCTCGTCGTTCGGGATCTTCGGGATGTAGATGTCGCCCGTCCGTGTCCGCCACTCGCCGTAGCTCTCGGCCCGCTGCTCGGTGCCCTTGTCGTACACGGTGATCTTGCGCTCGAGGTCCATGTCGTCGAAGACGGCCATCTTGTGGCGGCCGACGACGGTCATCTCGCGCTTCTTGTGTGGATCGAGCCAGGAGAGGTGCATGTGAGCCACGACCCCCGACGGAAAGCGGAGGTAGCAGAACACGATGTCCTCGACACCCGCGTGGTGGTACGACTCGCCGCGCGCCCAGACCTCCGTCGGCTCTTCGCCGATCAGGTGCAGCATCACCGACAGGTCGTGGACGCCGAGCGACCAGAGCGCGTTCTCGTCCTTGCGGATCTGGCCCAGGTTCTGGCGGTTCCCGTACAGGTACAGCACCTCGCCGAGCTCGCCGGACTCGATCAATTCCTTCAGCTTCGCGATCGCAGGGTGGTAGAGCAGAAGGTGACCCGGGAGCAGCACGAGACCGCGTTCCTCGGCGAGCGCGACGAGCTCGTCTGCCTCGGCCGCCGAGAGCGCCGGCGGCTTCTCGACGAAGACGTGCTTCCCGGCCTCGAGCGCGCGGCGGGTGAGCTCGTAGTGCGTCGCGACCGGGGTCGCGACGATCACCGCCTGCAGCGAGTCGTCCTCGAGCAGGTCGTCGAACCGAGCCGTCGCCCGTGCGTCGGGGTAGCGCGCGCCGAAGCGGTCGAGGAGGTCGGGCGAGAGGTCGCAGAGCCAGGCCAGCTCCGCGAGGTCGTCGAAGTTTCGGGCCAGGTTCGGGCCCCAGTAGCCGAGGCCGGCGAGGCCGACCCTGATCACAGCGTCCAGACCTTCTCGTTCCGCCGGCCATCGGAGCCGGTGGCGTTCCTCAGGTCGACGACGACGTGCGCCTTTTCGACGAGATCGGCGTAGTCGATCTGCGAGTGCGCGGTCACGACGACGACGCAGTCGTAGGCGGACGGGTCGAAGTCGACCGAGCGGAGGCCCGGCTCGTGAAGCTCGGGCACGAACGGGTCGTGGTAGGCGACCTCGGCGCCGGCTCCGCGCAGGAGCTCGATGAGCTTGATCGCCGGTGACTCCCGCGTGTCCCCGATGTCCGCCTTGTACGCCACGCCGAGGACGAGCACCCGCGAGCCGCTCAGAGACTTCTGCCGGCCGTGGTTCAGCGCCTGCGACACGAGCGACCGGCAGTAGTACGGCATGTTCTCGTTGACCTTGCCGGCGAGCTCGATGAACTCCGTCGAGAAGTCGTACTCGCGCGCCTTCCACGTCAGGTAGAAGGGATCGATCGGTATGCAGTGGCCGCCCAGACCGGGGCCCGGCTGGAAGCTCATGAAACCGAACGGCTTGGTCGCCGCGGCCTCGATCACCTCCCAGACGTCGATCTCCATCCGCTCGCACAGCTGCGCGAGTTCGTTGACGAGCGCGATGTTGACCGACCGGAAGATGTTCTCCAGGAGCTTCGTCAGCTCGGCGGCCTCGGGCGTGGACACCCGGTGGACGCTGTCAACCGCGCCCTCGTAGAGGCGGGCGGCGCGCTCCGTGCATTCCGGCGTGATCCCGCCGACGACCTTCGGGACGTTCCGCGTGGTCCACGTCCCGTTGCCGGGGTCGACGCGCTCGGGCGAGAACGCGAGGTGGAAGTCGAGTCCGGCCTTCAGACCCGTGCTCTCGAGGATCGGCTGGATCACCTCGCGGGTGGTGCGCGGGTAGGTCGTGGACTCCAGGACGACGAGGTGGCCGTTCCGGAGCCGGACGCTGATCTGCTCCGCGGCCGAGATCACGATCGAGAGGTCCGGTTCCCGCTGCTTGGAGAGCGGCGTCGGGAGGGCGATCAGGATCGCGTCCGCGCGCCGGATCTCGTTGTAGTCGGTCGTCGCGCGGATGCGGCCGCTCTCGACGAGCGGCGCCAGCTCCTCAGAGGGGACGTCGATGATGTGGCTCTCACCGCGGTTGAGCCCGTCGACCACCTCCTGCGAGATGTCGATCAGGAGGACGGAGCGGCCGGCAGTGGCGAACGTGTGCGCGAGCGGGACGCCGACGTAGCCGGCGCCGATGACCGCCGCGTCCCAGGTCTTGGTCTCGGCCCCGTCGGTCGGCTGGTGCTGTGTCCGCTCCTCCAGCATCGGTCAAAGGCTAATCAGGATCTCGGCGATCCGGTCGGCTGCGTGCCCGTCTCCATACAACTCCGGCCTGTTGGGGGGCATGGCTGCAGCGGCCGCCGCTCGGGCGATCGCGTCCGGGTCGTCATCCACGAGCACGTTCGCGCCCAGCTCCACGGTGTCCTTCCACTCCGTCGACGGCCGCAGCGTCACGCACGGGACGCCGTACCAGTACGCCTCCTTCTGCAGCCCTCCCGAGTCGGTGAGGATCACCCTCGCCTGGGAGGCCAGCGCCGCGAAGTCCATGTACCCCAGGGGATCGACCAGCGCGACATTCGTTCCAAGTAACAATGTGTTACTAGCGATCGTCCGCCGGGTGCGAGGGTGGGCCGGGAGGACGACGCGCTCGCCCAGCCCGGACAGGCCCTCCACGATGCGCGCGAGGCGGTCGGGGCGGACGTTGGCCTCGCGGTGCACCGTGGCGACCGCGTAACCGCCGGGCTCGAGGCCCAGCTCGTCGAGAATCGCCGAACGCCGCCGGGCCACGGGCGCGAGGCGCTTGGCCGCGTCGGCCATGACATCGCCGACCACGTCGATCCGGCCGGGGACGCCCTCCGCTTCGAGCACGTCCCGCGAGCGCTCGTCCGGCGCGAACAGGAGTGACGAGAGGCGGTCGACCTCGATGCGATTGTGCTCCTCCGGCATCGAGAGGTCGCCGCTGCGCAACCCCGCCTCGACATGGGCGACCGGCGCGCCGCCCGCCGCCCTCGCACCGGCGAGCGTCGAGTTCGTGTCCCCGAAGACGAGCACCCAGTCGGGGCGCTCCCGGGCGACGACGTCGGCGATCGGCGGCTGCAGCCGGTCGACCTCCGCGGTCTGCAGGTCGAGCGAGTACGCCGGCGCCGGGAGGTCGAGCTCCTCGAAGAAGATCTGCGACAGCTCGCGGTCGTAGTGCTGGCCGGTGTGGACGACGACTTCGTCGATCCCGCGGCTCCGGACGGCGACCGAGAGGGGTCCGGACTTGATGAACTGCGGCCGGTTCCCGACCACAGAGAGCACCTTCACCGCCCGAAGACTAGGGCGATGCGGGCGAGTACCAGAGCTTGGCCGTCGGGTCGGTCGTGAAGAAGTCCTCGAGCAGGCGAACGACCTTCCGGACACCGCTGGCGGACGGATGTGTCCCGTCCTCGAGGACGTCCTCGCATGCCCAGACGAGCCCGTCGCGCCTGCCGGCCAGCCCGTCCGTCCACAGATACGGCCCCCAGCCGACCCAGACGCGGCCGGGCCGGGCGGCGCGGATGCCCTCCTGGACGAGCCACTTCACGGCGAACGCGCTCTCGTAGGCGTACGGCTCCGGGTTCAGGTGCGTGATGGCGTAGCCGCCGTAGGTCCGGCTCGAGACGTAGACGACGCGCAGGTTCGGGAACCGCGCCGTGAGGATGCGGACGATCGTGCGGAGGTGCGCCTGGAGCGCGCGCGCGTCCTGCGGGAACTGGCGGTCCTCACCCGAGATCGCCTGCTTCAGCCAGGCGACCTGGACCTGTGTTCGCTGGAGGCGCGCCCTGCGCACCCGCGCGTCGAGATCCCGCCAGTAGCGGGTTCCCGGCCGGGAGATGCGAACGGCGTCCCAACCCGCCCCGGGCCCCTCGACGAAGACGAGGCTCGGGTCGACGGCGGGATCCTGCACGGCCGCCTTCGCGAAGGCGCCCCACTCGGTCATCGCGTTCGACATGCCGATGCCGATCACGCCGATGCGGCCGCGGATCGGATGGATCCGACGAGCGGCCGCGAGCCCGCGCTGGAGATGGCGGCGGGGCGGCTTGTTCGCCGCGCCGGGATAGAGCCCGCCGAGCTGTCCGCGGTGGCGGAACCGGCCCATGTCCGTGAGCGGCCGCAGGCCTGTCTGGCGGACCGAGCAGTCGGCCGCAGTGCGTGCGTCGCCCGCCGACGAGTACGCCGCAGCGGGGACCAGCGCGAGGACGACGAGCGGAATGAGCCGCAAACCCTTCACGAGCGCAGAGTAAGCGGCCGCTGTTAGCCGGAAGTAAGCGGAACGCGGGGTCGACGCCTCATTTGACGATCACGCCGACGCGCTGGATGGCGTTGTTGCCCATGCCCTGGTAATTCCAAGCAGCTTCGAGCGGTTGGACGTTTCCGGCGGCGTCCGTCGCTCGGCACGCCAGCTCGTGCTCGCCGGGTGTCGCGTCCCATTCGAACGACCACCCTCGCCAGGCGAACGTACCGACCGGTCTGTCGAGCGCCGCCTCTGCCCAGTCACCGTCCACGCCCACCTCGACGCGCTCGACGGCGCCGCTCCCGGACCAGGCACGGCCGAAGAGCGTGACCGGCCCCGGGTCGAGGAACCGGCCGCGCGAGAAGAAGTCGGGGATCCCTGGCGGGACCATGAGCGCGCGAACCCGCATTCGCCGAACGGACTCGCCGGGATCATCGGCGTCCTGCTGATAGCGGTAGGCGACTGCCTGCTGGAAACCCCCGAAGGGCTCCGCCACGGCCTCGAGCGAGGTGAGCCACTTCACGCTTGCCATGCCGTACCAGTCGGGGACGACGAGACGGACCGGGAAGCCGTGCTGCGGCTCGAGGGGACGCCCGTTCATCTCGTACGCGAGCAGGACCTCCCTACGCGTCGCCTCGGCGATCGGGATGCTGCGTTCGTACGTCTGCTCTTCTTCACCTTGGATCCCCCGGTCGGCTCCCCGGGCGACGACCTCGACCGCCTCCGGATCGAGACCGGCATCTTCGAGCAGGGCCCGGAGCGAGGTGCCGGTCCACTCGGCGGTGCCGACGGCCTCGCCGAGCCAGGGCAGGCTGACAGGTCGGGGGCTCAGCCAGCCGCGGCCGTTGCCGGCGCACTCGAGCGTGACCGGAATCGACTGCCGCGGGCGTGCGAGGATCTCGTCCAGCGTCAGCTCCAGCGGGTCGTGAACGCACCCGGTGACACTGAGTCGCCACGTCACAGGATCGATCTGCGGAATGTCCCAGTGGGCGACGAGGTAGTGGAGCCCGGTGGGCGTCAGGTCGTACCGCATGCCTTCCAGCGGCATGCCGCGGTTGCGGAAGGCGAGCTGGAGCTCCTCGGGCGTGACTGGACCGAATGTCGGCTCGAGCGCATGGGCGTTTCCGGCGGGTGCGCTCGTCGTCTCCGCGTCCACGGACGAGACGTTCGCAGATGCCCGCCCCGTTGTCAGCGACCCGAGTTCCGGTTCCAAGTGATCTCGGTTCCACCCGCGCCGCGGTCAGCCTCCGCAGCGAGCCGAACCGGGTCGAGGACCACGATCCCCTTGCTCTCCGATCGCAGCAGCCCCTCCTCGCGGAGCTCGCGCAGCGCCCGAACGACGACCTCGCGGACCGTGCCGACCGCGTGCGCGAGCTCCTGCTGTCCGATCGCCGCGACCAGCTCGGAGCTCGTCTGGCTCTCGGATGCGAGGTCGAGAAGGTGGCGGGCGACGCGCTGGCGAACGGATGCGAACGCGCTCGGGATCTCTGCGATGAACGACAGCACGCGCTCGCTCAACTCTTCGAGCAATGCCCGCGCGACCCGCGCGTCTCGTTCGGCCGCGCGTCGCACGACCGCTGAGCGTAAGACCAGCAGATCGACATCGGTCACCGCCTGGATCGTCGCGGGCAGCGAGAACGGGGAGGCGAACAGGGAGACGACTCCGATCAGGGCACCCGGCCGGCAGTAGCGGACAGTCATCGTCCTCCCGCCCGCCACCGCCACGTACACACGCACGAGACCCGACATCACGATTTCGACGTGAGCAGAAGTCTCGCCCTGACGGTGGATGGTCGAGCCTGCTGGAACGTGGAGCCGAGAGGTGTCGGTCATGAGCTCCGAGACCACCTCGGCAGGCAGCGAGCGGAGGTGCGATGCCTCGATCGCGGCCCGCACGTCCACGTTCAGCAAGGCGTCTCCCGGAGGGAAGGCACTCCCCGGCGCCATCTCCGAAGGCTAACGCCCCGCGGTGCGCGCGGATGGGCCGTGAAGGATTCGAACCTTCGACCTTGGGATTAAGAGTCCCCTGCTCTACCAGCTGAGCTAACGGCCCGGGACGAACGAGTATAGCCGCGAGAATTAGGCTCTCCGGCACGCGAAACGAGAGGAGAGCCATGGCTTTCGAAGTGCCCCCACTGCCGTACGGCTACGACGCCCTCGAGCCGCACATCGACGAGCAGACGATGCGGCTCCACCACGACAAGCACCACCAGGCCTACGTCGACAACGCGAACAAGGCCCTGGCGGGAACCGAGTGGGAGGCGGCCTCCGTCGAGTCGGTCCTCGCCGACCTGGACGCGCTCCCCGAGGACGTTCGCACGGCGGTTCGCAACAACGCGGGCGGCCACGCGAACCACTCGCTGTTCTGGGAGATCATGAGTCCCGACGGCGGCGGCGAGCCCGACGCCGACCTGGGCGCCGCGATCGACGACACCTTCGGATCGTTCGAGGAGCTGAAGGCGCTGGTGAACGACCACGGCGTCAAGCGGTTCGGGAGCGGCTGGACCTGGCTCGTCCACGACGGCACGGGTCTCGCGGTGTACTCGACCCCGAATCAGGACAGTCCGTTGATGCAGAGCGACGAGCCGCTGCTCGGCATCGACGTCTGGGAGCACGCGTACTACCTGCACTACCAGAACCGGCGCCCGGACTATCTCGAGGCCTGGTGGAACGTCGTCAACTGGACGGAGGTGGCGAACCGCTTCGCGCGGGCGGGCTGAATACGGGGCTAAAGATGTCTCGATAACGGCCGATAACGGGACATATCCCTCGAAAGAGGGAGGAACTGCGGATGAAGAGCACTGCGGCTGTCACGTTGTTCGCCTTGCTGCTGCTCGCGCCGAGCGCGGCCGGAGCGGGCGATCCCAGAATCGCGCGGGTCGGTGCCGGAGACCCTGAGGTCGCGGCACTCCAGGTCGGGTTGCGACAGAGAGGCCTCTACGCCGGCACCGTGGACGGCGTCCTCGGTCCCGGCACGGTCGCGGCCGTGCGAAGGCTGCAACGCCGAGCGCGTCTAACGGTGGACGGAGTCCCCGGCCCGAGCACGAAGCGTGCGCTCGGCCGGTACGGGCTCCGCGCCCCGCTCGGTCGCCGCCTGCTCACGACCGGGGCAGGAGGCTGGGATGTCGCGGCGCTGCAGTTCGCGCTCGCCTGGCACGGGTTCCCCTCCGGCCGGCTCGACGGACATTTCAGTGCGTCGACGGCGAAGGCCGTGCGCAAGTTCCAGCGCTGGGCGGGCCTCCGCGTCGACGGCCACGCCGGCCTTGCGGTCTTCGCGGCGGTGAGAGCGCCGAGGGCGACGTGCCCCATTTCGCTCGTCTCGCCGGTCGCAGGCCCGTACTCGGACGTCTTCGGCCCGCGTGCCAACCGGTTCCACACCGGCGTCGACTATCCGGCGGCGACCGGAACGTCGGTCGTCGCAGCGGCCTCCGGACGGGTCACGTTCGCCGGCCACAGCGCCGGCGGGTGGGGCAACCTCGTCGTGCTCTCGCACACGAACGGCACGCGCACGCTCTATGCGCACCTCTCGCGTGTCGGTGTCGGCGTCGGACAGTACGTCGGCGTCGGCCGGCGCATCGGTCGCGTCGGCTCGAGCGGCAAGTCGACAGGGCCGCACCTGCACTTCGAGGTCCGCGTGCGAGGAGCGGCGGTCGACCCGCTGCCCGGTCTTCGCTAAGCGGCGAACTCGCGCGGCAACTCGAAGTGGAAGCAGGCGCCCGGGTGCGCCGGCTCGTAGCGGAGGCCCCCTCCGACCGCCTCGGCGAACGACTTTGCGATCGCGAGCCCCAGTCCGGCTCCCTGCTTCTGCCCGCGCGACTGCTCGTCCTGGGAGAAGCGCTCGAAGAGCAGCGGGACGAATTCGTCCGGGACGCCGGGCCCGTGGTCCTTCACGACCAGGTCGACGACCTCGTTCCACTGCGTGCGCACCTCGATCGGCGGCTCGCCGTAGCGGAAGGCGTTCGTCAGCAGGTTGCCGACGACCCGCTCGAAGGCGTGCGGGTCGGTGACGACCTCGAGGCTCGGCTCGACGCCGATCTCGACCTCGTCGCGACGCTCGGGCGCGATCCGGTCGAGGAGGTCCGAGATGCGCTCACGCGGGCGGAACCGCTCGGGGTTGATCGCGACCGCCTGGGCGTCCAGCCTCGAGAGGTCGAGGAGCTGCTCCGTCAGCTCGGCGAGGCGGGAGCTCTGCTCGTACAGCGTCCTCCTGAGCTCGCGGAGCTGGTGCTGCGAAAGGTCGTCGCCGCGCAGGTGCAGCGTCGCGGAGATGCCGTGCACGACGGAGATCGGCGTTCGGAGCTCATGGGAAGCGAGTGAGACGAACTGCG
>DASSUI010000047.1:0-31435 GCA_035707105.1 Gaiellaceae bacterium | reverse complement strand
GAGCCGGCGGATCCCGCGCGCAGCGACCGGCCCTCGGAGGCCGACGGCGTCGACAATGGCGTGCCCACCCCGGAGGAGCAGCTCGCGCTCGCCGTGCGGTACGCGCCGCGCGTCTGGCTCCACCCGGCGGAGCGGTTCGGGCCGCTCGACCCGAGCGTCTTCGTCGGCGCGTCGTTCCTCGGCTGGCGCCTGCGGCGCGGCGCGGCGAGGGTCGAGCAGCTGGGCCACGTCAAGGCGATCCGGCTCGGCGTCAGGTGCGGCCAGGCTCCGGGCGGCTGCTACGAGCACGACGGCTACCTCTCGCGGGAGCTCACGCGACCGTTCACCCTGAAGCGCGCCCGGCCGCAGAACCTGAATCTCCGGCGCGGGTTTTTCCTCGACGTCGAGGATCGTGAGCGGCGCGGGCAGGCAGGCCGGAACCCCGAGTCACCGGTGTTCTTCGAGTTCCGGCGGACGCCCGACGAGCTGCTCGTCACGTACTGGTTCTTCTACGGCTACAGCCGCCCGCACGTGGTTCCCGGTCTCCGAGGCGGCGACCTGATCCGGGATCAGCTGAGTCACGAGGGGGACTGGGAGAACGTCGACGTCGCGCTCTCGCCCGACGCGTCCGAGCCGGTCGCGCTCTATCTCTACGGACACGGGACGCCCTCCCGCGTCCGCTGGGGCCAGGTGGAGCCGGGCCCGTCGGGGCACCCCCTCGTCTACAGCGCCCGCGACAGTCACGCCTCGTACGCGCGGGCCGGCCCCGTCCGGGTCTGCAACCCGCTCGGGTGCGCGCTCGACGTGAGCGCGCAGGGATTCAGCTGGGACACCTGGACGACGCTGCGGCCGGTGAAGGCCGAGCCGTGGTACGGCTTCGGCGGCGCGTGGGGAGCGGCCGGCCCCGTCGGCGACCGCACGGGCCCGCTCGGCCCGTCGCGGTGGAAGCTTCCGGCCGACCCCGATCCGGGCGACATCGCGCCGGTCTCGCACTAGCTTCTCGGCCTCACCTGCGGGCGCCCTTTCCGGCGCTCCCCTCGTCTGCTGTATATGGCTCCGATGGAGTTCGGCGCCCAAGACAGCCTCGTCCTGCTCGCGCTGCTGGCGACCGGCGCGGCCCTCCTGGCGGTCTCGCAGCTCGTCCGTGTGCCGTACCCGACCCTGCTCGTCCTCGGCGGCCTGGTCCTCGGATTCGTGCCCGGCATGCCGACCATCGAGCTGCCGCCGGACCTCGTACTCGTGGCGTTCCTGCCACCGCTCCTCTACGGGGCGGCGTTCTTCACGCCGCTGCGCGAGTTCCGCGCGAACGTCGTGCCGATCTCCCTGCTGGCGGTCGGCCTCGTCCTCGCGACCACCGTGGCGGTCGCGGTCGCCTCGCACGAGCTGATCGCCGGGATGGACTGGCCGACCGCGTTCGTCCTCGGGGCGATCGTCTCCCCCACCGACCCTACGGCCGCGACGGCGATCGCGCAGCGGCTCGGGCTGCCGCGCCGGCTCATCGCCGTCGTCGAGGGGGAGAGCCTCGTCAACGACGGCACGGCCCTCGTCGTCTACCGCGTCGCCGTGGCGGCCGTCGTCACGGGAAGCTTCTCGCTTGCCGATGCGTCCGGGCGCTTCGTGCTCAACGTCGCGGGCGGCATCGCCGTCGGACTTGCGGCGGGCGTCGTGGTCCGGCAGGTTCGTCGGCGGGTGAACAACCCTCCGGTGGAGATCACGATCTCCCTGCTCACCGGCTACTTCGCCTACCTGCCGGCGCAGGCACTCGGGGTCTCGGGAGTCCTGGCTGCGGTGGTCGTCGGCATCTACATGGGCTGGCATACCCCCGAGCTGACGAACTCCCAGACGCGCCTCCAGGGCCAGGCGGTCTGGGAGATCGTCTTCCTCGTCCTGAACGCGCTCCTGTTCGCACTCGTCGGGCTCCAGCTGCGGTCGATCCTGGACGCTCTCGCCGAACGCTCGACCGCGTCCCTGCTCGGCGACGCGGCGCTCGTCATCGCAGTCGTCGCCCTCGTCCGATTCGCCTGGGTGTTCACCGGCGCGTACCTGCCCCGCATTCCGCGCTTCCGGGACGGCGGCGTCCGGATGGCGCCGTGGAAGGAGGCGCTCGTGCTCTCGTGGTCGGGAATGCGCGGTGCGGTCTCGCTCGCCGCCGCCCTCGCGCTGCCGCTGACCACCGACGCCGGCGGGGCGTTCCCGGACCGGGAGCTGATCGTCTTCCTGACGTTCTCCGTCATCCTGGCCACGCTCGTGCTCCAGGGCCTCTCGCTTCCACCCCTGCTCCGGTGGCTCGACCTTCCCCTCGACGGACGGGTGGAGAAGGAGGAGGCGAAGGCGCGGATCCGGGCCGCCGAGGCGGCGCTCAGCCGCCTCGAGGAGCTGATAGACGAGGACTGGGTCCACCCGGACACGGCGGAGCGGCTGCGCGGCCTGTACGGCTTCCGTCGAGACCGCTTCCGGTCGCGCTTCGAACCCGACAGCGACGGCGCGATCGAGGACCGGTCGGTGAACTACCAGCGCCTGCGACGGGAGCTCCTCGACGCCGAGCGCCAGGCCGTTCTCCAGCTCCGGCGGGAGGGCTACATCGACGACGACGTGAGGCGGCGCGTCGAGCGTGACCTCGACCTGGAGGAGGAACGGCTCGAGATCTAACCGTCTCGCCCGCGCCCGGCATCCACCCGGGCTCGTTCGAGACGGCGGATCACCCAGCGGACGCGCGAGGCCTCCTCGCGGTCCCACTCGTCGAGCGCGAGCTCGACCTCCCGCAGCACCCGTTCGTGCTCCGGGATCCACCGTCGCTCGAGCGCGCGCAGCCGCTGGGTCGTCGCCTCCAGCTCGCGCGCCGTCCGCTCGTGCGCAAGCTCGGCTGCGCCGAGCTCGGCGGCGGCCTCGAGCGCCCGGCGGTGCGCCTCCGTGGCGAAGGCGAGAGCGGCGCTGCCTCCGGACGGGAACGCCTCGCCGGCCGGGAGGGCCACGGCGGCCTCCGAGGGGTAGACGACCCCGAGCGCGTTCCGCCAGACCACCTTCACCTCCGCGCGCCCGCGGACGGCTCCCTGCGCGAGCTCGAGCGGCCGCTCGCCGGCGAGGACGGCCGCCCGCTGCCACCAGCGTTCCGCGTCCACGGCTCGAAGCTGCCACTCGCGCCGGGCGTCGCCGAGCAGGTCGTCGAGCCGCTCGAGCTGCCGGCGAAGCGCCTGGCGCTTCTGCTCGAGGACGTCGTGCCCGCGCCGCGCGACCGCGAGCCGGCGGCGGAGCCAGAGCCTGCCGGCCCTACCCGCCGGGACCCGCAGCCTCATGGTCTCCCTCCACGTAGTGCTCGTCGACGAGCGCCTCAGTGACCATCGACAGCTCCCGCCTGGGGAGCGTCGAGGCCACCTGCCACGCGCGTCCCAGCGTCTCCTCGAGCGTGCGGCGCTCGGCGCGCCCCTGGGCGAGGAAGCCCGACAGGTAGAGGTCGGCGAACGTGAGGAAGCGGCGGTCACGCGCGGTGAGCCCTGCCGCGCCCACGACGTCGGCCAGGTCCGCGATCTGACGCGCCTCGGCGGCGGCGGCGTAGACCTGTGCGGCGATCTCGAGGTGGTCGTCACGTGTCCGTCCCGGCCCTGCGCCCAGCCGCTGGAGTCGCGACAGGGAGCCGAGCGCGTCGAAGGGCGGGTAGACGCCGCTCACGTGGAGGTCCTGCGAGAGGAGGAGCTGGCCCTCGGTGATGTAGCCGGTGAGGTCCGGAACGGGATGCGTGATGTCGCCGGCGGGCATCGTCAGCACGGGCATCTGGGTCAGCGAGCCCGGCCGGCCCTTCATGCGCCCGGCACGCTCGTACAGCGAGGCCAGGTCGCTGTAGAGGTATCCCGGATAGCCGCGCCGGCTCGGCACCTCGCCGCGCGCCGCCGACACCTCCCGCACCGCCTCCGCGTAGCTCGTCACGTCCGCGATCACGACGAGCACGTGCCGGCCGAGGTCGAACGCGAGATGCTCGGCGACGGTCAGCGCGATCCGCGGCGTCACGATCCGCTCAACGAGCGGGTCGTCGGCGGTGTTGAGGAAGAGCGTGAGGTCACCTGCGCCCGACCGCTCCTCGAGCGCATCCCGCACGACCATCGCGTCGGCCCGCGTTATCCCGACGGCGGCGAAGACGACAGCGAACGGCTCGTCGCCGGCCCGCGCCTGGGAGGCGATCTGGGCGGCGAGCTCGAGGTGGGGAAGCCCGCCGATCGAGAAGATCGGCAGCTTCTGGCCACGAACGAGCGTGGCGAGCCCGTCGATCGCCGAGATGCCGGTGAGGATCGGCTCGCTGGGCGTGTCCCGCGCCGCGGGGTTGATCGGGCTGCCGGCGACGTCGTGGTGGAGGGCCCCGAAGACGGGCGGGCCGCCGTCGAGCGGCTCACCGCGCCCGTTGCAGACGCGGCCGAGCCACCCCTCGCCGACGGGAACACGCATCGGCGTGCCGCTGAAGGCGACCCGGAGACCGTCGAGGCGGAGCGAGGAGGTTCCCTCGTAGACCTCGACCACCGCGAGATCGCGCGTGACGTCGAGCACGACGCCGTGACGGCGCTCGCCGGTGTCGAGCCGGACCTCGGCGACCTCGTCCCAGCCGATGCCCTCGACGCCCTCCACGACGAGCAGCGGCCCGCGGATCGAGGAGACCGACGTGTATTCGACCGGTGCGGTCAGCGTCATGCCAGCCCTCGCAGCTTCGAAGCGATCTCCGTGAAGACGCCCGCCACCTCGTTCGCCCCGTCCGGCGGCGTGGAATCGCGCGCCCGTGTTACCGCCGAGAAGTCGACCTCCTCGATCGTCGCTGCGGACACGCCGCCGTCCACGAGCTGCCGGCAGGCGTCGATGACGTCGAGAACGACCGCGAGCAGCGCCGACTGCTTCGCCGGCTCGCAGTAGGCGTCGTTCCGGCTCAGCGCGCTCTGCTGGAGGACGGCCTCGCGCAGCAGGCGGCCGCCGAGCAGGACGATCCGCTCGGCGTCGGGGAGAGAGCCCGCGCCGATCAGCTGCGCGATCGACTCCAGCCGGTCGGCCTCGGCGAGCAGGGTGAGCGCCCGCTCGCGCCGGTCGCCCCACTCCGGCTCGCGCTCGACGAAGTGCCAGCCCGCCACCGCCTCCGCGTCGCGCGAGAACGACTCCCGCCAGCTGACCGCCGGGTAGTGACGGGCGTATGCGAGGTCCCGGTCGAGCGACCACGTGCACCGGGTGAAGCGGCGCGTGTGCGCGCTGACCGGCTCGGTAAGGTCACCGCCGGGAGGCGAGACTGCGCCGAGGACCGTGACGGACGCCTCGGCACCGCCGAGCGTGCGCACCGAGCCCGCGCGCTCGTAGAAGGCTGCGAGCGCCGACGCGAGCCCGGCGGGATATCCCTCCTCGGCGGGAAGCTGGTCGGTCCGGGATGCGACCTCCCGCAGCGCCTCTGCCCAGCGCGAGGTCGAGTCGGCGATGAGGACGACGTCGTGCCCCATGTCCCGGAAGAACTCCGCGACGGTGACGCCGGTGTGGATGCTCGCCTCGCGCGCCAGCACCGGCATGTTCGAGGTGTTGGCGATCAACACCGTCCGGTCCATCAGGGGTCGGCCCGTGCGCGGATCCTGCAGCTCGGGGAGCTCGCGCAGCACGTCCGCCATCTCGTTTCCGCGCTCGCCGCAGCCGACGTACACGATCACGTCCGCGTCGCACCACTTGGCGATCTGCTGCAGGAGGACGGTCTTGCCGGTGCCGAAGCCGCCGGGCACCGCAGCCGTGCTCCCGTGCGCGATCGGGAAGAAGAGGTCGAGCGCCCGCTGTCCCGTCGTCAGCGGGACGGAGGCCGGCAGCCGCGCGGCCACCGGCCGGGGGCGGCGCACGGGCCAGCGGTGCGCGAGCGTGACGTCGGTCCCGCCGATGCGTGCGATCGGCTCCTCGACCGTGTACTCGCCGGCAGACGCGAGCCATTCGACCGCGCCCGCCACGCCGGGAGGAACCAGGACACGGTGCTCGACCGCGGTCGCCTCGGCGACTCGGCCCAGCAGCGTTCCCGCGGGCGCCTCCGCGAGCCCCGGTTCCGGGTCGAAGGCCCAGCGCCGCTCGTGGGAGAGCGTCTCCAGGCGCTCTCCCGCCTCGATCCGGTCGCCGGCCCCACCCAGGCGCCGCAGCATGCCGTCGAAGACGCCGCCCAGCAGCCCCGGCCCGAGCTCGGCGCTCAGCGGTGCACCGCTCGCCGTCGCGGGCCCCCCGGGCCCGAGGCCGCCGGTGTACTCGTACACCTGGACCGTGGCGCGGTCGCCGTCGAGGGCGATCACCTCGCCGGGCAGCCGCTGCTCGCCCACCTCGACCAGCTCCAGCATGCCGACCTCCTCGAAGCCGACGACGTCGACGACGGGGCCGTTCACGCGGACGACGGTCGCCTCGCTCACCGCCAGAGCCCTTCCACCCCGGCTCCAAGCCGCTCGAGGCAGCGGCCTGCCAGCGCGTCCAGCGTGTAGTCGACGTGCCGTCCCCCGTTCGACGCCCGGACACCGCCGGCGTCCGGAGGGTCGACCTCGAGCTCGGCCTCCGGGCCGAGCTGTGCACGCGCTGCACCGGTCAGACGTTCGAGCAGCGTCGGGTAACCGGCCTCCTGCCGCAGACCCTGCGCCGCCGACCGTGCCCGGCGCGTGAGCTCCTCGTAGAGCTCACGCCGCGCTGCGAGGACGGCGGCCTGCGCGACACGCCTGGCGCGCGCCTCCTCGTGGGAGCCCGCGATCCCCGCGGCGGCCACCCCGTCGGCGCGGGCCTGCTCGACGAGCGTGCGGCCGCGCTCCTCCGCGTCGCGCAGCTTCGCCGCAGCCTGCTCGTCGGCGCGGGCGAGCACGCGCTGGGCCCCGGCACGCGCGTCGCCGAGGATCGCATCGCGGAGCGGTTCGGCGGCCACGGTCACGACGGCAGCACCACCACGACGAGGTCGTCCCGCTCGGCGAGTTGCGCCTCGAGGGCCGCCCCCGCCTCGGGCGTCAGGATCACCAGGCCGATGTCGTGGTCGAACGCGCCGAGCGCCGCCCGGGCTTCCTCCGGCGTGGCGGCCGGGGCGACGAGCGCTCCGGCCAGGGCGTAGCCGGCGAGGCGCCGCCCGTCCCCGATCGCGAGGGCAGTCTTCATGCCTGCCCGATCAGCATCACGGCGATCACGAGCCCGTAGATCGCGATCCCCTCGGCGAGGCCGACCACGACCATCGCGCGCCCGAACATCTCGGGCTTCTCGCTGATCGCCGCGAGCGCGGCCGATCCGGTGTAGGAGACCGCGATGCCCGCGCCGATGCTGGAGCCGGCGACGGCGATCCCCGCGCCGAGAAGCGCGCCCGTCGGGTCGGTTTCGTTCGCGGCCGTCGCCGCCTCCGCCTCGACGGCCCCGAGCAGCGCGGCCGCGAAGAGGGCGAGCGCGCCGAGCAGGATCAGCCCGTTGAGCAGGGCCAGGCGGTGGAAACCTTTCGCCGGTGACCGGTGGAGGATCCATGCGGTCACGACCGCCACGCCGAGCACGACGGGAAGTCCCCAGAGCAGCGATTCGATCATGGTTCCTCCTTCGTGACGAGCGGGATGTGCCAGGGCGAGTAGGGGTGCCCCTCGCCGGCGAAGATGCGCGAGAACAGCTCGTAGTACTCCAGTCGCAGCGCCTGGACCCCGGCAACGAGCAGCTCGAGCGTGAAGGCGAGCACGTTGCCGACCAGGAGCACGAGGACCGCGAGCGCCGCTCCGGCCGCGGTGCCCCAGGCGGCGCTCGCAGCGGCCCACACGACCATGCCGAGCGCGGCGTGCATCAGGCCGAAGGCCGCCAGCCGGGTGAACGAGATCGCGCTCGCTCCGATCCGGACGACCGAGTCGACCAGCTCCACGAGCACCTCGAGCGCCCCCAGGCTTCCCCGCGCCGCGTGGGCGGCGTAGCCGATCGCCATGAGCGCGAGCCCGGCGACGGCGATCGCGGCGCCGATCGCGGCCGGCGCCGGCGAGTCGAGGTACCACCCTGCGGCGGCGATGCCGCCGCCGAGGAAAATGCACGTGCCCGCGATCCCGGAGGGGGCGACGAGCGCCGCGGCCGGGCCCTGCTCCCGCCACCGGTTGACCGTGCCGAACGCGTAGCTCTGCGCGAGCAACACGGCCCCCACGGCGACGGCGGCTGCGAGCAGCTCCGGGGCCTCGTCCACCGGGTCGAGCCAGAGTGTCGGCACGAGCCCCGTCGGCCCGAAGCACTCCCCATAGAGGAGGCCGAAGAACGCCGCGGAGAGGCCGGCGGCGAACGGCAGCGGCCAGACCCGCCGGACCGCGAGCAACCGGCCGCGCTTCACGAAGCGCAGGGCGAGCGCGGCAGCCGCGAGCAGCAGCCCGTGACCGACGTCTCCGAACATCATCCCGAACATGAGGACGAACGAGAACGCAGCGAACAGCGTCGGGTCCAGATCGGCGTAGCGGGCGGGCCCATACGTCTCGACGAGCGGACGGAACGGCCGGGTGACGGGCTTGCGGGCGATGAGGGCGGGCGGCTCGAGCCACGGCGGCGCGGGCAGCTCGATCACCCCGGCCCCGGCACCGGCGAGCCGTTCTGCCAGCCCTTTCAGCTCGTCCTGCGGCGCCCAGCCGAGGAGGCCGGCGAAGCTTCCGTGCTCGACGGCGGTTGCGGAGCGACGCTCGAGCTCGACCTCGCCGCGCAGCAGGTCGACGGCCCCGGCCCGCTCGAGTCCGGGGACGTCGGGGCGCGCCGGCGCCAGCACCGGCCGGGACGCGCCGTTCGTCCCCTCCCGCTCGAGCCGGCGGAGCGCCTCCAGGGCCTCGCCGCCAGCGGTCGGCAGCGTCCCGGCGAGCTCGACGGTCCCGGAGTCGGCGAGCGCGACGAGAGTCTCCCGCAGGCGTGCACGGGGCGCGACGATGGCGATCCGCACCATGCGCGCCGGGAGGGTGAGCGCATGCTCAGGCTGCCGCATCGAGCACCTCCTGGACGCCCGGGAGCCCGCGCCGCACGGTGGCCTCGAGCGCAATCGCCACCCGATGCGCGTCGCAACCGAGCACCTCGACGGCGCCGACGACGACCTGCCGGCCCAGCGCCGAGCGCATGAGCGCCCGCCCCTCCTGCTCGCACCGGTTCCACCAGCGGGCCTCGGCACGCCACAGCTCCTCTGGCCCGTCGATCCCGGCGAGCGCCCAGGCGGCGTCAGGTGGCAGCGCCTCGACGAACTGGGCGAAGGTGCCCGCGCCCGGCCACCTCGGGCCGAGCAGCGGGAAGGCGGCCAGCGGCAGGATCTCGACCGGCAGGCCGACGACGAAGAGCTCGCGGGCGAGGAGCAGTGCCGACGCTCCGGCCGCCAGTGACCCGACCTCGGGCGCCTCCGCGGCGGCGCGGCGCGCCCACGCGAGCCGCAGGCCGAGCCCGAGCTCGGCGGCCGTGTCTCCGCCGGGGTCGCCCCAGGCGGACGCCGCCAGCACGCGGCGCAGCTCGTCGAGGCTCTGGGTTCCCGCAGCCCTCGGCCAGACGGCGGCGAGGCTCCCGAGCTCGAACGGTTGCCTGAGCGGCGCACCGCCGAGGTAGGCGATTCGGTCCTCGAGGTTGGCCAGCTCGTGCCAGGCGGCAACAGCGCGGAGCAGCCCGAGCGCGTCGCCGGGAAGCCAGCCGGCGAGCAGGCGGAGGTCGATCAGCGTCTTCGAGGTGACCGCGCGCTGCGCGTCGGCCAGGGTGAGCTCGAGGCCGATCTCCCGCCGATACGGGGTGCGGCCGAGCTCGACGAGGGCGTCGCGCAGCGAGGGCGAGCCGGCGAGCTTCGCTGCTCCCTCCGCGCCGAGGCACCGCTCGGCCACGAGCAGCCGCGCGCGGACGGCCCCGGCGATCCAGGCCGCGCTCATGCTCGGTCCTCCTGGAGGCACGCGAGCACGGTCGCGACGAGCGCCGGCATCCGCTCGAGCCCCCGCTCCCGAAGCTCCGCGGCCTCTGCCTCGGCCCGAAGCTCGATCGATCGCGCCTCGCCGGCGACCGCTTCGCGGCGGTCGGCCTCCGCTCTGACCCGCTCAGCCTCGGCGTCCCGCCGCCACCGGACCAGGATCCGCTCCGCCTCGAACGCCGCCGCCTCGATCCGGCGGGCCGCCTCCGCGTCCGCCGCGATCCGAATCGCGGCAGCCTCCTCCTCGATCTCGTCGAGCGTCGCGAAGACCGGAAGCAGCTCGGCGTCGAGCTCCTCGCTCGCCGCCGCGGGAACCCCGGGCCGGCGAAAGCGGTCGAGCCAGTTGCTGACCGGCCTCACGGCAATCCTCCTCCGGGCGGTTCGAGCTCCCGGGTCGCCAGCCGGCCGAGATCCCGTGCGCGGCGGTCGCGCTCCGCGCCGTCGAGAGGGCCGGCGGCGAGCGCGCAGAGGAAGCTCTCGCCGAGGGCGCTCGAGAGGAGCAGCCGCGCGACGGCGTCCACGTCGGCCTGCGCGCGCACGCGGCCCAGCCGCTGCTCCGCCTGGAGGTAGCCGACCACCGCGTCGGCCGCGGCCGACGGGTGCAGGTCTCCGCCGAGGACGCTCTCGCGCCGGTCGGCGAGCAGCTCGGCGTCGGCGAAGAGGCCGGCGTAGAGCGGCACGACCTCCCCGTAGAACGACAGCGCCGCGCGCGCGACGTCGACGAGGTTTCCCTCGACCGTCCCCGAACCGGTACGCGCGGTGAGCCCGGGGAGCACGTCGAGGAGGCTCGAAAGCCGAGTCCGGACCACCTCCCGGAAGAGCTCCGGCTTGCCGTCGAAGTAGCGGTAGATGCTCCCCTCGGAGCATTCTGCCTCCTTGGCGATGGCGCTCGTGCGCGTACGAGCCATGCCGCGCTCGCAGATCACGTGCAGCGTCGCGTCGAGGATGCGCTCCCGCAGCTCCTGCGGACCGTGCTTCAGCTCGGCGCTCATGTCGACTCGTGCCCCAACCATGAGTGAACGCTCACTCACGGGCATCGGGGCGGGCGCGGAACCCGCAGCGGCCTTCTACCGATGCCCCGCCGGCTGCGGAGAACTACGGACTGCGCGATCCGGGAGCGCGCTGATGCCGGGACGGCCCGGCCGCGGCACCATTGACCATGCGAAGAGCACAGGGCGCCAGTAGGACGAAGCTCCGCCGGGAAGGCCGAGTAGGAAGAACCCCCCGAAGACGTCCCCGGTGAAGTGGACGAACGCGACACCCGACTCTCCGAAGGTCGGAAGGGCCCGCCGAACGCGGGCCCTTCCTCGTGTCCGGGCGCGAGAGAATGACCCGCGCAGCCAGCGACTGAAAGGGGAGTGACGATGGCAACCGTCCTCTGCGTCCTCTACGACGACCCCGTCGACGGCTACCCGCCCGCCTACGCGCGGGACGGGATCCCGTCGATCGACCGCTATCCCGACGGGCAGAGCACGCCGACGCCCCAGGCGATCGACTTCACTCCCGGAGACCTCCTCGGCAGCGTGTCCGGCGAGCTCGGGCTGCGCAGCTTCCTCGAGGAGGCGGGCCACGAGCTCGTGGTCACGTCCGACAAGGACCGCACCGACTCCGAGTTCGACCGACGGCTCCCCGAGGCCGAGATCGTGATCTCCCAGCCCTTCTGGCCCGCGTACCTGACCGCGGAGCGGATCGCGAACGCCCCGAACCTCAAGCTCGCCGTGACGGCGGGAATCGGCTCCGACCACGTCGACCTCCAGGCGGCGATCGACCGCGGCATCACGGTCGCCGAGGTCACGTACTGCAACAGCATCAGCGTGGCCGAGCACGTCGTGATGCTGATCCTCGTCCTCGTCCGCGACTACCTGCCGGGCCACGACCTGGCGGTCAAAGGTGGCTGGGACATCGCCGACGCGGTCTCCCGGTCGTACGACCTCGAGGGGATGCAGGTGGGAACCGTCGGCGCCGGGCGGATCGGCTCGGCGGTGCTCCGGCGGCTGAAGCCCTTCGACGTCGGGCTCCACTACACAGACCGGCACCGCCTCCCGACGGAGGCGGAGGAGGAGCTCGGAGTGACCTTCCACGACGACGTCGAGTCGCTGGTGAGCGTCTGTGACGTCGTGACGATCAACGCCCCGCTTCACCCGGAGACCGAGGGGCTCTTCGACGCGGAGCTGATCGGGAAGATGAAGCGCGGCGCCTACCTCGTGAACACCGCACGCGGGAAGATCTGCGACCGCGACGCCGTCGCGCGTGCGTGTGAGAGCGGCCAGCTCGCCGGCTACGCGGGGGACGTCTGGTTCCCGCAGCCGGCGCCGGAGGACCACCCGTGGCGCGCGATGCCCCACAACGGGATGACGCCGCACACGTCCGGGACGAGCCTCTCCGCGCAGGCGCGGTATGCCGCCGGCGTTCGAGAGATCCTCGAGTGCTGGTTCGAGGACCGGCCGATTCGGGAGGAGTACCTGATCGTCGCCGGCGGTGCGCTCGCCGGCGCTGGGGCGCACTCCTACAGCGAGGGCGACGCCACCGGCGGGTCGGAGGAGGCGGCGCGCTTCGGAGCAGGCTGACCTAGGACGGCTTTGCCAGCGGAAGCGTGAAGGCGACCCTGGCTCCCCCGAGGTTTCGGTTCTCCGCCCAGATCGTCCCGCCGTGCGCCTGCACGAGGCTCTGCGCAAGCCCGCGGCCGGTGTCCTCGACCGCGACGACCACGTGGTCGGCGTTCGGCCGGACGACGACGGAGCGGAGAAAGGAACGAGAACGCGGCCCTCGGCCGATGTGATACGACAGTGCCTGCGGGACCACGCCCGGATCAGCAGTTGCTGGACGGGACTTGCGAGATTGCTGTGACCGGCCCCGATGAGTTCTCGACCGTCGGCCGGTCTCTAGATGCAAACGTGAAGCGACGGAAGGCAGACGCATGACCGAGCACAACCCAGAGAGCGGGAATCCCGACGCGGCGCCGCGCGTTACAGCACCCATGCAGCAGCGTCGCCTCGCCCACGAACGGCTGTCGACCGGCGCGCTTGCGCGCTGGACCCGCGCGTGCGCGTCTCATCCCTGGCGCGTCGTCGGCTCGTGGGTCGGCATCGTCGCGCTGCTCGTCGTCCTCGTCTCGACCGTCGGCGGCTCGCTCCGCGACGAGTTCGAGATCCCCGGCTCGGACACCCAGAAGGCGACCGACCTGATCGAGTCCGAGTTCGCCGAGGAGCAGGGCGGCGTCCTGAACCTCGTCTTCGCCGCGCCCCGCGGAGAGCGCCTCGACACGCCCGACCGCAAGGCGGCGATCGAGGACGCGGTCGCGCGCCTGAAGACGCAGCAGTTCAAGCCGACCGAGGACAAGGCCGGCATCGAGAGCGTCGGCGACCCGTTCAGCGAGGACACGTTCTCAGACGACGGGCGCATCGCCTACGCGGAGGCGCAGTTCGACCGGGTCATCTACGACAAGGACCGCGAGGCCGTCGTCGCCGTCGAGGACGATGTCCGCGAGGCGGTCGAGCCCGCCGGCGTGACCGCCGAGTTCAACGGCGACGCCGAGTTCCCGCCGATCGAGCAGGGGACGCAGGAGATGCTCGGCCTGATGGCGGCCCTGATCGTGCTGCTTGTCGTCTTCCGGACTTTCGTAGCTGCCGCGATGCCGATCTTGCTCGCGCTGACGGCCCTCGCCGGCGCGTTCCTGCTGCTCTTCATCCTCGCCGGCCTCACCGACATCAACACGATCACGCCGCTGCTCGTCTCGATGATCGGGCTGGGCGTCGGGATCGACTACTCACTCTTCATCGTCACCCGCTTCCGGCAGCTCCTCCACGAGGGGCTCTCGCCGACGGACGCGGCCGCCGAGGCCGGCGCGTCGGCGGGCCGGGCCGTGCTGTTTGCGGGCCTGACGGTCGCGATCTCCGTCACCGGCCTCGCGTTCTTCGGCCTCGACTTCGTGACGAAGCTCGGCATCGGTTCGGCGCTCGGCGTCCTGACCACGGTGTTGATCGCGAACTCGCTGCTCCTCGCGGTGCTGCGCCTGCTCGGTCACAAGGTCGACCGGCTGAAGGTGCCCTTCCTGCGGCCGATAGACGACTCCGAGGCCGCCCGTGAGAAGACCCTGGTCGCGCGCTGGGGCAGGTTCGTGACGGCGCACGCCGGTGTCGTGTTCACCGTCCTGCTGCTGGCGGGCCTGGGCCTGGCCTCGATGTCGGCGCTGGTCCGCCTCGGCGCGGCCGATCAGGGCACGCAGCCGGACAAGCAGACGGCGCGCCGTGCATACGACCTCCTCGCCGAGGGCTTCGGCCCCGGGTTCAACGGCCCGATCCCGATCGTCGTCGACGTGAACGGCGACCCGCAGGCGCCGCAGCGGATCTACGACCGCGTCCGGAACCTGGAGGGCGTCGCCTCGGCCGCGGAGCCGCAGCTGAACGACGAGAAGACGGTCGGGCTCGTCTTCGTCACCCCGGACGCGGCGCCGCAGGACCAGGCGACCGAGGATCTCGTCCACCGCCTGCGCGACGACGTCATCCCGGGCGCGCTCCAGGGCAGCGACTCCGTCGCCTACGTCTCCGGCCTCACGGCCGCCTTCGCCGACATCGGCGACCGGATCATGGAGCGGCTCCCGCTCTTCCTCCTTTACATCATCGGCGTGACGTTCATCGTGCTCGCGATGGCGTTCCGGTCGATCGTCATCTCGCTGACGGCTGCGATCACGACCATCCTGTCGGCGTTCATCGGCTTCGGCGTGCTCACGCTCGTCGTGCAGGAGGGGTACCTGCTCGGCCTGACCGGGCTCGACCGGACGGGCCCGATCGAGACATTCGTCCCACCCATCGCCTTCGCGATCCTGTTCGGCCTCTCCATGGACTACATGGTCTTCCTGATGAGCAGGATCCGGGAGGAGCACGTCCACGGCCTGGACACCCGGGCGGCGGTCGAGCACGGGATCGCCGCGATCGGACGCGTGGTCGTGGCCGCCGCGCTGATCATGGGCACCGTCTTCGCGGCCTTCATCCTCACCGCCGACCGGATCTCGAAGGAGTTCGGGATCCTGCTCGCCGTCGCGATCCTCACGGACGCGCTGGTCGTGCGCATGACGCTCATCCCGGCGTTTCTGACGCTGATGCATGAGCGCGCCTGGTACATCCCCCGCTGGCTCGACCGGCTGCTCCCGAACATCACGATCGAGCCGCCGCACGACGAGAACGGGCGCGGCAGGGTCGGCGAGCCGGTGGAGGCGTCCGCCCAGCCCTGACGGGGACAGAGAAAGGCCGGTCGTGGAGTACTTCGTCTACTGCCGCGACCGGCCGGGCACTCGCGCCGTGCGCGAGCGGCTCACCGAAGCGCACTGGTCGTTCATGGACGCCTACGCGGAGCGGATGATCGCCCGCGGGCCGACGCTCACCGAGGACGGGGAGACGGCGACGGGAAGCATGCACATCGTCGACCTGCCCGACGCCGAGGCGGCACGCGCGTTCGCGTTCGAGGAGCCGAACTACCGGGCCGGCGTCTACGGGGAGGTGATGATCAGGCGCTGGCGGAACCTGCTCGGGCGCACGATGTGGGAGTACAGAGGCGGCCCGGAAGGCGGCCCGCGCTATCTCGTCATCGCCCACGGCGGCCCGCGCCAGACGACGACCGACCCGGCCGAGCTCACCGCCGAAGATCGCGTGATCGTCTTCGGGCCGCTGCTGTCCGATGACGGGACCGGCTCGGTGGGCGCCGCTCTGG
The DNA here is from genome assembly GCA_035707105.1 of Gaiellaceae bacterium. Taxonomy (GTDB): domain Bacteria; phylum Actinomycetota; class Thermoleophilia; order Gaiellales; family Gaiellaceae; genus JACDAN01. Next base: position 15,876 of record DASSUI010000047.1, on the reverse strand, counting down.
CGGTCGAGGCGCCGTCACGCGATGCCGTCGAGGCGATGCTGACCGCGGGCCCACTCGCGGGGCTCTTCGACCGCATCGAGATCCATCGGTGGGAATTCGGCGGCCGGCGCTGATCTCGGCGCCTCGACGGCAGGCCGGCGCCCCGCTCGCCGACCTTGCGTAGTTGCCCGCAGGCGGGTTCCGCAGGCACCCCGATGGAACGTGGCAGCGGCGCGGCGACGCTCTGACGGACAAGGAGGTACACGTGGCGAAGACGCGCATCGTCGTCCTCGGCGGGGGGACCGGCGGGACGATGACCGCCAACATGCTCCGCCGCCGGTTCGGCGAGGACGAGGCCGAGATCCATGTCGTCGACCGGGACGACCGCCACGTCTATCAGCCCGGGCTCCTCTTCGTTCCCTTCGGGCTGTCGAGCCTCGACGAGATCGTGCGCCCCCGCCGGCGCCAGCTCCGCAAGGGCATCCGCTTCCACGAGCGGGAGATCGACGCCGTCTGGATCGAGCGGGACGAGGTCCTGCTCGACGACGGAACCGTGTTGCCCTACGACGTGCTGATCGTGGCCACGGGCAGCCGGCTGCAGCCCGAGGAGACCGAGGGCCTCACGGGCGCAGGCTGGAACGAGCGCGTCTTCACCTTCTACAGCCCCGAGGGCGCCGACCAGCTCCGGGCGGCGCTCGACGGCTTCGAGCGCGGCCGCCTGGTCGTGAACCTCGTCGACATGCCGATCAAGTGCCCGGTCGCGCCGCTCGAGTTCGCCTTCCTCGCCGACTGGTACCTACGCGAGTGCGGCGTCCGCCGCCGCACCGAGCTCGTCTACGCGACCCCTCTCGACGGCGCGTTCACGAAGCCCGTCGCCTCGGAGCAGCTCGGCGGGCTGCTCGCCGAGAAGGGCATCGACCTCGTCACCGAGTTCAACGCGGGCGAGGTCGACGGCGACCGCGGCAAGCTCGTGGGCTACGACGGCCGGGAGCTCGACTTCGACCTGCTCGTCACCGTCCCGCTCCACGGCGGCGCCGCGTACGTCGAGCGCTCACCGGAGCTCGGCGACGCGCTCGGTTTCGTGCCGACGGACAAGGCGACGCTGCAGACCCCGGCGAAGCCGAACGTCTTCGCGCTCGGCGACGCCACCGACCTGCCCGCCTCGAAGGCCGGATCCGTCACCCACTTCGAAGCAGAGGTCCTGGTCGAGAACGTCGCCCGCTTCCTCGCCGGAAGGGACCTGGAAGCAGGCTACGACGGGCATGCGAACTGCTTCGTCGAGACGGGCTTCCACAAGGCGCTGATGATCGACTTCAACTACGAGACCGAGCCGCTGCCCGGTCATTTCCCAACCCCGGTCGGGCTGCCGCTGCTCCGCGAGTCGCGCCTGAACCACCTCGGGAAGCTGGCGTTCCAGTGGATCTACTGGCATGCGCTGCTCCCCGGGCGCGAGCTCCCCGTCATCGGCCCGGCGATGCCCACGGCCGGCAAGCGGCGGACGGCGGTCCACACGAGCTGAGGAGGACGAGATGTCCACGACAATGATCCCCGAGAGCGTCCAGGTCGACGCCGAAGGGTTCCTCACCGACCCGCGACAGTGGAGCGAGGACCTCGCCGAGCAGATCGCGCGCGAGAACGGCGTCCCGGACCTGACGGAACGCCACTGGCTCGTCGTGCGGTTCATGCGCGAGCGCTACCTCTCCACCGGCAACGCGCCGTCGATTCGCGCGCTCGGAAAGGAGTCGGGCGTCCCGGTCAAGGAGCTCTACCAACTCTTCCCCAAGGGCCCGGCGAAGCTCGCCGCCAAGATCGGCGGGATCCCCAAGCCCAAGGGCTGCATCTAGGAGGGAGTCACGACATGACCACGACGTTCGCACAGTCCGAGCTCGACCTCGCCGAGCCGAAGACGATCGAGAAGGTCGCGATCGTCGTCTCGAAGGGGTCGCTCGAGGGCGTCTACCCCGCGCTGATCATGGCCAACGGCGCCCGGATGGAGGGCATCGAGGCCGACCTCTTCTTCACCTTCTTCGGGCTCGACGCGATCCGCAAGGACCGCTACGAGAAGCTCAAGGTCGCGACGGTCGGGAACCCCGGCCTGCACATGCCGACGCTGCTCGGCGCGCTGCCCGGCTTCTCCGCGCTCGCCACCAAGATGATGCAGCGGCAGATGGAGAAGATCGACATCCCGCCCGTCCCCGAGTTCATCGAGCTCGTGGCGGACTCGGGCGTGCGCCTGTACGCCTGCAAGGCGACTGTCGACATGTTCGGCCTCGGGATGGAGGACTTCGTCCCCCAGGTCGAGGGCATCCTGACCGTCGGCGAGTTCTACGAGAAGGCGGCGGGCGGCCAGATCATCTTCACGTAGACGCCGAGCGCAGCCCACGCACCGCGGCCACCGGCCTGAAGGTCCGGAGCATGACCATCGCCGCGGTCAGGCCGATCACGAGGTTCAGGCTCGTGACGGCCGCCTGCATGCCGACCGAGAACGAGACGACGGCGGCCGTCGACGCCGTCGTGTGGAGCGCGTAGGCGAGCAGGACCTGCTGCGTCCCCACGCCGCCGGGTGTCGGGACCATCGTCGAGATCCCTCCGACGACCACGACCACGGCGGCGGCCGTCACCGTCGCCGGGAGATGCATGGCCGCGAGGAGAAAGTACGCGGCTCCGATCCGGCAGGCCCAGGCGCCGAGCTGCACCGGCACGACCTCCGTCGCGTAGCGGCGCGGCGAGGCCAGGATCGCCGCTCCCGCCTTCAGGTTCCGCCACACGCCGAGGAGGCGCGATGCGACCCGCCGGCCGAGCAGCAGCCCGCAGGCCACCAGGATCGCGGCCGCCGCGAGCCCGACGACGACGTGCACGGGGCCGACCGACGGCGCGCCGGGCAGCGACGGCAGGCCGGGCGGGCTCGGTAGGACGCCGAGCGCACCGAGCGCTAGCACGACGCAGACACCGACGACGGCGTCGAACGCTGCGACCACGCCCATCGAGGACGCGATCGTCGGCACGGACGAGCCCTTGATACGCGTCCGCGCGAGGCCGACCTTCGCCAGGTCGCCCCCGCGCGCGGGCGTGAACGAGTTGACGGCGACCCCGGCGGCGTAGGCGCCCGCGATCCCGAGCAGGGGCACGCGCCGGTCCGGGTACGCGGCCCGGAGGACGCTCCTCCAGGCGAGCGAGCGGAGCCCGAAGTTGGAGAGATGGAAGACCAGGGCGACGAGGGCGAGGCGCGGATCGGCCGAGGCGACCGTGTCGAGGAAGGCGCCCACGCCTAGCGGGGCTCTCCCTCGAGGACGGGTCGAAGAGCGGAGGGTCGGTCGCTGATCAAGCCGTCGACGCCTAGCTGGACGAGCTCCTGCGCGCGCTCGAGCGTGTTGATCGGCCAGGTCAGGATCGTGTCGGCGAACTCGCGGAGCTCGTGCACGCTGCGCGAGTCGAGGAGCCGTTCGTGGATCGTGATCGCCTGCAGCCGCTTCCCGGCGACGAGCCGGCGGAGCCGGCGGAGGTCCCGCCCGCTTCCGACGGAGTGGACGAGGCGCGTGCCCGCGACACCGGCGAACGGCTCGAGGAGCGGCCAGCTCCGGGCGCAGACGGTGAACCGGCGGCCGGCCTGGAGCGCAGGCTCGAGCCGCTCGAGCAGGGCGGTGCCGAGCCGCCCCTCCCGGCCCTTCAGGTCGAGCACGAGCTCGGTCTCCTCGTCGACGGCGTCGAGGAGCTCAGGAACGAGGAGCCGGCGGGCGAACGGGTTGGCGAGCCTCCACCGGTCCCACAGGATCGGAACCGGACCGAGCGTCTTGAGGTGGCGCACCTCGAGACGTCCTCGAAAGAGGTGGACGTCCGCCTCGACCGCCTGCACGCCGAGCGCCTCGGCCGACCGCAGGCCGATCAGGGAGTTCCCGAACCGATGCGCGACGACGAATGGGCGCCGGGGCGGACCGACTGGTCCTGCTCCTGGGCCTTTCACTCCTCAGAATCGTAGCCGGAGTCACGCGCAGGGCGACGAGGAGACCGACGAGCACGACCGCGGTGCCGCCGACCACGTCGAGGACGTAGTGGTTCGCGGTCGCGACGACGGCGAAGGCCATCACTGTCGGCATGACCACGGCGAAGACGCGGACCGGCAGCCTCGTCGTCGCCTGGAAGAGGACGATGCCGAGCAGGATGTTCCAGCCGGCGTGGAGGCTCGGGAACGCCGCGTACTGGTTCGTCAGCGCCGGCGGCTGCAGGGCCCGGTAGCCGCGCGAGTACTCGGTCACCGTGTCGACGATCGCCGGGTCGGCGAGCCGCGGCGGCGCCATCGGCAGCACCGCGAAGAACAGAAAGCCGATCAGGCCGGAGATGAACATGGCGTTGCGGAGGAGGCGGTAGCGGTCGCGGCTCCAGAGGTAGAGGGCCACGCCGCAGGCCGCGATCACCGGCCAGTGGCCGTACACGTACACCCAGTTCGTCGCGGCAACGAGCCCGCGGTGGTCGATGATCAGCTCCTGGAGGTCGTGCTCCCAAGCGATCCCCAGGTCCCGCTCGAGGCGCAGGAGCGCGTCCGCGTTCGCGAACGCGCGGTGGAAGCGGTCTTCCGTGAAACCGCGAATGCCGAAGTACAGGAGCGCCGCGGCCGCGATCAGCCCCACCTCCCGGCCGACCGCCATCGCGGGCGCCGCACGCATCCGCCGAAGCGATCCGCTCATATCTACGACTCTCGCTGGCAACGGCCCGGCCGCCATCGGCGCCGTCCCGGACCCCCCTTCGGCTAACTACCGACCGCCTTCCGAGGCCTCCCCGATCCCGTTCGCGCCCGGAGACGCGATCCTGCAGGGGTGAGCACGATCGACGACTGGATCGCGCCCGCAACGCTCTTCATCGACAGGCGCGCCGCGGGCCGCGAGCTCGCCGGCCTGCTCGAGGACGAGCGGGGAGGCGCCGCGGTCGTCGTCGGCCTCGCCCGCGGAGGAGTCATCGTGGCCGCGGAGGTCGCCGCCGCCCTCGGCCTGCCGCTCGACGCGGTCGCCGTCCGCAAGGTCGGCCACCCCTGGCAGCCCGAGTACGCGATCGGCGCGGTGGCGCCGGGCGACGGCGTCTACGTCCGTGCGCACGACGGGCTCAGCGACGAGGACGTCGACGCCGCCGTCGACCGCGCGAGGAAGAAGGCGGCGGAGCTGGACGGCCGCCTCCACGCCGCGCATCCGGCCCTGGAGCTCTCCGGGCGGCCGTGCGTCCTCGTTGACGACGGGCTCGCAACCGGTGCGACGATGGTCGCGGCCGTCCGCTGGGCCCGGAGCCGGGGGTCGTCGAGGGTCGTCGCGGCCGTGCCGGTCGGCGCGCGGGAGAGCGTCGGCTGCGTGCGCGAAGAGGCCGACGCCGTCGTCTGCCCGCACGAGCTGGACGTCTTCGTCGCCGTCGGCGCCTGGTACGACGTCTTCGGCCAGGTCGCCGACGAGGACGTCGTGGAGCTCCTCGCCGACACGAGAGCGGGAGCGAAGCCGGGAACGTGACGCCCTAGGGCTCTTCGCGGCAGACGTCCACGATCTCGGCGTGCGACAGGGCGAGCACGTCGGCGGCATTCACGCGCACGGACTCGCCGTGCGAGCCCGCCTCGAAGACGATCGACTCCCGCTCGGCGACTCTCGGGTCGACGAGCACGCGGTCGCCGGCCGGCCCGCCGACCGGCGGAACAGCGCCGAGCTCGAACATCGGATACGCCCTTGCGAGCTCGTCCTCGGTCGCGAGACGCAAATCCTTCGCCTCCTCGAGCGCCGTCCTCGCCTTCCGGAGATCGACGCGCTCGGAGGCCGGAAGAACGAGGCGGGCCCGACCGCGCTCGCCCACGACGACGATCGTCTTCGCGACCTCGTCCGGGGCGATCTCGAGGGCCGCCGCCTCCTCCGCCGCACGCTCGGTCCGCCTGTGGGAGAGCAGCTCGTAGCGAATCGCGCTCTTGTCGAGTGCCTCGGTCACCTCAGTGGTGCCCATTCTCCTCCTCCTTCTCGCCGGGCAGCGCTCTGGGCGCGCGGTCCGTGAGCCCGGCCGCGGCAGCCCGCGCCAGGTCGAGCGTCGACACGACGCCGACCGGCCGGTCGCCCCGGTCGACGACCAGCAGATGGGCGACCCCGTGCTCGGTCATCACCGCGGCCGCGTCCACAATTCGCTCCTCGCGCGTGATCGTCACGACCGGCGTCCGCGCCGTGCCGCCGGCGGTGAGACTGTCGAGATCCCCTGCCGCGATCGCGGCCGCGAGGTCGCCGTCCGAGACGACACCCCACAGGCCGCCCTCCTCGTCGTCGCCGATGACCACGATCGCGTGCACCCGGTGCCTCGCCATCAGGCGGGCGGCGTGACGGAGCGGGGATTCCGGCGCGCAGAAGATCACCCCGGGATGCATGACGTCCTCGACGTGGAGCTGGTCGGACGTGACGCGCTCGAGCGTCCGGCCGGCGGGGACGGGCCCGATCGCCTTCTTCGCCCCGATCACGACGCTCGCCTGCCTTTCCGCTCGATCGACACGTCGCTGCCGGGGTAGACGATCGACTCGTGCTTTTCGTCCCAGCGCACCCGGTAGTGCTCGTGGCCCGACTCGCCCAGCACCTCGACGATCTCGCCGCTGCGCTCGGTCTCGCCGACGGCGTGGCCGTGGACGACGAGCCGGTCGCCGCGCCGTGCGTGGAACTGCGTCCTGGTGTCGGTCATCGCGAGTCCTCCTCTTCGATGGGGCCGTTCGCTCCGAGCATCACGGCCGCCGGGCGGTGCGGCATCGGTGGGCTCACGGATCGGCGTGCAGGGAACTACGGACGGGCTGCCGCCGGGTCGAGCGGAGGTCGAGCACGAGGCGTCCGCGCTCCGCCGTGACGCCGCCGCCGAAGGCGGCGCAGGCTCGGCGGAAGCGCCGCTCGATCCACGCGGCCTCCTCGTCCTCCGCGGCGCGCGTCCGGGAGTAGTCGAGCTTCAGCGGGAGCGCCTCCAGCCGGATCGGCCCGCCCCGGTCCAGCGTGACGAGGAACAGGAGGCCGAGGTCGTTCCGCAGCACCGGATCCGTCGCGTAGTCGTCGAGGAAGTCGCCGAGGTCGTAGAGGACGGGCCCGTCGACGCCGTGGAAGACGTGCGCGGAATGGCCGGCGACGATCGTCGCGCCGGCGGCGCGGAGACGCTCCGCGGCGCGCCGGACCGCCGGAACGGGCTCCGAGACCATGTTCGGGCCCCAGTGCGGGGTGACGAGCACGGCGTCGGCATCCGCCTCCCGAACGGTGCGCTCGAGCCAGTCGGGAACCTCTGCGGCGAGCGGCGCGAAGGCGACGCCGGCAGTCGTCGGGCCGGCGGCATACGCCCGTGGATGGTCGGTGACGCCGAGCACCCCAAGGCGGAAGCCGTCCGCGTCGAGGACGGCGGTCGCGCGTGCGGCCTCGACGTCGGGTCCCGCGCCGACGGTCGCGATCCCGGCCATATGGAGCCGCCCGACGGTGTCGAGCAGCGCCTCCTCACCGAAGTCGAGTGCGTGGTTGTTCGCCAGCGTCACACAGTCCACACCGAGATGCACGAGCGCGCCGACGGCGACGGGCGGCGCGCGGAAGAAGAACGGCTTTCGGGGATCGGGCCACGGCGTGCCGCGGTCCGAGATGCAGCATTCGAGGTTGAGGACGAACAGGTCGGCCTCCCGGACCGCGTCGACCACCTCGGGGGCGAAGAGCGCCTCGGGCGGCGTCGAGGCCAGCGCGTCGGCGACGCCGCGACCGAGCATCGTGTCGCCCGCGAGCGCCAGCGTCACCATGGCCGTGTCAGCGGACGATCAGCACCGCGGTCGGGGTGTGGTGCAGCACGTAGTGGCTGACGCTCCCGAGGAAGAGCGACCGGATCGCGCCCCGCCCGCGCGAGCCGACGACGCCGAGGTCGTGCCTCCCCTCGACGAGGCGCTCGACGATGGCCGGACCTGGAGAGCCGGTGCAGACCGTCGTTGCGAGCGGCACGCCGTCGGGCACCGACGCCACCGCCCGCTCCAGGATCGCCTGTCCCTCCCGCTCGAGCTCGTCCGGGTCGCGCGGCAGCGGCACGGCGTACGGCCCCGCCAGCACGGGCAGCGGTGCCGGCGTGACGACCGTGATCACCGTCAGCGCCGCGCCGTGCGTCCTGGCGATGTCGACGGCCTCGGCGAGCGCCCGCTCGGCGTGTTCCGAGCCGTCGACGGCGACGAGGACGTTGCGGAACACGACTCCTCCTCAGTCCACGGGCCCGACCTTGACGAGGACCTTGCCGATGCTCTCGCCGCGGAGGAGATCGTGGAAGGCGCCGGGCGCGTTCTCGATCCCCTCGATCACCGACTCACGGTAGCGGAGGCGCCCCTCACGAACCCAACCCTGCGCCTTTTCGAGGAACGCGGGGAAGCGGTCGAAGTGGTCGCTGATGACGAAGCCCTCGATGCGCAAACGCTTCGTCACGACCATGAACAGGTTCCGCGGTGCGGTCGACTCGTCGTCGACGTAGCGCGACATCGATCCGCAGGCGACAACGCGCCCGCCGCGACGCATCGCGCCGATCGCCGCCTCCAGCAGGGCGCCTCCGACGTTGTCGAAGTACACGTCGATCCCCTCCGGCGCCGCCTCGGCGAGGGACTCGGCGACCGGCCGCTCCCGATAGTCGAAGGCGACGTCGAAGCCGAGCTCGCGGAGCCACTCGACCTTCTGCGGCGAGCCCGCGCAGCCGACCACCCGGCAGCCGGCGATCTTCGCCATCTGGCCCGCCGCACTGCCCACGGCCCCGGACGCGCCGGAGACGAAGACGGTCTCCCCGGTCCTCGGCTTTCCGATCTCGTACAGGCCGTGGTAGGCGGTGAAGCCGGGGACGCCGAGCACCCCGAGGGCGGTGGAGACCGGCGCGACCCCCGGGTCCATCTTCCAGGCGTTCGACCCGTCGGAGAGCGCCCACTCCCTCCACCCGAGCAGGTGCAGGACCCAGTCGCCCTCTGCGAAGTCCGGCCGGTGGGAGACGACGACACGACCGACGGCCCCTCCGGTCATCGCCTCGCCGATCGTCAACGGCGCGACGTAGGCGCGTGCCTCACCGGTCCTCGGCCGCATGTACGGGTCGACCGAGAAGTAGGCGTTGCGGATCAGCAGCTGTCCCTCGCCCGGCTCGGGGATCGGCTCCTCGGCCAGCTCGAACAGCTCCTCGCCCGCGACGCCGGTGGGACGAGCGACGAGGCGGAGCTCTCGCGAGACGCCCGCCGCCGAGGTCGTGGATGAGCCTGCGATGGTCATGGCGCTCCTCCTTCGGCGTAGGCCCCCATTGTGAGCGCCATGAGCGCCTTGCCGGTGTGCATGCGGTTCTCCGCTTCGTCGTAGACGACGGACTGCGGACCGTCGATGACCTCATCGGTCACCTCGTTGCCGCGGTCGGCCGGGAGGCAGTGCATGTACAGGGCGTCCGAGCGCGCGAGCGACATGCGGCGCGCGTCGCAGATCCAGTCCTTGTACGCGCCGGACTCGGCCAGCGCCGCCCGCTCGTCGGTGAACGCGTCGATACGGCCCCAAGACTTCGGGTAGACGACGTCGGCGCCCTCGAACGCCTCGTCCATGTCGCCGACGAAGCTGATCGCGCCGCCTGCCTCGTGCGCGGCGGCCTCGGCCTTCTCCACGACCTCGGGCATGAGGTCGAAGCCGGGCGGGTGCGCGATCACGACGTCCATGCCGAAGCGCGGAAGCAGGGTCGCCAGTCCCTGCGGCACGGACAGCGGCTTCGCGTAGGACGGCGCGTACGCCCACGAGACGGCGACGCGCAGGCCGCTGAGGTTCTCCCCGCGCTGCTCGCGCAGCGTCATCAGGTCGGCGAGCGTCTGGGTCGGGTGGTCGACGTCGCACTGGAGGTTGATCAGCGGTATGTCGGCCCAGCGGGCGATCTCCCGCATCCATGCGTTGCCCTCGTACGGGGCGAGATCGTGGCGGATCGCCAGTCCGTGCCCGTAGCGGGAGAGGATGACGCCCATGTCCTTCGGGCTCTCGCCGTGAGCGACCTGAGTCTTCTCGGCGTCCAGGTAGATCGCATGGCCGCCGAGCTGCGTCATGCCGGACTCGAACGCGTTCCGCGTCCGGGTGGACTTGTCGAGGAAGAGCATGAAGAGCGTCTTGTCCGGCAGCAGCCGGTGCGGCACGCCGTCCCGGAACGCCTTCTTGAGCTCGCCGGCGACCGCGAGCGCCGCCTCGATCTCCTCGACCGTCCAATCGAGCGTCTCGATGTAGTCGCGGCCGGTGAGCGTGCTTCGGTCGATGGCTATCTGGTGCATGGCTACCTCGCTTTCATCAGTTCCTGCTGTCCGAGCCCGAGCCCGACGGACTCGGGGACGGCCTGCTGGCCCGCGACGTCGGGGACCGGCGGCCGCCCGGCGGTCGCAGCCGGGCCTCGCAGGCCGAGAAGGTCGTCGGGCGCGACCGGGACGCGGTTCAGCACGCGGCCGGTCGCCGCCCGCAGTGCGGAGACGATCGCCGGCGTCGCGACGATCGTGGGGTGCTCGCCGATGCCCTTCACCCCGTACGCGGCACCCGGCTCCGGCTCCTCGACGAACGCCGAGATCACCGGCGGGACGTCGAGGACGGTCGGGATCAGGTAGTCCGTGAACGACGGATTGCGGATCCGGCCGCCGTCGAGCTGCAGCTCCTCCATCAGCGCGAGTCCGAGGCCGATCGCAATGCCGCCCTCGATCTGCCCCTTCGCGGCCTGCGGGTTGACCACGTGGCCGGCGTCCTGGACGGCGGTGACCTGGACGACGCGCGCCAGGCCGAGTTCCTCGTCGACGTCGACGACGGCTCGCTCCGCGGCGAACGAGAGCGTGACGTGGATGTCGCCCTGCCCGTCCTCGTCGAAGCCCGTCGTCGGGCGATGGTGGAAGGTGGCGGTGCGCTTCACCGGCTGCGGCGGCGGGATCCGGTCGACGGCCTCGAGGACATCTCGGCAGGCCGCCCGCACGGCCGCGCCGGTCATCGTGGTCTGTCGGGAGGCCGAGCTGGAACCCGCAGAGCCGACGGCCGTGCTCGCCGGCAGGACCGTGACCCGCTCCACGCCGAGCTCGGTGCGGACGATCTGCGCGACCACGGTGGCGAGGCCCTGGCCGACGTCGGCGGCGGCGGTTTCGACGTCCGCCTCGAGCCCGTCCGGGCCGGGCCTCAGCGTCACGGTCGCCTCGGCGGAGTCGTCGAACCCCTCGCTGTAGGCGACGTTCTTGAACCCGAGCGCGAACCCGACGCCGCGCGTCCAGCCCGCCGGCGGCGGCTCCGCCGGCAGTGGGATCGCGGCGCAGCGGTCGATCACCTCGGCGACCGGCGCGCTGCCCGTGAGCACCTGGCCCGTCGGCAGCACGGATCCCGTCTGGACGGCGTTGCGGAGCCGGAGCTCGACCGGGTCGATGCCCAGCCTCGACGCCAGCTCGTCCATTGCCGACTCGTAGGCGAAGCAGACCTGCGGCGCGCCGAAGCCGCGCATCGCGCCGCAGGGCGGATTATTCGTGTAGACGGCGGTGCCCTCGATCCGGACGTTGGGGACCTCGTACGGGCCGGCGGCGAAGGTCGAGGCGTTCGCGAGGACCGCGGGGGAAGACGAGGCGTACGCCCCGCCGTCGAGCATCAGCCGGACGTCGGCGGCGACGAGCCGCCCGTCCCGTTTCGCGCCGTACCGGATCCAGATCCGCGACGGGTGCCGGTGGACGTGGCCGTGGAACGACTCCTCGCGGCCGTAGGCCATCTTCACCGGTCTGCCGGTGCGCAGGGCGAGCAGGGAGGCGTGGATCTGGACGTGGATGTCCTCGCGCGACCCGAAGGCGCCTCCGACCCCGGCCAGCGTGATCCGGACCTTGTCCTCGGGGAGCCCGAGGCAAGGCGCGATCTGCTGCCGGTCGGCGTGCAGCCACTGCGTGTTCACGCGGAGGTCGACGCCGCCGTCGTCGGTCGGCACCGCGAGGCCACCCTCCGGCCCGAGCGCCGCCTGGTCCTGCATCGCCGTCTCGTAGTACCCCTCGACCCACACGTCGGCCTTCGCCCGGTCGGGGTGGCCGTGGACGATATGGACGTGCCGCAGCACGTTGCCGAACTCGTGGACGGGCGGCGCGCCGGCCTCGAGCGCCGACTCCATGTCCGTGACGGCCGGAAGCGGCTCGTACTCGACGCGGACGCGCTCGGCGGCTGCCCGCGCCTGCTCCCGCGTCCCGGCCGCGACGAGCGCGACCGGCTCGCCCTCGTAACGCACGAGCTTGGACGCCAGGACCGGCTGGTCGGCGTACTCCAGGCCGTACGTGGGCTTCGCCGGCAGATCGTCCGCGGTCATCACGGCGAGCACGCCGGGGCCGGCGAGCGCGGCGGCCGTGTCGATCGATCGGATCCGCGCCGAGGCGTGGGGGCTGCGGACGGTCGCGCCCCAGACCATGCCGTCCTCGTGCAGGTCGGTCGCGTAGCTGAACGCCCCCGTGACCTTCGGGACGCCGTCGACGCGACGCGCGCTCTCGCCCACCCCTCCGAGGGCGGCCGCATGCTCGCGTTCGGCCTGCCCGGCGGCGAGGCGGACGGCCTCGAGGATCTTCTGGTAGCCGGTGCAGCGGCACAGGTTGCCGGCGAGGCCGTCTCGTACTGCCTGCTCTTCCGGCGAGTGTTCCCGCGCGAGCAGGTCGGCCGCGGCGACCACCGCGCCGGGCGTGCAGAAGCCGCACTGCACCGCCCCTGCATCCAGAAAGGCCTCCTGGACAGGGTGGAGGGCGCCGTCCTCGCCCAGCGCCTCGATCGTCCGCACCTCCCGGCCGTCGGCCTGGAGCGCGGGGACGAGGCACGCGCACGCGAGCTCGCCGTCGAGCCACACGGAGCACGAGCCGCACTCGCCCTCCTCGCAGGCGTTCTTCGAGCCGGTCAGGCCGAGCTCGTCACGGAGCAGCGTGAGCAGGCTGGTCGCCGGCCCGACCTCGACGGCGTGCTCGGTGCCGTTGACGGTCGTCCGGATCAGCATCGCTCCTCCAGCGCCTGCGCCAGCGCACGCCTCGCGAGCACCTCGACCACGCGGCGCCGGTAGGCGGCGGAGCCGCGGAGATCGTCGATCGGCTTGGCCTCCGCAGCAGCGAGGCGGCCGAACTCGGCGATCGCCGCGGCCGGTTCTCCGCCATGGAGGGCCTCCGCGGCGAGCTGCTCGGCGCGCGGCGCGCGCAGCACCGTCGGGCCGACCGAGCCGAGCGCGAGACGGACGGCGCCGCGCTCCTCGTCCAGCTGAAGGCACGCGCTCGCGACCGCGATCACCATCGCGTTCCGGCGCCCGACCTTCGCGAACGAGCCCGGCCCCGAGACCGGCGTCCACTCGACGCCGGCGATCAGCTCGTCCGGCGCGAGGCTCGTCCGCTTCGGCCCGACGAGGAACTCGTCCAGCGGGATGCGCCTGCGGCGGCCTCCGGCCGCGGCCGCGACGACGTCGGCGCCGTAGGCCGCGAGCACGGGGATGCTGTCGCCCGCCGGCGACGCGGTCGCGAGGTTCCCGCCGATCGTCGCTCGGTTCCGGATCTGCGGCGAGGCGACGGAGCGGGCCGCCTCGACCAGCGGGGGGAACTCCGAGAGCTCGTCGACGATCGTCGAGAACGTCGTTCCGGCGCCGACGAAGACCCTGCCGTTCCACTCCCACCCCTGCAGCTCCTCGACGCGCGAGAGGTCGAGGAGCGCCCGCGGCCGAAGCCTGCGCGCGTTCACCTCGACCCAGAGGTCGGTGCCGCCGGCGACCGGGATCGCCTCCGGGTGGGCGGCGCGAATCTCGAGCGCCTCGTCAAGCGACCGGGGGCTCAAGGCGTCCATCACACCCTGACCGACGCGAAGGCGTCGATCATCGCCTCGACGTCCTCGCCCAGCGGGTAGAGGACGGGGCAGGTAGAGCCGCTCTCGAGGAACTCGTCGACCTTCGCCCGGCACTCCTCGGCGGTGCCCGAGGCCGTGATCAGCTGGACGACGTCGTCGGGGACGAGCCCCATCGCCTGCTCGATCTGCGCGGGCGTCGCGGGCCAGGTGAGGATCCGCCCGATCTCCTCGAGCAGCGATGCGTCGACGCCGCTCGCCTTCCCGATGTGGGGCTGCTGCCCGAGGTACTGCGTGACGAGCTCGCGGGCGCGGTCGAGCGCGAGCGAACGGTCGTCGTCCAGCGAGCACACGACGAGCTGCGGCCGGTCGACGTCGTCGACCGTCCTGCCGGCGCGCTCCGCGCCGATCGCCAGGTGCTCCATCGCGCGCCGGTTGTAGCCCGGCCCGACGAGGTAGTTGAGGAGGACGCCGTCGCCGATCTCACCGGCGAGCTCCATCATCCTCATCCCTGTCGTCGCCGCGATGTAGATCGGAACGTGCTTCGGCGAGCGGTCACCGTGGACGATGTCGATCTCGATGTCCTCGACGTCGACGAACTGCCCGTGGAAGGTCACCCGCTCCATGGCGAGCAGGCGGCGCGTGACCTCGACGGTCTCGCGCATCGCCTCGACGGGATGGCTGCGGTCGATGCCGACCTTCGACGCGAGCGGATCCCACCACGCGCCGATCCCGAGCTTGATCCGGCCCGGCGCGAGGTCGTCGAGCGTGGAGAACGTCGCCGCGAGCAGGCCGACGTTCCGCGTCCAGTTGTTGACGACGCCCGACCCGATCTCGATGCGGTCGGTGACCGCTGCGAAGGCGGCCATCGGCACCGTCGCCTCCCGGACGAGCCGGCTCTCGGCCTGCCAGACGGCCTCGAATCCGGCCTCCTCCGCGAGCTGTGCGTACCGCATCCCGTCGCGGATCGGATGCTTGTCCTGCAGGTAGAGGGCTACGCGATCGTGCGCTACGCGGTCGTGAGCGGCGACGGCCATCGCCGGCCTCCTTTCGGTTCGAACTCGTGCGGGCCGATCTCGTCCAGGCGGGCCCAGAGGCGCCGCGCCTGCTCCGCCGCCTCGGCTGCGAGCGCTTGCTGGTCGGCACGCGCGAGGTGGCGGTCGAGGACCGCCCACTCGCCGGCGACCATCACGTCGCGGACGTGGCGGGACGCGAGCCCGAAGATCCAGTGTCCGGCGAGGGTCGACTCGTCGAGGGGAGCCGGCGCCGGGTAGTCGAGGACGACGAGGTCGGCCGGCGCGCCAGGCGCGAGCGTGCCGAGCAGGGGCTCGTCGAAGATCCGGCCGGCGAGCCGGGCACCCTCGGCGAGGCGCTCGAGCGGCCAGTCCATGACGGCGCCGAGATCGTCCTCGCGCAGGCGGAAGTACGCCGTCCGCGACTCCTCGAACATGTCCGAGCCGATCCCGTCCGTTCCGAGCGCGACGCGCGGGCCCATCGCGCCGACACGCGCTCGCCCGACCGAGTTGTTCATGTTCGAGCGGGCGTTGTGCGCGATCGACGCGTTCGCGGAGCGGGCGAGCTCGAGCTCCTCGTCGTCCAGATGGACGCCGTGGGCCAGCAGCGTGTGCTCGTCGAGCGCGCCGCCGGCGGCGAGGCGGGCGACGACGCGAAGCCCACCGCGCGCGACCGCGTCGTCCTCGTCGGCGGCGTCCTCGGCCGCATGGACGTGCAGGCCCGTTCCGAGCTCGGCGCAGGCGGCGAGCGTCTCGTCGGAGAGCGTGAACGACGCATGGGCGCCCACGAGGCCGCGCGCGAGCGGCGGCCGCTCGCGGCGCACGCGCTCCAGGAAGCGCCGGTTCTCCTCGATTCCGGCGCGGGCCCGTTCCGGCCCGTCGCGGTCGGAGGTCTCGTAGCAGAGGACGGAGCGGACGCCGAGCGAGCGGAGCGCCTCATCGATCACGTCGAGCGAGCCGTCGATCGCGTTCGGCGACGCGTGGTGATCGACGAGCGTCGTCGTGCCGGAGAGGAGGGCCTCCATTCCTCCGACGAGCGCCGACGCGCGCACGAGCTCCTCGTCGAGCGCGCGGTCGAGACGCCACCAGACGCGCTGGAGGAT
>DASSUI010000046.1:0-20355 GCA_035707105.1 Gaiellaceae bacterium | reverse complement strand
ACCTCCATGGTAAGGAGGGGGTCGACGGTTCGAGTCCGTCAGAGGGCTTCGGCACAAAGCCCTGCAAATGGGTATATATTGTTGCCTGCGATGGCGAGATTTCGACACTTCGCGGGTACGAGACGGGTACATTTTGGGACTGGCGGGCACTCGCGGGCACGCGCGACGTCTCGCGGCACAGCTTGGAACGTGCTGAGACACTCGATCGCGTCCGCTCACTCAAGAACTTCCTGCAAGCAGGGTGTCGGTGTTGCCCGAGCGGGCGCGCCGCTGACTCCCTCCTTCGTTAGAGAAGGACTCCGGACGCGAGGTGCGCGCTGCTCAGGTTGCGAGCGCGCCGGCGTAGATCTGCCAGGCGAGCGCGCTCTTCGCGGTCAGGCTGAGGACGAGGTATCCCCACTCCCCGAAGACGTAGCGGCGCCAGCGGCCGATGCCGCGGTACTGCAGCCACATGTTCACGGCGAAGCTGTTGAAGAGGAGGAAGAGCGAGACGAAGATCCCCCACACGAAGCCCGGCACAGAGCCGTCGATCTCCGAGCCGACGAGGGAGATCCCGATCACGATCCAGGGCACCGCTCCCGCGAGGCAGCCGAACCAGAAGGGCAGCCAGTCGAGCCGTTCGCGACCCAAGTTGACCCGCTCCATCAGAAGGCCGAAGAGGATCATTGCGACGTTCGCGCCGGCGACCGCGATGAGCGCGCGCAGGTCGGTCACGCCGGCGAAGGTGGCGATGAGGACGACCATCAGCGAGGCGCTGAACGAGTACTCGATCCAGCGTGCGTAGTTGATGCCCCGGTCGAGGTTGCGCTCGTACCAGGAGACGGCCCTGGGCAAGGAGACGAGCAGGTGGTCGAGCGCTGCCATGAGGAGGAAGGCCGCGACGCACCAGCGCACGGACAGGTCGAAGAGCGTGTCCGGCGCGGCCGGCGCCGTCCCGGGCGGGCCTTGCGCCCACGAGGCCGTGATCGGGATCGCCAGCGTCGCCCCGATGAGGACGATCACGATTGCCTGGGCCGAGTGCAGCGCGGCCAGGACGAGGTTTCCCGCTCGCAGGCGCGTCACGTCAGGAAGGCCTCTCCAGGAGGTAGTGGGACACAAGCCACTCCGAGCCGCCACGGTATCCCCAGAGCTCGGCGCAGGCGAGGAAGAAGACGCGCCAGCGGGCGAGGAAGCGTTTGCCGAAGCGAAGGGCGATCTCGTGCTCGTTCGCGTCAAGACGCGTGAGCCACGCCTCCGCGGTGCGCGCATAGTGCATGCCCGGTATCTGCCAGCGCGACACGACACGCAGGTGATCCTGGAAGTGGAGAAGCAGGTCGGCCGAGGGCATCGTGCCCGCGGTGAAGAAGTTCCGGGCCATCCAGCCGTCGGCGTACGGGTACGCGAGCTCGCGATGGCAGAAGAGGTGGACGAAGAGCAGGCCCTCGACCTGCAGCAGGCCGGAGAGCCGCGCGAGGAGCGCCCCGTAGTTCCGCATGTGCTCGAACATCTCCACCGAGACGATCCGGTCGAAGCGTCCATCGAGCGAGAGCTCGTTCACGTCCATCGTCATGACCTCGACATTCGCCGGTGCGCGTGCCTCGATCCAGTCGCGCTGGCGCCGCGAGTTCGAGACGGCGGTGATCCGGGCTGCCGGGTAGCGCTCGGCTGCGTAGAGCGTGAACGAGCCCCAGCCGCAACCGAGATCGAGGATCCGCATCCCGTCCTCGATCTCGGCACGCTCGCACGTCAGAGCAAGCATCGCCTCCTCCGCTCCGGCGAGAGTCGTGACGCCCTCGGGCCAGAGGCAGGCGCTGTACTTCATCCACGGGCCGAGCACGAGCTCGAAGAACTCCGTTGGCTCCTCGTAATGCTGAAGGTTCGGTGCGGCGGGCTGCGCCGCGATCGGCGACGCGCGGAGCTCGTCGAGGAACGCAGCCCGCTCCTGCGGCCCCTTCCGCCGCTCCGACTGCAGCCGGCGGCGCAGGTTCGCGCGGATCGCGAGCCGCAACAGCCGCTCGGGGACGAGGTCTTGCTCGAGCACGCGGTCGACGAAGTTCACGCAGCGCTCCTTCGGGGCAGGGGAACGAACGCGCTCGTCTCGCGCTGGTAGCGGCGGTAGTCGTCGCCCCGGCTGCGCAGCGCCTGCTCCTCGGCGGGCGGGATGCCGGTGACGAAGACGATGAGGTAGAGCATGAGCGCGGGCGCGCTCAGCGCGAGCCAGCCGTACGGCGCCGCAAGCGCGATGAGCGCGTACGCGACCCAGGTCAGCCACTGGAAGAAGTAGTTCGGGTGGCGCGAGTAGCGCCAGAGGCCTTCGCGCATGGTCTTCCCCTTGCTCTCCGGCTTGGCCTTGAAGGCGGCGAGCTGACGGTCGGCCAGCGCCTCGCCGACGGCGGCGACGAGCCAGAGCGCGGCGCCGATCCACTCCAGCGGCTCGAGCCCGTCGCTGTCGTTGAACGCCGTGAGCAGGAACGGCAGGGAGAGGAAGGCGGCCACGAACGCCTGGGCCTGGAAGAAGACGGCGAAGCTCGCCTGCTCGCGTCCGCGCTCGCGCCAGCGCCGGCGGAGCTCGACGTAGCGGGTGTCCTCGCCCGAGCCGATGCGCCTGGAGACGAGCAAGGCGATCCGGAGCGACTCGATGCTCGCGAGGACGGCGATCAGCACCCGGTGCTCCACGCCGCCCGGGGCGAGGAGCGCGTACAGCACGGCGAGGAGCGCGAGCGAGAACGCCCAGCCTGCGTCGACGAGGGTCGCGTCGCGGGTCTGGCGCTGACGGAGATAGAGGACGGCTTGGAGGAGCGCCGCGACCGCCCAGCCAATGAGGAACAGAAGCCAGCGCTGCTCGATCACCGCTCGAACACCAGCTGCGCGTCGTGGAGCAACCCCACGCGGAAGAGCGCCTCGCACGACGCGAGGTAGAAGTCCCACGTGCGCACGAAGCGCTCGTCGTGGCCGAGGCGATGCACCTCGACGATCCGCTCGTGGAAGCGCTCCCGCCAGGCGGCCAGCGTCGGGGCGTAGCTCGGGCCGATCTCTTCGCGATCTCGAAGCGCGAGGCGCGATGCGTCTTGCCAGGCCTCGCGCAGGGCCGCGAGCGACGGGATCAGGCAGCCCGGGAAGACGTACCGTTCGATCCAGTCGACGCTCGTTCGGTAGCGCGGGAAGCGCTCATCCGGAACCAGGATCGTCTGCACGCACACGCGACCGCCGGGCGAGAGGAGGCGATCGCAGGCGGAGAAGAACGGTCGCCAGAGCCGTTCGCCCACCGCCTCGAGCATCTCGATCGAAGCAATCTTCGTGTAGCTCCCTTCGAGCTCGCGGAAGTCGCGCTCGACGACGTCGACGCGATCGGCGAGCCCGGCGGCCGCGACGCGTGCGCGCGCAAGCTCCGCCTGGGACGGCGAGATGGTGGCCGCGGTTACCCGAGCGCCGTACTCGCGGGCAGCCGTCAGTGCGAACGACCCCCACCCACAGCCGATCTCGAGCACGTGATCCTGGGGGCCGAGTGAGAGCTTCTCGCAAGCGCGCCGCAGCTTGCGGCGCTGAGCGTCCGCGAGGCTCTCCCCCTCGTGCTCGAAGATCGCGCACGAGTAGGTCATCGTCTCGTCGAGGAACGAGGCGAAGAGCTCGTTACCGAGGTCGTAGTGGTACTCGACGTTCTTTCGCGCGGCGAGGAGGCCCGTGCGCCGATTCACGCGCGGGCGCGCGTCGGCGAGTCGCCGCAGCAGGGGATGGCGCTCACCGCCGGCGATCGAGTTCCGCAGCAGCAGCTCGAGCACGCCGGGCAGGTCGTCCGACGCCCACTCGCCTTCCTGGTATGCCTCGCCGAGCGCCAGCTTGGGCCGGATCGCGATCCGCGCGAGGAAGCGCTCGTCCCGTATCTCCAGCACCCGCTCCGGCCCGGATCCGAAACGCCGCTCCGAGCCGTCCGGCAGGCGGACGACGAGGGTTCCCTCCTCGATCCCCGGCAGGACGCGCTCGAGGACGGCGGCGGCGAGACGTCCGAGCGGCGCGAGGCGCGCACGAGGCGTGGGCCGGAGGGTGCGCTCGACCGTGCTCACGGGCGCACCGAGCCCCTGCCCTCCTCGAAGGGAGGCTTGTGGTGGAAGGGAACGCCGCGGAGGTAGAGCTTGAGTGCCTGCCAGTGGATGAGCGTCGTCACCTGGAGAGGCATGAGCGGATAGCGCGCGAGGAACCTCAGCACGCTTGCGTTGGTCAGCTCGCGACGCGTGCCGGCGAGTACCGCCTGCAGGGGCATCCGCCCGTTCTCGTGCACCTCGATCCGCGCGTACACGCTCTCCCCGGGCTCCGAGAACGCGTAGCGGTAGCGCTGCTCGAGCCCGAAGAAGGGCGAGACGTGAAGGCGCTTGTCGTGCTCGTAGCGCAGCGAACCGCCAGGGAGCAGCTCGGGCAGGCGCTCGCCGAACGTGTTGTTGAGCTCGGCGATCATGCAAGCCAGCTCTCCGTCCTCCCGGTAGCACCAGTAGAAGCTGACGGGGTTGAAGACGTAGCCGAGGACGCGCAGCTGCGTGAGGCAGAGGACACGAGCGATGCCGGGGTCCCCCGCGAAGCGCCTGACCGCCTCCTTGAGCGGCAGCGTGCCGTCGAAGTGGTCGCGGTCGCGAAGGGAGACGACGTTGCGCCGGTTGACGGAGACGAGCCGGAGCCGCCGCTCCAGCTCGGGGAGCTCGTCGAGATCGACGAGCCAGTAGGCGACCGGGTAGCGAAAGACCCGGCGGTGAGGCTCGCTGCGCGCGTGCACGAGCGTGCCCGTGTAGAGCGCGGACCTCACCAGTGCACTCCGAGTGCCGCCGCCGCGCGGACGCCGGACGCGAGGCCGTCTTCGTGGAAGCCGTTGCCGAGGTAGGCGCCCGCGTAGTACGTGTGGCGCTCGCCGCTGAGCTCGGCCAGGCCCCGCTGGGTCGAAAGGCTCTCCGTCGTGTAGAGGGGGTGCTCGAGGACGGCTCGGTCGACGACGCGCTCCGGGTCGATCTCCCCGGTGCGGTTGAGCGTGACGCACCAGTGCTCGTCTGCGTCGAGTCGCTGCAGCCGGTTCAGGTAGTACGTGATGGAGGGCTTCGCGGTTCCGTTCACGTGGTAGTTCCAGGAGGCGCGAGCGGCGTGCGCGCGCGGAAGTAGACGCTCGTCGGTGTGGAGTACCACCTCGTTGCGGGTCGACTGCCAGGCGCCGAGCAGGCGCCGCTCGGCCTCGCTCGGGTCTTCGAGCAGCCGGAGTGCGTGGTCGGCGTGCGTGGCGACGACGACCTGGTCGAACTCGCTCTCGCTACCGTCCGCGCACCGCACGTGCACGCCGTCCGGGCGGCGCCGGAGCGAGCGAACCGCAACGCCTGCGCGCACGTCTCCCCGCAAACGCTCGAGAAGAGCAGTGACGTACGTGTCTGCCCCGCCGGCGATCGAGCGCCACCGGAATCGTCCGAAGCCGAGCAAGCCGTGTCTCTCGAAGAACCGGATTGCGTAGGCCGCCGGGAAGTCGAGCGCGCGCTCGGGCGCCGTCGACCAGAGCGCGGAGGTCAGCGGGACGAGGAAGTGCGCACGGAATCGGCGCGAGTAGCGGTGCTCGGTCACGTACTCGTCGAGAGTTCGGCCTTCGTAGTCTCCGTCGTCCAGTGACCTCCCAGCCGTCCGGAGCCAGCGCCCGACCTCGCGGAGCATGCCGAGGAAGCCGGGGTCGAGCACTCGCCGCGGCTGCGCGAACGGGCGCCGGCCGGACCATTCGAGGCCGCAGTCGCCGCAGCTCACGGAGAAGGACATCTCCGTCTCCTGCACTGCTACCCCGAGCTCGCGGAAGAGCCGGGTCAAGAGCGGATAGTTTGGCCCGTTGTGGACGAGGAAGCCGGTGTCGAGAGCGAGCCCGCGGCGGCGGAGCGTGCGCACATGACCTCCGAGGTTGCGCTCGCGTTCGTACAGCGTCACCTCGTGGGCGCGCGAGAGCAGGTGAGCGGCCCCGAGCCCGCTCACGCCCGCTCCGATCACGGCGACGCGCACGACCCTAGATTCGCACGGGGGGCTCGACCAGATCAGCACCGCGCTGATCCGCGCCGGACTCGCGTACGAATTACCGCGCGATGAGCACGGCCTCTCCTGCGCCCCCGACTGCGCGTGCCGGCGTCGGCACGGTCCGCACCTCGCCGAGCCGCGTGAACCAGGCGGTCATGCTCGCCGCGGTGGTCGTACCGGCGCTCGGTGTCGTCTCCGCGATGGGCCTGCTCTGGGGAGTCGCCTTCCACTGGGTCGACCTGGTGCTCTTCGCGGTGCTGTACGTCCTGTGCGCCTTCGGGACGACGATCGGCTTCCACCGCTACTTCACGCATCGCGGGTTCGAGACCGGGCCCGTGCTACGCGCGACGCTCGCCATCCTCGGCTGCATGACGATGCAGGGGCCCATCACCCAGTGGGTGACGGACCACCGCAAGCACCACGCGCTCTCGGACCGCGAAGGCGACCCGCACTCTCCGCACGTGGGGCACGGCGACGGGCCTTGGGGCGTCGTCAAGGGTTTCTTCCACGCCCACGTGGGCTGGATGTTCACGAACCTCGGGCTGGAGGAAGGCCTCGTGTACGGGCGCGACCTGTACGAGGACAGGCTCGTGCGGACGATCGACCGGCTCTATCTGCTCTGGGTCGCGCTCAGCCTCGGGATCCCGTTCGCGATCGCCTACGCGGTCGGAGGTACGCTCGAAGCGGGGCTCGCGGGCCTCGTCTGGGGAGGGCTCGTGCGCATCTTCGCCTACCAGCACGCGACCTTCGCCGTGAACTCGATCTGCCACATGTTCGGCCGTCGGGACTTCCGCGCGCGCGACGAGTCGCGCAACAACTGGCTGATCGCCGTGCTCGTGCTGGGAGAGGGCTGGCACAACAACCATCACGCCTTCCCGTCGTCTGCGCGCCACGGCCTCCTGCGCCGGCAGGTGGATGTGTCGTGGCTCGTGATCCGCGGCCTCGAGCGGCTGGGCCTGGTCTGGAACGTGCGTCACCCCTCGCGCGAGCAGCTCGAGCGGCGGCGGCTTGCGCCTCAGCCTGCAGACTCCTGAAACGCGCGTACCTCGGCCGCCGCCAGCTCGGCCCAGCGACCCGCCCGCGGGAGCGGGACGAGCGATCCCCAGGGCGCGCGCAGCGCCACGCCGTGCGCGGCGCCGGGGATGAGCGTGTACGTGCCCTCGACTCCCAGCCGGCGCGCGCGTTCGAAGCCCTTGCGCGAGTTGGCGGGGCTGACGCCGGGAATGCCGGGCAGCCAGCGATCGAGAGCACCGTGGAGAACGGTCAGACGCCGGCCGGAGAGCCCCGAGAGATCGAGCTGGTTCGGCAGCCAAGGCGCGAGCCCGAGCACTCCCGTGACGCTCGGATGTCCCGCCGCGGCCGTCGCGACCGCGCCGCCCATCGAGAAGCCGACGAGCAGCGTTCGCGCTGCGTCGGCGGCCGAGATCGCGGCGAGCGCGTCCTCGACGCAGAGATCGAGCCGGTTCCAGGACTTGACCCGGTAGCGCACCTCGGCGAACCGCAGCTCCGGAAAGGCAGGCGCCAGCCGGTCGACGAGCCATTCGATGGTCGCACTCCAGGTTCCGGGAACCTCGGCCGCCTGTCCCCCGTTGACGCACACGACAACGGGCGCGCCGGCCGGCCCGCGGAGCCGAACCTCGGCCCCGGTCGGCAGTCGCTGAGGAGGCGGCAGGCCGGACACGGAGCGATCCACACCTTCCACCACATCCCGGATCCGATCGCGAGCTGGCACGCCTCGTCTACGACGTACGCTGACTCGCGCGGCGGAAGCGGGTGACCGCCTCTGTGTGATCGACAATCGGCTCGGGATAGCCGCCCGGCCGCAACAGCCCGAGCTTCCACGGCTCGTGGACGCACGCGCCTTCGACCTCGGCCAGCTCGGGTACGTGGCGACGGACATAGTCGCCGGCCTTGTCGAATCGCTTCGCCTGCAGGATCGGGTTGAAGACGCGATTCGGTCTCGTGTCGGCCCCGGTGCCGGCAACCCACTGCCAGTTGCCCACGTTGTTCGCGAGGTCTCCGTCGACGAGCAGGTCGAAGAAGTGCTCGGCGCCGAGCCGCCAGTCGAGGTAGAGGTGTTTCGCGAGGAACGAGGCTGTCACCAGACGGGCGCGGTTGTGCATCCACCCTTCGCGCTGGAGCTGGCGCATCCCGGCGTCGACGAGCGGGTAGCCGGTCCTTCCTTCCTTCCAGGCCGCCAGCTCCTCATCGGCGCGGCGCCACCGGCCGCCGCGGGATCGCAGATCCTCGTGCGAGGTTTGCGGGTTCGCCGAGAGGAGCTGCGCGTAGAAGTCCCGCCAGGCCAACTGGCGGACGAACGGCTCTCCTCCGTCCTCCGCGAGTGCTCGCTCGACGACCTCGAGCGGAGAAAGGCACCCGAAGTGGAGAAAGGGGCTGAGCCTCGAAGTGGCGTCCGCTGCGAGGTCGTCGTGCATGCGGCCGTAGTGCTGCAACTCGTCTCGTGCCCATCGGTCGAGCCTGAGGCGGGCTTCGGCCTCTCCTCCTCGAGGAAGCTCCGCCGACGGCGACCCCTGGACGAGGTCGGCGAGCTGCGGCAATCCCGAGCTCCCGACGTCGGCAGGAAGGGCGACGCGGCGCGGAGCCTCGAGGGCCTTCCGGCGTGCGGCGGCGCGCCAGCGGTTCCAGTAGGGCGTGAAGACGCTGTAGTGATCCGCTCCGGCGGGTGCCAGGTCGCCGGGCGGGACGACGGTGGCGCCCGGAAGCGCGCGGAACTCGAGGCGCTCGGCCTCGCA
This sequence comes from Gaiellaceae bacterium, assembly GCA_035707105.1. Taxonomy (GTDB): domain Bacteria; phylum Actinomycetota; class Thermoleophilia; order Gaiellales; family Gaiellaceae; genus JACDAN01. The sequence continues at coordinate 11,605 of DASSUI010000046.1, read as the reverse complement.
AGCACCGCGCAGGCGTCGCTCGCGCATCTGGGCGTACGCGCTCACGTCCTCGCTGACGAACACGCATTGCGCGCCCACCTCGCGTGCGACGCGCATCGTCTCCGCGACCACGTCGCCGCTGCGAATCACGAGCTCCGCGCCCCGGTCTCGCAGGGCCGCATCGAGGTCGCTCAGGCAGTCGAGCAGGAACGCAGCTCGATTCGGCACGGCGAAGCGCTCGAGGACGGCGTCGTCGAAGACGAAGAGCGGGACGACCTGCTCGGCCGAGCGCACGGCCTCGGTGAGCGCCGGCTGGTCGTGCACCCGAAGGTCACGGGTGAAGAGAACGATCGCGACGCGCACGCCTACGCCTGCGAGTCGCCGGGCACGCCCGTGCGAGCCCCGACGTAGCGCTTCAGGCCTTCGAGCTCCTCGGCGGTGGCTCGCTCGAACGTCCCTCTCAGGAAGGGCGCCGCGGCTCGCATCAGGAGCGACTTCGGCTGCAGCGTCCAGTCGAAGGTCACCGCCGTCGCCTGCCCACGAGGCTCGACGAGGATGTCGAGCTCGAAGGTCGCCGCCGGCCAGCCGCCCCGAATCGCCAAGCGCTGTTCCGGGTCGAGGGCGGTCACCTCGTCTGCGAGCACGATCTCCCGGCCTCGCCAGGCGAGAACCTCGTGGATGCGCGAGCCGACGCCGAGCGGCCCCTCCGAGACCTGCCGGAACTCCTTGAGAGCGGGACGCCAGCGTGGGTGGGATTCGAGGTCGACCACGACCGGCCACACCTCCGCCGGAGATCGGTCGATCAGGGTGTCTCGGGTGATCCGAACTTTAGGTCCTCGCGCACTGAAGTCGGGATGTTCGTGCAGTGGTACGGACGGTAGGGCATTCGCGGATCATTCGAGGCGATTCGTGGTCTGATCCCGATCGAGCTCACGCGCTCGCCCGCGGCCCGACCATCCTCCGCTACACGCCGGATTCGAACTTGCCGCCGGCAAGGCTGCGGCCCGAGTGCTCTGCCGGCCCGCCGTCGGGCTCGACGGAGACGTCGACGGCCTCGTAGTCGCCCGGGCCGGGGAGACGGAACTCGAGGTCGACCGTTGCAGAGGTCGGCACGAAGACGCCCACCGCCTCCATCTCTCCCTCCGCCTCGCGTCGCAGCACCCAAACCTCATAGTGCTCGCCGGCAGACGGAGACGGGAGCTCGCTGAGGTGGAGAACGAGACGACCGTCGTCCTGCGTCGACGCGTACAGACGAGCCTCACCGCTGACGTCCGAGAACTCCTGCGTCCCCTGCACCGCGGCACGCGCGTCGGGCGATCCGAGGGAGTCGTCGCTTGCGACGACGAACGCGATTGCGAGCGCGGCGGCGGCCGCGGCAGCGCCGGCGGCAAACGCGGGCCAGAAGCGGTGGGCGACGCGCTCCCGGAGCGACAGGCGAGCGGGCGCTGGGGCGGCGACGGCGGCCGGAGCGGTCGACTCGTCTTCGATGCGCGCGAGCACGGCGTCGAAGAGGCCCGGGGGCGCGCTCTCCCGCGCCACCGATGCCTCGAGCATCGCCACAGTCGCGCGGTACTCCTCCAGCTCGGCGGACAGAGCGGGATCCCCGGCGGCGTCGGCCGCGAGACGCGCGGCCTCCTCGGGCGAGAGGGCTCCGAGCGCGGCGGCGGCCGCCTGATCCCGCTCGTGATCGCTCATGCTTCTACCTCCACGTCGAGCGCGTACTTGGGCGCGAGCGTGCGCAGGCGGTCGAGCGCGAGTCGCATCCGCCCCTTCACCGTGCCGAGCGGCAGTCGCAGCTGCTCGGCGATCTCGCTGTGGGAGTGGCCCTGGAAGTACGCGAGGAGAACCACCTCGCGCTGGTCCTCCGGAAGCTCGGCGAGCGCCTCGGCGACGCGCGCGGCGGTGTCCTCGGCGACGACCCGCTCCGCCGTGTCGGGAGCCTCGCTTCGCTGCCGCACCTCCGCATAGGGGTCCGCCGGGCGCGCAGCTCGACGACGCATCACGTCGATCGCACGGTTGCGCGCGATGGCGATCATCCAGGAGCTCACTGCAGCTCTCCCCGGGTCGTAGCCCCGCGCGCCCCGCCACACTGAGACGAGCACGTCCTGAGCGCACTCCTCCGCCGCCTGGCGGTCGCCCAGCAGGCGGAGCGAGTAGCCGAAGAGGATCGAGCCGTAGCGCTCGTACAGCGTGCGGAGGGCATCCTTCTCGCCCTCGCCGATCCGGCGAACGAGCTCGAGATCGTCGCGGTCGTCGGGCACGCAAAGATGATCGCAGGACCGCGGCTCGTGCTCATGCCCCTGATACGCACGGGCCGCGTACGCCGATCAGCGACCGCTCGTCGAGCGACTGATCCAGGACGTGTCCCGTGCCGTATCAACCGCGTCCTGCAAGCCCAACTCATCTGGAGGTATCGGTGAAAGCAGTCGTCGCATTCATGCTGGCCGCCCTCGTCGGCACGGCTCTGTTGGCAGCGTCTGCACCTGCCGCACCGAGCAAGCCTGCCGCCGCTCAGGCGACCATCGTCGGTGTCGCCGCCGGAGACAAGCGCTTCACGACGCTCGTCTCGCTGGTCAAGCAGGCCGGCCTCGTGAGGACCCTCAACGGCAAGGGACCGTTCACGGTCTTCGCTCCCACCAACGCGGCGTTCGCGAAGCTCAACCGAACGGCTCCCGAGACGTACGCCGCCGTCACGAGCGACAAGGCCCTGCTCACGAAGGTGCTGACCTACCACGTGGTTGCGAAGCGCATTCCGAGCACGGCCGCTGTCAAGGTGGCGAGGAAGGGCGGCTCGGTCAAGACCGTGCAGGGAGAGAAGATCGCGCTCTCGCTCAAGGGCTCCAAGCTCTTCCTGAACGGGAGCTCGCAGGTGATCGTCGCCGACGTCAAGGCGTCGAACGGCGTCATCCACGCGATCAACGCCGTCATCGTCCCGCCGAGCATCGCGTAAGGGGGCCGAGATGCTGAAGAGACTCGCGCTCCTCGGAGCAACTGCGAGCGTTGCGGCGCTCGCCTTCACCACGACCGCGACTGCGAGCAACTCGTCCAACGCGATCGCGGGGACCCGCTGCGTCAAGGCCGGCGTCACGTTCCTGGTCGAGAACAACCTCTTGAAGGCCGCAGCGCTGCGCCAGATCGACTACGACACGATCGACTCCGATGGCGGAGGTGACGCCGGGCTCATCAACACCGATCTGCCGCCCGGCTCGTACCTGTCGCTCGGCACCGTGATCCGGCTCCACTTCACGAACCCCGAGCTCTTCGACTGGTGCGCGTAGGCTAGGCGTCCCACCGAGCGGGCGCGGCGTTGCCGCGCCCGCTCGCTTCCCTGCGCCCCCCTCCAGAGCACGTGGACTCCCTCGACGTCTCCCTCACTACCTGGGTCGCGACAGTGGTCGCGATCGTCGCGCTCCTCGCGCTCGACCTCCTCCTCGCCCAGCGCACGCCACGCGCGGTGGGGTTTCGCGAGGCGGCAGCCTGGTCCGTCTTCTACGTCGTGCTCGCGGTGGCCTTCGGTGTCGGGCTGGGGCTCGTCGCGGGCTGGAGCTTCGGCGCCGAGTACTTCGCCGGCTACGCCGTGGAGAAGAGCCTGTCCGTGGACAACCTCTTCGTGTTCGTGGTCATCATGAGCACCTTCGCCGTTCCCGCCGAGCACCAGCACCGGGTGCTCACCTTCGGGATCGTCGCGGCACTCGTCCTGCGAGCGATCTTCATCGCCCTCGGCGCGGCGCTGCTCGCCGCGTTCTCGTTCATGTTCGTCGTCTTCGGGCTCGTGCTCGTTGTGACGGGCATCCAGCTGTTTCGGCACCGCGACGAGGATCCGAGCATCGACGACAACCCCGTCGTCAGGGCTGCCAGGCGGTGGCTGCCCATCGGCGAGCGCTACGAGGGCGGACGGCTCGTGACTCGGGAGAACGGCCGCCGCGTCCTGACGCCGCTCGCTCTCGTCCTCGTCGCGATCGGTACGACTGACGTCCTATTCGCGCTCGACTCCATCCCGGCGATCTTCGGGATCACCCAGGAGGCCTACATCGTCTTCGTTGCGAACGCGTTTGCCCTCCTGGGGCTCCGCGCTCTGTACTTCCTCGTCACCGGCCTCCTCGACCGACTCGTCTACCTTTCCGCCGGTCTCGCTGCGATCCTCGTGTTCATCGGCGTGAAGCTGGTGCTGCACTATCTCCACGGACGCTGGGAAGGCGTGCCCGAGATCTCGGCTGCCCAGTCGCTGATCGTGATCGCGACGATCCTCGTCTCCGTCACCGTCGCGAGCGTCCTCAAGACTCGTCGCGATCCGACCGTGCGCGCCCACGCAGGGGCGCTTCGCCACCACAAGCCACATCCTGAGCCCCCGCACGACTGACCCTCGGCGCCAAGTGGCCCCCCAGAAAGCCGACTTCCTGGTTCGCAATGACGGATCGATCGGTAGAGGCTCAGCGGTGGCTCGTTCGCTAGTGACGCAAGCGCCCGCGGGTACGTTCCGATAGAGGGCTTCGCTCAGAGGGTGTCGTCGTCGACCACGATCCGATCGGCGGCGTGGCGGTCGCGATCGGACAAGGAAAGCACGCATGTCTGGCTCACTTGGCGCGTGAGACGCCTCCAGGCTGGCTTCTCCAGCCGTCGATGGAGTGCGAACGTTGGCTATCGAGACGACACAGCGTGCGAACGGCGAAATCCGGGCCCGCGCGGTGAAATCGGCCCGCAGACGCCACCACTACTAGTAGTGGTTGTCTGTTTACGAAACAGTAGACGTGCCGCGGGTACCAGACGGGTACATCAGGTCGGGCGCGCTCGGGCACGTGCGGGCACGTGCGGGCACGATCGACACGACCAGAGCTGCTGATTTGCAGGAAGAACGTCGTCGCGAGTGCACACGCGTGCCCGCGAGTACCGCCCCCGAACCTCCATGGTAAGGAGGGGGTCTCCGGTTCGAGTCCGGAAGAGGGCTTTAAGAGCAAGGAAATCCCCGTAAATCGGGGATTTTTGTTGTCTGACCCAGCACCACAGAGCACCTCCGCCTTGTCGTGGTGACCGCTCTCGAGCTCGCCGGGGCATTCGCAAATGCCTGCAAATCGGCTTTTTGCCCGGCAAGACGGAGCACCTCCGTGATCCGGAGGGGCTCGACGGTATGGCGCGGCCTAAGGCACCGAAGGTTCGCTGGAAACGAGCGACATTCGGGATCGCGCTGTGTGCGCCCACGAATCTTGGGGACAGGTCTTGGGGACAGGCGCGTAGGTTCGCTCGGAGCTGCGGCGGCTTCAGGACGTGGGTTGCTTCGCCCGCGTTTTGAGCGAGACGACGAACTCGAGCATGTAATCGGGGAGCTCGCCGGCGCGGTAGGCGGCGGTCAGCCGCTCGATCAGCTTCAACCGGCCCTCGCCGTGCTGGAACGCGAAGAACTCCTCGCGGTCGACCGTCGCCCGCATGTCGAGCGCGCGAAGCGTCCTCTTGCGGGCGGTCGGGTTCAAGACGACGAGAACGCGCGGTATGCCCTGGCCGAAGTCGAACATGGCCCACCGGAGCAGCTTGGCGCCGAAGTGGACGGCGACGCGCGGCTGCCAGTAGTCGCGCTCCGCATCGAGCATCTCTCGTTGATCGGAGTGAAGCGTTCCGCCTGCGCTCAGCGGCGCAACTCCCTCTCGTTCGAGGTAGCTCGCGACGGCGTGCGCCGCCCGGAAGCGTGGATTGGTCTCAGACCACTGCTCGGCGAAGCGGCGGCGAGTCACGGAGTTCGCCGCTTCCTGTGGCGGCAGTTCGATGAGCTTCGCGTCGAGCCAGCCTGCCCACATGAACAGTGAGAACTCCTGGCGAGCCGGCCGAAGATCCAAACCTCGCGCACGCGCGGCAAGTAGCGACCCTCGCTGCTCACGACGCGGTCGAGGAGACCCGCGATCCGTGTCGTCGCGTCCGAGCGCTTCACAAGGCGAGACAAATACGCGCCCAGAACGGCGCTAGAGCTTTCGCGGTGACCCTGGTTAGAGGGTGGACTCCGTCACCCTGGCGTCTCCAGCGGTCGACGTGAAACCTCGCGACTCGTACCTTTTACCGACTGGTGGGGAAGCTGATGGTCATGCGCCGCATTCTCGCGTTGCTCGCTGGGGCTGCTGCCCTCTCGGGCTGTGGCGGAGGTAAGGAAGAGGCCTCGGGGATCCTCGTCTTCAGCGGTCTAGGTGATCGCTCATATCTTCACGCGATCCGTACCGATGGGAGCGGACTCCGTCCGGTGGCACTGCCGAAGACGTGTAGCCCGACGGACTTCAGCCGCGACGGCAGAGTGCTCCGCTGCAACAAGTGGACCCAGCCCTGGGGCATGTACACGGTCGAGAGTCGTGGTCGGGCGTGGCGCCGCGTTCCGCTGCCTCGTGAGTGGAAGTATCCGTCCTGGGTGGCTAAGCGGATGCAGCCCGATGGGGACTCCGTGATCGTTGTGCCGCAGTGGGCACCCGACGGTGATCGGATCGCATTCGTCCGAAGTCCTCACGTGCCTTACGGCGATATCTGGTTCTCGGAGACGGGCGATGTCGTAGTCGCCGATGCCGAAGGGGAACAGGAGCGTGTAGTGGCGAGGAAGGGGGAGGTGCCGACGTGGTCGCCGGATGGGACAGATCTGGCGTTTGCGCGCTGCCGCGTCTCCGAGGCGGATCCCACTGACGTGGCTGACGAGGACTCCGCCGAGTGCTCGATTTGGATCGTCTCCGCAGACGGATCTGAGTCCCCGCGGAAGCTCGCCGACGACGCGAGGTCCGCGCCAGTCTGGTCGCCTGACGGGAGCTCCATTGGCTTCGTACGAACAACCAGGCCCTGCGCCGTCGTCTGCAAGGGCCGGATCGTCATCGTTTCCGCCGAGGGCGGCGAGGCGCGCCCCGCGGGTCCTGAGCTGACGGAACCGAGCGACCTGTTCTGGCTTCCGGAATCGGCTGCTGCCGTCGCGGTCGAGGCCGAGAAGAGGTCCGACAATGCTCTCGAGCTGCAGCGGTGCGTGGATATCTGGAACCGGGCACGAATGCGGTGGCCGACCGGCGCGGCAAACGTGAGGCTCCGCAAGGACCGCTGCCAGGTGACCGTCGGACAAATCCGAGTCGCCGGCTTCCTTTCCGCAGGCTTCGCGTGCTGGCAGCCGGTGCCGTTCTCGTTTCAGTGCCCGAGTCACGGCGGCGCGCTCGGCACGATGAACCCCGATCAGCGGGTGTGGAACGCGCGGATCGACAGGAGCGGCAAGCTGATGCTCGCCAAGCCGCCAACCCGCGGGCGGCTCCCGCTGCCGGAAGCGCCGCCCTATCCACTGCTGAACGGATACGTCCTGCCGTTCAACAGGGACGGGAAACCGCGCCGCGGGCTGAGCTTCACCAAAACGGTGACCGGAACATGTGTCGGCCGCGGCGACATCCGACACCCCGACTCCCTGCGTTGCGCCTGGTCTGGCCGCAAGTTCACTTACATCCACAACTCCTGCTTCAAGGCGCCGGGCCGACTACGAGTCGGGGACGTCGTGCTGTGTCCGGAAGGCGCCGGGTCCAGACGCTTCATCCGCCTCAAGCTATCCAAGCTCGACGAGCCGGTGGACTAGACGGCGCTCGCTCCGTGACTCGGCGAGACGATGCGGCGAACGGCCCGACGAAGTCGGCGCGGTAGCGTGCACGCGTCTCGGCCTCGGCTGGTCGAAGGAGCACGCTTCAGCTCAGAGGAACCGGGGCAGTGTGGTTGCACTTATTGCGTTTATGAGCTACGGTGAGCGCACCAAGAGGAGCAAGTGCCTACCACCGCTATTCCCGACCACGTGCTGAGCCCGGATCCGTCCGAGCGGGACGAGATGGTCGAGCTGCGCGAGCAGCTCGCCCGGATGGTCGTGCCGCGGGGGCGGCCGGTGGCCAGGCTCGTCGGCCCCGACGGGAACGAGGTCGAGATCCCCGCCTCCGCCTTCGCGGCGCTGCGGGCCGTCGTGCGCGACATGGCCCAGGGGCTCACGATCACCCTGATCCCGCACGACAAGGAGCTGACGACCAAGGAGGCCGCCGACATCCTCAACATGTCGCGGCCGTTCCTGGTGAGGCTGCTCGACCGCGGCGAGATCCCCTACCACCGCGTCGGCACGCACCGACGCCTCAACGTCGAGGACGTGCTCGCTTACCGCGAGTTGCGCGCCGCCCGCCGGCGGGAGAAGCTGCGCGAGCTGACCGAGCTGTCCGAGCAGGTCGAGGGCGGGTACCGCTAAGCACGGGGGAGCGCCGCTAGCCTGGCGCCGCCGTGGCCTTCAGCGCCGTCCTCGACGCCAACGTCCTCTACCCCTTCTCCCTCCGCGACACGCTGCTACGGCTGGCCGAGCTCGAGCTCTACACGCCGCTCTGGAGCGCCCGCATCCTCGAGGAGATGACCCGCAGCCTCGTCGAGCACCGGATCACCGACGAGCAGGCCGCCCGGATCGAGGCGGCGATGCGAGCAGCCTTCGAAGAAGCCGAGGTCGACGCCGCAGAGATCGACCGCCTTGAGCCGGCGATGACCAACGACGAGAAGGATCGGCACGTCCTCGCCGCCGCCGTCGCCGCGGACTCCGAGCTGATCGTCACCTTCGACCTCGACGACTTCCCGACCATGGCGTGCGAGCCGCTCGGCGTCGAGGCGACCCACCCCGACGACTTCCTGCTCGACCTCCACGACCTCAACCCCGAGGCCGTGCGCGCCGCGCTCGAACAGCAGGCCGCCGACCTCAACCCAGCCTGGCCACTCGACGAGCTCCTGCGCGCGCTTGCCACCGCCGGCGTCCCCCGCTTCGCCGACGCTATCCGCGCGCAGCGATAGCCTCGGCCCCCTGATGCGGCACCGGCCAGAACACACGACGGGCGCCCAAAGCCGCTCGCAGGCGACACTCGCCGTTCCCCATCGTCGCCTGCCACGGGCTCCCTTGGGGACAGGTTTTGGGGACAGGTTCGAGGAGTTTCGGGGACGCTCAGGGACCTCCAAGGGAAGGGAGGAACGAGTAGAGAAACGAGCCAATTTGCAGGGAAAGCGCGGTAACAAGCGCTGTTCCCGCGTCGCATAGCCGCAGCTCGAATCCTCCATGGTAAGGAGGGGGTCGACGGTTCGAGTCCGTCAGAGGGCTTCAGAACAGAAGAAATCCCCGGAAATCGGGGATTTTTGTTGTCCGATAGAACACCACAGAGCATCTCCGCATGACCGTCGGACCGCCTCGAGCTCGCCGCTCGACCTGCAAAGTCCCTGCAAATCGGACTGGAGCCCGCAACGACGGAGCACCTCCGTCTTCGGGAGGGACTCGACACGGTCGACCGGACTGGAGTATTGAAAGTCCCTGCAAACCAGCATATCCGAGCTTATGACTCCGGTACCCACAATCTTGGGGACAGGGTCCGGGGACAGGTCGCCGCCAGTCCCGGCGCCGGTTGGCGTCAGGACAACTGAAGATTCGTCCTCGAGTGGTTGGGGCCGCTGGCCAAGTACCGACCAGGATCGGGGTGTCGGCGCCCCGGCCTTCGTAATTCGTTCCTCCTTCGAGATGGTGCCGACTGCACTCCGTCGCGCAGTCCCTCCAGACGGCTGAGGCCGCGCGAGGACAGCTACCGCATCCCGACCGTAGGATCAGCCGGTCATGCGACTTCTGTCGCGGTACGGGTGGCGGGCGGCCGAGCCGGCCCGTCGACCGGTCCTGTTCGTCAACCCGCAGTCCGGCGGCGGCAGGGCAGTGCGGGCAGGGCTGGTCGAGCGGGCGCGCGAGCGAGGGATCAACGCCCTCGTCCTCGGTCCGCACGACGACTTGGCAGCCCTCGTCGATGGAGCCGTCGCGGACGGGGCGGATGCGCTCGGCGTGGCCGGTGGCGACGGGTCGCTCGGGGTCGCGGCCGCGGCGGCACGGGTCCACGGGCTTCCGTTCGTCTGCGTTCCCGCCGGCACCCGGAACCACTTTGCGCTCGATCTCGGTGTCGATCGGTATGACCTCGTCGGCGCGTTGGATGCGTTCGGCGAGCGCGGAGTCGAGCGTTCGATCGATGTGGCGGAGGTGAACGGGCGCGTCTTTCTCAACAACGTCTCGCTCGGCATCTACGGCGAAGCCGTCCAGCAGACCGCCTACCGCGACGCGAAGGTGCGGACACTGCTGGAGACGACCGCGGAGGTCCTCGGTCCAAGTCGGGCCGCGTCCGAGGTGCGTGTCGTCGACGACCTCGGCCGCGAGCACGCTCAGCCGGCGGTTGTGCTCGTGTCGAACAACCCGTATGCGCTCGACCGCCCCGTCGCGGCCGGAACGCGGCCTCGGCTCGACGGCGGCAAGCTCGGGGTGGTCGTGCTCGACCGGCCGCACGCCACCGGGGATCCGCCGGCGCGCGTCTGGAGCGCGACGCAGCTCGCGGTGGATGCGACGGCGACCGTCCATGCCGGCGTCGACGGAGAGGCGGTCGAGTTGGAGCCGCCGCTCGCCTTCGTGATCAGGCCCGGCGCACTCCGCGTCAGGATCTCGTCGCGTCACCCCGGCGTGTCGCCGGCGGGACGTCTGCCGTGAGGCCGGCGCCGCCGTCCCTCGCCGAGAGGACGACGTCGAGGATCTGACGCGAGAGCGCGAGCAGCTCCTCGTTCTGCGTCTCCTCGTCCTGGACGGTCTGCCACTGCTGGTCCGCGATCAGCTGACGCTTCGCGTCGGCCCTGTTCTGGCTGATCAACACGAACGTCGAGAGGAAGATCGCCTCGAGCGAGACGATCATCGTCAGCAGGCCGAACGGGTAGTCCTCGACGCCGAGGCCGATCCAGCAGCCGAACCAGACGATGTGGACGTAGACGAAGGTCATCGATCCGGCGAACGCCGTGATCCGATCGGCGATCCGGTTCTGCACGCTCTGCGCCCGCTCTTGGGCGTGGCGCACGAGGGCCGGGTTCGGCTCGGGCGGAAGGCCCCGCACGGGTTGACGACCGACCGCCATCAGCGCGGCGGCGGCACGATCAGGACTGGCCGGCCAGCGTGCTCGGCAACCTGCTGCGAGACACTGGCGTCGAAGATCTTCTTCATGCCCGTCAGGCCCCTCGAGCCGATCACGATCACAGCGGCGTCGAGCTCGTCGGCAACGCCGACGATCCCTTCCCAGGTGGCGCTTGCGAGCTCGCCGCGCGGCTCCGCGTGGAGGCCGGCCGAGCGCGCGATCTCGGCGCCGCGGCCGGCCATCCGCCGCGCCTCGGCGCTGTTCAGCTCCTCGAAGGCAGTGCCGGGCACGAGGGACGAGGTCGCGGCCATGCTCTCCGCCGCCGTCATCCAGGGGACGACGTCGACGACGACGGCTCGGCGGGGACCAAGCAGGGCGGCGGCCGCCTCGATCGCCCTCTCGGCCTCGGCGGAGCCGTCGTAACAGATGAAGATCGGTTCGCGCCGCGTCGCGGTTGCGATCGTCGACTCCATTGCGAGGCTCATCGTCGCTCTCCTTTCCTGCTCGGTAGCGAGATGCACGAGGAGACGATCGCGCCCGCCGCTGCCACCGGGCTGCCGCGGCCGCAGGCCCCGCTGCCGCGCCGGAACAGGGCACCGCCCCGAGCCGCCGCGTTGAATGCATGGATGACAGGCTTCGCGAAGATCCCGCCTCCGCCTGTCGGGTCCGACGGCGAGGCTCGGCGACCTCGCGGTCGCCGAGCCTCGACA
>DASSUI010000045.1:0-56974 GCA_035707105.1 Gaiellaceae bacterium | reverse complement strand
CCTGCGGGAGGTCTCGGTGTCGATGGGGCTCATGCTCGAGACGGCGTCGGACCGGCTGTCCGAGCGCGGGATGCCGCACCACGGCTCTCCGGACAAGGTTCCCGCCCGGCGGCTCGAGACGATCGCGCTCGCGGGCGAGCTCGCCATCCCGTTCACGACGGGGGTCCTGATCGGGATCGGCGAGACACGCACCGAGCGGATCGAGGCGCTCGCGGCGATCGCGGAGCTGGCGGAGCGCCACGGTCACGTCCAGGAGGTGATCGTCCAGAACTTCAGGGCGAAGCCGGGCACGAGGATGGCCGAGGCGGCCGAGCCGCCGCTCGACGACCTCCTCTGGACGGCGGCGGCGGCCCGGCTGATCCTCCCGCGGTCGGTGCACGTCCAGTGCCCGCCGAACCTCAGCTACGACCGGTTCCCACTGCTCCTCGACGCGGGGATCGACGACTGGGGCGGCATCTCGCCGGTCACCGTCGACCACGTCAACCCGGAGGCGCCGTGGCCCGAGATCGAGCGGCTGCGCGCGGCGACGGAGGGCGCCGGGCTGTCCCTTGCGCCGCGCCTCGCGATCTATCCCGAGTACGCGGCCGAGCTCGAGCGTTGGGTGGATCCCGGCATCGCACCGCACGTCCTCCGCGCGGCCGACGGCGAGAACCTCGCGCGCGACGACGACTGGGCGGCCGGGACGCGCAGGCCGATCCCGTTCACACCGCGAGACGCCCTTCCGGCCGACTCGCGGGACGAGCTCGGCGAGGACGAGATCCTCCGCCTGTTCGCCGCCCGCGGCGAGGAGCTGCACCGCGTCTTCGCCGCCGCAGACGCGCTGCGCCACGAGGTGAACGGCGACACGGTCACGTACGTCGTGACTCGGAATGTCAACTACACGAACGTCTGCTACTTCCGCTGCGGGTTCTGCGCGTTCTCGAAGGGGAGGCTGGCGGCGAACCTCCGCGGCCGGCCGTACCTCGTCCCGGTCGAGGAGATCGTGCGCCGCGCGCGGGAGGCCTGGGACCGCGGCGCCGTCGAGATCTGCCTCCAGGGCGGAATCCACCCGGGCTTCACCGGCGAGACGTACCTCGACATCTGCCGCGCGATCAAGTCGGAGCTGCCCGACCTCCACGTCCACGCGTTCTCGGCTCTCGAGGTCTGGCAGGGAGCCGCGACGCTGGGCGCCCCCCTCGACGACTACCTCGGCGCGCTCCGCGACGTGGGACTGGCGTCCCTGCCCGGCACCGCCGCCGAGATCCTCGACGACGAGGTACGCCGGGTGATCTGCCCGGACAAGGTCACCACCGCGCAGTGGCTGCGCGTGCACGACGCCGCTCACCGGGCCGGGCTGCGGTCGACGACGACGGTCATGTTCGGGCACGTCGACGGCCCGCGCAGCTGGGCGCGCCACCTGATTGCGCTCCGCGAGCAGCAGCAGCGGACGGGAGGCTTCACGGAGCTCGTCCCGTTGCCATTCGTCCACATGGAGGCGCCGATATACCTCCGCGGCCGAGCGCGACCGGGCCCGACCTTCCGCGAGGCGATGCTGATGCACGCCGTCGGGCGGCTGGCGCTGCACCCGTGGATCACGAACGTCCAGGCGTCGTGGGTCAAGCTCGGCGTCGACGGGGCGAAGGCGGCGCTGCGGGCAGGCGCGAACGACCTCGGCGGGACGCTGATGAACGAGTCCATCTCTCGCGCCGCCGGCGCAGATCACGGGCAGGAATCGCCGCCCGAGGCGATGGAGGCGGCGATCCGCGCCGCCGGCCGCACGCCACGGCAACGCACGACGCTGTACGACGAGCCGCCGGAGGAGCGCGTCCGTGCATCCTTCGGCGCCGCGCCGCTCGCCGAGCCGGTCAACCCGCCGGCGAGTGAGGCGGGGCTCAAGCCCCTGCGGATCCTCGACCGGCCGGGGCTCGAGCCGCTCGATGAACCCGCACGAGTCGCGATACGCCCTTGAGCGCGACGTCGCCGACGAGCTCGTACTCGACGTCCGTGGTCTCGGCGCTCGCCCGCGCCTCCTCGCTCACGAGCACCTCACGCGGCTGCGCGTAGTCGGCGATCCGGGCGGCGACGTTCACCGTCCGCCCGAAGTAGTCGCCCTCCTGGACGATCACGGCTCCGGCGTTGATGCCGATTCGCGCCGGCACCGAGATCCTGCGCTCGGCCTCCTCGACGAGGTGAAGGCCGCACCGGACTGCGCCTGCGGACTCGTCGAAATGGAACATGACGCCGTCTCCGAGCCACTTCACGGGCCGCCCCCCGTGCGCCGCGGCCGCCCGCTGGACGATGCCGGCGAGCGCGGCCGCGACCTCGGCCGCCGCCTCGTCTCCCCGGTCTTCGGCGAGCGCGGTGTACCCGGTGAGGTCGAGGAAGGCGATCGCCGGCGGCTTCCGCGGCGGTGGCGCCGCGATTCCCCGCTCCTCCATCCAGCCCTCGGTCAGGCCGACCAGGTACTGGAGCAGCACGTGCTCGCGGTTCCGGCGCTGCAACCAGGGGACGATTCGCTGAACGAGCTCGGTGTACGCCCCGCCCCGCTCGTAGACCCACCGGTCGCGTTCCTCGACGGGGAGCTCGAGCGCCTCGGCCCGGGCGCGAAACGTTCGATCGAAGAACTGGAGGCCCGCGGTCACCAGCCGCTGGAGGGTCCCGCCGTAGAGCCGGGCGAACCGCGAGAGCTCGTCGTCCTCGGCCACGTCGAGCGTGGTGAGGAGGAGCTCGATGATCTCTGCGTCCTCGTCGCGGACTCGGTCGTCGGCGCGCGGCGGCACGCCGAGCTCCGTGCTCAGCCGCCGGAGGAGCTCGGGCGACCGGCCGAGCCGATCCGCGAGCTCCGCATAGGTCCCGACGATGGCTCCCGGGGGCGGCATGAACAGGCCGAGCGGGTACTGGAAGGTGCCCTCCGCCATGCCGCGACCGACGTGTCGAAGGTCGATGCCGGTCCGTTCGAACGCGGCCATGAGGCGGACGACGTGGACGTCCGAGGGGGCGTAGAGCCCGTCCTCGTCGGGCCTCAGGATTCCGAGGTCCACGAGCCGACCGACCTCCTCGAGGTCGCACGGCGCCAGCTCGGCGAGCGACTCCGCCGGGATCCCGGCCATCGGCCGAGCCTAGCGGTGGTCAGGCCACGCGAACGTGTCCGGCACGCCGCGGGCGTCGCCGGGACCGGTGTTGGGAGCGCCCACCTTCACGAAGATCGCATCCTCGTCGCCGACGACACGGAGCGCGCGAGGCGTCTCGGGCGGGACCCGGATCGCCGTCCACGGCTCGAGGTCGATCACCTCGTTGTCCCCCACGAGGGCCTGGGCGCGACCCGAAACCAGCACGTAGATCTCCTCCTGGCGGTGGTGCGTGTGTCCCTCGGCCGCGTATCCCTTGCTGTAGCGGGCGTAGCTCACGCCGCAGTGCTCGCAGCCGAGGTCGTTCCGCAGGAACCTGATCTCGAACTGCTCCGGATCGTGACCCAGGTTCGCCGACTGGTCAGGGACGTCCGCGACCTTCACGACCGTGTACTCCGCCATGCCGTCTCCTTTCGGGGGGTTTCGAGCAGCAATGCCCGGTGGTATTCTCGTACGAGAGATGCAGGAGCTTCTCGGATAGCGCAGGAAGCACACGCGGCGCCGCCGCGGTAGCTTCCCACGGCCTCTCGATCGAGAGGCTTTTTTGTACCCGGAGACGGAATCGATGGAGCGATACGACCCCAAGACAATCGAGCCGAAGTGGCAGCAGGTCTGGGACGACGCGCGTGCGTTCGAGACGCCGAATCCCGCGCCCGGAGAGGCTGACGGCGAGCCGCACTGGTACCAGCTCGAGATGCTGCCCTACCCCTCCGGGACGCTGCACATGGGGCATGTCCTGAACTACACGATGGGGGACGTCCTCACGCACTTCCGGCGGCGGAACGGCTGGAAGGTCCTGCGCCCGATGGGGTTCGACTCGTTCGGCCTACCGGCCGAGAACGCGGCGATCACCGAGGGCGGTCACCCGCGGGAGATCACCGAGCGGAACATCGCAGCGATCCGGGTCCAGATGCGGCGCCTGGGGTGGGCGATCGACTGGACGCGCGAGATCTCCGCGCACGAGGTCGACTTCTACCGCTGGACGCAGTGGCTCTTCCTGAGCTTCTTCGAGCGCGGGCTCGCCTATCGTGCCGCCGCGCCGGTCAACTGGTGCCCGAACGACCAGACCGTCGTCGCCCACGAGTATGTCGTCGACGGCCGCTGCGACCGCTGCGGGACGCTCGTCGAGGCGCGCAACCTCGAGCAGTGGTTCTTCAAGATCACCGCTTACGCCGACGAGCTGCTCGAGTACGACCTGCCCGAGTGGGGCGACTGGCCCGAGCGCACGAAGACGATCCAGCGGAACTGGATCGGCCGGTCGGAGGGCGCCGAGATCCTGTTCCGGATCGAGGAGCTGGACACCGACATCCCCGTCTTCACGACCAGGCCGGACACGCTGTTCGGGGCCACGTTCTTCGTGCTCGCGCCCGAGCACCCGCTGGTCGAGCGGATCGCGAACTCCGAGGTGGACGAGTATGCGAAGCGGACGGCGGCGCGGCGCGGCGAGGCGCGGGCCACCGAGGAGGCGAAGACCGGGGTCTTCACCGGTCACTACGCCACGAACCCCGTCAACGGCGAGCGCCTGCCGGTGTGGGTCGCCGACTACGTGCTGATGGAGTACGGCACCGGCGCGATCATGGCGGTGCCGGCGCACGACGAGCGCGACCGCGAGTTCGCCGAGACCTTCGACCTCCCGATCAGGCAGGTGATCGACGAGGAGCACGGCGTCCTGGTCGACTCCGGGGAGTTCACCGGCCGGCCGATCGAGGACGGCGAGCGGAAGATCGTCGAGTCGCTGCGCGAGCAGGGCAGGGGCGCGCCGGCCGTCAGCTACCGGCTCCGCGACTGGAGCTTCTCGCGGCAGCGCTACTGGGGCGCGCCGATCCCCATCGTCTACTGCGACGACTGCGGGATGGTCCCCGTGCCGGAGGAGGAGCTCCCCGTCCTGCTGCCGGAGGTCGAGGACTACCGCCCCAAGGGCGTCCCGCCGCTCGCTTCCAACGAGGAATGGCTGTACGTCCCGTGCCCGCGCTGCGGCAAGACCGCCCGCCGGGAGGCCGACACGATGGACACGTTCGTCGACTCGTCCTGGTACTACCTGCGCTACGTCGACCCGCGCAACGAGGACGCGCCGTTCGACCGCCGTCTGGTCGACTACTGGTGCCCGGTCAGCCAGTACATCGGCGGGATCGACCACGCGACGGGGCACCTGCTCTACTCGCGCTTCTTCGTCCGCGTGCTGAGGGAGATGGGCCTGGTCGGCTTCGGCGAGCCGTTCGCGCGGCTGTTCCACCAGGGATGGCTGCAGATGGGCGGCTCGAAGATGTCGAAGTCCAAAGGGAACGTCGAGGGCCCCGACGCGCTCGTGGACGAGTACGGCGCGGACGCGGTCCGTACCTACATCCTGTTCATGGGCCCGGCGGACCAGGACATGGAGTGGACGGACACGGGCATCGAAGGGATCGTCCGGTTCCTGCGCCGGCTGTGGCGCGTCGTGCTGGAGGTGGCCGAGGGGGCGCCTGCCGGCGGGGCCGCGAACACGCCGCTGGCCCGGAAGGCGCACACGACGATCGCCAAGGTGACCGACGACATCGAGCGCCGCTTTCAGTTCCACACCCCGATCTCCGCCGTGATGGAGCTGACGAACGAGCTGGCGCGCTCGCCGGAGGATCCCGCTGCGCCCTTCGCCGCCGAGACCGCGGTCTCGTTGATCCAGCCGTACGCGCCGCACGTCGCCGAGGAGCTCTGGCAACGGCTGGGCCACGAGCGGCTCTGGGAGACGCCGTGGCCGCAGGCCGACCCGGCCCTGCTCGAGCGCGAGACCTTCGAGCTCGTGATCCAGGTGAACGGCCGGGTGCGCGACCGGGTCGAGGTTCCGGCCGGCCTGCCGGACGAGGAGCTCGTCGCCCGGGCCAAGGACTCGCCGCGTGTCCAGGCGCATCTGGACGGTTCCGAGATCAAACAGACGATCGTCGTGCCCGGCAAGCTGGTCAACATCGTGACTAAATAGCGGTGCGGTCACCCTAAAGGGGGAGGCCGCGCCTGCCGATACCGAGTCCCGGGTCCTACCAGGAGGCTTGGGATGCGGGTTCTGCTCGTAGACGACGATGCGGCGCTGAGGTTGCTCCTTCGGACGACCTTCGAGGTCTTCGACATCGACGTCGACGAGGCGGAGGACGCGGTGGCCGCGCAGCACGCGATCGCCGCCACGCCGCCCGACGTCGTCGTGCTCGATGTCCGCATGCCCGGCATGGACGGCCTCGCGTTCTGCCGGCAGCTGAAGGACGACCCGGTGACGCAGGGGATCTCGGTCGTCGTGCTCAGCGGCTCGGACGGCGGGACTGCCGAGGCCGCGGAGCGCGCCGGCGCCGAGGCGGCGCTGCGGAAGCCGTTCAGCCCGCTCCAGCTGCTGGCGGTCGTCGAGCAGCTGGCCGGCTCGAAGTACGGCATTCCGTTCCGGCCATCGCGTGTCGACGACCCCGAAGAGCAGCTGCTCCTCTACGCGCAGGACCTTCGCCACCTGCTCGAGATCGAGAAGGGCCAGCGCTCGCTCGTCCAGAGCGCCTACCGTGAGACAGTCGCCGCGCTCGCGAGCGCGCTCGAGTCGAAGGACACCGGCACGCGCCAGCACTCCCAGCGCGTCCAGCTCTACGCGATCGAGCTCGCGCGAGCCGTGGAGCCGCGGCTGCTCGACGACCCGAGCACCGAGTACGGCTTCCTGCTCCACGACGTCGGGAAGATCGGGATCCCGGACCGGATCCTCCAGAAGCCGAAGCCGCTGTCATCGCCGGAGGAGCGGCTGATGCGCACGCATACGGTGCTGGGCGAGCAGGTGCTCTCGGGGGTCGCTTTCTTCCACGGGGAGGGACTTCGGATCGTGCGGTCGCACCACGAGCGCTGGGACGGCCGCGGGTACCCGGACGGCCTGGCCGGGACCGAGATTCCGATGACGGCCCGCGTGTTCGCCGTCGCCGACGCGCTTGACGCGATGACGAGCGACCGGCCGTACCGCCGGGCGCGGGCCTGGGTCGATGCCGGCCGCGAGCTCGTCGAGCAGTCGGGCAAGCAGTTCGATCCGCAGGTCGTCCGCGCGTTCGCGGCCAACGAGGCGCGGCTGCGCGCCGTGCGGGACCGGCTCGAGGCCTTCTAGGCGCGCTCGAGCAGGCGCTGGTCGGCGTGATGCCGGTAGGCGCGGCTGCCGAAGAACGCTGCGGCGAGCAGGACGATCAGCGGGCTCGCCACGATCAGCGCGTAGGCGGCGATCGCGAGCTCGGCCAGCAGGATGCCGACGGCGTCGTCGAGCGCGCGGTGGAGACGGCCGGGCGCGGCCGCCGGCGCCTTCGGCTCGTGCGTCGTCAGGTTGAGCGCGACTGTGGCGAACGCCGCCCGCCGGGTGATCTGGGCTCGCTGCTGGCGGAGGGCTGCAATCTGGGAGAGGAGCTGCTCGCGCTCCACCCCGTGCGCCCGGGCGGCGCGGCGCTCCAACGCGCGAATCCGGCGCGTCAGGTCGTCGAGCCCCTGCTGCAGGTCGGCGATCTGCGTGTCCTGCGCGAGGATTCGCCCCAGGCCGTTGAACTGGACGATCGCGGCCTGGACGCGCGAGACGGGGATCCTGAGCCTGACCTCGGCCGTCCCCTCCGCCGGCTCAGGCGTGGAGTAGCCGACGGAGACGACGTAGCCGCCGAGCCGGCGCGCGATCCTCAGCGCCTTCTGGGTCGTGTCGGACAGCTCCTCGGTGCCGCCCACGAGCAGCGTCAGCGAGGCGCGGTAGTCCTGCGCTCGCCCCCTGGTCGGCGCGGGGGCCGAGGCATCGCGCACCGGAGCGCGGAGTGTGGTCACAGGCTGGCCCTCGGCGACGGCCGGGCCCAGGCTCTTGGTGATTCCCTCGCGGGCGTCGGGCGCGCTCGGGGCCGCCGTGCGCGAAGGGCCGGGGTCGATCGCCGTGTTGAGGCCGACGGCGAGCGCCACGGCCAGCGAGAGCCCGGCCACGGCAGGCACGGCGAACGCGAGAGCCCGTCTCGTGGTGAACCGGCGGGGAGGCGGAGAAGCCGCGGTGATCGCCGCGATCCGGTCGCGGAGGAGTGAGGGTGCGGCCGGCGTCTCGGCGCGGAGGGCGGTGACGAGCTCAGGCGACAAGTTGGGACCCCACTTTCTCTTCGAGCCGTGCGAGCGCTCGGGAGAGTCGCGTCGTGCAGGCTGACGGGCTGATCCCGAGGACGCGTCCCGCGTCGGCCGGATCCAGGTCGAGGATCACGCGCAGGACGATCACCTCCCGGTCGGCCGCCGAGAGGGTCGCGAGTGCCTGCCGGAGCCAGGGGGAGAGGATCTGCGCGTCCGGCTCGCTCGCCCGATCCGCCAGGTCGGCGTGCCGTGCCTCGCGGCGCCGGCGCCGCTCCTCGGCTCGAAGATGGTCGAGGGCGGCGGTGCGGGCGATCTGGCAGAGCCAGGTGCGCTCGGAGCCTCTGGCCGGGTCGAAGCGGTGCCACAGGCGGACGGCCCGCTCGAAGGTCTCGGCTGCGAGGTCCTCGGCTGCCTGCGGGTCGCGCGTGAGGTAGAGGACATAGCGGTAGACGTCGTCCAGGTGCCTCTCGGCCGCGTCGGCGAGCGAGGGTCGCACGGGCTTCATACACCCGATATACGCCCGCGCGGCCGGTTTTGTCACACGTCTGGTGCGAAGTCGCGACGGACATGCGCGACTGTGGTTGCCACGATCGACGACATGATCGGCCTCGAGGTGACGCGGACGCGGGCGCTCGTCGGCGCGGCGCTCCTCGTCGCTGCGCTCTTCGTCGGCGGCAGGTGGGTTGCCGGCAGCGGGACGGCGAGGGTGGAGGCCCAGGCCCCGGCGGCGGCCGAGGTCGAGGCGGCGCCGGCGCCGCGGCTGGTCGTCCACGTCGTCGGCGCCGTGCGGCGGCCCGGCCTGTACCGGCTGGCGCACGGCGCGCGGATCGCCGACGCTGTCCGTCGGGCAGGCGGAGCGACGCGCCGGGCCGACTTGAGCCTCGTCAACCTCGCGGCGCAGGTCTCCGACGGGACGCAGGTCGTCGTTCCACGCCGGGTGGCCGTGGAGGCGGCGTCCGGCGGGGCCGGCGGCGGCGAGGCACCGGCGGCGCCCGGCGGGCCGGTCCATCTGAACACCGCGACGATCGAGCAGCTCGACGCGCTCCCCGGGGTCGGCCCCGTAACAGCGCAGAAGATCCTGGACTACCGCGAGCAGCACGGCGCGTTCAGCTCGGTCGACGACCTCGACGCGATCCCAGGGATCGGCCCGGCGCGGCTCGAGCAGCTGAGGGAGCTGGTCGCACCTTGATCGCCCGGCTGCTCGACCGCTACGCCCAGCACACCGTCGCGGCGTCGCTGTGCGCCGGGCTCTTCGTGGCCACGGCGGAGCGATCGACGTCGGGCGCCGTCCTCGGGCTGTCGCTCGCGGGAGCGGCCGCGGCGGTGGTGGTGGTCGGACGGGAGCTGCGGGTCGCGGCGCTCTGCCTCGCGCTGGGGGCGGCCGGAACGTGGTGGGGGAGCATGCGCCTCGAGGCGATCGACCGCAGCGTCCTCGCGCCGAGAATCGGCGAGACCGGGCGCGCGGTGCTGGAGATCACCGGCCCGGCGCGGCGCACGCCGTACCGGGCGCGAATTCCGGCCCGCGTGCGCTCGTTCCGCTCGCTCCGGCTCCGAGAGGCCGTCCTCCTCGAGCTGCCGCCCGGCCGGGCACCCCCGCAGGGCGCGCTCGTCGAGACGGCCGTCGAGCTTCGCGAGCCGCGCGGCCCGAGCGACGGGTTCGACGAGCGCACATACCTCCGCCGCCGCGGTGTCCACGTCGTCGCGCGGGGGCGGGAATGGCGGCTCGTCGGGCGCCGTGGAGGCCTTGCGGGTCTCGCCGACCGCCTGCGCGAGCGGCTCGCCGCCTCCATCTCACCCGGCCTGTCGGGAGAGCGGCGCGCGGTCCTCGCCGGGCTCGTGCTCGGCGAGGACGAGGGCCTCAGTCAGAGCCTCCGGGACGACTTCCGCTCGTCCGGCCTCTACCACCTGCTCGCCGTGTCGGGTCAGAACGTCGCGTTCGTGGCGGGCGGCGTGCTCGTGCTCGCGTGGATGCTGGGGATCTCGCGCGTCCTCGCGGAGGTCGGCGCGCTCGGGGCGATCGGCGGGTACGTCGTCGCGGTCGGCTGGCAGCCGTCGGTCGTGCGGGCGGGCGTGGCCGGGGCCCTGGCGTCGCTCGCATGGCTCGCCGCGCGTCCGCGTGATCGGTGGTACTTCCTCTTGCTCGGAGCCGCTGTCCTCCTCGCCTGGAATCCGTACAGTGCTTACGAGCCGGGCTTCCAGCTGTCGTTCGCGGCGGTCGGGGCAATCTTCCTGCTCGTCCCGCGTCTCGAACGGGTGCTGGAGGGCTACCCGGTGCCGAGGAGTCTGGCAACCGTGGTCGCCGTCTCCGGGGCATGCGGTGCCGTCACGGCGCCGATCCTCCTCATCCAGTTCGGCTCGGTGCCCGCCTACTCGGTCGTGAGCAACGCGCTTGCGGCGCCCGTCGTCGGCGTCTCGTTCAGCCTCGCCCTCGTCACGGCGCTGCTCGACCAGCTGATCCCGCCGGCCGCCCTCGCCGCCGCGTGGGCGAACGGCTGGCTCGCCGCCTACGTCGCGACATGCGCGCGTCTCGTCGCGGCGCTTCCGGGCGCCGACGTCGGCGCATCCGCCGGTCTCGCCGTCGCTGCCGCGGCGGTCGCGGCGCTCGTCGTCTGGCGCCGCCTGCCGGCCTGGCGACGTCCGAGCCTCGCAGTGGTCGCCGCGTCGGTGACGCTCGTCGCCGCCGCGTGGCAGGTCCGTCCGGAGAGCGGGAGGCCGCCCCCGCACGGCTTCCGGCTCACCGTCCTCGACGTGGGCCAGGGCGACGCAATCCTCCTCGAGGTGCCGGAGGGTGCGGTTCTCGTCGACCAGGGCCCGCCGGAGGGCCACGTGGACGACCAGCTGCGCAAGCTCGGCGTGCGTCGGCTTTCGCTTGCGGTGCTCACCCACCCGCAGCGGGATCACGTCGGCGGCGCGGCGGCGCTCGTGCGGCACCTTCGCGTCGACCGGATTCTCGACCCGCGGATCCCGTCCGAGAGCCCCGACGAGACCGCGGCGCTCAACGAGGCGAAGCGTCGCAGCGTCCCGGTCTTGACGGCCCGCGCCGGCCTCGTCGTCCGGCTCGGCCGGCTCCGCCTACGCGTCCTCTGGCCCGCTCGAGATCCACCGGCACACGAGGATCCAAACCTCTCCGCCACCGTGATCCTGGCCTCATACGGGACCGTGGATGCGTTGCTGACAGCGGACGCCGAGTCCCCGGTGACCCTGCCGTTGAACCCGCCTCCCGTCGAGATCCTCAAGGTCGCGCACCACGGCTCCGCTGACGAGGGCCTTCCTCGCCTGCTCGAGCTCACTCGCCCGCGGATCGCCGTCATCTCGTGCGGCGCGGACAACGACTACGGCCACCCGACGCCGTCGACGATCGCCGAGCTCGAGTCCGTCCCCGGCCTGGACGTGTACCGGACCGACCGCGACGGCGACGTAGTCGTCGAGAGCGACGGGAGCCGGCTCACGACGCGGGCGGGGGCCTGACTATGCTTGGCGCCGGTGTCCAGCGAGCCGCTTCTCCCCGTCTACCTGATGACGGGAAGCGACCGGCCGAAGGTCGCGCGCGCGCTCCGCCGGCTCCGCTCGCGCTTCGGAGACGAATCGATCGAGCACCTCTCCGCCGACGTCTCGAGTGGAGCGGACGCGGTCGCCGCGTGCAACGCGCTCGGGCTGTTCGCCGGGGGCGACGGCGGGCGGCTCGTCATCGTCGAGGGCGCGGAGCGCTGGAAGAAGGCGGATGTCGAGGAGGTCGCCGCGTATCTCGGCGACCCCGTGCCGGGCGCCGTCCTCGCGCTCGTTGCCCACGGGCCCCCGCGGAGTGACGCGCTCGTGACCGCCGTCGCAGGCCCGGGACGGGTCCTGGCGTACGACGCGCCGAAGCCCCGCGACCTCCCGGCCTGGGTGCGCGGTCAGTTCGACGGGTTCGGGGCGTCGGTCGACGCCGACGCGGCCCGCGCGCTGGTCGAGATCGTCGGTGACGACCTCGTCGCGCTCTCCTCCGAGGCGGACAAGATCACGATCTGGGCCGGCGGTCGTTCGATCACTCGGCGGGACGTCGAGCGGCTGGCCACGCCCGCCCGCGAGGCGGCCGCCTGGGCGACGACCGACGCCTGGGGCGAGCGAGACGCCGGCGCGCTCGTCGCGGCCGGGGAGGCCGAGCTGGAGCGACGCGATCCCTTCTCGATCGCCGTGCGGCTCGCGGCGCACGTCTCGCTGGTACGCAGCGTCAAGCTCCTCGCCGCGGAGGGCATGGGCGCCCGGGACATCGCCAAGCGCGTGAGTGTGCACGAGTTCCGGGTGCGCAAGGCCCTCGGGCACGCAGACCGCTACTCCGGCGAAGAGCTCGACGCCGCCGTGGTGCGCCTCGCGGCCCTCGACGCCGGGCTCAAGGGGGCTAGCCGGCTCTCCGGCGCGCACGAGCTCACGCGGGCACTGGCGGAGCTGACTGAGCCCGTGGCCGCCCCCGCGCGCCAAACGGCGTAACCGGCCTAGCGGCTCGAGACGAGGCGCGCCGCCTGCGCCTTCTTGCGGGCGGCGGCGTTGCGGTGAAGCGCGCCGCGCGAGGCGGCACGGTCGATCCACTGCTGGAGCTCGCGATGCGCGGCCGCGACGCGGTCGGCGTCGCCGTCCGCGACCGCGGACTCGAGGCGGCGCGTGAGCGTCTTGACGGTCGACCGGTAGCGCAGGTTCTCCAACCGCTCCCTCGCGGCCGTGCGGACGCGCTTCTTCTGCTGCTTGATGTTCGGCATCGGCGAAAAAGAGCCCGCAGTCGCGGGCGGCGGAATGCTAGCAGCGGTCCGGCGGCCGCAGGAGCCCGCCAGGGCCGCTCGTATCCTCCTCTCGTGGGGGAACCGCCGGTGAGCGACGTCCGTCCCGAGGCGCCGGGGTTCCCGTCCCGGAGGCTCGCCTGGTCGACCGTGGTCTTCTCCGGCGCCACCGGCCTCTCGCGTGTGCTTGGCCTCGCCCGCGAGATCGTCGCGCGGGGGTACTTCGGCGTCGAGGGCGCCGGTATCAACGCGTTCACCGTCGCCTTCCAGGTGCCGAACCTCGTCCGCGCGCTCGTCGCCGACGCGGCGCTCTCGTCCGCCTTCGTCCCCGTCTTCACCGAGCTCCTGGAGAAGGGCGAGCGGGCGCGCGCGTGGCGCGTCGCCTCGAGCCTGATCTGGATCCTGCTGCTCGGGCTGACGGCCGTCACGGCCGTCTTCATGCTCGCCGCTCCATGGGTCATGTCCCTGTTCGGCTACCACGGCGAAGACGGCGACCTCGCGGTCACCCTGGCGCGGATCCTCTTCCCGATCGTCGTGCTGCTCGGGATCTCGGGCGTGATCGTCGGGATCCTCAACAGCTACGAGCACTTCACCGTGCCGGCCCTGACGCCGGTTGCCTGGAACCTGGTGATCATCGCCGGGCTTGTCATCGGTGTCCCGCAGGCCGGCTCGACGGAAGCCGAGCTCTACGTCTACGCGGGGTCGATCGTCCTCGGAACCGTGATCCAGCTCCTGCTCCCGCTCCCGTGGCTCGCCGGTCTCGACGGCCGGCTGCGCGTCGCGATCGATTGGCGCGACCCCGCGGTCAAGCGGGTTTTCGTCCTGATGCTCCCGGTCACGCTCGGGCTGGGGCTCATCAACTTCAACGCGGTGATCGGAACCTTCTTCGCCGCACGCTTCATCGACCCCACGCTCGCGCCGAGCGCGATCGACGCCGCCTTCCGGATCTACATGCTTCCGCAGGGGATGTTCTCCGTGGCGGTCGCGACGGTGCTGTTCCCGGCCCTCTCTCGCCTCGCGGCGCGTGAGGAACTGGACGGCTTCCGACGGACGCTCGGCACGGGGCTTCGCCAGATCGCCTTCCTGCTCGTCCCCGCCAGCGTCGTGACCGCCGTGCTGGCGGAGCCGATCGTGCGCCTCGTCTACGAGCGGGGAGAGTTCGGGCCGCACGAGACCCGCGTGGTCGCCGGCGCACTTGCAGCCTTCTCGCTCGGCCTCGCCTTCAACGGCGCGATGCTGATGCTGAACCGGGCGTTCTTCGGGCTGCAGTCGCCGTGGACGCCGACCGCCGTCGCGCTCGCAACCCTGATCGCGAACACGGCGCTCTACGGGGCCTTCTACCGGTTCGGGACGTGGGGCATTCCGCTCGCGATCTCGGTCGCCAACATCCTCGGGGCGGGGGCGCTCGTCGTCCTCCTCCGCCAGCGCCTCGGGCACCTGGAGCTCACCGAGACCCTCGACTCGCTGGTGCGCATCACCGGGGCATCGGTCGTGTTCGGGGCCGTCGCGTACGGCGCCTGGTGGGCGCTCGACCAGGCCCTCGGCCGGGCGTTCGTCGCGCAGGCCGTCTCTGTGTTCGGAGCGATGGCCGCCGGCGGCGCGGCCTACCTGTTTTCCGCCCGTTTGCTGGGAGTTCGTGAGCTGAACGCGTTGCTATCGTTGCGAACCCGCGGCCGCCCGCCCGACTGACCTATGCAGCAGGACCGAATCCGCAACTTCTCGATCATCGCGCACATCGACCATGGAAAGTCGACGCTCGCCGATCGGATCCTCGAGGTCACGGAGACCGTGTCCGGACGGGAGATGCGGGAGCAGGTCCTCGACTCCATGGACCTCGAGCGCGAGCGCGGGATCACCATCAAGGCGCAAGCCGTGCGCGTCGCCTGGAAGGGGCACCAGCTCAACCTGATCGACACGCCGGGCCACGTCGACTTCACGTACGAGGTGTCGCGGTCGCTCCAGGCGTGCGAGGGCGCCGTCCTCGTCGTCGACGCCGCGCAGGGGGTCGAGGCGCAGACGGTCGCCAACGCCTACCTCGCGATCGAGAACGACCTCGAGCTGCTCCCCGTCGTGAACAAGATTGACCTGCCGCAGGCGCAGCCGGAGGCGGCGGCCGTCGAGATCTCAGAGCTGATCGGCGGCGACCCGGTTGACGTCCTCCGGATCTCGGCCAAGACGGGCCAGGGGATCGAGGCCGTCCTCGACGCCGTGGTCAAGCGGATCCCGTCGCCGTCCGGCGCGCCGGACGCGCCTGCACGCGCGCTGATCTTCGACTCGTCGTACGACCAGTACCGCGGCGTCGTCGCGTTCGTACGCGTCGTGGACGGCTCGTTCCGGACCCGCGAGGGACTGCTCGCGATGGCGCAGGGAACCAGGTTCGAGGCGGAGGAGCTGGGCTTCTTCTCGCCGACGATGCGCGCTGCCGAGACGCTCGAGGCGGGCGAGGTGGGCTACGTGATCACCGGGCTGAAGGACGTCAGCCGTCTGCGCGTGGGCGACACGCTCACCTCGCAGCAGACCCCCGCCGAGAAGCCGCTGCCCGGCTACAAGGACGTGAAGCCGATGGTGTTCGCGGGGCTCTTCCCGACCGACTCCGACGAGTACCCGGAGCTTCGCGACGCGCTCGAGAAGCTGAAGCTGAACGACGCCGCGCTCATCTACGAGCCGGAGACGTCCCAGGCACTCGGCTTCGGTTTCCGCTGCGGCTTCCTCGGGCTCCTGCACATGGAGATCGTCCGCGAGCGTCTCGAGCGCGAGTTCGACCTCGATCTCCTCGTGACCGCGCCGAACGTCGCGTACCGCGTGGTGACGACCGCCGGGACCGAGGTCGAGGTGCATAACCCGGCCGAGATGCCGACCGACGTCGAGCGCGTCGAGGAGCCGTACATCCGCGCGTCGATCATCGTGCCGAAGGAGTACGTCGGGCCTGTGATGGAGCTCGCGAACGAGCGACGAGGCCGCTTCGACCACATGGAGTACCTCTCGGAGGAGCGGGCCGTGCTGATCTACGAGCTCCCGCTCGCCGAGGTCGTGATCGACTTCTACGACCAGCTGAAGTCCCGCACCCGTGGCTACGCGAGCTTCGACTACGACGTGATCGGCTTCCGGGAGGGCAGCCTCGTCAAGCTCGACGTGTTGATCGCGGGCGAGTCCGTGGACGCGCTCTCGCTGATCGTCCACCGGGACGCGGCGTACGGGCGGGGCCGCGCCCTCGTCGATCGGCTTCGCGAGGAGATTCCCCGCCAGATGTTCGACGTGCCCGTGCAGGCGGCGATCGGCTCGCGGGTGATCGCGCGCGAGACGATCAAGGCGAAGCGGAAGGACGTGCTCGCGAAGTGCTACGGAGGTGACATCACGCGCAAGCGCAAGCTGCTCGAGCGCCAGAAGAAGGGCAAGAGGCGGATGAAGCAGGTCGGAGCCGTCGAGGTGCCGCAGGAGGCGTTCCTCGCAGTCCTCAACCTGACCGAGAACGGGAAATGAGCGGCGCGCGTCACCTCTACGTGCACCTGCCGTTCTGCTCGCATCGGTGCGGGTACTGCGACTTCGTCACTGTCGTCGGCCGGCAGGGAGAGCACGGCCGGTACGTGAACGCGCTGCTCGCCGAGCTCGAGCTCGAGCGCCCGTTGCTCGCTTCAGAGACCGAGACGGTCTTCCTGGGAGGCGGGACGCCGACGTTCACCGAGCCGGCGGAGCTGCGGCGGCTGCTGGAGGCGATGCCTCCTGCCTCGGAGGTGACGGTCGAGGCGAATCCCGAGACGGTGACGCCCGAGCTCGCCGGGCTGCTGCGCGACTGCGGCGTGAACCGGGTCTCGCTCGGCGCGCAGACATTCGATCCCGCGCTGCTCCGGGTACTGGAGCGCGTTGCCGGTCCGGACGACGTCCGGCGCGGCTTCTACCATCTCCGTGGTGCCGGGTTCGACAACATCTCGCTCGACCTCATCTACGGGATCCCCGGCCAGAGCGCCGCCGCGCTCGATGCCGACATCGACGAGGCGCTCGCACTCGGTCCCGAGCACCTGTCGTGCTACGAGCTGGAGGCGAAGCCCGGAACGCGATTCACGCACCGACACGGCGAGGAGCTCGGACGCCAGGCGGACGCGCTCGAGGGCTACTTCGAGCGGGTCGTCGAGCGGCTGAGCGGCGCCGGGTACCGCTGGTACGAGACGGCGAACTTCTGCCGCGCCGGCGACGATGCCGCCGGCCGGGACCTGCGGGCGCGGCACAACCTCGCCTACTGGCTCGGCCGGGACTATCTCGGGATCGGCGTAGGGGCGGTCTCGACCGTGCGAGGCCGGCGCTGGCGGAACACGCCTAGGCTGCCCGCGTATACGGCGGCGCTCGCGCGGGGCGAGGCGCCTTCGCGCGAGGTCGAGGAGCTGCCGGTCGCCGTTCGCCTCCAGGAGCGGGTCATGCTCGGTCTTCGGCTCGACGAGCCGCTGCAGCTCGCCGGAGTCGAGTCGGTGCTCGACGGCGCTGCGCTCGAGCGGCTCGAGGGACTGAGGCTCGTCGCTCGCGAAGGTGGGGACCGGCTCTCGCTCACGTCACGCGGGCGCCTGCTCGGTGGGGGCGTGACGGCCGAGCTCCTGGCCTGACGCGGCAGGGGCGACGCCGGCCGCAGGAGTAAAATTCCTGCAAACGGGATGACCGAGCCGACGCTCACAGACCGCCAGCGGGAGATCCTGCGGCGCCTCGTCGAGGAGTACATCGCCACCGGGGAGCCGGTCGGATCGAGGCACCTCGTCGACCGGGCCGCGCTCAGCGTCTCGCCGTCGACCGTGCGAGGCGAGCTGGCTGAGCTCGAGCGGATCGGCCTCCTCACGCACCCTCACACGTCGGCGGGTCGCGTTCCGACCGAGGCCGGCTACCGGCTCTTCGTCGAGGGGCTCCTCGACCGGCTGGAGCCGCGTCCGGCCTCGCTCCCGCTGGATTTGCACGGCCCGGCGGCCGAGGTCGAGGTCGCGCTGCAGGCGACGACTGAAGCGCTCGCGCAGATGACGCGCCTGCTTGCGCTCGTCTCCGCGCCGCCGCTCGAAGCGGCGACCGTCCGCCATGTCGAGGTGCTCGAGCTGCAGCCGCAGGTGATCGCGACGGTCGTCATCACGTCCACCGGCGGCGTGACGAAGCGCGTGTTCGCGCTCGGCGAGCCCGTCGACCCCGGCCTCGTGGGCTGGGCGGCGGAATACCTCAACGAGCGGACCGTCGGCCTCGCGCCCGGCTCGCACGCGCTCCGCCAGGCCTTCGGGGAAGAGGGGCTGACGGCGCGGGAGCGCGCCTTCCTCGAGCTGCTCCGGCCGGCGTTCACGGACGCGGCCGGCTCGGAGGAGCAGCGCCTCTTCGTCGGCGGCGCGGCGATGCTGCTCGGGAACGTCCGCGACGA
The DNA here is from genome assembly GCA_035707105.1 of Gaiellaceae bacterium. Taxonomy (GTDB): domain Bacteria; phylum Actinomycetota; class Thermoleophilia; order Gaiellales; family Gaiellaceae; genus JACDAN01. The sequence continues at coordinate 38,678 of DASSUI010000045.1, read as the reverse complement.
GGACTTCGACGCCTACCGCGGCCTCCTCGAGGCGCTCGAACAGCGCGCGCTCGTGCTCCAGATCCTCGGGGAGGCGCTCGGTAACCGGGGCCCGTTCGTCCGCCTCGGCGTCGACCTGCCGCACCCTGCGCTGCAGCGGGCCTCGCTCGTCGGCGCCACGTACGGCCTCGCGCACCGCCGCCTCGGGGCCGTCAGCCTGCTCGGCCCGCTGCGCATGGACTACGAGACCGCGCTGCGGTCGGTGCGCGGCGCCGCGCGTGAACTCTCTCGGTTCGTAGAGGAGATCTACGCCGACAACTAGCCTGGCTACGCTGCCGGAGAGATGGCGACCGCGGAGCGCGACTACTACGAGGTGCTCGGCGTCCGCCGCGACGCCGACGAGACGGAGATCAAGAAGGCTTTCCGGACCCTCGCCCGGCAGGTGCACCCGGACGTCTCCGACGCGCCGGACGCCGAGGAGCGCTTCAAGGAGGTCGTCGAGGCGTACGAGGTCCTCTCCAACTCCGAGGCGCGCGAGCTCTACGACCGCTACGGGCACACCGGGCTTCGCAGCGGCGGCTTCAACCCGACCCAGTTCGACTTCGGCAACCTCGCCGACATCTTCTCCGCCTTCTTCGGCGACGACCTGTTCGCGACGGCTGCGCGCACGCGGGGGCGCGGCGCCGACATCGCGGCGGAGGTCGAGATCGAGCTGACCGAGGCCGCGAGCGGGATCACGAGGGAGGTCCCGTTCCGCGTCGCCGTCCAGTGCTCGCGATGCTCTGGCCAGGGCGTCGAGCCCGGCACGGACGTGACGACGTGCCCTTCGTGCCAAGGCGTTGGCCGGATCCAGCACGTCTCCCGCAGCGCGTTCGGGGAGTTCATCCGCACACAGAGCTGCCCGCGCTGCGGCGGCAGCGGCCGCCTCGCCGAGCACCCGTGCGCGCGGTGCGACGGCGCTGGACAGGTGCTCGAGGAGCGCACGCTCGAGGTGGAGGTCCCGCCCGGGATCCACGACGGCCAGCGGATCCGGCTCTCCGGCGAAGGCCACGCCGGCCTCGACGGCGGACGGGCGGGCGACGTCTACGTCCGCGTCCGCGTCCGGCCACATCCGGGCTTCGTCCGCGAGGGCGACGACGTCTTCTCCAAAGTCGACCTGACCATGACCCAGGCGGCACTCGGGGCGCGCGTGTTGGTCCCCACGCTCGACGGGTCGGAGGAGCTGGAGTTCCATCCGGGCACGCAACCGGGCGAGGTGCGCGTCCTCCGCGGCCGGGGGATGCCGGTGCTGCAGGGCTTCGGCCGGGGTGACCACCGCGTGCTCGTGAACGTCGCGATCCCGCACCACCTGAGCGAGGAGCAGCGCGACCTGCTCGAGCAGTTCGAGCGCACCGCCGGCGAGGAGACCTACCGGCGGGACGAGGGGTTCTTCGAGAAGATCAAGAGCGCATTCCGCTGAGTGACGGCGAGCTCCGCCGGGTCGCGATCGCGGTGCCGGCAGAAGCGGTGGAAGAGGCGCGCGCGCGGCTGCTAGACCTCCATCCGGAGGGCTTCGAGGAGGGCGTCGGCGAGCTCGCCGTCTACACGGATGCCGCGGGCGAGCGGCGGCTGCGCGAGGTCTTCACAGACGTCTCTTCCCTCGCCGTCGAGCCCGGCTGGGAGGAGCGGTGGCGCGAGTTCCACCGTCCGGTCTGGATCGGACGCCTCTGGGTCGGGCCGCCGTGGGAGGAGCCGCCCGCGGACGCCGTTGCCGTCCGGATCGACCCCGGCCGGGCGTTCGGCACCGGCTCGCACCCCACGACACGGCTCTGCCTCGGGTTCCTGCTCGCGCTCGAGCCGGCGAGCCTTCTGGACGTCGGTTGCGGGTCGGGCGTGCTCTCGGTCGCTGCGGCGAAGCTCGGCTTCGGGCCTGTGGTCGGCATCGACCGGGACGAGGCCGCCGTGGAGGCCGCCCGGCGGAACGCCTCCGCGAACGGCGTCGAGATCGAAGCGCGGGTCGCCGACGCCCTCGGCGACCCGCTGCCGGCCGCCGAGGTCGGGTTCGCGAACATCGACCTCGCCTCGGTCGAGGCGCTCGGCCCGCTGGTCGACGTCCGCACGCTCGTGACGTCCGGGTACTTCCACGCCCGCATGCCGGACGTCCGGGGCTACGCCCACCGGGAGCGACGCGTCGACGGCGGGTGGGCGGCCGATCTGTACGTGCGCGAGTAGATTCCCGCCGAGATGGCGACGTTCTCCGTCCGCTTCCTCGGCTGCAAGGTCTCGCACTCGGACGCGCAGGCCCTGCGCGAACGGCTGGTCGCGGACGGTCACGAAGAGCGGCGCGACGGCGCAGAGATCGCGGTCGTGAACACGTGTTGCGTGACGCACGAGGCCGTGTCGAAATCGCGTCAGGCCGCCTCCCGGGCGGCGAGGACGCACGACCGGGTGTACGTCACCGGGTGCTCGGCGAACCTCGGCGGGGCCGCGATGGCCGGGCTCCCCGACAACGTCGTCGTTGTGGCCCGGCCGAGCGAGGAGGTCGCCGGGGCCGTCGCTCGCGACGTGGGCGCGATCGGCTGCGTGCAGGCCGACGCCCGACTCGACCGCGTTCGGGCGTTCGTCAAGGTTCAGGACGGCTGCAGCTTCAGCTGCAACTTCTGCGTGATCCCGCTCGTCCGCGGGCCGTCGCGCAGCCGCCGAGCTGCGGCGATCCTCGCGGAGATCGCAAAGCGGGTGCGCCAGGGCCACCGCGAGGTCGTGTTGACCGGGATCAACCTCGGCTGCTTCCGCGACCGGGGCGCAGGCTTCACGCTGGCGCGCCTGATCAGGGAGGCGGGCAGCGTGCCGGGCCTCGAGCGGCTGCGGCTGTCGTCGATCGAGATCAACCACGTCGACGACGAGCTCGTCGCGGCGCTGCGCGAGACGCGCGCGGCCGGCAGCCACCTTCACGTCCCGCTGCAGTCGGGCGATGACGGCGTCCTCCGAGCGATGGGCCGCCGCTACACCGCATCGACCTACCTCCGGCGACTGGCGGGGCTGGACGACTTCAACCTCACGGCTGACGTGATCGTCGGGTTTCCGACGGAGGACGACGCGGCGTTCGAGCGGACGCTGGAAGTCGTCGCGAAGGCCGGGATCACGAAAGTCCACGTCTTTCCGTATTCGCCGCGGCCGGGTACGGCGACCGCGGCCCAGGATGCGGTGCCGCCGCCGGTAAAGACGGAGCGGAGCTCGCGGCTGCGCGCGCTGTCGCACCGGGCGTGCCTGGAACGGTGGCGGGGCAAGCTGGGCCGTGAGGACGTCGTGCTCGTCGACCGGCCCGGACGCGGGTACGGCGACGACTACTCGCCTTGGTTCGTCGATACGGCGGCGCCGATCGGCCGGCTCCTGCGCGTCCGGGCGCGGGCGGTCAGCAAGGAGGGCATCGTTGCCGCGTGACGACTGTCTCTTCTGCGCACTTGCCCGCGAGGGAGACCACGTCCACGCCGCCGACGGCTTCGTGGCGATCCGGGACATCCACCCGCAGGCCGAGGTCCACCTCCTCGTCCTTCCCGAGCGCCATGTCGACTCGTTCCGCGAGGTGGGCGAGTTCCCGGCCGAGGAGGCGAGACGAATGCTGGAGTTCGTCGCCGAGACGGCGCGGGCCGTCGGGCTCGACGACTACCGCGTCGTCGTCAACGTCGGACCTGGGGCGGGCCAGACGATCTTCCACCTCCACTGGCACATCATCGGCGGCGAGATGCGAGGCTTGCCGGCATGAGCCTGATCAAGCGCATCCAGGACGAGGTCAAGGACGCGATGCGTGAGCGCGACGAGGAGCGGCGGGACGCGCTACGCCTCATCCTGAACGCGCTCCAGTCGGCCGAGAAGGAGCTTCAACGACCGCTCAACGATCAGGAGGAGCTGCAAGTGCTCCAGCGGGAGCGGAAGAAGCGGGCCGAGGCGGAGGAGGCGTTTCGGAAGGCCGGGCGCGAGGAGCAGGCCGATGCGGAGGGGTACGAGCTGGATGTGCTCGAGGAGTTCATGCCCGAGCCGCTGAGCGAGGACGAGCTCGAGGAGATCGTCGACGACGCGATCGCCGAGAACGGCGCGACGAGCCTTCAGGACCTCGGCCGTGTGATGGCCGACGTGATGCCGCAGGTCGCGGGGCGGGCCGACGGCTCCGCGGTCAGCCAGCTCGTGCGCGAGAAGCTGGCGTAGGCGGCGCGATTCGCCGCCGTTCGGGTAGGCGCACCCAGCCTCCTCCTCGCGGCGATCGTAACGAGAGCAAACGCGCGAATGGGACACGCGCCCGTGCCGAGCGGGTGACGTTCGGCTAGCCGGCGCCCGCAGCGCGCCGCGCGCCCAGCTCGAGAAGAACGTCCACGAGCAGGTCGACGTCGCGTTCGGTCGTCCGCCAGTTGACGATCGCGGGCCGAAAGGCAGCCTTTCCCTCGTACCGGGTCGTCCCGAAGAAGACCCGCCCGTCCTCGAGTACGTCCTGGCCGAGCGCGAGGTTGTGCTCGTCGAGCGCCTCACCCTCGAGTCCGGGCGGACGGTGCCGGAAGCAGACGATGTTGAGCCGCACAGGGGCGAGGAGCTCCAGCTCGGGCTCCTCCTCGACGCGACGTCCGAGTCGTCGAGCGAGGCTCAGGTGCCGCTCGACCATCTCCCGATGCCCCTCGCGCCCGTACGCCCGGAGCGTCGCCCAGACGGCAAGCGACCGCGCTCGCCGCGACGCTTCCGGGCTCGGGCTCTCGTCGGTTGGGAGGTACGCCGCGGTCAGCCGGAACGGCTCGCGCAGGAGGTCGCCGTCCCGGACGAACGCAAAGCCGCAGTCGTACGGCACGTTCAACCACTTGTGGCCGTCGGCGATGACGGAGTCGGCCCGCTCGATGCCGTCGGCGAGAGAAGCCGCCTCAGGCGTCAGCCGGGCGAAGAGCCCGAAGGCGCCGTCCACGTGGAGCCAGGCGCCGTGTCGCTCGGCGAGGTCCGCCATCCGCCCGATCGGGTCGAAGTCGCCCGTGTTCACGTCACCGGCGTTCGCGACGACGATCGAGGGTGCGCCGCCGAGCGCGGAGAGCTCCCGCTCGAGGCCGGCCGCGTCCACGATTCGCGCCGACTCGCGGCCGAGGCCGAGCATCGCGAGCGCCTTCCGCGCGCTCGCGTGGAGATACGGAGACGAGAAGACCGGCACGGCGGGAAGGCCGGCGAAGCCGCGCTCGTCCAGGTCGACCCCGTGCTGCTGGGCCCACCAGCGCCGCCCGCACGCGAGCCCGACGAAGTTGGCCATCGTCGCGCCCGTGGTCAGGACGCCGCTCCATTCCGTCGGCAGCTCGAAGAGGTCGAGCAGCCAGCGGATCGCCACCGCCTCGAGGTCCGATCCGAACGGCGAGCTGACCCATGAAAAGGAGTTCTGGTCGAGGAGCGAGGTCAGCCAGTCGGCGCCGAGCGCGGCCGGCGTCGTCCCGCCGGTCACGAAGTGGAAGAAGCGCGGGCCGGACGAGCGCGTCGCGACGTCGCTCGCGGCCACGAGCTCGGCCAGGGCGGCCCGCGCGCCGGCCCCGGTCTCCGGCAGCTTCCCGTGGAACCGGGATTCCCGTGAGGGGAGCACGAGCGAGTTGTCCAACTCGGCCAGGTAGCGGCGGGCTTCCTCGAGGACGAAGGCGAGCGTCTCGGCCTCCTCGGCACGCCGCTCCAGCGGGTCGGACACGCATCGAACCTACACTGAGAAGCGGTGCAGGAAACCCTGTCCGTTCCCAACACCGTCGCGGCCGAGCTGGCCTCGATCGGCGACGGTGTCCTCGACCACCTCCGCGACCGGCTGCGCGTGGCCATCCACCTCCGGGGCAACCAGCTCACGATCGAGGGCGACGACGAGCGGGTCGACCAGGTGCGGACAGTGATCGACGAGATCGTCGAGCTCGTCGAGGGCGGCCACGAGATCGGGCCGTCCACCGTGGACGCCGTGCTCGGCGCAATCGACGAAGGCGAGGACGTGCGCGAGGTGTTCGAGGACGTCGTGTGGCGCCACCGCGGCAAGCGGATCGCCCCGAAGACGGTCATGCAGAAGCGCTACGTCGACGCGATCCGCAACCACACGGTGACGTTCGGCGTCGGGCCCGCAGGCACCGGCAAGACGTACCTCGCCATGGCCCTGGCGGTCGCCGCCCTCCAGGAGCGCCAGGTCAACCGCATCATCCTCACGCGGCCCGCGGTCGAGGCGGGCGAGCGGCTCGGCTTCCTGCCGGGCGACCTGCTCGCGAAGGTGGATCCCTACCTTCGACCGCTGTACGACGCCCTCTACGACATGCTCGAGGCCGACCGGCTGAACTCGTACATGGAGCGCGGGATCGTCGAGGTCGCGCCGCTTGCGTTCATGCGCGGCCGGACGCTGAACGACTCGTTCATCATCCTCGACGAAGCCCAGAACACGAGCCCCGAGCAGATGCAGATGTTCCTCACACGCCTCGGGTTCGGCTCGAAGGTCGTCGTCACCGGCGACGTCACGCAGGTCGACCTGCCGAAGGAGCAGGCGTCCGGGCTCATCCAGGTACACGACATCCTCGGGACGATCGAGGGGATCGCGTTCATCCAGTTCGGGCACCAGGACGTCGTCAGGCACAAGCTCGTGCAGCGGATCGTCGAGGCGTACAAGTCCCACGCAGAGGAAACCGGCACGACACGTCGGAGGTAGCTGCGGTGGTCGAGGTCGAGGTGGCGAACCGGAGCGGCGTCGCCGTGGACGAGCGCGGCGCGGTCGAGCTCGCGCGCCGCGTTCTCGCCGCCGAGGGGATCGACGACGGCGAGCTCGGCGTCTCGTTCGTGGCGGCGGACGAGGCCCGCGCGCTGAAGCGGGAGCACCTCGGCGTCGATGAGACGCCCGACGTCCTGTCCTTCCCGATCGACGAGCGCGACGAGCTTCCGCCGGGCGTGCCGCGCCAGCTGGGCGACGTCGTGCTCTGTCCGGAGGCGGTGGCCGGCGACTGGCAGCCGCCGCTCGTGCACGGTCTGCTTCACCTGCTCGGCTACGACCACGGCGAGGAGATGGAGGCGCGGGAGGAGGCGCTCCGAGCGTGAACGTCGGCCGCAGCCCGTCCGTTCTCCAGAGCTTCAACTTCGCCTTCGAGGGGATCATCCACGTGCTCCGTACGCAGCGGAACATGCGGATCCACTTCCTGATCGCCGCGGGCGTGCTGATCGGCGCGCTGGTCGTGGGCGTCAGCCGCCTGGAGCTCGTCGTCCTCCTGATGGCGATCTCCTTCGTCCTGATCGCGGAGATGATCAACTCGGCGCTCGAGGCGGGGATCGACGTGGCGACGACGTCGTTCGACCCTCTCGCGAAGCTGGCGAAGGACATCGCGGCCGGGGCGGTGCTGATCGCGACGGTCAACGCCGTCGCCGTCGGCTACCTCGTCTTCGTCGACCGGATCAAGGATCCGAGCTCGCGCGCGCTCGACCGCCTGCGCGACACTCCGACCGAGATCACGCTCATCGCTCTCGTGCTCACCGTGATCATCGTCATCGGGGCGAAGGCCTACACCGGCCGGGGCCGGCCGCTGCGGGGCGGCCTCCCGTCCGGGCACTCGGCAATCGCATTCGCCGGGTGGATGGCGGCCACGTACATCCTCGGCGACTCGACGCACTGGTTTCTCATCTCGACGTTGACGTTCATCATGGCCCTGCTCGTGGCGCAGACACGTATCGAAGCCGGCATCCACTCCTTTCTGGAGGTGCTCTCGGGCGGCGTGCTCGGCGCGCTCGTGACTCTCGTCCTCTTCAAGCTGTTCTGGTCGTGACGGACGCGGACCGGGAACTCCTCGAACGGGCGGAGGCGGCTGCCGCCAAGGCGTACGCGCCGTACTCCAAGTTCCGCGTCGGTGCGGCAGTTCGCACCCGCGACGGCCGGATGTTCGAGGGGGTCAACGTCGAGAATGCCGCCTACCCGCTCGGCATCTGCGGCGAGAAGACGGCACTCGGGGCCGCGGCCTCGGCTGGCGTGCGGCCCGGCGAGATCGAGGCCCTCGCCGTCAACGCGTCGCCGTGCGGCGGCTGCCGACAGTGGTTCCACGAGTTCCGGATCGACCGGGTGATCTACCGACGCGCGAACGGCGAGGTCGCGGTGCTGACGCCGGACGAGCTCCTACCCGACACATTCGAGCTGTGAGGTCCGGCTTCGTCGCCGTCGCGGGGCGGCCGAACGTGGGAAAGTCGACGCTCGTGAACGCGCTCGCGGGCGGGAAGGTCGCGATCACCTCGGACAAGCCGCAGACCACCCGCCGGCGGATCTTCGGCGTCGCGAACGGGCCCGAATACCAGCTCGTGCTCGCCGACCTGCCGGGATTTCAGCGGCCGCGCGACCCGCTGACCGAGCACATGCAGCGCACGGTCGACTCCTCGTTCGAGGATGTCGACGCAGTGCTGTTCGTCCTCGACGCGCGCGATCGCATCGGCGCGGGGGACCGCTTCATCGCGAAGCGGGTCTTCGAGCTCGGCGTCCCGGTCGTGATCGCCGTGAACAAGGTCGACAGGCTGAAGGGCGGCCACATCGCGTCGCAGATGCAGACGGCCTCCCGGCTCGGCGACTTCCACGCCCTCCACCCGGTGAGCGCGAAGACGGGGGACGGAGTGGGGGAGCTCCGCGACGAGCTCGTCGCGCTCCTGCCAGAGGGGCCGGCGTACTTCCCGCCCGACCAACGAACCGACCTCTCCGTCGAGGAGCAGATCGCCGAGCTCGTGCGCGAGAAGGCGATCCAGCTCACGCGCGACGAGGTGCCGCACGCCGTGACCGCGGCCGTCGAGGAGATGGAGGAAAAGGTCATCCGCGTCGCGATCTACGTCGAGGCAGAGTCCCAGAAGCAGATCCTCGTCGGGAAGGGCGGATCGATGGTGCGCGAGATCGGCACGCGCGCCCGGCCCGAGGTGGAAGCCCTCCTCGGCCATCCGGTGTTTCTCGAGCTCGTCGTTCGCGTCCGGCCCAAATGGCGTCGGGACGAACGGATGCTCGAGCGTCTCGGGCTCTAGCGCGGCGCACTTCCGGCTCGGACGCGGCACGGACACGCGCAGCGTTCCCGATTAGGATCGATAGCGGGTGGTGGCCCGGGGTGGCCCCAGGCGAGGGCCTCAGTCGCGGGCGCGCGGCCGGTAGTAGCGCGAGAGCCACGCGGAGAGCCGGTCCAGGCCGGGGAAGAGCACGCGCTCGGTCACGTTCGCCTGGTCGAGCTTGTCTCGCAACTCCCATTTCAGGTCGGCCGGGACGACGATCTTCCGGATCAGCTCGTCGCGGCCCGACAGCCACTCGTCGAGCGACGCCGTCGGGCTGGAGACGAGCGAGAAGAGCGCATACTGGTTGACGATCCGTTCGTCGAGCGAAGGCGGCTCCAGGAACAGGCAGAACGGCTCGCTCGCGAGTGCATCCAGCTCGCGGAAGCCGGGCGCCGCGCGTGCGAGCAGCTCGGGTGTGAAGACGTTCGCACCCTCGTGCTCGAGCACGTCGCGCAGCGCGTCGGGAAGCAGCTCGTGGACGCGCACGTAGTCCATCGCCCAGACGACGCCGTCCCGGTCGTACGCCTCGACGTTCGCGGTCGCGAAGTGCAGCGCCACGAACGGCGAATACGTCCAGTCCAGAAGCCGGGTCGGAAGCCCGTGATGCTGGCCGAGGGCGAGCCAGTCCCAGACGGAATCGGACGGGACGTCTCCGCGGCGCGCGTACTTCCTGAAATTCCGAAGGAGATACCCCTCGAGGCCGCGTGCGTCGCCCCCTAGGCGCAGGAGGCTGGTCCGGAGATCCTCACTCGCGCTCGTTCGCCCGCGAAACGCGTGGTTCGACCGGTGGCGTCCGAGATCCGGACGCCACGACCCGGCGAAGAGCTGCTCCTGCAGCTCGGTCCAGCTCTCGATTCGTACCTCGTTCATCGCACCCGGAGCAGCGCCAGATCCTGCGGCCGATTGCCCCTTGCCCCCTCGGGAAGGAACGAAACCAGCTCGAACCGCGGCTCGACGAGCCGCTCGAACGCCGCACGCGAGTGGAACGCGGTGCAGAGATTGCTGCCGGCGACGACGCCCCACCGGACGACGATCTCGCCGGCGTCGAAGCGGCGCTGCTCGTCCGGCCGCAGGCGTGCGCGGTACGGCCGGCCGTGCACGCTGACGAGCACCCACCGGCGCGCGACTCGCGCGAGCTCGTCGAGCCAGCGCTCCTGCGTGTCGACGGGCAGGTGCGTGAGGACGGACAGCGCGTAGACGAGGTCGAACGAGTCGTCGGCGTACGCCGTCGGCGGCTCGGCGCCGTTGACCGCGTAGGTGCCGAACGGGAGGTTCTCCCGGCACCAGGCGATCAGGGCCGGGTTGAAGTCGGACCCGTGCAGGTCGGCAGGGAGGTCGCGCCACCACCGGGCGACCCGCCCGCAGCCGCACCCGAAATCGAGGATCGCGGCCATCGACTCGAGCGGTTCGGGAACGGTCTCCCGAATCGACTCGGCGGCCGCCCGCCCCCCGGCGAGGAACCAGTCGGCCTGCGGCACCCCGGCGACCATCAGGCGCAGCCGGGCGGGGGGCAGCGGGAGGCCGTCCTCCGCGCTGCCGCCGACCCCGCGCAGCGACCGAACCCACTCGTACACGCGGTACGTGGGAAGGAGGAGGCCGAGCCGGTTCAGGATCCCGAGGAGGCGGCGCTTCACAGGCGCGGAATCTATGCGCGCACGGCTTTCGGCCTCAGGTCGAGGGCTACACTCAACCGATGGCCAAGGCACCCGCGCTCCCGTCCGGCTTCGAGCTCCCGCTCGAGCCTCGGCTGCCGAGAATCGGGTCGATCGACCAGGTCGCGGTCGAGGAGCGGGCCGCCGCGCTCGCCCGCCGCTCGATCAAGCGCGAGGCGAAGCGCTTCGCGCTCGACATGGCCGTCCGGATGATGGATTTGACGACGCTCGAGGGCCAGGACACCCCCGGGAAGATCGCGGCGCTGACCTCGAAGGCGATCCGGCCCGACCCGGCGGACGCGAGCGTCCCGTCCGTTGCGGCGGTGTGCGTCTACCCGAACCTCGTGCCGGCGGCGCTGGAGCGCGTGCGCGGCTCGAGCGTGAAGGTCGCGTCGGTCGCGACCGCCTTCCCGTCCGGCCAGAGCCCGACGCAGGTCAAGGTGGCCGAGGTCCGCGAGGTCGTCGACATGGGCGCGCACGAGGTCGACATGGTCATCGACCGCGGCGCCTTCCTTTCCGGCCGGTACGCGAAGGTCTACGACGAGATCGTCCAGGTGAAGGACGCCTGCGGCGAGGCGCACCTCAAGGTCATCCTGGAGGTCGGCGAGCTCGGCACGTACGACAACGTGCGCCGCGCGTCCCTCCTCGCGATGGCCGCGGGCGCCGACTTCATCAAGACCTCGACGGGCAAGCTTCCCCAGGCGGCGACGCTTCCGGTCACGCTCGTCATGCTGGAGGCGATCCGCGACGTGTACCACGAGACCGGTCGGAAGATCGGCATGAAGCCCGCGGGTGGGATCCGCCAGGCGAAGCAGGCCGTGCAGTACCTCGTGCAGCTGTACGAGACGCTCGGCGCCGAGTGGCTGACGCCCGACCTGTACCGCCTCGGCGCATCCACGCTCCTCAACGACGTCCTGATGCAGATCCGCAAGGAGAAGACGGGGCGCTACCAGAGCCCGGACTACTTCACGATTGACTGACCTCGAACGCAAGCAGGACCGCTCGCCCGTCCCCTCGGGTTGGGACTACGCACCGGCACCCGAGGCGCGCGACATCGTCACGCTCGAGGAGCGGTATGGCGTCTACGTCGGCGGCGAGTTCGTCGAGCCGCGCTCAGGCGAGCATCTCGCGACCGTCAGTCCCTCCTCCGAGGAGCAGCTGGCGGAGGTCGCCCAGGCCGGCCCCGAGGACGTCGACCTCGCCGTCGGCGCGGCCCGCGACGCGTTCGAGAATGGCTGGTCGGCGCTCGCGCCCTCGGAGCGGGCGAAGTACCTCTTCCGGATCGCGCGGATCCTCCAGGAGCGCTCGCGCGAGTTCGCGGTGCTCGAGTCGCTCGACGGCGGGAAGCCGATCAAGGAGTCCCGCGACGTCGACCTTCCGCTCTCCGCCGCGCACTTCTTCTACTACGCCGGCTGGGCCGACAAGCTCGAGTACGCGTTCCCGAACCGGAGCCCGCGGCCGGTGGGGGTCGCCGGGCAGATCATCCCCTGGAACTTCCCGCTGCTGATGCTGTCATGGAAGATCGCGCCGGCGCTCGCCGCCGGCAACACGGTCGTCCTCAAGCCGGCCGAGACCACGCCGCTGACGGCGCTCCTGTTCGCGGACGTCCTCCGTCAGGCCGAGCTTCCGCCGGGTGTCGTCAACATCGTCACCGGCGACGGGCGGACGGGCGCCGAGCTCGTCAAGCACCCCGGGGTCGACAAGATCGCGTTCACCGGGTCGACCGAGGTGGGGAAGGCGATCCAGCGCGAGCTCGCCGGCAGCGGCAAGCGGCTGACGCTCGAGCTCGGGGGCAAGGCCGCGAACATCATCTTCGACGACGCGGCGCTCGACCAGGCCGTGGAGGGGATCGTCAACGGGATCTACTTCAACCAGGGCCACGTCTGCTGCGCCGGTTCCCGCCTCCTCGTCCAGGAGTCGATCTACGAGCCGGTGATCGAGAAGCTGAAGCGGCGGCTGACGACGCTCAGGGTCGGCGACCCGCTCGACAAGAACACCGACGTCGGCGCCATCAATTCGAAGCAGCAGCTCGAGAAGATCGAGGAGCTTGTCGCGAGCGGAGAGGAGGAGGGCGCCGAGATCTACCAGCCGCCCTGCCGCCTGCCCGAGAAGGGCTACTGGTTTGTGCCGACGGTGTTCACCAACGTCGCCCAGAGCTACCGCATCGCGCAGGAAGAGATCTTCGGGCCCGTGCTCTCCGTGCTGACGTTCCGCACGCCGGACGAGGCCGTGGAGAAGGCGAACAACACGCCCTACGGCCTGTCCGCTGGTGTTTGGACCGAGAAGGGCTCGCGGATCCTCTCGATGGCGAACCGGCTGGAGGCGGGGGTGGTCTGGGCGAATACCTACAACCGGTTCGATCCCACCTCGCCGTTCGGCGGCTACAAGGAATCCGGGTTCGGCCGGGAGGGCGGCCTGCACGGCCTCGAGCCGTACCTCGAGCTGGACGAGTCGGAGGTACGCGGGTGAGCCGGCTTCCCGTCCGCAAGACGTACAAGCTCTTCATCGGAGGCGACTTCCCGCGCTCGGAGTCAGGCCGGACCTACGAGGCGCAAGGCCAGAACGTCGCCCGCGCCTCGAGGAAGGACGTGCGCGACGCGGTTCGCAGCGCGCGGGGCGCCTTCGCAAAGTGGCGCGGGATGACGGCGTACAACCGCGGTCAGGTGCTCTATCGGATCGCGGAGATGATGGAGTCTCGGATGGAGGAGTTCGCCGAACGGGCGGGCGGCCGCAAGGAGGTCGAGACGGCCGTCGATCGCTGGGTTTGGTACGCGGGCTGGGCCGACAAGTACGCCCAAGTCCTCGGCACGTCCAACCCCGTCGCCGCGCCGTACTTCAACTTCACGATCCCAGAGCCGACCGGGGTCGTCGGGATCGTCGCGCCGGACGAACCTCCGCTGGACGGGCTCGTCGCCCGGCTGGCACCGGTGCTCGTGGGCGGCAACACCGCGGTCGCGCTCGCGTCGGAGCCGGCGCCGCTCGCCGCGATCGAGCTGGCGGAAGCGCTGGCGACGGCGGACGTCCCCGGCGGCGTCGTCAACATCCTGACCGGGTACCGGTCCGAGCTCGCGCCGTGGCTCGCCGGGCACATGGACGTGAACGCGATCGACCTCGCCGGGGCGGACGGCGAGATCCCGGAGCTCGAGCGGCTGGCGGCGGAGAACGTCAAGCGCGTCGTGCGCGGGCGGGCCGACCGGCAGAGCCCCTACGAGATCGCCGCGTTCCTCGAGCTGAAGACCGTCTGGCACCCGATCGGCGTCTGACGGCGCCTTCGTAGCTAGAGAAGGTTGCCCCCACCTCCTCCCCGATGCGAGCCTAGCCGTGGCGGGCGCGCAGATGTGTGACGCGATCGCGCCGGAACAGTGAAGATGCCCGGCGTGATCGAGGGGGCGGGACGCTGAGCGGGCGCCGGCTGAGCCAGGCGATCTCCGAGGGCGACGGCATCTCGGTGATCGTCGCCGTCGACGGTCCCGCCGCGGCGCGCGAAGCGGAGGCCGGCGGGGCGGAGGGATTGCTCGTCGTCGCCGCCGAGGCATCGGTGCTCGCGGCGATCAAGGACGCGACCGAGCTCCCGGTCATCGTCGTCTTCGAGCCAGGTCGGTCGGTGCCGGACGGCGCCGACGCCTGCATCGTCGACGTGGACGACGACGACCCGGAGCGCCTCGAGAGCGTGCTGGCCGACCTCGCGCACCGGTTCGAGCTGGCGCCGCGGATCCGTACCGCCGAACACCTCGAGTTCGTGCTGGACGAGCTCGATCCCGAGGTGCTCGTGCTCGGCTCGGACGGGGGCGACGAGCCCATCGCCGAGGCACTCGAGCTCCTGCCGGACGTGCCCGCCGGGAAGCTTGCGATCGCCGACGTCGCGTCGACGACGCGCGACGAGGTCGTGGAGCTCGAGCGCGCCGGCGTCGACGCCGTCATCGTCTCCGCCCGGAACGTCGCCGACCTCGTCGGCACCGCCCCGCCCGAAGTCTGACCCGCACGGCTTGTCGAGCCGCTGGGGGAACCGCTGGCTCGCCCTCGGGGCCCTGCTTGTCGGCGCCGCGGCGATCAGGCTCGTCGGCGTCCGGTACGGCCTGCCTTTCCCCCTGCTGAACCCGGACGAGGCGAGCATCGTCCCGCGCGCCTGGCGGATGGGCAACGGCGGCGGGCTCGACCCGGACTGGTTCGACTACCCGACGCTACTCATGTACGCGATCGCGCCGTTCCAGCACTGGGCGACCGAGCCTTCGTACCTCGCCGGGCGGCTCGTCGTCGTGGCGCTCGGCGTCGGCGGCGTCGCCGCCGCGTGGTGGCTCGGCGGCCGCGCCTACGGGACGATCGCCGGGTTCGTCGCGGCCGCGGTCACGGCCGTCGAGGCCACGCACGTCCAGTACTCGCGGATCGCCGTCACCGACGTTCCCATGACGCTGGGCGTGACGGTCGCGCTCGGGCTGATGGTCGTCGGGCGCCTGCCGGCGGCCGGGATCGCGATCGGCGTGGCGGCGGGGTTCAAGTACCCGGCGTTCACGCTCCTTGTCCCGCTCGCGGTCGCCGGGTGGGGACAGTGGCGCCGCCTCGCGGCCTCGGCGGCGTTGGCCCCGGCAGCCTTCCTGCTGACGAGCCCGTACTTCGCGGTGCACCTCGCCGAGGCGCTCGGTGACCTTCGGCGTGTACACGAGCTCGCCCGGCAGGGCTCGCTCGGCTTCGAGAACGACCACGTCGCGCCCATCGCGTTCGTCGACCGCCTCTGGGAGGGGATGGGCCCCGCCTTGCTCGTCGGTCTGCTCGGCCTCGTCCTCGCGCTCGTCCACCGGAGCTACGCGGACCGGATCCTCGCAGCGTTCGTGCTGGCGTACTTCGCGACGCTGCTGCCGCTCGACGCGCACTTCGACCGCTACGTCCTGCCGCTCGTCCCCGCCCTCGGCGCGCTCGCCGGCCGAGTCCGGCCGCTCGCGTCGGTGACGCTGCTTCTCCTCGTCATCCCGCTCGTGTGGTCGGTCGGCGACACGAAGCCGTTGACAAAGACGGACACGCGGGTTGCCGCCCACGACTGGATGGACGCGAACCTCACGCCGGGCGTGCTCGTCGCGGCCGACCCGTCGACGGCCGCCCCCGACGACGTCCGCGTTCTCCGGCTCGCCCTTCCGGGCCCGGGTCGGCCGCACGATCCGAAGCGGAACGTCGCCCGGCTCCGTGAGCTGGGCGTCGGGTTCGTCGTCGCCACCGGTGCCGTCGCCGACCACGTCGGCGCGGCGCGCGGCCGCTATCCGTACGAGCGTCGCTTCTACGCGCAGCTGGAGCGGCGAGGGAACCGACGCTTCTACCGGGCGGCGAACGGCAAACTGGCTGGACCTTGGGTAGCGGTGTACGAGCTGTAGCGGCGGTTCCGGTCGACACCCGGCGGCACCGCGTCGCCGTCGGCGGCGCCGTGTTCGTCTCCGGCGCGGTCGTCCTCGGAATGGAGATCGCGGCCAGCCGCGTGCTCGCCCCGTTCTTCGGCAACTCGCTCTTCGTCTGGGGAGCCCTGATCGGGATCGTGCTCGCCGGCCTCTCGATCGGGTACTGGGCGGGAGGCGTGCTGGCCGACCGCCGCCCGGAGCCGCGGCTCCTCGCCGCCGTGATGGGGCTCGGCGCGCTCGGCGTGCTCGCGATCCCGGTCCTCGACGAGCCCGTCCTCGAGGCGATCGTCGAGTGGGACCCCGGGCCGCGGCTGAACCCGCTGCTGGCGGCGATAGCGCTCTTTGCCGTGCCGAGCGTGATCCTCGCCGGGGTCGCCCCGATCGCGGTCCGGCTCCACGCCGAGTCGCTCTCGACCTTGGGTCACACCGCCGGGCGGCTCTTCGCGATCTCGACAGCAGGCTCGATTGCCGGCACTTTCGCGACGGCGTTCTGGCTGATCCCCGAGTTCGGCACCGACCAGCTGCTCGGCATCGCGGCCGCCGCGCTCTTCGCCGCCGCCGCGCTGTTCGCGCTCGCGCAGCGCCTCGTCGGCACGGCGGCAGTCGCCCTCGCCGGTGCCGTCCTCGCCGGCGCAGCGGCGGTTGCGCTCGCACCGGAGACCGGCGGGACGATCAGCGAGGCTCAGGCACGGAACTGGTCGCCGCTCTACCGGCGGGCCGGCTACGTTCGCGGCCAGGGGCCGCCCGACGTCGCCGGCCTCACGCTTCGCTACGCGAAGGACACCCGCTACCACCGGTTGAGCGTCGCCGACGACTCGACGAACCGGTACCTCCGCTTCGACAACAGCTACCAGAGCGGGATGCCGCTCGCCCGTCCGTTCGGGACGGCGTTCGAGTACGTCGACTTCTTCCACCTGGCGCGCGCGTACAACCCGGACGCGAAGGACATGCTGATGATCGGCCTCGGCGGTGCCTCGGCGCCGAAGCGACTCTGGAAGGACTATCCGGACGTCCGGATCCAGACCGTCGAGCTCGACCCGGCGGTCGTCGACGTGGCCTACCGCTTCTTCGACCTCCCGCGCGACGAGCGGCTCCCGGTGGATGTCGACGACGGCCGGCGCTGGCTCGACAAGCACGACGGCAAGTGGGACGCGATCCTCATCGACGCCTTCTACGCCGACGCGATCCCGTTCCACCTCTTCACGGCGGAGTTCATGGAGCTCGTCCGCTCGCGGCTCAACCCGGGCGGGGTCGTCGTCACGAACACGATCGGCGCGATCGCCGGCGAGCAGTCCAGGCTGTTCCGGTCGGTCTACCGCACGTACCGCACGGTCTTCCCGACCGTCCTCGTCCATCCGGTCGTCCTCCCCGGCGACGAGGGCGACGAAGGTGTCCGGAACCTGATGCTGGTGGCGACGGAGCAGGCGGCGCCCGAGAAAGCGTTCCTCCTCGAGCGGTGGCGAGGCATCCGTGCGCGGTCGCCCGGGGTGCCCGACCTGACGAAGGCGATCCGCGACCGGCGCGACGCCGACGTGTCGATTGCCGGCGTACCGACACTGACCGACGACTACGCGCCGACCGACGCTCTGCTGCTGATCGAGTAGGCGCGCGAGGGGGCTACCCTTGTACGGGGTGCGTAGGGCTCTGTTGATCGCGGTGCTGGCGCTTGCCGCCGCGGGCTGCTCGCTCGGCGACGACGGCGTGGGGGGCGAGGCGTCCGCGCGCGAGCGTCCGGCCGCCTGCCCCGCGGCGTGGAAGCCGGGCTGGCAGCGGCTTGCGGACGAGGTCGGCATTCGCGTCTACTGCCCGAGCTGGATGCCGAGCCCCATCGACGCCGAGATCGGCGGCCAGTGGAACAGCGACGGCGCGATCGTGGACGACGACAAGAGCTATCTCGCCGGATTCCTCTGGCACGAGGCGGGAAGCGGCGACGTGCACGTCAACTTCCGCGGGTATCCGGGCAAGACGGCGATCCCAAGCTGCATCGAGACGCGCACCTCCGGCGGGACGGTGCGCCGCCGCGCGGTTCCGTGCTTCAGCGACGCGAAGGGGACGCGGGAGGTCGGCGGCAAGGCGGTGACTGTCTACACGGTCTCGCGCGACGCCGACCAGTGGCACGTCACCTACGCGTGGCGCGAGGACGGCTCGCTCTACACGGTCAGCGAGCACGTGGCGCCGCCGCTCACCTTCCGTCAGGTGCTTCGGAACCTCGACCGGATCGTCGGCGGGCTCGAGGGCATCGATCCGAAGGCGTAGCGGTGCGCCTGACCAGGAAGCAGCTCCTCGGCGGCGCGGCCGCCGGCGCCCTCGGCGCTGCCGGGATCTACGAGCTCGTCGACAAGCTCGCCGAGTCGCCCCCCCGGGCCGAGGCGGGCGAGCTCGGCGAGGAGCAGTACCTCCTCTCCGCAGCGAAGCTGCTGACCCACGAGGGGATCGAGGTGATCGAGCCGCCGCTCCACCACCAGGTGGTCACCGCCCGGCTCACGGTCGAGCCGACGCGGGCCGGGCTGCGCGAGGCCCAGCGCGCGCTCGAGGACGCGGTCGCCCGGATCGAGC
Source organism: Gaiellaceae bacterium (assembly GCA_035707105.1). GTDB lineage: Bacteria > Actinomycetota > Thermoleophilia > Gaiellales > Gaiellaceae > JACDAN01. The sequence goes on along the minus strand of DASSUI010000045.1, from coordinate 20,104 downwards.
GCCGCTACGACCCGAGCCCGGCCGGTCTCGCCGTCACCGTCGCGTGGGGCCTTCCGTACTTCCGGCGCGTCGTCCCCGCGCTCGCCGAGCGTCACTTGCCGATCGACCGCCGAGCGTCGACGAGCGCAGAGCGGCCGGTATCCGCGCTGCTCGACGCCGAGCGGTTCCCGAGCGATCCCGACACGACGATCCTGGAGGCCAACGAGGTCGCGTTCCTGCTCCGAAGCGACGAGCGGGAGCACGTCGCCGACGCGGCGCAGTCGCTCTTCGCCGACACCGACGGCCTCTTCGAGCTGACGAGCATCCGCAAGGGCTTCCAGGGCGGCGGATTCGCCGGCGGCCCCGGGCTCCCGAAGGCGATGGCGACCGCCGCCGGCATCCAGGGCGCCGACCTGATCCCTGACGGCGCGCAGCTCTTCCTCGGCTTCACGTCGACGCAGCGGCAGACGCAGGGACAGTCGCGGATCCCGAGCTTCGAGACGCTCGGGCTGGTCGACGTCCGGGACGGCTACTTCCGCGGCGGCACGCACATGCACCTCTCGCATCTCTTCGAGAACGTCGAGGCCTGGTATCTCGACTTCGACTTCCGCGACCGCGTCGACACGACGTTCCGCCCAGGCTTCCAGGCGCGCGAGGGCGCGCAGACGTTGCGGCAGGCGCCCGAGGACGCGGCGTCGGAGGCGGAGCTGAAGCATGATTTCCACCGCCACGGGGCGATCGGCCACAGCGGCTCGATCCAGCCGACGTCCCGTCTGCAGATGAACATCCGTGGCGCCGACGGCGAGCTCTACGCAAAGGGGAGCGCAATCCCCCTTCGCGCGGACTTCAACACGCTCGACAACCCGTTCTTCTGGACCGTCGACCCCGAGCGGGACCGACAATCGGAGCAGCCCGAGGCGGGGCTGCACTTCATCAGCTTCAACCCGTCGAGCGACGACTTCCGCCGCAACCGGCTGGCGATGGACGGCGTCCTCCCGGACGGGACGCGCCTGCCGCTCCAGGCGCGGTCGCGCGCGCAGGGACTGAACTCCGTCCTCCGGACGACGCACCGGCAGAACTTCGTTGTCCCGCCGCGGTCGCACCGCAGCTTTCCGCTCGTCGAGCTGCTCGGCTAGCCGAAGAAGGCCGACGCGACGTCGTAGACCTCGCGCGGGACCGTCTTCAGTTCGCGCGTCGCCTCCTCGAGCGAGACGTCGACGACGGCGTCGCCGTGCAACGCCGCCATGCGGCCGAAGCGCCGCTCCTCGACGAGATCGGCCGCCTTGAGGCCGAAGCGCGTGGCCAGGATGCGGTCGCGCGGTGTGGGGGAGCCGCCGCGCTGGACGTGGCCCAGGACGGTGACCCGGGTCTCGTAGCCGGTTCGTTCCTCGATGTCCCGTGCGAGCGCCTCGCCGACGCCTCCCAGGCGGACGTGGCCGAACTGGTCCGCCTCGGCCGCCTGGGTGACCGACCGCTGCTCCCCCGACTCGTACGTCAGCTCATAGCCCTCGCTCACGACCACGATCGAGAAGTCCTTGCCGCGTTCGTGCCGCTTCCGCAGCTCCTCGCAGGCCGCCTCGACGGTCACGGGCTGCTCGGGGATGAGGATGGCGTCGGCGCCGCCTGCGATCCCGCTCATGACGGCGATCCAGCCGGTGTGCCGGCCCATCACCTCGACGACCATCACGCGGTTGTGCGACTCGGCAGTTGTGTGCAGCCGGTCGATCGCCTCCGTCGCGATGAACACGGCGGTGTCGAAGCCGAAGGTGTAGTCCGTGCCCGAGAGGTCGTTGTCGATCGTCTTGGGGACGCCGATGACCGGGAAGTCGTGCTCCGAATGGAGCCGCGCCGCGACGCCCAGGGTGTCCTCGCCACCGACGGCGACGATCGCATCGAACTGCTCGGACTCGGCCGTCTGCAGCACGCGCTCCACGCCGTCCTCGCTTTTGTACGGGTTCGTCCGAGATGTTCCGAGGATCGTCCCGCCGCGGGGCAGCAGGCCCGAGATCCCCCGGTAGTCGAGCGGCTGGAAGAGGCGATCGGTCATGCCCCGCCAGCCCTCGCGGACGCCGACCACCTCGTACCCGCGGTCGAGCGTCCGCCGCGCGACCGCGCGGATGACGGCGTTCAGGCCCGGGCAGTCGCCGCCGCCCGTGAGGATCCCGACCCGACCAGCCATAGGGCTACCCTATTCCCGCAGGCCGAAGTGGCGGAACTGGCAGACGCGCCGGACTCAAAATCCGGTGGCCTTCGGGCCGTGTGGGTTCGATTCCCACCTTCGGCATCTCGTCGCAGTGGACTTCCGAAGGGTTGTCGCTTGCGCGCTAGAACCCAAGCCCGGATACTTGCCCAGGAGCGCGGATCGGCGGCGGCACTCCGCCTTCCGCAGAGGCAGCAAAGGCGATGGAGGAGGCGTAGTGATCTTGAGAAAGCGAGGGCTACTCGGGTTTCTGATCTTGCTCGTAGCCGTCCTTGGTCTCGCAGCCGCCGGCTGCGGCGGCGATGACGACGGCGGAGGCGACGGCGGAGGCGGCGGCGCGGTCGAGGCGCTCCCGTCGGCGTCGTGCGGCCCGATCCGGAAGGGCAGCGACGATCCGGACGCGCTGATCGCGTCGGATCTGCCGCTGCAGGGCGCGAACCGCGCGCTGACCACGGAGATGGCCGATGCCATCGAGTACATCCTCGACTCGCACGACTGGAAGGCCGGCGACACGGTGCTCGGCTACCAGTCCTGCGACGACTCCACGGCACAGGCCGGGAGCTGGGACTCGGCGAAGTGCTCGTCGAACGCCCGCGCATACGCGAACAACGACAGCATGGTCGGCCTCATCGGAACCTTCAACTCGGGCTGCGCGAAGCTCGAGATCCCGATCTTGAACCGCGAGTCGCTCGCGATGGTCAGCCCGGCGAACACGTACCCGGGTTTGACGGAGGGCGGCCCGGGCACGGAGTCGGGTGAGCCCGACGTCTACTACCCGACCGGGAAGCGCAACTACTCGCGCGTCGTCTGGAACGACCAGTTCCAGGGCGCTGCGAACGCCCAGTTCGCGCAGGAGATCGGCATGAAGAAGGTCTTCGTGCTGAATGACAGCGAGACGTACGGGCTCGGCATCGCCAACCTCTTCGTGCAGTACGCGAAGAAGCTCGGCATCCAGATCCTCGCGAACCAGAAGTGGGACAAGAAGGCGTCGAGCTACGAGTCCCTCGCCGCGCGCATCCGCTCGTCCGGCGCCGACGGCGTGTTCCTCGGCGGCATCGTCTGCAACAACGGCGGCAAGCTGATCAAGGACATCAAGGCCGGGGCCCCGAACGTCCAGCTGCTCGGCCCCGACGGTTGGACGCCGATCTCGGCGACGATCGAGGGCGCCGGTGCGGCGGCGAACGACATGTACATCACCCAGCCGGGTGTTCCGGTCGACCAGCTGACCGGCGCCGGCAAGGAGTTCGTCGACGGCTTCACGGAGAGGTTCGGGAAGGCCCCGAACCCGTACACGGCCTACGCCGCACAGGCCGCCGAGGTGCTGCTTGCCGCGATCGAGAAGGGCGGCACCGACCGGGCTGCGGTCTCGTCCGCGCTCTTCGAGACCGACGTCCAAGACGGCATCGTCGGGTCGTTCCAAATCGACGAGAACGGCGACACGACGCTCGGGAAGGTCTCCGTGTACCAGGTCAAGAACGGCGAGGAGACGTTCACGAAGACCGTGACGCCGGAACTCGAGTTCGTCGAAGGCGGGTAGCGAGGACAGATCGATCGAATCCGTCGGGGGAGGGCGCTCGTCCTCCCCCGACGTGTCGAAGGGAGCAAGTGGCCACCCAGGCGCGTCGTCTTCCGTTTCCCACCCTCGCAGGCCGGCTGCCGGACTACATCGTGCCGGCGATCGGCGTGCTGCTCGTCGTCCTGCTCGCCGTCTGGCTCGGCGTCAACCTCATCAAGGAGCCGGCCGAGTTCTACCGCTTGTTCCTGATCGGACTCACGAACGGCGCGATCTACGGCCTCGTCGCGCTCGGTTACTCGCTCGTCTACGGGATCCTCGAGCTGATCAACTTCGCCCACGGCGACGTCTTCATGCTCGGCGGCATGCTCGTCGCCACGATGGTGTCGAGCTTCGGGCTGGCAGGCGACTCTGGGCTCTTCCTCTGGTCGATGATCCTCCTGATGCTCGTGATCGTGATGGCGTTCTGCGCCGTCCTGAACACGACGATCGAGCTCGTCGCCTACCGGAGGCTTCGGCACGCGCCGCGCCTCGCGCCGCTGATCACGGCGATCGGCATGTCGTTCATCCTCCAGAACGTGGCCCTCGTCTGGAAGGGCGCCCGGCCGACGTCGGTCGACTCGATCCTGCCGAAGGGCGAGGTCTTCACGATCGGCGGAGTCGCCTACACCTGGGACAAGCTGATCGTCCTCCTCTTCACGGTCCCGGTGCTCGTCGCGCTCCTCCTGCTCGTGCAGCGCACTCGGCAGGGGAAGGCCATGCGGGCCACCGCGCAGGACCGAGACGCCTCGGCCATGATGGGCATCAACGTCAACCGGACGATCTCGTTCACGTTCTTCATCGCCGGAGGCCTGGCGGGTGCGGCCGGCCTCCTCTACGCCCTCTACATCACGAACATCCGCTACGACGAGGGGTTCCGGCTCGGCCTGATCGCGTTCACCGCCGCGGTCGTCGGCGGGATCGGGAACCTGCCCGGCGCCGTGCTGGGCGGCCTTGTCATCGCGATGATCGAGTCGTTCAACAACGGCCTCAGCTGGGCGACGCCCGGCAGCGACTGGACACAGTCGATCATCTTCGGCCTGCTGATCATCATCCTGGTGTTCCGGCCCGAGGGCCTCCTCGGCGAGCGGACGCCGGAAGGGGGCTAGATGAACATCCCCGGCCTTCCTGCGGAACGCCGCGCCGCCTTCGAGGCCGAGGTGCGCCGGCGGGCGATCCGGGGCGGGATCGTCGCGCTCGCGTGGATCGTCATCGTCACCATCTTCGAGACCTTCACGGTCTCGCTGGTCGTCTCGACGGCGATCGTCCTGGCGCTCTACGTCGTGCCGTGGGACATGCTCCGGCGCGGGAAGTGGGTGCTGCCGGCCGTCGCGATCGCTCTGGCCATCCTCTATCCGTACTACCGCGACAGCCTCTACACCGTCCCGATCTTCGGCCCGTTCCCATCCGTCGACACGGCCGTGACGATGACGATCTTCATCATGATGGCGATCGGCCTGAACATCGTCGTCGGCTACGCCGGCCTGCTCGACCTCGGCTACGTCGCCTTCTATGCCATGGGGGCGTACACCGCGGCGTGGTTCGCGTCCCCGCACTTCGCGGAGAGCGTGGGGAGCAAGCACTTAGGCTCCGTGGGCGTCGCCCCGACCGCCGAGGGCTTCCACATCTCGATCTGGCTCGTGCTGATCCTCGCCGGGATCTTCACGGCCGTCGTCGGCGTGCTGATCGGGCTGCCGACCCTGCGCCTTCGCGGGGACTACCTCGCGATCGTGACGCTCGGGTTCGGCGAGATCATGCCCCAGATCGCCCGCAACGGCGACAACCTCTTCGGAACCGGCTTCAACCTCACGAACGGGGCCCAGGGGATCAACCCGATCGACCCGCCGGGGTTCGGAGCGACGATCTCGGGTTGGACCGGCTTACCCGAGGACTACCTCAGCTTCAACGCCGACTTCCTCGGCAGGGAGCTCGGGGGGATCGAGGTCTTCTACTGGACCGCGCTCGGCCTGCTGCTCTTCACGGTCTTCTGCTCGGTCCGGCTGCGTGATTCCCGGCTCGGCCGCGCGTGGATCGCGATCCGGGAGGACGAGACCGCCGCCGCGGCGATGGGCGTGCCGCTCATGCGGACGAAGACGTGGTCCTACGCGGCCGGCGCGTTCTTCGGCGGAATCGCTGGCGCCTACTACGCGAGCTTCAAGAGCGGCACGTTCCCCGACGACTTCTTCTTCAACATCTCGGTCTTCATCCTCTGCATGGTGATCCTCGGCGGGATGGGGAACATCTGGGGCGTCATCGTCGGCGGCGGCTTCCTCGCCTACCTGAACCAGGAGGGCCTCGGGAACATCGGCGCCCAGATCAACGACACGTTCGGGACGAACATCGACGTGCCCCTCTACCAGTTCGGCATCTTCGGGACGATTCTCGTGCTCGTCATGCTCTTCAAGCCGGAAGGCTTGATCCCGAGCACGCGCCGCAAGATGGAGTTCGAGGAAGGCGTCCACGACGAGCCGCTCTACGACACCCGGGGGACGACCGGGTGAGTGCGCCGGCGCCGACCCTCCTCGACGCGCGGGACGTACGCAAGGAGTTCGGCGGGCTCGTGGCGGTGAACGACGTCGACTTCACGATCCCGGAGGGGTCGATCACCAGCCTGATCGGCCCGAACGGCGCGGGGAAGACGACGTTCTTCAACATGCTCACGGGCGTCTACAAGCCGACGGCGGGCCGGGTCGTCTTCGACGGGCGGGACGTGACGGGCAAGCCGCCGCACGCGATCACCGAACGCGGGATCGGCCGCACGTTCCAGAACATCCGCCTGTTCCAGAACATGACCGCCCGCGAGAACGTCATGGTCGGCATGCACTCGCGCCTGAAGGGTGGGATCGTGCGGAGCATCCTCTTGACACCCGGGGTGAAGCGCGAGGAACGCGGCGCCGCCGAGCGGGCGCGGGAGCTCCTTGCCTTCTGTGGGCTCTCTCGCTCGGTGTGGGAGCAGTTCGCGCGGAACCTCTCGTACGGCGACCAGCGTCGGCTCGAGGTCGCCCGGGCGCTCGCCACCCAGCCGAAGCTCCTGCTGCTGGACGAGCCGACCGCCGGCATGAACCCTCAGGAGACGACCGACTTCACCGCCTTCGTGGCGAGGCTCCGCGAGGAGGAGGGCCTGACCGTCCTCCTCATCGAGCACGACATGCGCGTCGTCATGGGCGTATCGGACCGCGTGACGGTGCTGGACTACGGCGAGAAGATCGCGGAGGGTGCGCCGCAGGACGTGCAGCGCGACCCGAGGGTGATCGAGGCGTACCTCGGCTCGGCGGCGGTCGCCCAGTGACGGAGACGGTGGCGGAGCGCGCACGGGTCGACTCCGGGGACCGGAGCAAGATCCTCGAGCTCGAGGAGGTCCACACCTACTACGGCTCGATCCAGGCGTTAAAGGGTGTCTCGCTCGACGTCTACGACGGCGAGGTCGTCACCCTGATCGGCGCGAACGGCGCCGGGAAGTCGACGACCCTTCGTTCGATCAACGGCCTGAACCATCCGCGCGAGGGCCGGATCCGTTTCCAGGGCCGGGACATCACGCACGAGTCGCCGCACAGCGTCGTGAAGATGGGGATCAGCCAGTCGCCCGAGGGCAGGCGTCTCTTCCCGCGTATGAGCGTGATGGAGAACCTCGAGATGGGCGCCTTCCAGCGGGACGACCGAGCCGGGATCCGGCAGTCCCTCGAGCGCGTCTTCGAGCTCTTCCCGCGTCTCCAAGAGCGGCGCAACCAGCGGGCGGGGACGCTGTCGGGCGGCGAGCAGCAGATGTGCGCGATCGGGCGGGCCCTGATGGCCCAGCCGAAGCTGCTGCTCCTCGACGAGCCGTCGATGGGCCTCGCGCCGATCTTCGTCGAGCGGATCTTCGAGATCGTCCAGGAGATCAACAAGCAGGGGACCCCGATCCTGCTCGTCGAGCAGAACGCCCTCATGGCGCTGGACGTCGCCGACCGGGGCTACGTGATGGAGACGGGGAAGATCGCGCTCGCCGACGAGGCGAAGGCTCTCGCCCAGAACGAGCAGGTCCGCAAGACCTATCTCGGCGAGTCCTAGGCGCGTCCCGTCCGGATCGGGAAGTACGGCGGGGCCACGAGGAAGCCGACCCGGGGAGGCGTCGGCGTGCGGGCCCGCGCCATCGCGAGCGCTGTCGAGAGGTTGCGGGTCGGCACGAACCCGAACACACGCGCGGCGAGCGCATCCCGGCTTCCGGCCACGAACACGGCGCCGAGGCGCTCGACCGCCGGCAGGCAGCCTGCCCACTCCGCGAACGGGAGGACCGGATGGCATGCCCGGCCGGATCGGTACGCCTCGATCGCCCTCGTGTCGTCGCGCGTCGCCCGCTCGATCGCGGCGAGCTCCTGCGGCTCGGTGGCGGCACGCGAGCCGAGGGCCCGGAGCGCGTTGAAGAAGGTGCGGTACGGCGCCTGGCTCGGGTGCGGGAAGCGGCGGTCGAACGGGCTGACGAGGATCGCGGTGCCGCCGTCCGCGATCGGGAACGCATCGCGCCACAGCCGAAGGGCGAGGCCGAGGGCGAGGTAGGCGGCAAGGACCGGGTTCGGTCGCTCGCGGGGCAGGTGGGGGGTGGTCGCCGGGATCCCGATCACGGCCACGTCGAGCGGCTCGTCGAGCCGAGCGGCGCGCGCCTCGACGGCGCGGAGGAGCGCCTCTACGTGGGCGACCGACGGCGGTCCCGCGAGGACCGAGGCCGCCGAGAGCTCGCGCGGGATCGACCCGAGCAGCCGTGTCCGGACGATTCCCGGCGCGAGCCGGAACGCGAGCCGGACGGGCGAAGCCGCGATTCGCTCGAGCGCCCGGTCGTCGTGCGGGTAGCCGTGGAACGCGCCGGTGACGACGGGTGGGTTGAGCGAGAGCGAGGCCCCGATCGACGGGACCCGCGTCGAGAGCGCCCGCTCGAGCTCGATCCCGAGCCGCCACCCGTGTGACGCCGCCGTCTCGACCAGGGAGTAGGCGCCGGCCGCACGGAGAACCTCGACGCCGCTCGCGCCGACCAGTGCCGCCGGTCCTCCGTGCAGCACCGACTCCGCCGCGGTCACCGGCACGACGAGATCGGTCTCGACGAGCGCGCGGTTGACGCGGAGCGGCACGCGGCCGGCCGTTCCGAGGTCGACGAGGTTCGGAGACGCCGCGTCGTGAACCTCGAGCGTTCCTCGGAACCGCCGCGCCAGCTCAGGTGGAACGAGACTCTCGATCTCCCGCGGTCCGGCCTTCCGGCCCAGCCCCCCGGCGATGAGGATCGTCTGCCGCTCGAGCGCGACGCCGACCCGCTCGAGCTCCGCGACCGTCGCGGCGAGGGCCTCCTGCCGCGGATCCCGCAGCGCGCTCGGGATCGGCAGCTCGGGCGGCTCCACCACGATCGTCGCCCGCCCGCCCGACGGCGCGAGGTCCTCGATCGACCGTCCGGCCAGCGGAAAGCGGAGCGCCTCGCGGACGGCTGCGCCCACGTCCACGAGCGGTTCCGCCGGCGGCGGCGATCGGAGCACGACGGCATCCGGCGGCGCGTCGACCACCGTCAGCCGCGACCCGGCGAGCAGCGGAACCCGCACTAGAGCGTGAGGATGTAAGCGCGGGCGTGGTGGACGAAGCCGTACGACTCGTACAGCCGGTGCGCCTCGGCCCGATGGTGGCCCGACTCGAGCGTGAGGACGTGGCAGCCGCGGCGGCGACACTCCTCGGCACAGGCGTCGAGCAGTGCCCGCGCGGCGCCGCGCCGGCGGAACGCCTCGTCGACGAACAGGTCGGGGATCCAGCCCTGCGGCGTCGTCCAGTTCAGCCTCGGCTGGATCCACATGCTGACCGCGCCGGCGAGCTCACCGTCCAGCTCGGCGACGTAGATCCGGCAGTCGGGGTGCTCGAGGTGGGCCAGGAAGACGTCTCGCTGCGGCTGCGGGTCCTTGGCGACGGCCGGCCGCGTCAGGTCCTCCATCAGTCGGAGCACGCGGTCCGCGTCGCCCGGCTCGGCCTCGCGGACGATCACGGAATCGAGCGGTAGAGGCGGAGAAACGTCTCGCGGAAGCCGCGCCGGGGCCAGAAGCGGGACGAGAGGAGGTTCGTGACGCGCCAGTCCGTGACCATGACCTCGTATCCGCGCTCGCGCGCCCAGGCGAAGCTCGCATCGGTCAAGGCGACCCCGGCTCCCGTGCCGCGAATCTCCGGACGCGTGACCGCCCAGGCCAGGAGGACCGCGCCGTCGATGCCGGCGAGTCCGCTGTGGGTCGATGACAATGCCGTGGGTGCGAGCTCAAAGCCGCCGGCGACCCCGCCGTCCTGCTCGGCCAGGAGCAGCCCGAGCTCGGGATTGGCGAGGTCCTCGAGCACCTCGTTGCGGTACCACTCCTCCGACCTGCGAGGGCCGCTCGAGAAGACGGGCGAACCGCCATGGTGGTCGGGCAGCAGCGGGCTGAGCGCCACGAGGGCGTCGACGTCGGCCTCGGTGGCAACGCGAACGCCGGCGGGCATCTCGGCATCTGGTATCTCCATGGCGGCGAGCGCCTGCTGTTGGCCGAAGCTCAGGCGGTGCCAGGCCTGGAGCAGTGGGCCTTCGGACGCCGGTGCGACCGCATAGTGGCGCGTGCGGCCCTCGTCGACCCACCGCTCGGCCGCCGCGGCGTAGAGGTCACGCAGATCCTCGGCCTCCTCCACCGCATGCCCAGCAGGGTCGACCCAGAGGTTCGCACCCCACATCTCGTCGTCCTTGCGGATCCCGAGCAGGTAGCCGACGACCCGGCCTTCCCGCGTCGCGACCGTGCCTGAGGCGTTGTCGCCCCGCCAGAGCGCCCCCACCTCTGCGCGGTAGTCCGCCGGCTCGGTGAGCAGCGGCTCCGCCCGGCGGTGGCGCCGGTGCCGCTCCGCCAGCAGGCGGGCGGCATCGTCGAGGTGTTCCTCGGAGAACGGCTCAATCACGAGGCCCGGCATCGGCGGAGGACGATACCGTTGGCCCTGTGAGCCCCAAGACGCTGACCGGAGAGGAGCTCCAGCTGGACGACGCGCCTGCGCGCGAGTCCGACCTCTTCCTGGTCGACGGCAACAACCTCGCTTACCGTGCCTACTTCGCGCTCCCCGAGGAGCTCGCGACGAGCGAGGGGATGCCGACGAACGCGCTGCTCGGGTTCACCAACATGCTCTTCAAGCTCCTCACCGACTATCGGCCGAAGGGCGTCGCCGTCGCCTGGGACACGCGTCCGGTCGAGCGGATGGAGCTGTCCGACGAGTACAAGTCCGACCGGCGGCCGATGGCCGATCTCCTCCGCGAGCAGTTCCCCCACTTCCGGCCCATCGTCGAGGCCTTCGGCTACCGGAACCTCGAGTTCGAGGGGTGGGAGGCGGACGATGTCATCGCGACGCTGGCGACCCGGGCCGACCAGGCCGGGATCAAGACGACCGTCGTCTCCACCGACCGCGACGCCTTCCAGCTCGTCTCCGAGAACGTCAGCCTGATGATGACGCCGAGGGGCGTGTCGGACGTGAACGTCTACACGCCCGAGCGCGTCGAGGCCCGGCTCGGGATCACGCCCGACCAGATCCCTGACTTCATCGGGCTCAAGGGCGACACGTCGGACAACATCCCGGGGATCCCCGGGATCGGCGACAAGACCGCATCGCAGCTGATCCAGCAGTACGGCTCGCTCGCGGGCGTGCTCGAGCATGTCGACGAGCTGACGCCGGCCCGTCGCAAGAACATCACGGAGAACGCCGAGCAGGCGGAGGTCTCCAAGCGACTCGCGACGATGCGGCGCGATCTCGAGCTCGAGTGCGACCCCTCCGACCTCGTCCTCTCGCCACCGGACCGGTCACGGCTGAAGGAGATGTTCCGGCAGTTCGAGTTCCGCAACCTCCTGAGCCGCGTCGACGAGCTGGACTCGACCGTGCCTGCGGCGCCGCTCGTCGTCGAGGACGTCCAGGTGCCCTGGCGCGAGGGTGAGCTGCCCGAGGCCGGGGCGGTCGCTTCCGAGGACGGCCGCGTCGCGATCGCGACGGCAGACGGCGTCGTGGTCGGACCTCGTCCCCCGCGGCTCGGGCCGCTCCTCGCCCACGACGCGAAGGCGCAACGGGTCGAGCCCGCGGAGGACACGCTCCTCGCCGCCTACCTCATCGACCCGGGCCGGGCGACCTACGAGCTCGACGACCTCGCGGCCGAGTACGGGATCGAGCTCGTTCCGGACCCGCCGGCGGACGAGGACATCGCCGCCCTCGTCCGCCACGCCGCCGCGACGCTCCGCCTGGCCGAGCCGCTCGTCGAGCGGCTCCGGGAGCGCGGCGCCGAGCCGCTCTACCGCGAGGTCGAGCTGCCGCTGACGCAGGTGCTTGCGGAGATGGAGGACACCGGCGTCAAGATCGACGAGTACCGGATGGGCGAGATCACCGCGCGGCTCGCCGACCGGGTCGAGGAGCTCGAGCAGCGGGCCCAGGAGCTCGCGGGCGAGGAGTTCATGCTCGGGTCGACCCAGCAGGTCGCGCGGATCCTGTTCGAGAAGCTCGGCCTGACGCCCGACCGCAAGGGGAAGACCGGATACTCGACCGACACCCGCGTCCTGCGCAAGATCCGCGGCGAGCACGAGATCGTCGGCGTGATCGAGGAGTGGCGGGAGTACTCGAAGCTCGTGAACACCTACCTCGGCCCGCTGCCGACTCTCATCTCCGAGCGCGACGGCCGACTGCACACGACGTTCAACCAGGCCGTGGCCTCGACCGGCCGGCTCTCGACCACGAACCCGAACCTCCAGGCCATCCCGATCCGAACCGAGCTCGGCAAGGAGATCCGGTCCGCGTTCGTCGCCGAGCAGGGCTGCAGACTCCTCTCTGCCGACTACTCCCAGATCGAGCTGCGGATCCTCGCGCACGTCTCCGGCGAGCCGAAGCTGCGGGAGGCGTTCGCGCGAGGCGACGACATCCACACGGCGACGGCGGCGGAAGTCCTCGGCAAGGATCCCGCGGAGCTCACGACGGGCGACCGCTCGACCGCGAAGATGATCAACTTCGGGATCGTCTACGGGATCTCGTCGTTCGGGTTGTCCGAGAACCTGGAGATCTCGCGCGACGAGGCGCAGGAGCTGATCGACACCTACCTGGCGCGGTTCCCGCACGTCCAGGACTTCATCGAGCGGACGATCGAGCAGGCGACGCGAGACGGCTACACGACGAGCCTGCTCGGCCGCCGGCGTCCGGTGCCGGAGCTGCGCGCGTCCAACCGCCAGACCCGGTCGCTCGGCGAGCGGCTCGCCGTCAACTTCGTGATGCAGGGCTCGAACGCGGACATCATCAAGAAGGCCATGGTCTCGATCCATCGCCGCCTGCGGGACGAGGGGCGCGGCGCGAAGCTTGTCCTCCAGGTGCACGACGAGCTCCTGCTCGAGGTGCCGGAGAAGGAGGTTTCGTCGGTCAGGGATCTCGTGCGCGAGGAGATGTGCTCCGCCTACGACCTCGACCCGCCGCTCGCGGTGGACATCGGCGTGGGCGAGGACTGGAACGAAGCCAAGTCGTGAACGTCACCCTCTCCGACGGCTACAAGATGTTCGTCGAGCCGGTAGGCGAGGACGGGCTGCCGCTCGTCGTCCTCCACGGCGGCCCCGGACTCGACCACACGCACCTCAGGCCCTGGCTCGATCCGCTCGCCGACGAGTTCCGCGTGCTCTACGTCGACGAGCGCGGACAGGGAAAAAGCGAACGCGTCGACCCACAGACGCTCAGCCTCGAGGTCTTCGCACGCGACGTCGACCTGCTCGCCGAGGCGCTCGAGCTCGACCGCTTCGCGCTGCTCGGCCACTCGTTCGGCGCGATCATCACGACGACCCACGCCGTCGAGCTCGGCACGGCCGCCGGCTACGTCATCTCCGGCGGCGGCGACTCGAGCGCGGCGCTGATGGCCGATGTCGAAGCGTCGCTCGCGGCCATGGGCGAGGCGGGCAAGGAGATCGCCGCGTCGTGGGAGTGGGAGCAGACTGTGCAGACGCCCGAGGACTGCGCGGAGCTCATGCGCATCCAGAACCCGTTCCACTTCCACGGCCCGCCGCCGACGGACTTTGCGGCCGACACGGTGTACTCGCCCGAGGTCCTTCGCCACTTCTCCACCGCCGGCTACGGCGACTTCGACTACGCGCCGGACCTCGGCCGGGTCACGAAGCGGACCCTCGTCGTCGTCGGCGAGCACGACCGGACGACGACCCCTCGGGCCAACCGCGTCCTCCACGAGGGCATCGCCGGCAGCGAGTACGCGGAGATCCCCAACGCCGGCCACATGAGCATGGTCGAGGCGCCGTACGCCTATTTGAGCCGTGTCCGGGACTTTCTCCGGCGCTTGGGGTAGCGGAAAAACCGCAGATATACTGCGCCGCTCGTGGTGAGCGACATCGCAGACAAGTCGCAACTCGACGACCCCGAGGTCTGGACGACCGGGCCCGAGGGCGAGCTGATCCCGGACTACGAGTCCACGTTTCCGACGATCAACGAGGGCGAGGTGGTCCACGGGACCGTCGTCCGCGTGGACAAGGACGAGGTGCTGGTCGACATCGGCTACAAGTCCGAGGGCGTCATCCCGCTCTCCGAGCTCTCGATCCGCCGCTCGGTCAACCCCGAGGACGAGGTCAAGGTGGGGGAGGAGGTCGACGCGCTCGTCCTGACGAAGGAGGACGCGGAGGGCCGCCTGATCCTCTCCAAGAAGCGCGCGCGCTTCGAGCTCGCCTGGAAGATGATCGAGCAGAAGGCCGAGTCGGGCGAGGCGATCACCGGCCGCGTGATCGAGGTCGTCAAGGGCGGCCTCATCCTCGACCTCGGCGTCCGCGGCTTCCTGCCCGCGTCGCTGGTCGACATCCGGCGCGTCCAGGACCTGGACGAGTTCCTCGGCCAGGAGCTTCGGGCCAAGGTGATCGAGCTCAACCGCTCGCGGAACAACGTCGTGCTCTCGCGCCGCGCGGTGCTCGAGGACGAGCGGAAGGAGCAGCGGCAGCAGATCCTCGACCGGCTCCAGCCCGGCGACGTCGTCGAGGGCCAGATCTCGAACATCGTCGACTTCGGCGCCTTCGTCGACCTCGACGGGATGGACGGCCTGATCCACATCTCGGAGCTCTCCTGGTCGCACGTCAATCACCCTTCGGAGGTGCTCGAGATCGGGCAGACCGTCGAGGTGAAGGTGCTCGACATCGACCGAGAGCGGCAGCGCATCTCGCTCGGCCTCAAGCAGACGCAGAGCGACCCGTGGCAGCAGGTCCTCGACCAGTACAGCGAAGGCGACGTCGTCGAGGGCAAGGTGACGAAGGTGGTGACCTTCGGCGCCTTCGTCGAGATCATGGCCGGGGTCGAGGGGCTGGTTCACATCTCCGAGCTCGCGCAGCACCACGTCGAGAACCCGCGGGAGGTCGTCTCCCAGGGCGACCAGGTGCAGGCGAAGATCATCGAGGTCGACGCCGACCGCCGCCGCCTCTCGCTCTCGCTGAAGCGCGTCGAGGGGGAGGGGCCGACCCCTGCCTCCGAGCTGGGCCTCTCGGACGAGGTCTTCGCCTCCGAGGCGGAGGGGCCGCTCGAAAGCCCGATCGGCGAGACGACCGGCGCCGAGCCGTCGCCCGAGCCCGTCGCCGGGCCGGAGGAGCCCCAGCCGGTGGCCGAGGCGCCACCGGAGCTCGAGGCGACCGCCGAGCCCGAAGCCGAGCCGCAGCCCGAAGAGCCTGAGCAGTCCGCCTAGGCGTCCGGTCGCGGTCGCCATCACGGGCGGCATCGGCGCTGGGAAGAGCGAGGCGCTCAGGGCCTTCGCGCGTCACGGCGCCGCGGTCGTCTCCAGCGACGAGATCGTCCACCACCTGATCCGCTCGGACCCCGACGTCAAGGCGGCCATGCTCGAGCGTCTCGGCGACAGGATTCTCGGCGCGGACGGCGAGATCGACCGCGCGATGGTCGGGCAGATCGTCTTCGGCGACCGTGAGGCGCTCGCGTGGCTCGAGGCGTTGCTGCACCCGCGCGTCTCGGCGGAGTACCTGCACTGGCGCGAGCAGCTCGCGGAGCTTCCCAGGCCGCCCGCCGTCTGCGTGACCGAGGTGCCGCTCCTCTACGAGGTCGGCGCCGAGGATCGCTTCGACAAGGTCGTCGTCATCACCGCGCCGCGCCTGCTTCGCGAGCAGCGCACGAGGGTCCCGATGGAGGGCCGGTCGGACCGCCTGATCGACGACCGCGAGAAGGTGAGGCGAGCGGACTACTCGTACGTGAACACGGGCGGGCTCGAGGAGCTCGACGCCTGGGTGGCCGGCGTCATGGAAGACCTGCGAGCCGCTCGCGAATCTGCGCCGCGCTGACGACGTTCCCCTTCCGCTCCGTCTCGACGAGGGCTCGCTCCAGGACGGCCTTGCGCGACTCGGGGGCGAAGACGTCCGCAAGCTCCAGCGTGACCATCGGGACGTCGAAGGCGTCGTCCGTCCGATAGGTGAGCTCGAGGGCCTCGGTCGCGAGCCGGCGGGCGTCCTGCGAGTCACCCTTCGCCGTAAGCGCAAGGGCCTTCACCATCCGCCAGTAGATCTGCGTGATCACGTCGTCGTCAGTGCCGACCTCCCGGCTCTCGTCTGCGAGGCGCTCGCCCTCCTCGTGCCGTCCCTGGCGTACGACGGCCAGTCCGAGCAGCGCTGCGGCCGTCGACAGATACCCACGTTCGCCCGCCTGCGTCAGGATCCCGTGGGCCTCACGGAGAATCCGTTCGGCGGCGGGCGCGTCTCCCGCGAGCAGCTCGATGATCGCCGCAGGCTGGCTGAGCCCCGCGTACTGGACGTTCTGCCCCAGCTCCAGGACCTCACGGCGGCCGGCAGTTGCGAGGCGCCGGCCGGAGTCGAAGTCTCCGGTGAGGGCGAGGATCGTCCCCTCGATGACATGGAGGTGCGCGCGAGCCATCTGACTCGCAGGCGTGGACTCGGACTCGTCGAGCCGCCGGAGCTCGGTGAGCGCCCTCTCGACCGGCATCGGGCCCCAGAGCAGCACGAGGGCAAGCCAGTGGATCGCATCGGAGGTGATCTGCGAGTGCGCCCCGGCGCTCGCGTGCTCGAGAGACCGCCGTAGCAGCTGCGCTGCCCGCTCGTTGTCGCCGAGCCAGCTCTCCATGACTCCGAGCCGCATGAGGCCCTCCGCGAGGATCGCGCTGTCGTCGAGGCGCGTCGCCTCCTCGACGGTCTCCTCCAAGGGGCCTACGGCGTCCGCCATGACGCCTCCGCGGAGCACGTCGTTCCAGACTCGCCGCTGACGCGCGACCAGCGCGGTTCGCTCGTCACCGAGCCGCTCCGCCGTTCGGAGGACCCCGTCCGCTCGTGGGAGATCGCCGCCCTCTCCGATCGCGGATGCAAGGTCCGGATAGAGCGCGATCGCCTCGGAGTCCTCGTCGGGGAGAAGGCGGATCGCCCGCTCGAGCAGGTTCGTCGTCGCGTGAACGTCCGAGCGGTCCCGCGCACGCCGCCCAGCTGCCGCGAGCAGCGTGGACGCTCTTCGGGCGAGCGCGCGTCCCGCGTCGTCCACCGGCCCGAGCTCGGCCCGGTAGCGGTACGCCTGCTCCAAGTGGTACCCGCGGATCTCCTCCAGCTCGGGAGTCGTCGTCTCGAGCCAGTTCGCGAACCGCTCGTGAAGGACGGCGCGCTGCTCCTTCGGGAGCGCCTCGTAGGCGGCATCGCGTAGGAGGAGGTGCTTGAACCGCAGCGTCTCCTCGCCGGTCGGGCGGACGAGATCCTTGCGGACGAGCGAGTGTTGAAGCTCGGGCAGGCGGCCGGCGAGCGCGTCGGGGACGAGATCGGCGAGCGCGTCGAGCCGGAACTCCTGGCCCTGGACGGCGGCGCACTCGACAGCCGTCCGCTCGTCAGGGCCAAGGCGATCGAGCCTAGAGGCGAGCAACGCCTGGATCGTCGGCGGGACGGTGATCTCCGCGTCGCCGTTCTCGGCCAGCATCGCGAGCATCTCCTCGACGAACAACGGGTTGCCCTCGGCGGCCGTGGCGATGCGCTTCTTCATCCGGCCGTCGAGGCCGGCGCGGAGCAGGTTGTCGGCGAGCTCTTCCGCTTCGGCCTCGGTCAGCGCCTCGAGGAGCAACGTCGTCGCGTTCAGCTTGCCGCCGCCCCAGCCGGGCCGGACATCGAGGAGGTCCGGCCGGGCGACGCAGAGAATCAGCATCGGAGCATCGCGGGCGAGATCGCTGACGTGGTCAATCAGGTCCAGGAAGGTCGGCTCGGCCCACTGGAGGTCGTCGAAGACAACGACGACAGGCCGCTCTCGGGACATCCGCTCGAGGACCCGGCGCGTCTGCAGCGCGATCTCGTCGCGGTTCGCCCCGAAGTCGATCTCCGCCGCGAGCGGCTCGATCTCGGCGAGGGGCCAATAGGTGATCCCCTCGCCGTACGGGAGACAGCGACCCGAGAGGAGCCTTGGGTCGATGCGCTCCTCGAGCTCTCGGACGAGCCGGGACTTCCCGATCCCCGCAGCGCCGAGGATCGTGAACTGGTACGCAACGCGCTCCGCCACCGCGTGGTCGTACGCGCGCTGGAGTTGTTCGAGCTCGTTCTGTCGGCCGACGAGGGGAGAGTCCAGCCGGCGCGGGATGAACTCCGCCATTTGATCGACCCGCAACAGCCGGAATGCCCGGACCGGCTCCGCCTTGCCCTTGGCGTCGAGCGGTTCGACCTCATCGGCCTCGACGGATTCGCGCACCAGGCGGTACGTCGTGTCGCCGAGCAGCGTCTCGCCGGGAGCGGCACCCTGCTCGAGCCGCGCGGCGACGTTGACGGCGTCGCCGACGGCGAGCGTCTCGCCCTCCCCGGCGACGACCTCGCCGGTGTTGACGCCGATCCGGCTCTCGATCCGGACGCCCCAGTCGCGCTCGAGCTCGTCGTTCAGCCGCGTGAGCGCCTCGCGCATGTCCGCGGCGGCTCGCACGGCGCGGAGCGCGTCGTCCTCGTGGACGACCGGGATCCCGAAGACCGCCATGACGGCGTCGCCGATGAACTTCTCGACGGTTCCCCCGTGCTGCTCGATCGCATCGCGCATCGCCTCGAAGTACCGGGCCATCACGCGGCGGGTGGACTCCGGGTCCAGGCGTTCGCCCATGGCGGTCGAGCCGGTCACGTCCCCGAAGACGACGGTCACGGTCTTGCGCACCTCCCGGGAGGGCGCGGCAGCCGCCAGCTCCGTGCCGCACGCGCCGCAGAAGCGGAAGCCCTCGGGGCTCTCCTGGCCGCAGTTCGGGCAGCGCGCCATGCAGCGATCTTACGGTGATGCTGAAAAGACGCTTGACAGACATCAAGATGATGTCATAATGCGTCCATGGAGACGGCACGATTCATCGCAGGTTTCGAACGCGACCTCGCCGCGGTCGCCGCCGTCGGCGACGAGGAGACGGCGGCCGCGGCCGAGCGCCTGGTCCAGGCGCTGCGCGGGTCCGCCGGCATGCGCCTGATGGAGACCCTCGGGGAGGCGGCGCTGGAGATAAGCGACCAGCTGCCCGAGGGCCACGTCGAGGTCCGGCTCGTGGGGCCGGACCCACAGCTCGTGTACGTGGGCGCGGAGCCGGCGGAGCCGGCGTCCGTCCCCGCGGAGGACGGGCTCGCCGCGAGGATCACGCTCCGGCTGTACGACAGCCTCAAGCGTGAGCTCGAGGCCGCGGCCGCCCGCGAGGGCATGTCGCTCAACGCCTGGCTCGTCCGGGCGCTGTCCCGCAGCGTGGCGTCCCCACCGCGCCGCGCAGGTAACCGGCTCACCGGCTACGGCCGGAGCTAGCAAGGAGGAGGGGATTCGCATGACGTTCTTCCAGCTGCCTTTCGGACACGTCGAGGTGAAGACGGATCCGCGACCGCCGCGGCGCCGCCGCGGCAAGAGGACGGCATGAGGAGCGAGACGTTCTCGACGCCCGGGCCCGTGACCCTCGACATCCGGATTCCCGCCGGCGAGGTCGAGATCGAGACCGACAACGCCGCCGAGACCGCCGTCGAGCTCGAGGCGCGGGGCCGCGACGGCGACGCGCTCGAGCAGGACGCCGAGATCTCGATGCGGGAGCGCGGCGACGGCTACGAGGTCCGCATCGAGGCCGGCCGCGGCCGGGGCGGGGGGTTCTTCCGCCGCAACGGCGACTACCGCGTCCGCGTCGCGGCGCCCCGCGGCACCACCGTCCGGGCGAACCTGGCGTCCGCGGACATCACCGGCCGCGGGCAGTTCGCCGGCGTCGACGTGAAGGTTGCGTCGGGCGACGTGGAGTTCGAGGATGTCGCCGGCGAGGCCGACGTGGACGCGGCGTCGGGCGACGTCCGGCTCGAGCGGATCGGCTTCGCGAAGGTGAACTCCGCCTCCGGCGACGTCGCAATCGACGAATCGGCAGGCGGCGCCGAAGTCAACACCGCGTCCGGCGACGTGGAGATCCG
>DASSUI010000044.1:0-19474 GCA_035707105.1 Gaiellaceae bacterium | reverse complement strand
GATCGTCCGCGTCACGCTCTCTTGGGGCGGGGTGCTCGGGGTCGCACGCGAGCGGCCCGACCACGGCACGAACCCCGAGGACCCGGCCTACGAGTGGGACCGGTACGACGCCGCGGTGCTCGCGGCCTCGCAGAGAGGGGTCAGGGTCGTCTTCACGATCTTCGGGACGCCGTGGTGGGCGAACGACGGCCAGCCGCAGAACAAGGCGCCGCAGAACTTCACGCGGCTTCGCGAGTTCGCGTACGCCGCCGCCTTCCGCTACAGCGGCCGGTACGCGCGGCCCGACGGCGTCGTGTTGCCGCGGGTCTCGCTCTGGACGGCGTGGAACGAGCCCAACCTCCCGCTCGGCCTGAAGCCGCAGTGGCGGAAGATCGGCGGCCGCTGGGTGATCCAGTCGGCGCGCGACTACGCCCGGATCTGCAACGCGGTCTACGAGGGCGTGCACCTGACGCTCCTCCGAGGCCAGAAGGTTGCATGCGGCGTCACCTCGCCCCGCGGGAACAACGCACCGGCGACGAAACGGCCCTCCACCTCGCCGATCGGCTTCCTGCGGGCCGCGAAGGCCGCGGGAATGCGGACGTTCGACGCCTACGCGCACCACCCGTACGCCGGCGATCCCGCGTACCGGCCGTCGGCCAGGCCGAGGAACCCGCGGGCGATCACGCTCGCGAACATCGGCAGGCTGATCGACGAGGTCACCATCCTGTACGGCGAGAAGCCGATCTGGATCACCGAGTACGGCTACGAGACGAGCCCGCCGGACCACATCTTCGGCGTCTCGTGGGACCGGCAGGCGCGGTACATGCGCGAGGCGTACACCATCGCCCGCCGGAACCCCAGGATCGACATGATGCTCTGGTTCCTCGTCCGGGACGAGGGACGCGCGACGGGCTGGCAGTCCGGCCTCGTGTCCGCCGCCGGGCGGCGGAAGCCGTCGTTCTACGAGTTCCAGCGGCTCGCGGCGGGCGTGCGCCGGCACCACCTCGCGATCCTGAGACGCAAGCCGATGTTCGAGCGCAACAGCTTCATCCGGCAGATCATCGAGGACTCCAAGGCCGAGATCTCGATGCGCCAGTGGATCGGCCTCGCGCCGTATCTCGGCGGCGCCTAGCTTCGCAAATGCGGTTGCGGGCGGAACGGGCCAGCTCCCGTTCCGCGGCTATTCCCGTTCGACTCGCGTAACGGTCTCCCCGGTGCGCTCCGTCTCTCGGATCGCCTGCGCGGCTGCTGCGGCGAAGTCCGGCGCGTCGAGCGTTCGCTCGAGCTCACGTCCGTCGGCGGTCACCAAACGGACGGAGAAGCGGTCGCGCTGCCTCGACTCACGGCCGGCCCGGCGCAGGACCGGCTGCAGGACGGTCGCCAGGACGTCTGCGACCGCCAGCGCACCCAGGAACCGATAGAAGCCCTCGTTGTCCTCGACCTCCGCCAAGGCGGCGTACGCAGCGAGCGTGGCGGCTAGGACGGTGCCCACGATCGCAGCGACGTAGAGCACCCGCACCGAGGGAGGGTCGGTGTCGCGACGGCGGCTCGTCGTCGCCGCGGCGTGCGAGCAGGCGACGGTGTAGGCGATGCCGGAGAGGAGCACCTTCAGGCCGGCATCGCTCTCCGTCCACAGCAGCAGGAGCGAGTGGGCGAGCGCGTAGGCGGCCAGGGCGAGCGTCAGCCAGCCGAGCCAGACGGCCCGGTCGTGGTCGAGCAGCGCCCCGCCCGGCATCCCGAGCAGGCTGAACGCCGAGATCAACGCCGTCGTCGCGATCACCTTGCCGGTCGTGTCGTTGAACTCCGCGAAGAGGAGGACGCCGATCGCGATCAGCGCGGTCGCGACGAGCGAGACGATCAGGGCCCGGAAGAAGAGGCGCCGCAGGTCCAGCTCTCAGCTCACCACCTGTTGCGCCATGCCGCCGTCGAGCAGGAAGCTGGCGCCGGTGGCGTACTGGGCCTCCTCGCCGACGAGCCAGGAGACGAGCGCGGCGACATCCTCGGGGCGTCCGGCCCGACGGAGCGGGACCTCCGTCCGTAGCCGGTCGGCCTCCTCGTTCCGCTCGGTGTCGATCGCGCCGGGCGCCACCGAGACGACGCGGATCCCCGGCGCGAGCTCGAGCGCGAGTGAGCGCGTGAGCATCCCGAGCGCCGCCTTTGCCGGCGCGTAGAGCGCGAAGCCGTGGCGCGGAACGTGCTCGTGCACGCTCGTGATGTTCACGATCACCCCGCCGGTCTCGCCCATTGCGCGCGCCGCGGCCTGCGAGGCGAGGAACGCGGCGCGCACGTCGACCGAGAAGAGCTCGTCGAAATCCTCCACCGTCAGGTCGAGCACCGGCTTGGAGACCGTGATGCCCGCGTTGTTCACGAGGACGTCGAGCCCGCCGAGCCGCGCCGCGACCTCCTCGACGAGCCGAGCAGGAACGGCGGGGTCGGCCAGGTCGCCCGACACCCACTCGACGGTGCCGCGGGCGGCGAGCTGCTCGAAGACCTCCCGTTCTCGCTCTCCGCGCTCCCGGGTCGCGTAGCCGAGCGCGAGCCCGTCGCCCGCGAGTCGCTCGGCGATCGCCCTGCCGATGCCGGAGTCGGCGCCTGTGAGGAGCGCTACTCGGTGGACGACATCTCCCGCCTGTGCCGGGACGCGAGCGCGGTGATCTCGCCGACGTCGAGCTCGCTCGCCGGGATGACGACGGCACGGACGGCGGAGGCCGCACGCAAGGTCGAGGTGCGGAGTCCGCCCTCGATCGAGGCACGCTCGCCGACGATCGCGCCTGGACCGACCTCCGCGACGACGTCGCCGTCGACCTCGACGTCGAGCATCCCGTCGAGGATCAGGAACAGGGCCGTCCCGGGCTCGTCCTGGGAGACCAGCGTCTCGCCCGGTGCAAGGTCTCGACGAGGAAGCCGGTGGGCGTCGGACATGAGGATCTTCGACAGCTCGCGCTCGAGCTCGCTTTCGACGGCCGCCACGAGGGCCGGCGAATCGTCGCCGCCCCACGGCGTGTTCGGCCCGTAGGACTCGCGCCACCAGCGCTCGAAGTCGATCTCGCCGCTCTTCTCGACCAGGTGGCCGCTGTCGTCGTAGATCCAGTGGCGGGGGAAGGGCGACGCGCCGACGAGCCGGTGCTTCGAGGTGCCGTCCGCGTAGATGATCAGCTGCAGGGTCGTCCAGGCGGACGCCGAGGCGACCTGGAAGAAGGGCTTGCCGCGCACCCGGCGAGGGGCCGGCAGCCCCATCCGCCCGCCCGCACTCTGGACGAACTTGACCCAGTCCGGCCCGATCTCGGGCTCGGCCTGCAGGAGCGGGTACTTGACGCCGGGGAACGAGAGCGTCTTCGGGCCGACCTTCACGTGCGTCGTCCCGACGACGGCGCCGCCGGAGTAGCCGGAGTCCACGATCGCCCCGTCGTCGACCTCGATCCACGCTCGCAGCTCGTTCGCCTCGCGGAAGCCGTTGGCGTGCCGCAGGCGCTCCAGCTGCCCGGGCGCGAGCCGGTCGGGCGGCGGGTCGTCGTACGAGGTCATGCCCATCTCGAACGGGAGCTTCGGCATGCCCTCGATCGCCTCGGAGGGGATCCAAGTGACTGCCGTTACGGACTTCTCCACGCGCATACCCGTCCTCCTCCTCATCGCTGTTCAGACAATCCTTACCGACTCCGAGGATTCACCACAAACGGGCCGGGTACGAGGGCGCGACGCGCCTCGCCGATGGCCGGTACTCGATCCCGGCGTCGAGCGTGCGGCTTCCGCACCGCATCGTCGTGTCGGGCGTCGAGTTCATCCCGAGCGTGATCCGCTCGCGCCGGCCGTACACCGGGCGCTTCCGGATCACGGACACCCGCGGCTACGTGGTGCGCGACGCGATCGTGCTCGTGACGGTTCGCGCCCGGAAGGAGGGCGACAACCTCCTGGCCGGCGTCTCTTCCAGGCGCCTCGTCCGCGTGCGGACCGCCAAGCCGACCAGCTGACGCCGGCGCCGTGCGGTGGCAGCGGCGAGGGCTACTCGTTCTCGTCGCCGCCGCGCCGGCGGCGCCAGAACCACAGCGCTCCACCGGCCGCGGCCACGGCCGAGACGATCGTCTTCTTGCCCGGACGCCTCGACTCCCCGCGCGGGACGGTGCTCTTCGCCTTTTGCTTCGCGGCGCGCTTCCCGACCTGCCAGGCCGCCCAGCCGAGCACGGCATTCCGTCTGTTCACGATTCCCATGGGCCGAGCCTAACTGCCCGTGAGCCGGGCGAGCGAAACCCGCAGGCTGTCCGGAAGCGGCACGCGACGGAAGGAGCGAAGGGCAGCGCGGCTCTCCCGGTGGAGCAGCTCGAACCGCACACAGTCGGGACAGGACCGGAGGTGCGCGCGGAGACGCTTCCGCTCCTCGCGCGGCAGGTGCTCGTCGAGGCGGCGGGAGATCGCCCGCTCGGCCTGGTGGCACGTGAGCGATCCGTCGAACTGCTCGCTGAGCGCCTTCCGCGCCCGGAAGACGAGCGACTCGACCTTCCTGTCATCGCGCTCGAGCACATCGGCGATCTCGGCGTAGCTGCGGTACTCCACCTCCCGCAACATCAGTACCGCCCGCTCGAGCGAGGCGCCGGGCGACCGTTGCTCGCAGACGTCGTGGGCGATGCCCAGGAGCCAGTTGAGCGCGCCGCGCGGGCGCTCGCCGCGCGCGTGCGCCCGGAGCGCGCGGACGAACGTGGCCTGCGTCGCGCTGTCGGCGGCGTCGCTGTCACGAAGGACGAGGAGCGCGTACCGGTAGACGTCCGCGACGTGCCGCCGGTAGAAGCGCTCGAACGCCCGCTCCCTTCGGCGCGGGAGCAGCGAGCTCATGCGTGTGTGGATGCCGCCCGACCGCGTTCCTTGCGCTTCTCGTCTGGCTTACCGGCACTGCCGCCGTGCCGACGCGATCAACCTCCCGGGGGTGGCGGCGGAGGCGGAAGCGGCGGAGGCGGAGGAAGCGGCGGTGGAGGCAGAGGAGGAGGCGGCGGAAGCGGCGGCGGAGGCGGAAGCGGCGGAGGCGGAGGCGGCGGCGGTGGCGGAGGCGGAGGCAGAGGAGGAGGCGGCGGAAGCGGCGGAGGCAGAGGAGGCGGCTCGACCGGCAGCTTCGGCTCCGGCACCTCCTCGACGACCTGCTCGGCGGCCCCGACCGCATTGCTCACCGGAGCGGGAACAGCCGGTACCGCGGGCGGCGACACGCCTGCGGCGCTGCTCGACGGGGTTGCGCCCGTCGGACCCGGCGCTCCGGTCGCGGTCGAGCCACCCGGTAGAGCCCCCACGCCTCGGTGCACCGCGGACGGCTGCGCAGGCGCGAAGGACACGGCGTCATCGTCACCGGTCGCGGATCCGAGCGCTGCGGCCGTGGTCAGCGTCTTCGGGTAGGCGCGCGGCAACTCCGTCAGGCGGGGCAGCGGCGTCTCGGCCTCGTTGGCGGCCACAGCCTCCACGGCCTCGTGGCCGACACCGCCGGCGAGCATGCCGGCCGCCACGATCGCCGCCGCCTTCGCTGCGAGCCCGGACCCGGCGACGATCCCTCCGACCGTCGTGCCGGCGCCGCCGCCGAAGAACCCGGTCAGCGACGGCGGGAGCGGAACCACGCCGAGCCGCTTCAGCGCCGCGCGCTGCGCGCGCTGCTTGCGCTCGAGCGTGGCGCACTCGCGGCACTCGCGGAGGTGCGCACGCAATGCGCGCTGCTCCGCGGGAGCGAGTGTCCTGTCGAGACGCCTGGAGAGGGCGGCCTCCGCCTCGCCGCAGGTCAGGCCTCCCTCGAGCTGCTCGCGCAGCGCACGGCGTGCGCGGAAGATCAGGGTCTCCACCGCCGAGACGGACAGGTCGAGGATGTCGCCGATCTCGCCGTACGACCGTCCCTCCAGCTCGCGCATGACGAGCGCTGAGCGCTGGTTGAAGCTGAGATGGCCGAGCGCCTGGCGGATCTCGTCGGCGGTCGGGACCGACTCGTCGGCAGGCGGTGCAGCCACGCGCTCGTCCCACACGACCTCCTTGGGCCGCCGGGCGAGCATCCGGAAGCGCTGCCGGCATTCGTTGTGGGCGATCTTCAGGAGCCAGTTGCGCGGCAGCTCGGGCCGGTCGCCGCGCTGAAACGCCCGGTATGCGTTCAGGAACGTCGCCTGGGTCGCGTCCTCCGCGTCGGCGGGGTTCCGGAGCACGGCGAGGACGTAGCGGTACACGTCGTGGACGTGCCTCCGGTACAGGCGCTCGAACGCCCGGTCGGCCTTGGGCCGGGTGAGCAGTGCGGCGCGACTCATCGTCCCTGCCTGATTGATGCCTCGAACACTGTTTTCTTGCGCATTCCCCTCGCAGGGAGGAACGAACCGCCGTGGCGTTCCGGTACGAAGCTAGGGTCGCGGGATGAGCAGGCTCGGGGCCCTTCACGAGCCGCAGTTCCGGCTCCTCTGGCTGGGACAGACCGCGTCGGCGATCGGGGACGCGCTCGTCCTTGTGGCGCTGCCCTTCGCTGTGATCCGGACCGGCGGCGGCGCAGCCGAGCTGGGGCTCGTCCTGGCGGCCTTCACGCTCGCCCGGGCCGCGTTCATCGTCGTCGGAGGGGTCTGGGCCGACCGCCTTCCCCGCCGGCTCGTGATGCTGAGCTGCGACGTCGTGCGCGGCGGCGTCAACGCCCTGGTCGCCGCCGCCCTCCTGACCGGATCGATGGAGGTCTGGATGTTCGCCGTCAGCTCGGCGCTGTTCGGCGCTGCCCAGGCGTTCTTCGGGCCCGCCTCGACGGCTCTCGTCCCGGCAACGGTCAGCGCGCCACGGCTGCAGCAGGCGAACGCGCTCCTCCAGCTCTCCCAGGCGATCACGTTCGTGCTGGGGCCCGCGGTCGCGGGAGTGCTCGTGGCGGCGACCGATCCGGGCTGGGTCTACGCGGTGGACGCGCTGAGCTTCGGGGTCAGCGCGGCGTTCCTCGCGCTGATGAGGGTGCCGGCGCACGAGCCGGGCGCGCGACAGCGGTTCCTGGCGGACCTGCTCGAGGGAGCGCGCGAGGCGTGGTCGCACGTCTGGCTGCGCGTCGGCTTCCTCGGCGCCGCCCTGGTCAACGCCGGCATCGGCGTCCTGGTCGTCCTCGGACCGACGATCGCCGACGAGGACCTCGGCGGTGCGGCCGCGTGGGGCGTGATCCTCACCGGCGGCGCGATCGGAGGGCTTCTCGGCAGCGTGCTCGCCTTACGCGTCCGGCCCGAGCGCCCGGTGCCGGTCGCGATCGTCTTCTGGTCGTTCGGATCGATTCCGCTCCTGGCACTCGTCCCCCCGCTGCCGGCGCTCGCGCTCGCCGCCGCAAACGGCGTCTTCTCCCTCGGGATCGTCTACGGCAACACGCTCTGGGAGACGCTGCAGCAGCGGGAGATCCCGGCCGAGCGGCTCTCCCGCGTGAACTCGTTCGACTGGATGGTCTCCCTGCTTTTCATGCCGGTGGGACAGTCGCTGGCCGGGCCGCTCGCCGAGGCCGTCGGCGAGGACGCCGTGCTCGTCGGCGCGGCGCTGCTCATCGCCGTGCCCTGCCTGGCCGCCCTGCCGCTGAACGGCGTGCGGCACGGACCTAGGCTGTCGCCGTCGCCCGCTTCCGCTTCGCCACGTGGATCGGCCGTCCCAGCGCCACCAGACCCGCTTCCTTGATCGCCTCCGAGAGCGTCGGGTGGGCGGCCATGCCGTCCGCGACCGTCTCGACCGTGGACTCGGCGTCCAGCGCGACTACGCCGGCCTCGATCAGGTCGGTCACGTGCGGTCCCACCATGACCAGCCCGAGCAGCTCGCCGTACCGGCTCTCGTGGATCGACTTCACCCAGCCGACCGTCTCGTTCTGCATGACGGCACGCGCGTTCGCGACCCAGGGGAATTGGCCGACCTCGACGTCGTCGCCGTACTGCTCGCGCGCCTCCTGCTCCGTGAGGCCTACGCTCGCAATCTCCGGATCCGTGTAGATCGGACGTGGCACTCCGCGGTTGTCGACGACCGCCTTGTGGCCCATCGCGTTCTCGGCTGCGACCTCGGCTTCGCGGAACGCGGTATGCGCGAGCTGCCAGTAGCCGGCGCAGTCGCCGACCGCGTAGATGTGCTCGACCGTGGTGCGGCGGTGCTCGTCGGCGGCGATGCCCTTGCGGCGGTCGAGCTCGACGCCGATCTCCTCGAGGCCGAGTCCCTCGACGGTCGGGGCCCGCCCGACGGAGACGAGCATGAGGTCGGTCTCGACGGTCTCGCCCTCACCGAAGTGGACGGTGAGCGCCGAGCCGGAGTCCTCCACCTTCGTGCACTGCTTCTCGAGGTGGAGTGCGATCCCGCGCCGACCGAACTGCTTCGCGAGCTCCTTCGCGGCGTCGTCGTCCTCCTGCGGGATGAGCGTCGGGAGCATCTCGATGATCGTCACCTCGGAACCGAAGCGGCGGAAGATCGAAGCGAACTCGCAGCCGATGATCCCGCCGCCGAGCACGACGAGCCGGCGCGGAACCTCCGTCTGTGAGAGCAGGCCAGTGGAGTCGACGCAGCGCGGCGAGTCGAGGCCCTCGATAGGCGGCCGCATCGGGAAGCTCCCGGTGGCGACGATCGCGCTGCGGAAGGTGACGTCCTCGGCCCCCTCGACGGCGATCGTGTTCGCGTCCTTGAACCGGCCGGTGCCCTTGACCCACTCGATCCCGTTCGCCTTGAAGAGCTGCGCCACGCCGCCGGTCATCTGTTTGACGACGCCGTCCTTCCACTCGTTCGCGGTCGCGAAGTCGAGCTGCGGCTCGCTCACCTGGACGCCCAGCTTGGCGAAGGTCTCCTCCGCTTCCTTGATCGCGAACGCGGTCTGCACCCAGGCCTTCGTCGGAATGCAACCGACGCGCAGGCAGGTGCCGCCGAGCTCCGGTTCCTTCTCGATGCAGACGGTTTTGGCGCCGAGCTGCGCGGCGCGGATCGCGGCCGTGTAGCCGCCCGGGCCGCCTCCCAGGACGGCAACGTCACATTCCATCGGTCTCTCGCTCCTCGGTCGGTTTCTCCGCTCGATCCTACTGGCGTAGGGCAGGCGTCGGCCTCGCCGCTCGGATGCCCGTTTCGGCCTCGTCGGCCTGCGCGCCGCGGCGGAAGGATGACCGGGCGCGACTCGTCTCCGCCGCCAGGTGAACGAGTCGCGCCGGTCCTGAGACTCTTTCGGCACGAAAGACACGTCCCCGCGAGCCGCGTCCGAGGGACAGTCCCTCGCACGCGAACACCGTCTCGCCGTTGAGGCACACGTCCACGTCCGTCCCGCCGAGGACGCGGTCGGCGCCGGCTCCGCCCGCCAGCAAGTCCGCCCCGCCGCCGCCGCGGAGCGTGTCGGCGCCGGCCCCGCCGTCGATCCCGTCGGCGCCTCCACCGCCCGTGAGTAGCTCGCCGCCCGCTCCACCCGCGACCGAGTCGGCGAACCGGCTGCCGACGATCTCCTCGACGCCACCGAGCGTGAAGAAGTAATCGTCACCGTCGCTCGCGAGCAGCACGTCGTCGCCCGCCCCGCCGTGGAGATCGTTGTCGCCGAGCCCGGAGAGCAGCCGGTCGTCTCCCCCGCCGCCGCTCAGCACGTCGTTGCCGTAGCCGCCCACGAGCAGGTTCGGCCCGCCGTCCCCGAGCAGCCTGTCCCGCTCGCGTCCCGTGGACGTTCTCGATGCCGGACAGGACGTCAGTTCCGCTGTGCGCGCGAGCCCGCCCGAGCCGCAGATCCGCAGACACCCCGCCGGCCGTGCCCGCGTAGGACACGGTGGTCCAACCCGCGCCCGCCCCGCAGGATGTCCCGGCCGCTGCCGACGACAATCCGCCCCGGGCCGGAGCACGTGGAGCCACCCGCGCCGTCGCCCGCCCCGAGCAGGAACACGATCACGGCGGCCGCCGCAACCATTCTCATCGCGACCTGAGACGCGCCGGGGTCGCTAGAGGTTGAGGTGCATCGTCCAGGAGCCGTCGGTCTTCTCGGCCTTCTCGAAGCCCTGGTGCTCGAACATGTGCATCGCGGGGCTGTCCTCGGCGACCGAGAGGCTGAGCCCGCCGAATCCCTGCTCGCGGGCCACGGCGATCAGCTCGTTCAGCAGCTCGGAGCCGATCCCGCGGCCGCGCCGGCTGGGGACGACGGCGATCGAGACCTCCGGCGTCTGCTCGTCGACGAAGCCGAACCCCGGCTCGTCGCGCGAGAAGAGCCGGAACCACGCGGCGCCGATCGGAAACCCCTCCTCGAGCGCGACGACCGACGTGTCGCCCCGCCGACCCCAGCCGGCCACGTAGCGCCAGAGCGTGGTGTCCTCGACCTCGGCGCCCGACCGCCAGTAGAACGCGTGGCGCAGCATGTCCTTCAGGAACCGGACGTCCTGCCGGTTCCCGCGCCTGATCACGGACGCAGCTCCTGGACGAGCTGGACCCGGTTCCCGTCCGGATCGAACACGTCCAGGATGCGCACCTCCTGGTGCAGCTCGAGGACCGTGCCGACCTCGATGTCGTCCTGCCGGAGCCGGTCCGCCTCCGCCTTCACGTCGTCGACGTCGATCGTCGCCACGCCGCCCTCCTCCGGCTCGCCCTCGGCGAGCGCGATCTCCATCCCTCCGCGTTGGAGCTTCGCCCAGCGGCCGGTCTCGTCGTAGTAGGTCTCCTCGAACCCGAGCTTCGCGGTGTACCAGCGGCGCGCGGCGTCGAGGTCGCGGACCCGGTACCAGACGTGCATAGGCGGACTCTAGAGCGCCAGTCCGGGCTCTTCGAGCATCGACCGCACGGTGCGGAGGAAGTCCGCCGCGTCTGCGCCGTCGACGGCCCGGTGGTCGCAGGTGAGGGTCAGGCTCATCAGCGGCCGCGCGACGATGTCGCCGCCGCTCACGACCGGGCGCTCCTCGACGGCGCCGACGGCGAGGATCGCGACCTGCGGAGGGTTGAGGACGGCGATGAAGTTCTCGACCCCGAACATCCCGAGATTCGAGATCGTGAACGTCCCGCCTTCGAGGTCGGGCTGTTGAAGCTTCCCGCCCCGTGCACGCTCGACGAGGTCGACCCGGGCGGCGGCGATCTCCTGCACCGAGAGGCGCTCGGCGCCGTGGATGACCGGGACGACGAGCCCGCGGTCGGTGGCCACCGCCATCCCGACGTTGGCCGTCGGGTGGATCCGGACCTCCTCGCCGACGAACTCCGCGTTCAGCCGGCGGTGCCGCATGAGCGCCGAGGCGGCGATCTTCGTCAGGACGTCCGAGATCGTCGGCTTCGCACCGTCTCCGGCGAGCTCGACAAGCCGCTCGCGCAGCTCCACCGTCCGGCCCATGTCCGCCGACATCGAGATCTGGAAGACCGGCGCCTGCCAGGCCTCCGTCAGCCGCCGGGCAATCGTCTTCCGGATCGAGGTGAGCGGGACGACCTCCACCTCTCCGGGCGGCGGCGCCGCCACGGCGGCAGGCGCCTCGGCGGGCGAAACCTCTGCGCGCTCGACGTCCTCGGCCACGATCCGGCCCTCGGGGCCGGTGCCGCGCAGCTGCGCGAGGTCGATGCCGCGTTCCCGCGCGATCCGGCGGGCGAGCGGCGACGCCTTCACGCGGCCGTCGGGATGCGGCTCCCGGACCTGGGTGACCTGCTCGCTCGGGGCGCGCGAGGCCTCCGCTCCCTCCTCGCGCTCCTCGTCCCTCGCGGGCCCGCGGGAGCCCTCCTCCTGCGGCGTCTCGTCGACCTCCGGCTCCTCGGCCGCGGGGACGTCCTCGCCCTCCTCACCGATGACGGCCACCGTCTTTCCGACCGGGACCTCTCCCTCCTGGACGGCGATCTTCAGCAGGACGCCCGACGCCTCGGCCTCGACCTCCTGGGTCACCTTCTCCGTGTCGAGCTCGTAGAGCGGCTCGCCCTTCTCGACCCGCTCGCCTTCCTGCTTGAGCCAGCGGACGACGGTGCCGGACTCCATCCCCTGCCCCAGGCGGGGGAGCTTGACCTCAGTCGCCATCTCGAGCGACCGTCCGCTTCACCGCCTCGGCGACGTCCTTGGCGTGAGGCACGACGAACTCCTCCATCACGGGCGCGAACGGGATCGGCGCGAACTTCGCCCCGACGCGCTCGATCGGCGCGTCCAGCCAGTCGAACGCCTGATGCTGGACGACGGCCGCGACCTCGGCGCCGAACCCCATGCGCGTGACCGCCTCGTGGGCGACGACGCACCGGTTCGTCTTCTTGACGGACTCGACGATCGTCTCCTCGTCGAGCGGCTGGAGCGTCCGCGGGTCGACGACCTCGACGGAGACTCCCTGCTCCTCGAGCTGGCCGGCCGCGCCGAGCGCCTCGTGGACGAGCCTGCCGGTCGCGACGACGGTCACGTCCTCGCCCTCGCGGAGGACGCGCGCCTGGCCGAGTGGGATCGGCTCCAGCTCGTCGGGCATCTCCTCCTTCAGCCCGTAGAGCGTCCGGTGCTCGAAGAAGATCACCGGGTTGTCCTCGTAGATCGCGCTGTAGAGCAGCCCACGGACGTCGCTCGGCGTCGACGCGAACACGACCTTCAGCCCGGGGATGTGCACGAACCAGGCCTCGAGCTGCTGGGCGTGCTGTGCGCCCGGGGACCAGCCGGCCCCGCCCTGGGTACGGATGGTCAGCGGCACCTTCAGCTGGCCGCCGGACATGTAGCGGTGCTTCGCCGCCTGGTTGACGATCTGCTCCGCGGAGAGCGTCAGGAAGTCCTCGTACATGATCTCGACGACCGGGCGCATGCCCTGCATCGCGGCGCCGATCCCGGCGCCGACGATCCCTATCTCGGAGATCGGCGTGTTGCGCACGCGCTCGGCGCCGAACTCGTCGAGCAGCCCCTGCGTGACCCCCATCGACCCGCCCATCTCGGCGATGTCCTCGCCCATGATGAAGACGTCGTCGTCCCGACGCATCGCGGTCGCGAGCGCGTCGCGCACCGCCTCGCGATAGGACAGCTCAGGCATAGACGTTCTTGAGCGCGTCCTCGGGCTTGGGGTCCGTGCCCGATTTCGCGAACTCGACGCTCGCCTCGACGAGCTCCGTGACCTCGGTGTCGAGCTCCTCGAACTCGTCGTCCGAGAGCTCCAGCTCGGCGCGCAGCTTGTCAATCGGATCCTCGGTCTCCCGCAGCCGCTGCAGGTCCTCCTTCGGTCGGTAGACCTGCGGGTCGCCGATGTAGTGGCCGGACAGACGGTACGTCTCGGCGACCAGGAAGACGGGTCCGCGGGCGGACCTCGCGTGCTCGACCGCCTTCGTCGCAACCTCGTAGACCTTGCCCACGTTCTGGCCGTCGACCTTCATCGACTTCATGCCGTACGCCTCGGCGCGCTTCGTGATCTCCTCGATCGGCATGTGCTGCTTGGACGGCGTCGACTCGGCCCAGTGGTTGTGCTCGCAGACGAACACGGCCGGGACGTTCCACAGCTGGGCGAGGTTCAACGACTCGTGGAAGGTGCCGATGTTCGTCGCGCCGTCGCCGAAGAAGGCCACCGCGACCCGGGGCTCGTCCCGGAACTTGAACGCCAGCGCGGCGCCGACGATTGCCGGCAGGCCGCCGCCGACGACGGCGTTCGCACCGAGGTTCCCACGCTCGACGTCGTAGAGGTGCATCGAGCCGCCGTACCCGTGGGAGCAGCCTTCGAGCTTCCCGTAGAGCTCGGCCATCAGCTCGTTCGGGTGTGTTCCCTTGGCGAGCGTGTGGCCGTGCGCGCGGTGCGTCGAGGCGATGACGTCGCCCTCTTCAAGGGCGCGGCAGACGCCGACGGCGACCGCCTCCTGGCCGATCGCCACGTGGAGGAAGCCCGGCAGCTCGCCCGCGCGGAAGCGCTCCTCGACCTTCTCCTCGAAGCGCCGGATGAGCAGCATCTCGCGGAAGAAGTCCCGCAGCAGCTCGGCCGAAACGGCCCCTTTTCTCTCCACCTTGGCCACGGGCGGTCAGTCTAGACTCGCGTGCATGCGTGTCGCGGAGCAGTACGAACAGCTGGAAAGTCGGTTCCCCGCCGACTGGGCGGACGCCCGGTTCGTTCTGGCAACAGACGACCCGCGGCAGGCGGAACGGGCGGCCTCGCTGCTGACGCCGTTCGCCCCCGGGCGCGTCGGGAACCAGGTGCGATTCACGGTTCCTCGGCAGGGCGGGAAAGCCGACCAGGCGCGCCGGCTGTTCGAGCGCATCGACCGCGAGGGCATCCGCGGAACGCTCGAGCTGGTCACGGCTTCGGCGTCCGCGCCGGCTGTCGAGGAGATCCGAGAGGAGTGGCCGCCAGCGGCCGAGCAGTGGGACGCGGCGGTGGCGGCGCTGCCAGAGGACTGGACGGACGTCTACGCGCAGGTCGAGCTCGCGTCGAGCGACTTCCTCGATCGCGGCGCGTTGCTGATGGGGCCGCTGAACCCGGCGCGCTACGGCGGCGCCGTCGGCTTCCGCGTCCGCGTCGGCCGGAGCGGCTACGGGACCGCGCCGGAGATGGCGCGCCGCTGCCTCGAGCGCCTGGACGAGGAGGCGATCGGGGCGCGCGTCACGGTCCTTCGCTACCTCGCCGACACGAAGCACGTCCTCACGCAGGGTCCCGTCTGGTACGTCGAGGGCCGGGCGGTCTAGCGGTGGCCGGCGATCCCGTTTCGTGGTTGATGATCGAGCCTGGCTGGACCGTCGTCGCCGCCGACGGGAGCGAGGTCGGCCGGGTGGAGCAGGTCGTCGGCGACCCGGACAACGACATCTTCAGCGGGCTCGCGATCTCGAGCGGGCTCCTGACGGGGCTCGTCGGAAAGCCGCGGTTCGTGCCGGCGGAGCGGATCAGCTCGATCACCGAAGGCCGCATCGAGCTCGACGCGCCCGCTGACGAGATCGAGCGGTTCGACGACTTCGAGCCCGCGCCGGCGCCCGAGCAGGTCCGGCCCTAGACCTCGCGGAACGAGCGGGGACCGGCGCACTTTCGGCGCAGAGCCGTCTCTCACCCGCGCGCCCGCCGCAGCTACGCTCGCCGCGGGGAGGAGGCTGGGTGCACCTTCCCTAGGGGACCCCCGGCGCGAGCCGCCGCAGCCGTAGCATCGCCAGGATCCCGAGCGCGGGCCCCGGCGCGAGAAATGCGAACGCCCAGCGCCACCCCACCTCGTCCTCCAGGAACGGCAGGAGCCAGATCGTCGGAACGGTGAGCGCGAACCCGACCGCCATCTGCAACCCGAGCGCGGTGCCGACGTAGGCCTGCTCGGCCAGCTCGGTCACGAGCGTCGAGAACTGGGCCGAGTCGGCCACGACGGTGAAGCCCCACACGAGCCCGAGGCCCACGACGACCGCCTCCCGGCCGTCTCCCGCCACGCCGATCAGCGCCGCGCAGGATGCGGAGATCGCCATCATCGCGGCGGTCGTCTCCGGCCGCCCCCATCGGTCCCCGAGGACGCCACCGAACCAGCACCCGGCGGCGCCGGCCCCGATCACGGCAAAGGTCGCGTATGCGGCCGCCCGCCCGTCGTCCGCGACCGCCGCGAAGAAGACGAGGAACCACGCCCACATCGCGTACAGCTCCCACATGTGCCCGAAGTAGCCGAGCGACGCGAGCCGCACGCCGCGGTTCCGTAGGACCTGGCCCGCCTGCCGCGGGTCGAACCGCGCCGACGGGAACGTGTACGGCCCCTCCGGGACCGCCAGGTACACGAGCAGCCCGCCGGCCGCGGTCAGCGCCGATGTCACCCAGACCACGAGGTGCCAGTCGAGCCCGCCGAGGCCGTTGACGAGATGCGGCGCGGCCGAGCCGAGCGTCAGCGCCCCGACGACGATCCCGAGCGCCGTGCCTCTCCCCCGGCGGAACCATGTCGACGCGAGCTTCAGCGCCGGCGGGTAGACGCCGGCGAGACAGAACCCGGTCGCGAGCCGCGCGGCGATCCCGAGCGCCGGCCCATCCGCCGCCACGAGCACGAGGTTCGCGAGCGCCGCGCCGAGCGACCCCGCCAGGATCACCGCGCGCGGAGAGAAGACGTCGGCGACGCTCAACGCGCTGCCGCCGAGCGCGCCGACGACGAAGCCGACCTGAACCGCGATCGTGAGCCAGGCGGCCGCGGTGTTCCCGAGATCCCACTCGTCCCGCAGCTGCGGCACGACCGAGGTCGCCGAGAACCACGTCGTCATCGACAGGACGAGGGCCGCGGCCAGCCGCCCGAGCGCCCTCAGAGCGGCTCGGTCCACACGAGTGCGGTCCCGTCGAGCACGACGGTGCCCTCCTGATTGACGATCGTGGTCCGCAGCCGGGTGAGGGGCTTGTCGTCCCGCGTCTCGAGCAGCTCGACCTCGGCCGTGATCTCGTCACCCGGCCTGACCGGCGCCTTGAAGCTCCAGTCCACGTGCAGGAAGACGCTGCCCGGGCCGGGGAGATCCTCGGCGACGACGGCGTTCAGCAAGCCGGAGGTGACGCCGCCCTGGACGATCAGGCCGCCGAACCGCGACCGCGCCGCCGCGTCGGCGTCGTAGTGCAACGGGTTGCGGTCGCCGGTCAGCTCGGTGAAGAGCTCGATGTCGCGCTCGCTGATCCGCCGGCTCCGGCGGGCGACGGCTCCGACCTCACCCAATGACCTGCTCCAGCTCTTCCGCGAGCGTCGCCGCGCCGCCCGCGTCCGCCGTCACCACGAGGCACGTGTCGTCTCCCGCGAGCGTGCCGACGATGAGCGGATGCTCGATGCGGTCGAGCGCACGGGCGATCGCCGGCGCGGACCCGAGCTCCGAGTGCACGACGACGAGGTTCTCCGCCGCGACGGCATTGAGCCCGAACGTCGACAGGACGGCGGCGAGGGCCTCGCGGGGCTCGGCACGGCGGCCGTCCTGCGGCAGGACGTACCGGGGCCGACCCAGCTGGTCCCGGGACTTTTCGAGCCCCAGCTCGCGGATGTCGCGCGAGACCGTCGCCTGCGTGGCGCGGCACCCTTCGGCCGCCAACGCGGCGAGGAGGTCGTGCTGCGTCCCGATCCGCCGACGCGAGACGAGACTCCCGATCAGCCGCTGACGCTCGGCCTTACCGAACGGTCGGGCGTCGGACTGCATGGAACGAGCATAGTTCCGGCCGCGGCCAAGGTTTCCGCATGCGCCTGCGCGGTAAGTTTCCTCCGACGATGCTGCGCAAGCTCACCTGGACCCTGATCTACGGCGTCTTCGGCGCCCTGGCCGCGCTCGGCGCGCGGTTCGCCGCGTCTCGCGTGTACCGCATCGTGACCGGTGAACAGCCTCCGGTGAAGAAGTGACGACGAAGGCCGACCAGGTCATCGACCGCGCCGCCGACCGGCTCCGGCAGCTCGCCGACCGGGCCGCGGCGGGAGGAGGAGTCGCAGCCATGCTCGCCGAGCCGCTCGCGGAGGATGCCGTCTTCCTCCGCAGGCTCAAGCCGAGCCTGATCATCGCCCGCGCAAAGGGCGAAGCACCGACGAACCTGCCGTCCGGCAGCGACGCGCCAACGGCGCCGTCGGCGCCTCAGCTCGGGGCCCGCCCGAAGGCGAAGAAAGGCGGCGGCCCGAGCCCCTTCCTCGTGATCGGCGCCGCGCTCGTCGCCGGCGTCGTGCTCGCGAAGGTGATCGACTGGAGGGGCCATGCCCACCCGCGAGGCTGAGTCGCAGGCGACGCTCGGCTCGGCCGCGAAGGAGGTGGCAGAGCACGCGAGCACGATCGCGCGCCTCGAGCTCGAGCTTGCATCGCTGGAGCTCAAGCGGAAGGTCGCGGCGATCGGAGTCGGCGTCGGCCTGCTCGTCGGCGCAGCGGCGCTCGGCTTCTATGCGATCGGCTTCCTTTTCGCGACGATCACGGCCGCGCTCGCGACCTTCCTGCCCGTGTGGCTCTCCCTCCTC
This sequence comes from Gaiellaceae bacterium, assembly GCA_035707105.1. Classification (GTDB taxonomy): domain Bacteria; phylum Actinomycetota; class Thermoleophilia; order Gaiellales; family Gaiellaceae; genus JACDAN01. Next base: position 1,744 of record DASSUI010000044.1, on the reverse strand, counting down.
ATCGTCACGCTCGTCCTGCTCGCCGTGGCCGGGATCCTGGCGTGGCTCGGGATCCGCAGCGTCGGGCGCGGGACGCCGCCCGTGCCGCAGCAGGCGATCGACGAGGCGAAGCTGACCACCCAGGCGCTGAAGGGCAATGGCAGCAGCGGGTAACTCACGCACGCCGGAGCAGGTCCGGCACGAGCTCGAGACTGAGCGCGAGCGCCTTGCGGACGCCGTGGACGTGCTCCGCGCCGAGGTGAAGGAGGCAACGGACGTCGGCTCGAAGCTGCGCGCCCACCTGCCGGCGGCCGCGGCCGGCGCCGCGGGGCTCGGCTTCCTGCTCGCAGGCGGGGTCGGCGCGACGATGAGGTTGTTCGCACGTCGGGGTCGTGAGGGGAAGGAGAAGGCCCGCTTCGGCCGCTTCTCCTTTGTCGACCGCGACTGACTCCGCACGGAGAGCCGGGCGCCACCGAGCTCGACCGCCAGGCCGACATCCACGCAGCCGGTGGGGAGAACGCTGGCCTCGTGGCGCCGGCCCGACGGTCACGGTAGGACCTCCTACGTCGTCCTGAAGCTCCCTCGCATGTGTCGTCTGTGCGGGTCGCAGACGAACCGGTAGGTCCCGCCCTTCCGGAAGGTCACGGTCCACGTCACCGTCCCGCGGAACCGGACCCCGGTCTTCTTGTTCACCCCCGGGCCTGTGAGGTGGAAGTCGTGCATCGCCGACCGGTCGCGGACGACGATCCTGTAGCGCCCGGCCTTCAGCCGCGTCACCCTGGCACCGCGGCTCGTGCGGAGCGAGATCGTCGCGCTCGGCCCGACCGTCGCGACGAGCGTCGGCGGTCTCGCCGCAGGCGGAGGCGGTGGAGGTCCCCCGCCGGTCGTGAACGAGCCGCGCATGAACGTGCTGTGCGGATCGCACACGAACGTGTAGCGGGCGCGATCCTGGAGCGTGACGGTCCACGTCACGGTGCCCGTCGTCTCGACGTCGGTTCGCTGGTCGACGCCGGGACCGCTGAGGTGGAAGTTGTGGTTTACGGACTGGTCTCGAACCTCGACCGTGTACGTCCCGGCGGGGAGGTCCGTGACGGCGGCGCCCGCCTCCGTCCTGAGCGAGATCGACATGGGATCGGCGACCGTCGCGATCAGGCGGGTCTGGGCGAGCGCAACCGTGGGCGATGCGAGCGCCGCCAGAGCCGTTCCGGCGGCGAGCACGAGGAGTCGGATGCGGTGGGTCATGTTCCCCTCTACGTACCCGACTTCCCGTTCGGTTTTAGACTCGCATCATGCGTATCCGCACGAACGCGAAGGTCGAGCTGATCAAGCGCGTCCCGCTCTTCTCGGAGCTCGGCCGAAAGGAGCTCGACGAGGTGGCGTCCATCGCCGACGAGATCGATCTCTCCGAAGGCAAGGAGCTCACCGTCGAGGGACAACCCGGGCGCGAGTTCATGGTCATCATCGAAGGGGACGCGACCGTTCGGAAGGGCGACCAGGAGGTCAACCGGCTTGGCGCGGGCGACTTCTTCGGCGAGATCGCGCTCGTGCGGCAGCAGCCGCGGACGGCGACCGTGATCGCGGACTCGCCGATCCGCGCGCTCGTCATCACCGACCGGAGCTTCCGGACGCTCCTCGACCGCTCGCCGACGATCGAGGAGAAGGTCATGAGTGCCCTCTCGGCGCGGCTCGGGCCGGACGACTCGCTCTAGCGCTTCGCGCCTCGCGCCGCGCTTCCTCGCCGAAAGTCTCGCGACTTTCGGCGACC
>DASSUI010000043.1:0-20939 GCA_035707105.1 Gaiellaceae bacterium | reverse complement strand
CAGCTCCTCCTCGGTCAGTTCGATGATGTGCATGTGGGGAGGCTAACCCCAGTCGGGGGGCGTGTAGCCGCCTTCGAGCGGCGCGCCGAACGTCACGAGCTCCAGGCCCTCGTCGCCGGCGATCGGGACCCGCGTGGACTCCGGATCGACGCGCACGAACCGCCCGGGCCGGAGCTCGATCTCGTCGCCGTCGATGCGCATCGTCCCGCCGCCTCTGACGACGAAGTAGACCTCCTCCTGGTTTTCCTCGGCGTGCGCGTGCTCGCGTCCCACGACCCCCGGAGGGATCGTGAAGTAGTTGAAGCCGAACGCGCGGGCACCCGTCGCCCTGCGCGTCTTCCGAACCATCCCCCCGGGGCCTTCGCCCTCGAGCGAGTCGACATCGACGAACGTATATCCCACTACATCCGAAAGATGCCATACCGGCTCTCGGGGATCGGCGCGTTCAGCGCCGCCGAGATCCCGAGCGCCAGCACGCGCCGCGTGTCGAGCGGGTCGATGATCCCGTCGTCCCAGAGCCGTGCGGTGGAGTGGTACGGGTTGCCCTCGGCCTCGTACTTCGCGCGGATCTCGTCCGGGTCCGCGTCGCCGACCATCGTGAGGACCATGGCCGCCTGCTCGCCTCCCATGACCGAGATGCGGGCGTTGGGCCACATCCAGAGCTGCCGCGGACCGTACGCGCGGCCGCACATCGCGTAGTTGCCGGCGCCGAACGACCCGCCGGTGACCACCGTGAACTTGGGCACCTCCGCGCAGGCCGTCGCCATCACGAGCTTCGCGCCGTCGCGCGCGATGCCGCCGGTCTCGTACTCCGTGCCGACCATGAACCCGGTGATGTTCTGCATGTAGACGAGCGGGATCCGCCGCTCCGCGGCGAGCTCGATGAAGTGCGCGCCCTTCTGGGACGACTCCGCGAAGAGGACGCCGTTGTTCGCGAGGATCCCGACCGGGAACCCCTCGATGCGGGCGAAGCCGCACACGAGGGTCTCGCCGTAGTTCTCCTTGAACTCGTGGAACCGGCTGCCGTCGACGATGCGGGCGATCAGCTCGCGCGGATCGACCTGCTGGCGGTAGTCCTCCGGGATGAGCCCGTAGAGCTCGGACGGATCCGCGACGGGCTCCTCGGGCGGCGCGACGTCCCAGGGGATCTCCTTCCGTCGGTGCAGGTGCCGGACGACGGAGCGGACGATGGCCAGCGCGTGCTCGTCGCTCGTCGCGTAGTGGTCGGCCACGCCGGACCTCCGCGTGTGCACGTCGGCACCGCCGAGCTCCTCGGCTGTGACCTCCTGGCCGGTCGCCGCCTTCACGAGCGGCGGCCCGCCGATGAAGATCGTCCCCGTGCCGCGGACGATGACCGTCTCGTCGCTCATCGCCGGCACATAGGCGCCGCCGGCCGTACACGACCCCATGACCGCGGCGATCTGGGGGATGCCCTTCGACGACATCCGCGCCTGGTTGAAGAAGATCCGCCCGAAGTGGTCCCGGTCCGGGAACACCTCGTCCTGGAGCGGGAGGAAGGCTCCCCCCGAGTCGACGAGGTAGATGCACGGCAGCTCGTTCTGGTCCGCGATCTCCTGGGCCCGCAGGTGCTTCTTGACCGTCATTGGGAAGTACGTGCCGCCCTTCACGGTCGCGTCGTTCGCGACGATCACGCATTCCTGGCCCTCGACGACGCCGATCCCCGTCACGATCCCGGCCGACGGCGCCTGTCCGTCGTAGAGGTCCCAGGCGGCGAGGGCGCTGAGTTCGAGGAACGCGGTTCCGGGGTCGACGAGCCGGTCGACCCGCTCCCGCGCGGTCATCTTCCCCCGCGACCGGTGCCGCTCGACGGCCCTCTCGCCGCCGCCCTGCGCCACCCGTTGCGTCCGCTCGCGCAGCTCGGCGACAAGTGCCTCCATCCGCTCGCGGCGCTGCACGAAGGCCTCGGAGTCGCGTTCCACTTGCGACGTCAGCAGCGCCACACGTGGAGCCTAGCCATGTGGTCGGACCGGAAAGGTCCGGACTTGTCGGAGGCGCGAACGTCTAGAACAGTGAGGGGATGCACGTGCGGCTCAGTGACCCGGGTCTTGCGGACGAGTTCGTGACGTTTCTTCGGCGTGCCGACTGCATCGCCGACGTCGGTCAGGTGGAGGCGCACGCCGAGGGCATCGCCGTCGCAGTCGAGGTTCCGAGGGCCTACGACACCGACCAGGCCCGCATGGAGGTCGCGCTCTACCTCCGCGTCTGGGAGGCCGTGCATCCGGGCTCGGGGGCCGAGCTTCTCGACTGAGGGATGTGCTTCGGCGCGGGTCGCGCCGATCAGCACGACATGCGCTGCCTCGCCGTAACGGCGCTGGCCGCCCTGACCCTCGCGGCCGCCGCCCAAGCCACGATCAAGCCGGCCCGCGGCATGTCGGGCATCACGCTCGGCATGACCCCGACGCAGGTCTACGCGAAGCTCGGCCGTCCGGTCGGGAAGAGCCGCACCCGCTGGTACTACGCGAGGGTGTGGGTCGGCTTCCGCGGCCGCCGGGTCGTCGAGGTGACGACGACGCGCAGCACCGAGCGGCTCGCGAACGGGCTCGGCGTCGACTCGAGCGAGTCGGAGGTGCGGGCGGCGTATCCGCAGGCCACCTGTGGACAGGCCGGGGCCTTCCGCCGCTGCCGGCTGGGGACGGGGGCGCCGCGGACGCGGGTCACGGACTTCGTGTTCGGCCACGGCCGGGTGATCCAGGTCACGGTCCAGCTCCTGCCGTAGCGGGCTAGCGCGCTCGCTGGGCGATCTGCGAGTCGGCCGGCCGCAGCATCGTGTAGATCAGCAGCCCGACGAACGGCGCGAGCAGCATGCCGATCGCCCATGCAGCCTTGCCGGCGCCTGACAGGTCCGGCCGCCGCCCGAAGAGATCGAACACGGCCCGGACCCAGAGGATCAGGAACAGCACGACGACGGCGGCGAGGATGAGCTTCAGGAGCATCCGTGCGACTCTACGACGAACCGGGCGGGCGGAGCCGCTCGACCGCCGCGCCGAGCACGCGGACGCGCGTGTTCGGCCGCGGCGGGAGCCGCGCTTTCCGGTGAAATGGCCTGCAGGATGGCTAGGCACGAACCTGCTCCCGAGCAGCGCTCGCTCGGGCGGCGCGCATGGTTTCCCGTTCGACTCGCAGCCCGACGGGTGGCGGCAGCGCGGAGGGCGGTGTGGATCGCGGGCCTCGGCGCTGCGCTGGCGTCGTGCGCGCTCGCCGTCGCCTTCGCAGCGGGCGCGGTCGTCGAGAACCGCGCCGTCGCGGACGCGATCGACGAGTTGCCGCCGGGATCCCGCGACGTGGAGATCTCGTGGATCGGCCTCGCCGCCTCACCGTCGGAGCGACTCGGCGAGCTCGACCGGCGTGCGCGGGACACGTTCGACTCCGCCGGTCTGCAGCCGGACGCGCGGACGCTCGTCTACCGCGACACCCGCCTCGGCGGACGGAACGTCCGCCTGTCCGCCGCCGACGGGCTCGGCGGGTGGTTCGTGCTCAGGAGCGGACGGCTCCCGCGCCCGTGCGAGCCCGGTCGCTGCGAGACGGTCGCCGTTGCCGGTCGCCCACCGGCCGACGTCCCGGGGTTCCCCGTCGTCGGCGTCGTCGCGCCACGCAGCCGGGCGACCGAGCGACGCCTGCTGGGGACGCTCAGCGGCCGTGTTCGGCCGATGGTCGCCGAGGGGGTTGCGGGCGCGGACCGGCTGCCGGCATTCGCCTCGGCCTTCCGGAGCTACACGTGGTCCGCGCCGCTCCGGTCGGCCCGGCCGACGGCGTGGACGCTCGCCGACCTCGAGCGAGAGCTGACGCTCGCGCGGACCCGCCTGCAGGCGGCGTCCGTCGGGTTCGGGCTGACCGGGCCGGTCGACCTGCTGGACGAGGTGGCGCTCGACGCGCATGTCGCCTACAGGAGGCTGCTGCTCGTCGGCGGTGAGTGCGCCGTGCTCTTCCTCGTGTTCGCGATCGTCGCGGCGGCCAGCCTGCGGTCGGGGGCGCTCTCGGCGTCGCGACGCCTGCGGCGGTTCGGCGCCAGGCGCTGGCAGACCGACCTGCTCGCGGCCGCCGAGGCCGCGGCGATCGTCGTGCCGGCCACCGTCCTGGGCTGGGCGGCCGGCGTGCTCGCGACGGCCGCCCTGGCCTCCGCGACGGACACGCCGCTCGGGGCGCTGCTCGAGCGAACCGTGCTCTCGGCGACGGGGCTTGCGGTCGCCGGCGGCCTCGCGGCCGTCGCCGTGCTGCTCCTCTTCCTGACGATGCGGGCCCAGCCGGTGTCCGTCCGCGGCCGCGGCGTCGCGCTCGTTGACGCCGCCGCGGTCTTCGCGCTCCTGGCGGTCGGCATCGCCCTCGCCGTCGGGGAGACGGACGCCGAGACGCTCGCGCGGGACCGGGGAACCGGCGCCGTGCTGCTGCTCGTTCCCGGTTTCGTGATCGTGGCCGGCGCCATCCTCGTCGGACGCCTGACCGGACCGGTGTTCCGCCTCGCCGAGCGGCTGGCGCCGCGCGCGCGCCCGTCGCTCCGGCTCGCCCTTCTCTCTGCCGCGCGGAATCCGGGCACCCAGCTCGTGACGGTCGGGTTCCTCGTGGTCAGCGTCGGGCTCGCGGTCTTCGCGGCGACCTACCGGTCGACGCTCGTCGAAGGGGAGGAGGCCGAAGCGTCGTACGCCGTCCCGCTCGACTACACCGTCCGGAAGGCAGCGACCGGAGGCGTCGGGAGCGAGCTGTCGGTCGGCGCCGCGTATGCGTCGCGGGACGGCGTCCCGGTGATCCGTCGCGGAGTGGAGGCGCCGTCGCTGGATCTCAGCGAGACGGTCGCGGTCCTCGGAATCCCCGCCGACGCCGTGGGACGGCTCCGGTGGAGGGACGACTTCGCCGACGCCTCGCCGAGCGAGCTCGGGCGCCGGATCGCGCCGGCGGAGCCGCTCTCGCCGGTCGGCCCGCGCCTGCCGCCGGGCGCCGAGGCGCTCGTCCTGCCGGTCACCGTGCGTGGGGATACGGTGGTCGTGTCGGCCAACGTCCGCACCGAGGGCGGCACGTACGCGGTACTCGAGCTCGGCGAGGCGCGCGAGGGCCGTAGCGTCCTCCGAGCGGAGCTCCCCGACTCGGCGGGCCGCGGAACCCTTCTGGGCCTCACGCTCGAGATGCCGTCGGCGGCGTCGGTCTCCTCCGCCCATGCAGCGGGGGAGGGCGGTGTCCCGGCCGTCTTCAGCGTCGGGACGATCTCGTTCGGCCGGCCGAGCGTCTCCACCACCGCGGGGCGTCGGCCGGTGGCGGCGGACTACCGGCAGTGGGTCCTCGCGACCGAGTCCTCGCGGGCCGCCTCGCCTTCGCGGGAGACGCTACGTGTGCGGTATCTCCTCACACAGGAACGAGGCTTCCGGCTGCGCCCTCGCCAGGCGTCGGACGGCAGGCCGATCGCGGTCGTGGCCTGCGACGAGGTCGCCGACCGCGCCGGCGAAGGCGGTGTCCTCCCGCTCTCGATAGGACCGGCCCGCGTAAACGCCAAGATCGTCGCGCGGGCCTCACTCTTCCCGACCCTTCGCTGTCCGTTCGTCGTCGCGGACGCGGGCGCGCTCGAGACGGCCGTCGCGAGCGCGGCTCCCGGCGCCGCGGTCGCGGACGAGGCCTGGATTAGCGGTCCGCCGGGGCTCGCGGAGGGACTCGAGCGGGCGGCCAGGGGCGTCTCCGTCGCCGTCACCTCGCGGCGGGCCGTCGAGGCCGAACTTCGCGACGACCCGCTGGCCCGCGGGACCGTCGCGGTGCTGGCCGCGGGGAGCGTCCTCGCGCTCGTCCTCGCCGTCCTCGCCGTCCTCCTCGTCGTCTCCGTCGAGCTGCGGGACGAGCTCGGCGACTACCTCGATCTCGAGGCGCAGGGGATGGCACCCGTGTCCCTCCGCCGCCAGCTCATGCTGCGGATCGGCAGCCTCGCCGTCTTCGGCGTCCTCGGCGGCCTTGTGACGGGCGCGGTGCTCACGGCGGTCATCACGGAGCTCGTCGCGGTTGGCGCCGGCCGCGCCGAGCCGATGCCGCCGCTGCAGCTGCACGTGTCCTGGCTCCAGGTCACGATCGGACTCGCCTGCTTCGCCGTCGCCCTGGCGGTCGCCCTCGGCGCGGCGACACGGCGCGCCTTCACCGGCGCCGTCCCCGCAAAGGGAGAGGTCCGGTGACGCCGGTCGTCGAGCTCGACCATGTCTTCCGCGTCTACCCGACGGAGGAGGGCGGCGCGGCGGCGCTCCAGGGCCTGACGTTCGCCGTGAACGAGGGGGAGATCGTGGTCGTGTTCGGGCCGAGCGGCTCGGGCAAGAGCACGATGCTCCGCGTCCTCGCCGGCTTCGACCGGCCGTCGGCGGGGAAGGTCGACGTCCTCGGCGTCGATCTCCGGCGGCTCGGACGGGCACGGCTCGACGAGTTCCGCGGCCGCTTCCTCGGCTTCGCCGACCAGCACTACGGCTCCGCGCTCGCTCCCGAGCTGACGGCGCGCGAACTGATCGCGCTTCCGCTCGGCCTCGCCGGCGTCCCGCGCGAGCGGCGGCTCGAGCGCGCCGACGCCCTGCTCGAGTTCGTCGGCTTGATGGACCGGGCCGAGGCGCACCCGTTCGAGCTCTCCGGCGGCGAGCAGCAGCGGGTCGCTGTGGCCGCCGCGGTCAGCAGGCACCCGCGGCTCCTGCTCGCCGACGAGCCCACCGCCGAGCTCGACTCCGAGAACGCCGCGCAGGTGTACCGCCTGATCCAGCAGGTCGTCCGGGAGGAGTCGGCGAGCGCGATCGTCGTCAGCCACGACCCGGCCTCGGTGGCGATCGCAGACCGGATCGTCCACGTCCGAGACGGCCGGGTGAGCGCCGAGACCGGCCGGGACGGGCACGAGAGCGAGTCGATCGTGGTCGGCCGCGGCGGCTGGATCCGCCTGCCGGAGGAGTTCCTCCACCGCGGCCGGATCGTCACCCGTGCCCGCGCCAGGCTCGTCGGCAGCGAGATCGTCCTCGCGGGCGACGAGACGGTCGCCGAGCTTCCGACCGACGGCGCTCGTCCCGAGCGGCCGCCGGCGCGCGGATCCGTCGCCGAGCTGCGCGGGGTGACGAAGGTCTTCGGTGCCGGAAGACGAACCGCCGAGGTCTTCGCCGGGTTCTCCGCGCAGCTGGGGGAGGGGCGTTTCACGGCGGTCACCGGGCCGTCTGGCTCGGGGAAGAGCACGCTGCTCGCGCTTCTCGCGGGCCTGGAGCTTCCGACGGAGGGCGAGGTCGTCGTGCTCGGCGAGGTCGTGTCGGGCCTCGACCGCGCGGCCCGGGCCGAGCTGCGCAGGACGCGGATCGGCGTGATCGCCCAGGACGCGCGCCTCGTACCGTTCCTGTCCGCGCGGGAGAACATCGAGCTCGCGTTGGGCGTGCGCGGCGCGGACGGGGACGCCGACGGTGCGCTCGCTGCGGTCGGGCTGTCCGAGCTCGCCGGCCAGCGCGTCGCCCGCCTCTCGCTCGGCGAGCGGCAGCGCGTCGCTATCGCCCGGGCGGTCGCGCCCGGGCCCGAGCTGCTGCTCGCCGACGAGCCGACCGCCCGCCTCGATGCGGCGAACGCCCAGGAGGTCGGCGCACTCCTCTCACGGCTGGTCGAGGAGCGCGGCACGACGATCGTCTGCGCCACGCACGACCCGCTCGTGATCGACCAGGCGGACGAGGAGCTCGCCCTCCACCGTTGACGTTTCGCCGTCCGGACCGCCGGGAAGGCGTACGCAAACTGCGGATTTTCGAAACAGGGAGGAAGTGAGAGAGATGGCAGATGTGAACAAGTTCTCGGAGGGACTGATCGACGTCGCGGAACGATTCGCCGACGTCGTGGACTCGGCGCAGGGCAAAGGCGCGCGAAAGGCGAGCCACGGCGCGAGGTGGCTGATCCTGCCGGTAGCCGGGGCGACTGCATACGCCTTGGCGACCAGCGGCTCGAAGGTGGCACGCAGGACGAGAGGGCTGATGAGCCGGGCCAAGGACCGCGCAACGGAGCTGCCGGACGCCGATCTGATCGGCCGCGTGAAAGAGGTCACCGGCGTGGCAGAGCCGAGCCGCTCGACGAGCGACGGGCGATCCCGGAAGGCGAGCAGCCCGAACCGGCGCAGTCGCAGCCAGACCCAGCGCCGCCGCAAGACGGCGTCGACGCGCTAACGATTCGTTCGTAGGCACCGAAGGCCCCGCGTCCTGCGGGGCTTTCGTGTCAACGGCCCTGGGCGCCAGTCTGGGCGCCAAACTGGCGTCGAGTGACAAGGATGCTCGCCCAGCCTGTGGACCATGCCACCGTCCACAGAGATCGTGGTGTCGCCCAGCCGGTCGGTTACACGGCCGTCGGAAGGCGCCAGTGCTCAAGTGCGTCGCCGTCCTTGTCACGCGGCACGACGGTGTGCACGAGCTGGTCGAGCCGCAATGCTGCGACCCAGAACCGCACCCGCACCGGCAGCCCTTTGGGAGGCGCGATAGTCGGCACGGTGACCACGGTGCCGTCGTTCGTATTCTCAAGGTCGACCCGAGCCACCTTCGGGTTCGCCGCTCCGAACAACCATTTCGGCCCGCGTCCGACGCCATCCTTCGTGATCGGCCCCTCGCCCGTGTAGGTGGCGGTGATGCTGACCCAGTGGAGGATCTCACCGTCCACTGGTTCTCGCAGACCACGGATCCCGACCGCGCCCCAACCGTCGCCGGGGGCCGGGACGTTCGTGCCGTAGTACGGATCCGCAGGCTCGCCGGCGTCGAAGCCGAGGGTCAGGTCGGGATCGCTGAACCAGGTCGAAATCTCGAACCGATGGCCGGCGACCGACCCGCGGAGCACCGGGATGGCTGTGATCGCGGGGACGCGGTCGATGCATACGTCGGAGCGTGGGCCGAGGTCGATTGGGCGAAGCTCCGCTATGCATGTGAGCTCCTTCTTCGATTGGACGAACTCCACTCCCGACCGCTTCCGGAGGACCCACCCGCCGAGCTCAGGCATCTGCCGGACGGGATACGTCTCGTCCGACCGGTCGAAGAGCCAATGGGCCGGGCCGACGCGCGGCCTACCTGCCGCGACAGCGGCAACGGCGTAGATGAGGACCAGCGCCGCAGCGACGAGCACGAGCACGCGGCGCGGCCGCAGCAGTTCCCGTCTGCGCGGGAATCGGCGGCCGAGGTAACCCGCTCGCCTCAACGCGTCCTGCCAGTCGGGCTCCAGCGGATCGGCCGCCTCGACCAGCTGCATCATCATCGCCCGCTCGCTCACGCCACAACCTCCGCCAACAGGCCGCGCAAGGTCTTCCGCGCGGCGTTCAGCGACGCACCAACCGTCCCCTCGCTCACGTCGAGCAGCTCGGCGATCGTCGCGTAGTCCATGTCCGCGTAGAACCGCAGGAACAACGCCAGCCGCTGCCGCTCCGGAAGCCTCCTCACGGCCGCTCGAACCGCGTCCGGCTCATGCCCTTTCTGGGACGCGGCCTCGGACACCAGGGCAGGCACGCCTTCGGCCAGCAGGAGCCCGTGCGCGCGCTCCCGATGGTGACTGCGGATCGCGTTCAGCACGATCTTCCATACCCATGCCTCCAAGGTTCCCTCGCCGCGGTAACCGCCACGATTGCGGATCGCATTCGCGACGCCCTCCTGAACGGCGTCCTTCGCCATATCGGCGTCGCCCAGGTAGGCGGTGGCCGTTTGCAGAAAGGCCTTGAACTGAGCGCGATAAACGCACTCGAGCTCGGCCAACGACGTATCTGCTTTTCTCTTCACTCAACTAGTACGACGGAAGAACATCCGAGAATATTTAGACGACTTTGCGGTGTTGTCGCCTCCCCTGCGACTTGATCTCCGGCTGACCGCACGCTCGGAGGACGTTTCCCTACAAACGCGCAGCCCAGGTCTTGGCCGTACCACTACTCACCTCGTCTAGCCGCGCGCTCAAGGGACATTCCCGAACGCTGGCCCACACGGCGTTCTGGCCCCACCACCTGCTCGGCGAGTCGTAGCCGCGTAGGAGGGATCGGCGATATCCGAGGACTTTTTGGCTTCCGAGAGGCGTACCGTTGAAGCGTGAGGCGCTTAGCAAGCTTGCTGCTAATAGCCGCTCTGACGGGCTGCAGCGGCGATGGAGACGACACCAATGGGCCGTCGTTGAGCGCGTCAAGCGACTCGGACGGGGTTTTGACCGTCAGTGGAAGCGGCTGGACAGCCTGTCGTCGGGTCGTTGTCGAGCTACCCGAGCCCTGGGCGTCTTCGGAGACACGTGTAGATCGAGGAGGCCGCTTCTCGCTCGTCTACGCTCATCCCGAGGTCACGCCGTACCGAGGCGTTGTGCGGGCGACCTGCACAGGAGCGCGCCAGGCGACGAAGACGGCCCAGATTCGCGTCGGGGACTCGCGCTCGCGCGAGTAGTCGAGGGAAATTCCCGAACGCTGGCCCAGGCGGACGTTCTGGGCTACGAGCTACACCAGTTCGGGCTAGCCGCGCTTCGCTGCTTCCCGGAACCGCACTAAAGATTCTCTCATTGCCGTCACTCTGTACCTGTAGTGGACGCAGGGACAGAAGCCCTGGAGCGGCTGTATCGCGAGCGCTACGTCGCGTTTCGGAACGGTCTCGCGCCGGTTGTGGGCAGCTACGAGGAGGCTCGTGACGTCGTTCAAGAGGCGTTTGCCCGAGCGCTGCGCTCGCGAGCGGACTTCCGCGCCGAAGGTTCGCTCCAGGCGTGGGTGTGGAAGATCGCGCTCCGCGTCGCCTTTGAACGGCGCCGCCGTAGGCGTGGCCGCGAGACCGCATCGGAGCTACTAGATCCACACCTAATCGAGGCGGAACGCGACCAGGAACTCGCAGACGCGCTTCGGCGCCTCCCGCCTCGGAAGCGCCTCGTCGTATTCCTGCGGTACTTCGCTGATCTCTCCTATGCCGAGATTGCCGAGGTCGCAGGCATCAGCGAGGGCACTGTCGCAGCGACCCTGAGCCAAGCGCGAGCGGCGCTCATGGAACAACTCTCAGTGGAGGGACTGCAACGATGATCGAGCAGCCGAACCTGCTGGCCGAGCGCTTCGCCGCGCTCAGGAACGAACTCGACGACTCCGACTGGTTCGACGTCCGTCGCCGGGCCCGCACTGTGCCTCGGCGGTGGTACCTGATTCCAGTCGCCGCGGCAATCGCTGTGATCGCGGTTGGCTCGGCCTTGGCGGTCTACCGCGACTGGGTCGACTTCTTCAGGGCCGAGCCGGCACCGGAGCGGATTCAGCTCGACTTCGAGTTCCTCCGAGAGCACACAGCGGAAGCAAGTGCGAAGTTCGGCGGGCCGAGGTTCACGACCGAAGGCCCGGCACGGGAGGTCATGCGTGTTCAGATCGACGGAGAAGCGCGGCCGCTCTGGGTCGTGCCGACGCGTGAGGGCGGCTTTTGCTTTCGGCTGCACTTCGCAGGCAGCTGCGTCACGCCCGACGTGATGGAACCGACGGGCTTCGGCGGCGGCGGCGGACTAGCAACGAGGCACGGCGATGGCTTCAACTGGCTCTTGGGAACCGTTTCGGAGCAATCCGTCCAGGAGGTCGAACTTCTCTACCAGGACGGCGAGCGCGTACAGCTTCCCTTCGTCTGGGTCTCTCCGCCGATCAACGCCGGCTTCTACGCGTATGACGTGCCCGAGCAGCACGAGCAGCCCGGCCGCCTGACGATCGCGTTGATCGGACGCGATGAGGAGGGCAACGCTGTCGCCCACCGCTGCCTCAAGGTTTCACCAGACGAGGCCGCTCGCAGCGTCCCGGAAGCCGCTGCTCTCTGCGAGCGCCACCGCTGATTGCCGTCCCGGTCGGGCCGGCCAGCCGTCAGGTGACATTCCCGGACGCTGGCCCACCCCCGCGTCCTGGCCCGAGACGCTTCTCGGCGCAGCAACAGGCGTTTCGATCGCCGGAACGCCACAATGCGGACATGTGGCCGCCGGAGCGGATCGACATCTCGCTTTCGTGGCACGAAGCGATCCTGCTGTACGAGCTTCTAAGCCGCTATCAGGAAGGCGAAAAGGCGACGCTCACGACTGATCGCGCGGAGTGGCGTGCCCTTGTGCTTCTTCTCGGCGAGCTGGAGCGAAGGGGCACCGCAGAAATCCCCGACTACGCCAAGGTGCTTGCCGAGGCTCAGCGCGAGTTCGGCAGCTACGACGGAGCGCCGTTCTAGGCGGCGGACGCGTCAGAAGCGTCGAGGGACATTCCCGCACGCTGGCCCATGCGGAGATCGCGTCGCCGCTTGGGGTAGAACGGGGTGAACCGTGCCCCGCAACGTCGTTACGCTGGCTCCTCGACGGCTCGTCCTACCGATTGCCCGGAACCGAGCCGCACGTGCGCGCATCGAGCGCGCTCTTGTCGATAGGTACCGCGCGCGCCGCGAGTCCAGTCCCGAACGCATCGAGATCGACTTCCCGAAGCGTGCGTCGCGTCGGGCATCGAAGGGAGAGATCGCTTTGGCACTCGACCAGATCGAGCCACGCTGGAGGCGGCTATACGTTCTCTATCCGACGGAGTCGTCGTTGCGCGACCGTGGGGAGTGAGCAACCGACCGTCGGAGGACATTCCCGCACCCTCGCCCAGGCGAACCACCATCCGCTCGCTTAGGTTTCTCGCGTGGCCGAGGAACACGTCGCACACGTCGGCGTCATCTACTCGACAGGCAACCCGGACGACGGCTTATACGACAGCCCCGACTGGGCAGGGCCCGGTCGTGACCTGCGGATGTTCTGGTCATGGTGGTGCACGTGCGACCTGAACGGCTCAATCCATGAGACGCAGATCGCTGCCGAGATGGAGGCCCGGGCACACACGCCGCAGCTCGCTGCCGGGCGTCAGCCACCGTAGGTTCAGGGGACATTCCCGAACACTGGCCCAGGCGACGTAGGCTCCACAAGTGCGCGTAACCCAGTACGTCCATTTCGCCGCCTTCAGCTCGGAACTGACGGCGGCTGAGATCGAGAAGCGGGTCGGCGTCATTCCCGATGAGGTTCTCGTCCGGGGCAGCAAGGACCCGGAACGTCCGCTGCCGATTCAACACATGTGGGCCGTTTCCTCGCAGCAGCGCGAGCTGTCGCTCTACGAACAGGTCGCCGAGGTTTTATCGCGGATCGCGCCGATCGAGGCAGCCTTGACGGATCTGCTTCCGCGCATCGGAGATGGTGGCTACGTCTTGCAGATCGTTCGGCATCTCAACGACCCTGACGCCCCGGAAACGAAGACCCTCGCACTCGGCTTTGGGTTCGAGCGCGCCCACCTCCAGCTGCTCGACCGTCTCAGCGCGAGGATCGATGTCGACGAGTACGACTACTCCCTCGGCGACGAATAGCCCCCGGACCACAAGCGGCTCGCTCAGGGGACATTCGTGAACACTGGCCCAGGGGCCCGACTCCTCGCCTCAAGCTCGGTAGTGCTCTGGCCGATGAGCTTCGCGATGAATCACCGCGAGGAGATTGAGCGCATGATCAGCGCTTACGTCGGGAGCTGGCTCGACAGCGTCCCCGATGACTGGGGCGACGATTTCAGCATCGACACGTTCGCGCTCATCTTCGAGGTGTCGTTCCCGCCAGAGGACGATGGCGGCAGCACCATCACCGACATCGGCTGGACTTGTTCGGATGACCGGAACTGGATTCAGGCGGGACTATTCCGGCGCGCATTGGTCGAGTCCGAGGCGCACCTAGCCGTACGCGACCGCGACGCGGACTAGCGCTCGGGGGACATTCCCGAACGCTGGCCCAGTCGAGCACGACTGTCCAGGACTCTCGCGCCGCTGCCGATAACGTCGACCGGTGAGGACAGCCCTTCTTCTCGTGCTGTGCGTAGGCGTCGGTGGTCTACTCCTGGGCTGGCTACTTCGCCAGGTTGGCTTCGGCTGGGGGCGGGTGATCTCGTTCTTCGGTGGGTCAGTTGTGAGGTTCACTGCCGGCGTGATACTTGCGGGGACTGCCGTCGCGTCGGCCGATCGGGGGGGGCATCTGGTACTGGGTACTCGCCGCGCTGCTTGGCCTGCTCGCCCTGTGCGTACTCGCGCTTGAAGGGCTCCGGGTTTGGGCCGTGCTGAAGTACGGCGTCAAGGACTGAGCCGTTCCTCAAGTGACATTCCCGCACGCTGGCCCACCACGGCGTTCTCGCCCTACCTCCACTCGATGCGTAGGGACCTAGGGGCGGGGCGGCTGGAAGAAGACGACTTCGCCAGTCGCGTCGTACGCGACGACCCTCACGGCGTTGCCAGGCGGGACGGATCCGAAGTCGTAGAGATTGTCGACTACCGGCGTCTCCGCGACAACCTGCCCATCTGCGTCGACGAGCGCGACCTTCGCGACACCGTCCGCCGCGATGCCCTCGCTCCTGTGGACGGTCATCGTTTCCCGCTGGGGCCGTTCATCAGGGCCGGCTGTGCTGCCGTAGACCGTGGCGTCGAGGACGGGCCTATTCCGGGAAGGAAAGGCAGGGACACAACTGATCTGTTCAAACACGTGGTTGGTTGGGGAAGCGCGACCTGAGCCATAGCAGTGCTCGCTCAGGCGGTAGAACGATCGGTCGCCTCGCGTTACCAAGATCGAGACGTCCCCGACAGAAATGCTCTCGGGAACTCCGACGCCTCCTCGCATCCTGCTTAGGGCCTGTTCATCACTCGGCAGCAGAGACGAGAACGGTGTTCCGCGGTTGCTCACACAGTCGAGCGGCGCAGGTTCGCTCGATTTGGAGCCCGTGGCTGCCGGATCATTGGAACCGCCCGAGCCACAGCCGGCGACAAGCGCAACCGCGATCAGGGCAAAGGTCATTCGCAACGCAACCGAAAAGCTTAGGCCATCCGAACTGCCCGCAGACGGGACGCAAGTGAGCTTCGAACCGCAGTCGCCGGTCGGGTGACATTCGCGAACGCTGGCCCAGAGGAGTGCATACGCTCCTAGCGGTGTCTAGGGACGATTGGTATCGGTCAGAGACTTGGGACGATTCAGCACGCGAGGCGTTCGAGGCAAGGCTCGCTCGGTCGCGGACAGCGTTCCATCGTGCGCAGTACCTCCGCATTCAGGGAGTGACTCTGACGGGCACCAACAAGCGGCGCGAGGTAGCTGCCGGACGGGCACTCCTAGAACGGGTCATCGCCGACTTTCCCGGCGAGGTACTTGAAGTCGCGGGCGCTCACTCCGCACTCGCAGACTCCTTCCTTGACAGCAACCCGCGGGCTGCAGTCGAGCACTTGCGTGCCTGCCTCGCGCTCGAACAGGAACAGGGCCGAAGCTTCAACCACCGTGCGGAACTCCGGCTCGCCGAGATTCTCCTAAAGAACGATCCGACCCCCACGTCGCTTGAGGAGGTCACCGACCTTCTTGACGCCGCGGAGCCGCAGGCGTTCTTCCAGGTTGAGGCGTGGAGAATCGCAGTCGCACGCGCCCGTCTCTACTCCAAGCAGGGAGACACACCGGGCGCCGCGGCGCAGGCAAAACGAGCACTTGCTCTCCTTGCCGACAACACCCCGAAGCTCCCACGCCACCCGGATGTCGGCTTGATTGATCCAGACCGCAGGACAGTCAAGGAAATGCGGAAGCTCGCCGGATGACTGCTTACTGTCATGTGACATTCCCGCACGCTGGCCCAGCCGAGCTACGTCTCCTCGTGTGGGAAGCCGCGACCCATTGCTTGCATCGCCGCCACCGCGCACTGAATCGCAAGGCCTCTCCTTCGCTCCTTGGTGAGCAACGCGATCGGTGACCGCCGATAGATGGCCAGGACGCCTTCAACGGCTTCGACGACCGCGGTCTCCTCAGGCGACCACTCGCGGCTTTCGCCATGGAGAGTTGGCATGCCGCTTGAGTCTACGGCTGCTCGACCTACCTCACGGAAAGCTCGGGTGACATTCCCGCACGCTGGCCCATTCGGACGTTTGGCCCTAACACCTACTGAGGGCGGCTTCGGCGTAAGACGGGGCTGCGCGTTCCTAGCTGAAGTAACGCCACACTAGGTAGCCGACGGCGACGGCTGCGAGACCCTGCGCAAACGCTGCGAGGACCCAAAAGGCAGGTGGGCGAGCGGCCACGTCTTCGGCTGTGTCTGCCCGCCGCGACTCCTTCCACGCCTCCCAGATCGTGATGGCCGAAACGAGGATCACGAACGGTGGAAGCAGATACAGCACAGGCACGTTCGCGAAAAGCCCTGCGGTCAATGCGACGAGTGCGACCGCCTGCACGATCCCCGTCAACGGCACCTGGCGAGTCCCCAAGGGGTCGAAGTATCTGCGCGGGGGCCGTGTTCGTGGAGACGGCGCGACCGGCGTGCTGACGGCCGCCTGCGTCGGGCGCCTGCCGTTCGTGATGACCATCGGATAACCCTGTGGCGGACAGGGCGGCTCGGGGGACATTCCCGAACGCTGGCCCAGGGCGCCGCTCCACCCTTGTACCCAACCACCCCACCAGGAGCTGCCCAGCAGGGCGCAAGTTAGTTTGGACGCAGTGCAGCGGCCAGCCCGACCGTCGAGGTCTCCGTGTAGAGGCTGCCGTTGTCGAGCCAGCGGTGGACGGTTTGCGTGAATCGTGCACCGGACTTCGGTCTCTGGCCGGTGACCCGGTAGTTGTCGAGGAGGCTGGGCCGCATGGTGGCCGGAAGCGGTGGCAGCGGAGCTGCAGACCACATCAAACCGAGCGTCTGAAGTGTGTGAACCGCATCAGAGAGTCGTTTTCCGATGAGCCGAGGTACCTGCCGGGTTCCGCCCATCGGAAGGAGTCCGTGAGGCCCGTGTTCGAGGCTCAGGACAACGGGTGTGCCTTCCCTGCCCGTAGTTCCAGGTGTCCGGGATTGCCAGCTGACGTTCGCCACCCAGTTCGGTGTCACGTCAACCGGCTGATTGATCTGTACGGCGAAGCCGGCCTCGCGAACTGACCCGTACGCCGAGACCACGTTCATCCCCACCACGTCAGGAACAACTGCCTGGCCCCGGAAGGAGGAACCCGTGACGACCAAGCCAACGAATGCGGCCACTGTGGTAACGGCGGCGATCCGTGGGGTCAGTGGATGGCCGCCGCGACCGAGCATTGTGCCCGGCACCATAGGAACTCGCTTCACACTCCGCAACGGGCTTGCCGGCCTCGGGTCCCGCGGAGCGGCAGCCGATCGAGTGACATTCGCGAACACTGGCCCACCGCAGTCTTTCGTACCGACTACGTGTGGAGGCGGGAGTACGCACTGGCGGATGCCTGTGCGGGGCGGTCCGCTACAGCCTGCGCGGTGACCCTGTTCACGTCGGGCGCTGCCACGGCGCGGATTGCAGAAAGGAGTCTGGGAGCGTTCCTCGTATAGCCACGCGCCTCTAACCGTTCCGCTCGTGTCGAACAGGAACGCGGCGCGCGGTCAGGTTGCGGAACGACGGCACATCGCCACGAGGTAGCCTCAAGCGCCGTGGCTCATGTCCTCCGTGACGTCGTCGAGAGCGACCTCGATGCCTTCTACGAGCACCAGCGTGAGCCCGAAGCGACGGAGATGGCGCTCTTCCCGGCGCGCGACCGCGAGGCCTTCGACGCCCACTGGCAACGCATCCTCGCGGACGACTCCCTGATCAAGAAGACGATCGTCCACGACGGGCAGGTCGCCGGAAACATCGGCTGCTGGGAGCACGACGGGCGGCGCCTGCTCGGCTACTGGGTCGGCAAGGAGTTCTGGGGCCGCGGCCTGGCCACGCGCGCCCTGGCCGAGTTCGTCGAGGATCTCCCGCGGCCCCTCCACGCGTGGGTGGCAGGAAGCAACGTCGGCTCGATCCGCGTGCTCGAGAAGTGCGGCTTCGTCGCCGTGGACTCACACACCGAGCACAACGAGAACTTCGGCCGGCCCGTCGAGGAGGTCCTCTACGAGCTCGCCTAGCGAAGCTCGCGATATAGGCGACCTGAAGGAATCCGAGAAGATCGGCCATCGACGGCTTCTCCACGCCGATCACGCTGGCCGCCGGTGTCGGGCGTCGCTGGCCTCGTCGTCGCGGCTCGTAGCATGCGAGACATGACGGACGTGTCCGCCGCCTGGGTCGCACGCGCGGTCGAGGACAACGAAGCGGAATTCCTGCTCGCGCTTGGACGCGCGGGAAGAGGTCGCGAGCGCGACGACGCGGAGATCACGTGGGTAATCGGCGGGTCGCCGATCGCCTACCACAACTGCGTCATCCGAGCCGATCTCGAGCCCGAGCGTGCAGACGCCGCGATAACCGAGTCGCAGAATCTGATGCGCACGAGCGGCGTCGCGGGCTCGTGGCACGTCGGACCGTCGATGCGTCCAACCGACGTCGGAACCCGGCTCGAAGCGCGCGGCTTCGAGGGCGGCACGGAGCCCGGCATGGCCGCGGACATCCGGGCTCTCCCGGACGTCGAGGCGCCGGCGGACGTCCGGATCTCGCGTGTCGTGACCGACACCGGTCTCGACGCGTACGAGCAGGTGCTCTCGCTCGGCTTCGGTGAGGGACCTTCGGAGGCGACGTGGGTACGCGAGATGTATGCACGCATCGGTCTTGGTGACGACGTGCCTTGGCGGCACTACGTCGGCCTAGCCGGCGGCGACCCGGTGGCGTGCGCCTCAGTGTTCCTCGCGGCGGGCGTGGCGGGCCTCTATTTCGTCTGCACCGTACCGGACGCCCGCCGCCGCGGGATCGGCGCGGCGATCAGCCGGCGGGCGCTCGCAGGCACACTCGAGCTCGGCTTCGACGTCGGCGTGCTCGGATCGTCACCGATGGGGCAACCGATGTACGAGCGGCTGGGCTTCCGGGAGGTATGCGCGGTGAACGTCTACGAGTGGTCGCCGTTCACGGCGCCAACCATGGAGCCAACTTGAGATCGCCCGAGATCCCCCCTCGCGCGGGGCCTGGCTCAAAGTACGTCGGGTGACATTCCCCAACGCTGGCCCAGGCGGCATTCCTTCCGTCCCGGGCGCGCCTACACTGAGTCTGTGCCGAGGATCACGACCAGTGCGCGACGGAGGCTGGACTCGCCGTGGGCGAACGATGAAGGCATTGTCTACCCCCGCCCGAGAACGTTGACGCAGTGGGCACTGGTCGCGCTCGCCGCGGTCGCCACGATCGCCCTCGTCATCGTCACCGTCTGGCTTGTGGCACGAGCTGGCGGCTAGCTGGCGGTCTAGCACCACCGCTCCCAACTCGGGGGACATTCCCGAACGCTGGCCCAGGGCAGGCGTTAGCCGACGGGCTCAGGGTCCACGCAGGGAGTCCATGGCCCGTCGATGATCATCGCCTCCCCGTCGCCGGGCCAGGGCGGCATGGCAGTGCAGATGAAGACGAGGGGCACGCCGCCGCCGCAGCGGTACTGGAACGCCGTGCCCAGCGGGATATCGATGCACGCACCGGGGATGAGTCGGGTGACGCTCTCTCCGTCATCCGGCGCCCGCCGCCAGATCTCCCCCTCGCCCGAGAGGACATACCAGTACTCCTCGATGGTCCGGAAGTGGCAGGCGCGGCCCACCATGCCCGGTGGCACGGTCGAGTGGATCATGTTGCCGCGTGGCCCATCCATCAGGAAGCGGATGTGAGCCCCCAAGGGCGAGCGGCCGCGCTCGGCGGTCTCGACGGTCGTGGTCTTCGTACCGTGTCTCCCCAGGGCCGGCATCACGGCGGGTTCTGGTTCATGTGCGGCATCACATTACGCGCACCCGGTTCGGGTGACATTCCCGAACGCTGGCCCACGCGAACGTCGTTGCCACCGTCGAGCGCCCTACGGGCCTACGATCTCGTAGTGCGTGACGAAGCGTTCGCGATCGACGAGAAAGCGATCGTGCTCGTCGTAGAACACGGCCTCGTCGAGGTTGTCCCCTGCAAATGCGCGGATCGCGTCCAGCGAGTCCCACAGGCTGATCGTCACGAACTCGATGCGGTCGCCGTCCTCGCGACGCAGGATGTAGAAGCCGCTGTTCCCGGGCGTCTCGCGAGCCGCGCGCCCGCCGGTGCGCTCGATGTAGTCCAGGAACGCGTCCGAGTCCTCGCGCCGAGTCCACCCGCGCCACGTTCGGGCGATCATGCTGATTTCCAACGCGCAGTCCCGTCCGGCTATTTCGCCTGAGCCACGGCCGCGCCTGCGGCTGATCCACACGGGAGATCCTCGGGCGGCCCCTCGATGCCGAGCTCGAGCTGCCGGTGCTGCGGCGCTTCCTGCTCGAACCGTCGAAGCGTTCGTCGGCCAACTGGCAGCCTGGCTGGACGGCAGCCTCGGATCACCACCCTTCGCGCCGTGGCTGACGGCTTGGGCAGCCATGCCACCGACAGCGCTTGAGCAAGAAGCCGCTAGTTGGCCTATGCGTCGGGTCACCGAACGAGAACTCGCCGATGGTCGCCTCTGGCGCAGCGATTCTTGGCGGGGCGGCGCTCGTTAGGCTGGGTCGCCTGCTTCTCCCACATCCGAAACAGGAGGGTCGAATGAGCGGTTACGCGGTGGCGCAGATCGACGAGATCGACGAGATCAATGACGGCCGCGTTCCCTCGCGGCCGATCCGGTTCCACTTCGGGATCACGTCCTTCGGCGTCAATGCATTTACGGCTCATCAGGTGGGCGATCGGCTCATCAACGAGCACGACGAGTCACAGGAGCATGACCTGCAGGAGGAGCTCTACCTCGTCCAGCGCGGGCGCGCGACGTTCGAGCTCGACGGCGAGCGGGTGGACGCACCCGCGGGCACACTCGTCTTCGCTCGCCCCGCCGTCAAGCGGACAGCGTTCGCTGAGGAGCCGGGGACGACGATCGTCGCGGTCGGCGGAACTCCGGGGAAGGCGTTCGAGGCCCAGGGCGGCGAGATTTGGATGCCGCTCAACCATCTCTACGAGTCAGGCGAATACGCCGAGGCTGCCGATCGGGGACGCGAGTTGATCGAAGCTCATCCTGAGTACGCAGGGCCGCTCTACAACCTCGCGTGCTGCGAGAGCCTCGCCGGCCGCACAGACGACGCGATCAGGCATCTCCGGCTCGCGATCGACCGCAACGAGCCG
>DASSUI010000042.1:0-2540 GCA_035707105.1 Gaiellaceae bacterium | reverse complement strand
GCGCCCGTAGCTCAGGGGATAGAGCGCTGCCCTGCGGAGGCAGAGGTCGCATGTTCGAATCATGCCGGGCGCATCCGCGAAAGGGCCTGCAATCGAGGCCCTTTTCTGTTACGCCGCCGACCTGATCTCAGTCGGCCGTGTCCGAAAGATGTCCGTCTGCTCGAGAAATCCGCGCGTCGAACGCGTCGAGAAGGCCGAGCTCGTACTCGTCAGCATCCGGAGCGAGATGGCCGTAGGTCTTGTCGATCATCTCCAGCGACGTGCCCATCCGTCGGGCGAGGGCGAACAACGACAGGCCTGCGGCAATCGAGAACGTCGCGTAGGTATGCCTGAGGTCGTAGGGCCGGCGGTACTCGACCCCGGCCGCTCGAAGCGCGGCCTTCCAGTGCCGCTCGCGGAAGTTGTGCAGATCGAGGTAGCCGCCGCGAGCGCCGGGGAAGAGGAGCGGCGTGTCGAGGCGCGAGGGCATCGCGTCGAGTGCCTCGAGAACCCGCTTGCGGAGCGGCACTCGCCGGCGTGACCGGTCGGTCTTCGGGTACTCGCTCACCCTTCGGTTCGCGTAGACGCGCTGGACGCCGACTACGCGGTGCTGCCGGTCGACATCTCGCCGCTCGAGCGCAATCCACTCCTCTGGCCTCAGGCCCGTGCCCGCGGCGAAGATCGGGATCGCCCGATGAGGCGGCCGAAGCTCTGCGGAGACGAGCTCGAGCTCAATCCAAGAGAAGATCTTCATCTCGCCTCGCCTGGGCGCCGGGTTCGGAACAGCCGCAGCCGAGTTCTCCTCGATGTACTTGCAGCGGACGCCGTACCTGAGCACCTGGCGCAGCGCGCGATGGATGTAATGGGCTGACCCAGCCGGGAGCTGCTTTCGCCAGGCGCC
This sequence comes from Gaiellaceae bacterium, assembly GCA_035707105.1. Classification (GTDB taxonomy): domain Bacteria; phylum Actinomycetota; class Thermoleophilia; order Gaiellales; family Gaiellaceae; genus JACDAN01. Next base: position 1,660 of record DASSUI010000042.1, on the reverse strand, counting down.
GATCGCGGGCACGCTCAGCCGATCGATCCGGGTCAAACCGAAAGCGTCGACCGCGTGCTGCAATCGATACCGCAGCGTCGCGATGGTGATGTCCTCGGCGATGTGCTGCTCGAGGTACTCGTCGACGAGAGCCGACAGCGTGGGAGGATCAGGCCGATACGAGTGGCTGAGCGAAAGGCGACGCAGGACCTCGTTGAGCGCTGCGCGCGCTTCGCCCTTGGTGGCAAAGCCAGCCCGCTGAGGTCTGCTTCCGTTCGGCGCGCGGTAACGGTACGCCCAGCTCTTCTCGAGTTTGTAGACCTGACCTGTCTGCATGCGCCGACCTCCTCACGCTCCGTGGGTCTGAACGATCTCCACGCTAGGACCGACGCGGCAACGTCGCAAGAACAGTTCCCAGTCGGCCCAACGGAAGCGCACCGGGCCGCCCTTCCTGCCGAAGCGGTAGCCGGGAACGTCGCCGGCTTCGAACCGATCGAGCACCCAGTCCGGGGAGAAGCCGATCCTCTCAGCGACCTCGGTGGCGGTCATGACCACAGAAACGCCAGTCTCGCCCGTTGCGTCCGCCTCGAGCACCGCCGCCACGGTGCGATCAGGGGAGACTCGGGGAGGCGGCTGCAGCCTGCCTTTCACCTCACGCCTCTCGGGCAGCGTGTCCCCGTCAGGGTCGGACTCGAACAGCGGTAGCGAGAGCTGCTCCGGCGGTGCCTCCATGGGAGAGTAACTTATCAGTGACGCGATTCTGAGTCAACACGGAGGGTAGACTGCGGGTGCGATGACGGCGGCGCAGATCATTCGCGAGGCCCGGCTGAAGGCAGGGCTGACGCAGACCGAGCTGGCGGAACGGCTCGGCCGCGAGCGGGCGCAGGTCGCGCGCTGGGAGATCGGCGGCCAGGAGCCGAGCTTCGAAAACCTGCAAGCGGTGGTCGAGGCCTGCGGGTTCACGCTCAGGATCGAGATCGGCGAGCGCGAGCAGACGCCGGCCCTGGATGCGGAGCTGGATACGAGCCTGCCGCAGGCGCCGCAGCAGCGGGTGCAGGCGCTGCTCGAGCGGCTGGGCGGCGAGGCGTGAGTAGGCAACACGCCTTCGACCCCTATGCGCTCTTCGAGGCCCTCGATCGAGAGCGCGTCAGCTACGTCGTCGTCGGCGGCTTCGCCCGTGTCGTCCACGGCAGCGCCGAGACCACCGACGGCCTCGACATCGTCCCCTCGCTGCGCGAGGAGAACCTGCGCCGCCTCGCCCGGGCGCTCGACGAGCTCGACGCGAAAGGGTCGGACCGAAAGCCCGTCGAGGTCGATAGGCTCTCCGCCTCCGACGCGCTTACGACGCGCACCCGCGCAGGCGAGCTTCAGATCGTGCCGACCCCGTGGGGGACGCGCGGCTACGACGACCTCCGGATCCGCGCCGCGCGCGAGAACCTCGGCCGCGGGGCGCGCCCCGCGATCGCCTCGGTCGTCGACTGCGTGCGCATGCTCGAAGCCGGCGACCGCGAGCCCGATGTCGAGCGCCTCCGGCGCCTCCGTCGCATGATGGAGCTCGAGCGCCAGCGCGTCCCTCACCGCCGGCTCACGATCGAGCGCTGAGCACCAACACGACGGCTTGCTCGAGACCGCGAGCCGCATGGCCACTAATCAGCCGGATAGTCGCGGACACAGATGCATC
>DASSUI010000041.1:0-14351 GCA_035707105.1 Gaiellaceae bacterium | reverse complement strand
GCCGTCCCGGTTGAGCGCGGGGATGACGAGCGGCGCGCCGCTCGAGGTGACGAGCAGCGCGAAGGTCGCGTCGATCAGCTGTGGGTCGTAGGGCACCTCCGCGTGGCGCCCCGCCGCGGCGTCCATCTCCTCCTTCAGCATCCCCTCGTAGACCGGGCTGACCGTGTACTTCGGCCCGCCGAAGACCTTCGCGCCTGTCCGCTCGGCGAGCCGGAACGCGAATTCGGCTACGGAGTGGCAGATCCGCCGCTCGATCCGCTCGGTGCGGAACGCAATCTCGTCCTCGCCCTCGCCCTCGCGCCATTCCCTGGCGCCGTAGGCGTCGCCCACGGCCATCCGGACGACGGAGATCGGCGCGTGCACGCCGCCCAGCGGGACGACGCCCGGGATCCGCCGGCCGGTCCGGACGATCACCTTGCCGCCGATCTCCTCCCGGATGATCCGGTTCGGCGAGCCCACGTCGTCCTTGCCCTCGGGCGTGATGGTCGCCGCCTTCAGGCCGAGGCCGTGCTCCTTGATCGCCGCGGCCGCCTCGTGCACGACCTGGTTCCCGGTTTCCCGACGCGACTCCAGCGACAGGTCGTAGCGGGGAAGCTCGACCTCGAACCCGATCACGTCCGGGGCGAGGACCCGGAGCGCCTCCTCGAGCAGTTCCTGGCCGGTCTCGTCCCCTTCGAGCACGACGATCGTGTCGACGTCCATCGGCGCGGGATGGTACGCGGGATTCAAACCGGCGGGCGCTGGAGAGAGAACGGAGACGATGGCGAGGCGGGGTGGGTGGCACCGGGTCGGGTCCCGGCGGCGATTCCGCTACGAGGATTCGCGCGGGAAGCCGATTACCGATCCGGACAAGGTCCGCCGGATCGAGGAGCTCCGGATCCCGCCGGCGTGGAAGGACGTCTGGATCTCGCCGCGCCCGAACGCGAAGCTGCAGGCGACCGGGGTCGACGCCGCCGGCCGCCGCCAGTACCTGTACCACCCGGAGTACCGCGCCCGGCAGGAGCAGGCCAAGTACGACAAGCTCGTGCGCTTCGCGGAGCACCTTCCCGACGTCCGGAAGGCGATGTCGAAGGATCTCGAGGGCGAGCAGTTCACGCCGGAATGGACGTGCGCGCTCGCGGTCAGGCTGATCAATCTCGGCTGGTTCCGCGTCGGGTCGGAGCGCTACGTGAAGCGGCACCGGACGTTCGGGATCACCACGCTGAACAAGGGCCACGTCAGCGTCCGGGGGAGCCGCGTTTCCTTCAGGTACCGGGGGAAGCACAAGGTCTGGGTGCGCACCGCCGTCGTCGACGCCGAGCTCGCGGCGGACATCAAGGCGCTGCTCTCGCTCGAGGGCGGCCGGCGGCTCTTCCGGTACCGGCTGGAGGACGGCGGCCTCTGCAACCTCAGCAGCCGCAGGCTGAACGAGTACATACGCGAGCACATGGGAGACGACTTCACCGCGAAGGACTTCCGAACCTGGGGCGGGACGCTGATCGCGGCGATCGCGTTTGCCGAGCGCGGGATTCCCGAGACCGAGACCGAGAGGAGGCGCGTCGTCGCGGCGGTGATGCGGACGGTTGGCGAGCGGCTCGGAAACACGCCGGCGGTTGCCCGCTCGTCCTACGTCAGCCCTGCGGTCGTCGAGCAGTATCTCGACGGGCGCACGATCGACGACTTTCGCCCGCGGCATTTGCGCGTGGTCGGCGCACGCGATATCGAGCTCGACCAAGAGGAACGTGCGCTCGTCTCGCTGCTTCGGTCGTGGCGCATTCGCCAGTCGCGCGCAGCGGCGTAGAATTCGCCGCGTCACTGTACTACGCTGAGCGAATCCGGACGCAAAAGGAGGGCCTCGACATGGCTCGTAAAACCGTGCTCGTCTGTGACAATTGCGGAAAGGAAGTCGGGGAAGGGAAGGGCGCCACGCTGCGCTTGACGTATTCCGACGCCCGACGCGGAGCGAAGCAGGCGGATCTCTGCGACGACTGCTCGGGCAAGATGCCGGGCCGTCCGGCGGCCCGCCGGGGCCGGCGGCCGAAGTCGGCGGCGGCCTAGCGATCGGAGGGCGGCGAGACCCGCCCTCCGCCTTTTCCACAGCCGAAAGGAGCCGTCAGAGGCCAGGTCTACGATAGGCCGATGGGGTTGACGCTGCTCGCCGGGCCGGCGAACGCGGGCAAGGTCGAGTTGCTGCTCGACAGGTACCTGGCCGCGCTCGACCGGGATCCCGTCCTCATCGTGCCGAACCGCCCGGACGTCGACTGGGCGGAGCGTGAGCTGCTGCGCCGCTCGTCCGCGCTGCTCGGCGGCTCGATCACGACCTTCGACGGCGTCTTCGAGCGCATCGCCGCGCGCGACCCGGAGACGCGCCCGGTGGCTGCCGACGTCCAGCAGACCCTGACGCTGAGGAGCGCCGTCGCCAAGACTGCGCTCAACGGCCTGGGCGAGTCGGCCCGCTCGGCCGGGTTTGCGGAGGCGCTCCGGGACGCGATCGGCGAGGTCGAGTCCGGGCTCGTCGAGCCGGACGAGCTCGAGGGACCGCTCGCCCGCCTCTACGCGTCCTATCGGGACGAGCTCGACCGGCTCGGGCTGTGGGACCGGCACCGGCTTCGCGCCGCCGCCGCAGCACGCCTCGCGGGGGAGCTCGACGCCTGGGACGGCCGGCCGGTCTTCGCGTACGGCTTCGAGGACCTGACCGAAACGGAGTGGGCCCTGCTCCGGGCACTCGCCGGTAGGTCGGAGGTGACCGTCTCGCTTCCGTACGAGCCGGGGCGTCCGGCGTTCGAGTGGCTCGCCGCCACCTCGGAGGAGCTCGCCCGCCTCTCCGACGGCTCGCTCACCGAGCTCGGCCCGCGGTACGCCGAGGTGGCGCATCCGGCGCTCGCTCACCTGGAGCGCTCGCTCTTCGGCGAGCGGACCGCCGACCCACCGGCGCTCGACGGCGCGATCCGCTTCCTCGAGGGAGCCGGCATCCGCGGGGCGCTCGAGCTCGTGGGCGAGGAGGTGCTCCGGCTGCTCCGCGACGGGACCGCCCCGGATCAGATCGGCGTCGTCGTGCCGTCGTATGACCGGTGGCGCGCGCCGCTCGAGACGGCGTTCTCGACGCTCGGCATCCCGTACGCGATCGACGCACCGGCGCGCCTACCGCAGACCCCGTTCGGCCAGGCGCTCCTGGCGCTCCTCCGGTTCGCCTGGGTCGACGCCGACCGTCCAGAGCTCTTCCGCTACCTCCGTTCGCCGTACTCCGGCCTCCGTCGCGGCAGCGTCGACTTCGTGGAGGGTCGGCTCCGTGGCCGCGCGATCGCGGCGGCCGACCGGGTCGAGGAGGAGCTCGAGGCGCTGCGCGAGGCGCGGCTGCCTGCGCTCGACGCGGTCCGGGCCGCCGACTCGCCCGTCGAGGCCGTTCGCGACCTCGCCGCCTCGATGATTCGCAACGCCTACGGCCTGGAGACCCCGCCGGTCGGCGAGTCTTCGCGCGACGATCTCCGCGCATACGAAGGCTGCCGGCGTGTCCTCCACGACCTCGAGAGCTGGGAGCGGATCGCCGCGCCCGTCTCACGGGAGGACGTCGTCGCCGCCCTCGAGCGCGCGACCGTACGCACGCCGGGCGCGACGGACGCCGGCCGTGTGCCTGTGCTCGACCTCGCACGCGCCCGCACGCGCCGCTTCGAGCACGTCTTCGTCCTCGGCCTCGAGGAGGGAACCCTTCCGCGGCGGTCGCCCGCGACGCCGTTCCTCAGCGACGACGAGCGCCGCCGGCTCGGTTCGCGGCTCCGGCGGCACGACCAGGTCGCGCGCGACCGTTACCTCTTCTACACGGCGTGCACGAGGCCGACCGACCGGCTCTACCTCGTGCGTGAAGCGGCCTCGGACGAGGGCAGTCCCCGCGAGGCGAGCCCGTTCTGGGAGGAGGTCGTGGGTCTCTTCCGGCCGGAGGACGTGGCGCGCGCGACGACGCGCCGCTCGCTGTCGGCGCTCACGTGGAGCCTCGAGGCCGCCCCGAGCGAGCGTGAGCGGCTCCGTGCGGTCGCCGGGCTCTGGGCCGACCAGACGCGCCGCGACGACGCCGGCGCGCTTGCGGCCGCGAACGGCTGGGAGCGCCGTCTCGAGCGCGCCCGGCGCGCATTCACGCGCCATACCCGGCTCACCCACCCGCTCGTGCTCGGCGAGCTCGGCGCGCGCTCGGTCTTCAACGTCACCGAGCTCGAGCGCTTCGCCGACTGCTCCTCCGCCTGGTTCTTCGACCGCGTGATCGACCCGAAGACGATCGACCAGGAGGTCGACGCGAAGCTGCGCGGCTCGGTCGCGCACTCGGCGCTCTTCCGGTTCTTCAAGGGCCTGCCGAAGGAGCTCGGCGTCGACCGGATCGTGCCCGAGCGCGTGGAGGACGCCGTCCGGTTCATGCACGCGTGCCTCGAGCAGGCGCTCGCCGGCGTGCGCGTCGAGATGACGGCGCTGCAGCGCCGCGAGCTCGAGCAGACGCTCGCCCGAGATTTGGAGCGCCTCGTCCGCGCGGAGGCCGAGACCGAGCTCCCGCTCGAGCCGCGGCAGTTCGAGGTCTCGTTCGGCTCCGAGCGCTCGGTGCCCGAGCTGCAGCGCGGCCTCGACCTGGGCGACGGCGTCGTCCTGTCGGGGAAGATCGACCGGATCGACGTCGACCCGTTCAGCGCCCGCGGGATCGTCGTGGACTACAAGTCCGGGAAGAGCGCGCCGTCCGCCCGGGACATCGACAAGGAGCTGCGGCTTCAGATCCCGCTGTACATGCTCGTGCTTCGCGATCTCGTCGGGATCGAGCCGCTCGGCGGCGTGTACCGGCCGCTCTCCGGCGACCGCGGGCCCCGGGGGCTCCTGCGCGCCGAGGCGAAGGAGGACGCGCTGCCCGGCTTCGCCAAGGCCGATTACCTCGACGAGGACGCGTTCTGGGCGCAGGTCGAAGGCGCCCTGGAGACGGCGCGGCGCTTCGCCGGCCGGATCCGCGCCGGCGACGTCCTCCACGACCCGAAGGGCGGCGAGTGCCCGGCCTGGTGCGATCTCTGGACGATGTGCCGGGTGAAGCGCGCATGAGCTGGACGCCGAACGATGAGCAGCGGGCGGCGATCGAAGCGCGCGGGCGCGTCTTCGTCTCCGCCGGCGCCGGAACGGGCAAGACCGCGGTGCTGGTCGAGCGGTTCGTCGAGGCCGTCTGCGACCGTGGGCTCGACGTCGAGTCGATCCTGGTCATCACCTATACGAAGCGGGCGGCCGGAGAGCTCCGCGCCCGCATCCGGGCCGAGCTCCGGCGCCGGGGCCGGGCCGACCTCGCGCGCAGCCTGGACGCCGCGTACATCTCGACGATCCACGGCTTCTGCAACCGGCTGCTGAAGAGCTATCCGTTCGAGGCCGGCCTCGACCCGCGGTTCCGGGAGCTGGACGACGCGCAGGCCTCCGTCCTCTCGAGCGAGGCGTTCGACCAGGCGCTCGAGGAGTTCTGCACGCCCGACGACGAGGAGCGCGCGCGCCTGCTGACGACGTACGGCGCCGGCGGACTGCGTCGGATGATCACGGGCATCTACGCGACCCTCCGGTCGGCCGGGCGGGAGCTCGTGCTCGAGCTGGGCGAGCGGCCGCCCGTCGACGACCGGCTGGAGGCGCTGCGCGACGCCGCCCGCTGCCTGGTCGACGACGGCTCCGCGACCGACCTGCAGCGGGCGAGCGCCGCGGCCCTGCTCGATGCGACCTCCGGCGAGCCGCGGGCCGACGACCTCCTCGACCTCTCGCCCCACCGGGCCCGCGGTGAGCGTGCTGCGACGTACGAGGAGGCGCGGCTCGCCGTCGAGCATGCGGCGCTCGACCGCCTCGCGATGCGGGACAGGGACCTCCTCCAGCGGCTGCTCGACGGGTTCGCCGCGGCGTACGCGGGCGCCAAGCGCCGGGAGTCGGCGCTCGACTTCGAGGACCTCCAGCTCGTCGCCCGCGCGCTCCTCCGGGACAACCGGGAGCTCCGGGAGCGGGAGGCGCTCCGCTTCAAGGCGATCATGGTCGACGAGTTCCAGGACACGAACCGCCTCCAGTGCGAGCTGGTCGACCTCCTGTCAGATGCCCCGGGCGAGCGCGACGTTTTCTTCGTCGGCGACGAGTTCCAGTCGATCTACGGCTTCAGGCACGCCGACGTCGCCGTCTTCCGCGAGCGCCGCGAGCAGGCCGGCGGCGGGCTGCCGCTCGTCCAGAACTACCGATCCCGCCCCGAGGTGCTGGAGGCCGTCAACTACCTCTTCCGCGGGGACTTCGGGGAGGGCTTCCAGGCGCTTCATGCCTCCGGTGAGTTTCTCGACCCGGTCTTCGGCCACCCGGTCGAGCTGCTCGTCACCGACAAGTCGACCTACTCGGGAACCGGCACCCACTGGCGGCGCGCGGAGGCGCGCCACGTCGCGGCCCGCGTGCGCGACCTGATCGAGAGCGGCGCGGCGACCGCGGGCGAGATCGTCCTCCTCTTCGCGGCCGGCACCGACGCCGAGTGGTACGAGCAGGAGCTGCGCGCGCTCGCGATCCCGACGTACCGGGCGACCGGCCGGGGCTACTTCGGCCAGCAGCAGGTCGTCGACCTCCTGTACTACCTGCGGCTGCTCCAGAACCGGTACGACGACCAGGCTCTCGTCTCCGTGCTCGCGTCGCCGTTCGTGGGCGTCTCGAACGACACGCTGTTCCTGCTCCGCCGCGCAGCGGGACGGCGGCCGATCTTCACGGGGCTCGAGCGCTCGCTGCCCGAGCAGGTCTCCGCGGACGACGAGCGCCTGCTGCGCGCGTTCAAGCAGCGGTACGACCGTCTGGCAGCGGCGTCGACCCGGCTCCCGCTCGAGCGCTTGTGCGAGCAGATCATCGTCGAGCACGACTACGACCTGGCCGTGCTCGCCCACTGGGATGGCCGGCGCCGGTACGCGAACCTGCGGAAGCTCGCCAGGCTCGCGCGGGCCTACGAGGAGCTGCGTGGACGGGACATCGAGGGCTTCCTCCGCTTCATGCGCGACCAGGAGGCCGTCGGGGCGAAGGAGCTCGAGGCGGTCGCCGAGGAGGAGGGCGCCGACGCCGTCCGGCTCCTGACGATCCACGCCGCCAAGGGCCTCGAGTTCAAAGTCGTGATCGTGGCGGACGCCGGCCGCGACCGGCCGCCCCCCGGGCCGGATGAGCTCCTCGCGCTCTCGGACGGCCGCTTCGGCTTCCGTGTCGCCGACCCGCTGACGAGCAAGCGGCGCGGCGTCTTCGACTACGAGGAGGTGCGGAAGGCCCGCGAGGCCGAGGACCGCGCCGAGCGCTTGCGTCTCTACTACGTCGCCATGACGCGGGCGATCGACCGCCTGATCGTCTCGGGAGCCGTCGACCCGACCAGCACGGCGGACGCCTCTACGCCGCTCGGCTGGGCGCTCGACCGGCTGGACGCGGGCAAGGAGCTGGAGGTGGCCGTCGAGGGGCCGGTCGAGCTCGAGCGTGAGCAGGCGCGCCTGCTCCTCCGGCTCGACCGCTTCCGTCCCGAGGAGGAGCCGGTCGAGGAGGCGCCGGCGGCCGGCGAGGACGGCCAGCTCGAGCTGTTCGCCGCTGACGGCGCGGCCGCGCTGCCGCCGCCCGCGCCGCACCTGCCGCCGCTCGCCGAGATCCCGCCGCCGCCGCTCCACGCGGCGCGCTCGCTTTCCTACACATCGCTTTCGCTCTTCGACCGCTGCTCGTACCGCTACTACGCCGAGCGCGTGGTGGGCATGCGCCCGAGCGACGAGAGCGGGCGCGTCCCCGGCTCCCCCGGGCTCGCGGCGACTGAGATCGGCGACGCCGTGCACCGCCTCCTCGAGGCGGTCGACCTCGCCGCGCCCTCGTCGCCCGACGTGGAGGTCGTCCGCTCCTGGTATCCCGCGGTGACCGAGGAGGAGCTCGACCGCATCGCCGGGCTCGTCTCTGCGTACTGCGAGTCCGAGCTCGCCCGGCGGATCTCCGGCCTCCCGGGCGCACAGGTCGAGCGGCCGTTCGCGTTCGAGCACGACGGCGTCCTCGTCCACGGTCGCCTCGACGTCCTCCACCGAGACGGCCCGCGCGCGCTCGTCCTCGACTACAAGACGAACCTGCTCGAGGACCTGAGCCCGGAGGAGGTCATCGAGGAGAGCTACACGCTCCAGCGCCTCGTCTACGCCGTCGCCTGCTTCCGGGCCGGGGCGGAGGAGGTCGAGGTCGTCTACCACTTTCTCGAGCGCCCGGACGCGGTCGTCTCGAGGACCTTCCTGTCCGACGAGGTGGCCGCGCTCGAGGCCGAGCTGTCCGAGGCGATCGAGCGGATCGACGCGGCGCAGTTCAAGGCGACGCCGGGGGAGGTCTGCAACGGCTGTCCGGCGCTCGACCTCGTCTGCGCCGGACCGCGGCTCCCGAACGCGCGGCCGCACGTCCCGGCGGCAGCCCTGAGTGGCGCGTAGCTACGTCCGCGAGGCGAGGCGGCGCGTGGGCCCGAAGCGCGCCCGGATCGGCCCGATCATCGACCGCCTGCTCCGCGAGCACGCCGACGCGAGGATCGCCCTCAAGTTCGGGACGGATCTGGAGCTCCTCGTCTCGGTGATGCTCTCGGCGCAGACCACGGACGTGAACGTCAACCGCGTGACGGAGCGGCTGTTCGTGAAGTACCGGCGGCCGGAGGACTATCTGGCGGCGCCGGAGAAGGAGCTCCAGCGGGACATCTTCGCGACCGGCTTCTACCGCCAGAAGGCGAGATCGCTGCGGGGGACGATGCGGATGCTGATCGAGGAGTACGACGGGCAGGTTCCCCGGCGGATCGAGGATCTCCTCCGGCTTCCCGGCGTCGCGCGCAAGACCGCGAACGTGGTCGCCGCCGAGCTCGGCGAACCGCAGGGGATCGTCGTCGACACCCACGTCAGGCGTCTATCGCAGCGGCTCGGCCTGACGCGTGAGGAGGATCCGGTGAAGATCGAGCGGGATCTCCAGCGGCTCGTCCCCCGCGAGCACTGGGGCGTGTTTCCGCACCTCCTGATCTGGCACGGACGCCGGGTGTGCGACGCGCGGAGCCCGCGGTGCGAGATCTGCGTCGTGAACGACCTCTGCCCCTCGGCACGTGTTATCTGAGAGACGGTGACCGACGCGCTCGAACCGATCCTCGGCCTCGCGATCATCGTGCTCGTCGCGACCTGGCTCCTCCGCCGCGTCGCGTGGATCCGGCTTCGGACGGCGGACCCGAAGACCGCCGTCGAGGAGGCCCGCTCGATGGGAGCCGGCCTGGCCTGGGACGAGTTGAACCTCGATCGCCTCGACCGAAAGGGCTCGTTCCGCCGCCACGTCGAGCGGCTTAGCAGGCCCGACGTCCCCTTCGAGGAGCTGGCGCAGATGGCCCAGTCCGGCACGCCCGGGATCGCGGCGCTGGGGCTCTCCGCGATCGCGCGTCGCGACGACGTGCCCGAGAAGTGGACGAGCGACGCGATCCGGTCGATCACCACGGCGCCGTTCACGGTCGAGCCGTTCATCTACCGCACCCTCCTGGAGACGGCGACCCAGCCGGTGATCGGCCCGGCTCTCGGGAAGCTCGGGGACGAGACCGACTGGGACGCGCTCGCCCGCTTCATCCAGCAGCGCCGGGCCGGGGGAGAGGACGTCGGAGTCGAGACGTTCCGCGGCAACGTCCCGGCGGGCCTCGCTGACGACGTCCGGCTCTTCATCGACCGGTTCGAGACGTACCTCGGCGACGACTTCCGCGGCTATTTCGACGAGTGGCGGCGGACCGCCGTCGACCTCGAGTTCCTGCGCCACGTGGGCCGGATCCTGCAGCCGCCCTACGACGACCCGCCGGCGTTTCTCGCCGGGCGGCGCGAGGAGCTCGTCGAGGTGATCGTCGACGCGCTCGCGGAGCAGCCGCGACGTTCGGTTCTCCTCGTCGGCGAGCACGGTGTCGGTAAGACGGCCCTGCTTCGCGCCGCGCTCGAGCGGCTGCCGTCCAATCTCGTGCCCTTCGAGGCGACGGCGACCGAGATCTCGGCGGGGGCGATGTACGTGGGCGAGCTCGAGGGGCGGATCCAGGAGCTCGCGGGCCGGCTCCGGGGCCATCCTGTCGTCTGGCTCTTCCCCGGCTTCAGCCAAGCGCTCTACTCGGGACAGCATTCCCGCAGCCCGATGGGGATGCTCGACGCGATGCTTCCGCACATCGAGCGCCGCGAGTTGACCGTCGTGGGCGAGATCGACCCGCCGGCGTTCGAACGGCTGCTCGCCGAGCGGCCGCGCGTCGCCGGCGCGTTCGAGATCGTGCGCGTCCGGCCGCTCGACGAGGGGACGACGGTCGCCGTCGCGGAGCACATGCTCGCCGGCCGTGCCTCCCGCGAGACGCTTCTCGAGAGCTACGAGCTCGCCCAGCAGTTCGTCCCGGGCGTCGCGCCGCCGGGGAACCTGCTGCGGCTCGTGAAGGCGACGGCGGCGGAAGTGGAGGAGGAGGGCAGGAAGGACTTCGAGACCTCCGACGTGCTCGCGACGCTCGCCGCGTCGTCCGGCCTGCCGCTCGCGATGCTCGACCCGAACGCGCCGCTCGAGCTCGAGCAGGTGCGTGTCTTCTTCGAGGCCCGCGTGCTGGCCCAGCCCGAGGCCGTGGAGACCGTCGTCGAGCGGATCGCGATGATCAAGGCCGGGCTCAACGACGCCACCCGGCCGCTGGGCGTCTTCCTCTTCATCGGCCCGACGGGAACGGGGAAGACCGAGATTGCGAAGGCGCTGGCCGAGTACCTGTTCGGCTCCCAGCGGCGGCTGGTCCGCCTCGACATGAGCGAGTACCAGACGCCCGACTCGCTCGAACGGCTGCTGGCCGATCCGAGCGTGGAGGGGCGCGGCACCGCGCTGCTGGCCTCCGTCCGGAAAGACCCATTCGCCGTCGTGCTCCTCGACGAGTTCGAGAAGGCCGCCGCGCCGATCTGGGACCTCTTCCTCCAGGTCTTCGACGACGGCCGTCTCACCGACCAGCAAGGCCGGACCGCCGACTTCCGGCGCTGCATCATCATCCTCACCTCGAACGTCGGCTCCGCCCTGGCGCACCGGCCGGGCGTGGGCTTCAAGGCCGAGCACGGACGCTTCAGGACGGAGTTGATCGAGGACGAGCTCAAGCGAACGTTCCGGCCCGAGTTCCTGAACCGGATCGACCGGGTCGTGATCTTCCGGCCGTTCGCCCGGGAGCAGATGCGGGCGCTCCTCGACAAGGAGCTGGCGGACGCGCTCGAGCGCCGCGGCCTGAGGACGAGGCCGTGGGCGGTCGAGCTGGACGAGTCGGCGGTCGAGTTCCTCATCGAGCAGGGGTTCAGCCCCGACCTGGGCGCGCGCCCGCTGAAGCGGGCGCTCGACCGTCACCTTCTTGCGCCGCTCGCGCGTCAGATCGTCGAGCACGCGGTCCCCGAGGGCGACCAGTTCCTCTTCGTGACCGCCGGCGACGAGGGGCTCGACGTCCGCTTCATCGACCCGGACGCGCCGGTGGACCGCGAGCCCGACGCCGACGCGAGGGTTGCGGAGGCGAGAGACGTCCGGGCGCTCGCGCTCGGCGCCGGGCAGGACGAGGAGGCCGTGAGCTTCCTCCGCGACGAGCTGGCGCGCATCCGCAGCGCCGTGGAGGGAGAGCTGCAGGCTCGCAAGGACGCGGCGCTCGCGGCGATGCAGCGACCCGAGTTCTGGGAGGAGGACGACCGCCACGAGGTGCTGGCCGAGGCGGAATACCTCGACCGGCTCCAGGCGGCGTTCGCGACCGCGAGCAAGCTCGGTGACCGGCTGGCGCAGCACGGAGGCGGCCGTAACGGCGCCGGCCAGCTCGCCCAGCTGCTGGCCGTCAGGCTCCACGTGCTGCAGGCGGCGATCGACGGCCTGGCCGACGACCATCCTGCCGATGTCTTCCTGGCGGTGGCGCGCGCGGGCGGCGACGACACCGCGGAGGGAAGGCGCTGGGAGGACGACGTCGCGACGATGTACGAAGCTTGGGCGCGGCGGCGCGGGATGCGCCTCGAGCGGCTGGAGCGGACCGGGCACGTCTACGCCGTGAGCGGCCTCGGGGCCGGCACGATCCTCCAGCCGGAGGCGGGGATCCACGTCCTCGAGGTGGCGGACGAGGAGCGGGAGGGCGAGCGGTTCGAACGGCACCACGCCCTCGTCCTGGTCGCACCGTGGCGACACCGGCCGGACGTCGGTGCCGAAGGGCTCCTGCGGCAGGCGCGGGCCGTGCTCCAGGCCCCCGCGGAGCCGGAGATCGTCCGCCGGTACCGGGCGAAGCCGACGCCGCTCGTCCGAGACGCGGTCCGCGGCTACCGGACGGGCCGGCTCGACCGCGTCCTCGCCGGCGATTTCGATCTGTTCTGAGCGGCTACGGCTGGTACTGCTGGTCGAGCGAGCGCACCGTGTCGACGTCCACGCGGATCCAGAACCCCGTCGAGAGCGGCTCGAAGAGCGGGCCGCCGAGGGGGTTCTTGCCGGCGACGAGGTCGGCGAGCTGGGAGACCTCGATCGGCGTGCCGTTCGGGCCATCCGTGAGCACCGTCACCTCCGCCGTGGCCGGCACCAGGTACGTGAGCTGCCGGTGGCCCTCGTCGAACCGGTAGTTGTCGTTCGGCACCGGCTCGCCGGACTCGACCGCGCCGTCCTCGGCGGCGGCCACGTTGGCCGTCTCGCCGCTGAGGAACCAGGCGGGGTCGAAGCGCATCCTGTAGCCGTCGCCCTCGCGCTCGAGCGCCTTGACGTAGCCGAACCCGACGAGCTCACTCGGCGGGCCCGTGCCGCTCTTCGCTTCCGCGGTGACCGTCTGGGTGACCGTCTTCGACCCGCCGCAGCCCGCGCTGACGACGACGGTCGCGACGAGCGCCAGCGCCGCGCCTCGTCTCACCGGCCGAGTCTATGACTACTCACGCGGCGCGGCGAGCGCATCGGCGAGACGTCCCTCGCGCGCGGCGAGCCAACGCTCGGCGTCGAGCGCCGCCATACAGCCCATCCCGGCGGCGGTGACCGCCTGCCGGTAGGTGTGGTCCACGACGTCGCCGCCGGCGAACACGCCCTCGACGCTCGTCTCCGTCGACCCCGGCTTGGTGACGATGTAGCCCGCCTCGTCGAGCTCGAGCTGGCCGGCGAAGAGCTTCGTGTTCGGGTCGTGGCCGATCGCCACGAAGAGGCCGTCGGCCGGGATGTCGGTCGTCTCGTCCGTGTTCACGTCGCGCAGCCGCACCCCGGTCACCGAGTTGTCTCCGAGCACCTCGTCGACGACGGTGCTCGTCAGGAACTCGATCTTCTCGTTGGCGCGGGCGCGATCCTCCATGATCTGCGACGCCCGGAACTCTTCGCGCCGGTGGACGACCGTCACCTTGTCGGCGAACTTCGTCAGGAAGATCGCCTCCTCCATCGCCGAGTCGCCGCCGCCGACGACGACGATGTCCTTCTCGCGGAAGAACGCCGCGTCGCAGACGGCGCAGTACGACACGCCGCGCGCCTGCAGCTTCTGCTCCGAGTCGAGGCCCAGCTTGCGCGCCTCGGCGCCCGTGGCGATGATCACGGCCTCGGCGCGGTACTCGTCGTCGCCGACCCAGACGCGGAAGGGCCGCTCGGAGAAGTCGACGCGCGTGACGTCGTCGCTCACGAACTCCGCGCCGAAGCGCGCGGCCTGGCGGCGGAAGTCCTTCATCATCTCGGGCCCGAGCACGCCCTCGGCGTAGCCCGGGTAGTTCTCGACGTCGCTCGTGATCATCAGCTGGCCGCCCCACTGGAAGCCCTCGAACACGAGCGGCTCCAGGTTCGCGCGCCCGGCGTAGAGCGCGGCCGTGTACCCGGCCGGGCCTCCTCCGATGATGATCAGCTCGCGGACCCCGTTCTCAGTCATTGGTTCCTCCAGACGTACGCCGAGCCCGCTTCCGGGCTCAGCAACAGTATTCAACGAAGCGGACGGCCCGAAACTTCCCTTTGTCCCGCCGATGTGCTTGAGTGCAGCGCGTGCTGCGGCGGGTCGGGGTCTTGCTGGTCGGCGCGTGCGTCCTCGTCCTAGGCTGGGGCGCCGCGGGCGCAGCCACGCCGAAACGAGCCGTGTTCACCGTCACGCTCCGCGCCTCGCTCACGAAGGACTGGACGGTCGCTCGGAGCACCGTCCAAGGTGACTGCACGGAGACGATCGCGAGCACCGGGGAGTGGCGGATGGGGCTCACGAGCAGACGGCCGTCGCGGCTCGCGTTCACGCTCGTCCGCCGCGGGCGGCCTCCTCGGATCTCGCCCGCCGTCGTCCGATCCATCGGCGGGACCGCGACCCAGGGCGGCTCCGTTCGCACGCTCAGCCGCGGTCCCGGGTGTGACGGGTCGCTCCGCCGGACGTGCGCGCCGCAGCGTGCCACGGTGCGCGGTTCCACGGTCCGGCTCACGAG
>DASSUI010000040.1:0-66225 GCA_035707105.1 Gaiellaceae bacterium | reverse complement strand
CGAAAGTGGAGCGTCGCGGCGATGCCGTGCACGACCGAGATCGGCGTGCGGAGCTCGTGCGACGCGAGGGAGACGAACTGCGTCTTCAGCTCGTCGAGCTGCACGAGCTCGGCGAGCCGCGACTCGAGCTCCCGGATTCGTTGCCCGCTGGACGCCACTGCGATGGGCAGGCGCGGACGGGGTCGCCGTCCGCGCGCTGCCGTCTCCCTCAGGCCGGCGGCGGGCCGTCCTCGACGTACGTCTCGCGACGCCGTCCGCCGAAGTACCCGGGGCCGCCCCAGCTGGACCAGAACATGAGCGAGAGGATCAGTCCGACTGCCCCCACGATCATGAGGATCACGCCGATGGCGTCCTCGTTGATGCCCGCGATGTCGCTCTGCAGACCCCAGACGAGGATCGCGCCGACGGCGATCAGCAACAGGCTTACTCCCATACCCATTTCCGTGCCTCCTTGTGATGCTGCGCAGGGCGGACGCCCCTTGCAGACAGGCCCGGTGTACCCGCTCCGGCCTTCGGCCTAACTCGGTAGGCTCGCGGGCGGTGCGCGCCGGGTCGCTGATCAAGGTCATCCTCGTCGCCCTCGTCATGGCCGCGATCGCCACTGCGGTCGCGATCTTCATCCCGTGGCTCCCCGACCAGTCGTCGAAGGAGGCCGAGAGGATCGACTTCGTCTTCTGGTTCGTGACCGCGATCTGCATCGCGATCTTCGCGGTCGTCGCGTCGATCAGCGTCTACTCGCTCGTGAAGTTCCGCGCGCGGCCGGACGACGACTCGGACGGCCCGCCGATCCACGGGCACACGGGCATCGAGATCGCCTGGACCGCGATCCCGCTCATCCTCGTGATCGGGATGATCGTCGTCAGCTCCGTGGCGCTCGCACAGAACGACAAGGCGCCCGACGACGCGCTCCGGGTCGAGGTCTGGGGACAGCAGTTCGCCTGGACCTTCCTCTACCCGCCAGAGAACGGAGACCCCGGCGGCGACAACATGGTCTGCGTCAAGCGGGACGAGAAGGTGATCGTGGACGGCTGCAAGGCGTCCTCGAACCTGAGGCTGCCCGTGAACCGCCCGACGCGCCTCTACCTGTCCGCGCGAGACGTGATCCACTCGTTCTGGGTGCCCGAGTTCCGGCAGAAGCAGGACGCCGTGCCGGGGATCACGACGGAGATCACGATCACGCCGACGAAGACCGGGAACTACCGGCTGATCTGCACCGAGCTCTGCGGGCTCGGCCACGCGCTGATGCGCACCCGGGCGATCGTTACTTCGGCACCCGACTTTGAACGCTGGCTATCGTCGCGGACGACTCCCGGGGGGATGAGCTGACCACCGTCCACGAGCACAGGGAAGCGCACGAGGCACCCGCCGCGCCGCCGCCGCGGAGGACAGGCCTCGCCCGCCTGATGGCGCCGGGCTGGCTGCGGGTCCTGTGGATGACCCCCCTCTTCGGTGCGATCGGGTTCGGGCTCGTCGTCGGGATCCGGGCGCTCGCGGGCTGGGAGCCGGTGCTCGAGTGGGAGCCGATCATCACGGTCGCGTTCCTGACGGCGGCGCCGATCGGATTCCTCGCGGGTCTCGGCGCCTTCGACTACTGGCTCCACTGGGCGCTCGGCCAACCGACCCGACCCGAGGACCACTCGGGCCACGGGGCGCGCCGCTGGACCGACTACTTCCGGATCAACACCGACCACAAGGTGATCGGGGTCCAGTACGTCGTCACGACGGTCTTCTTCTTCCTCGCGGGCGGGATGATGGCGATGCTCGTTCGGGCCGAGCTCGCGAAGCCCGAGGCCGACTTCGTCGACCCGCAGACGTACAACGAGCTCTTCACCGCGCACGCGGCGCTGATGATCTTCCTGTTCATCATCCCGGCGTTCGCGGGGCTCGCGAACTACGTGCTGCCGATCATGATCGGCGCGCCCGACATGGCGTTCCCGCGGCTGAACGCCCTGTCCTACTGGCTGCTCCCGATTGCCGGGATCATGATGCTCGCGAGCTTCGTCTTTCCCGGCTTCGGGGCCGGGTGGACGAACTACCCGCCGCTGTCGGTCGAGCAGCCGTTCGGCAACGTGTTCTTCTCGATGGCCGTCCAGTGGGCCGGCGCGTCGTCGATCATGACCGCGCTCAACTTCCTGGTCACGATCATCACCATGCGCGCGCCGGGCATGACCTTCTGGCGCATGCCGCTCCTCGTCTGGGCGAACTTCACGACGTCACTCCTCGTCGTGATCGCGACGCCGTTCATCGCCGGATCGCAGTTTTTCGTCATGTTCGACAAGGTGATGCACACGCACTTCTTCGAGGTGGAGGGCGGCGGCTACGCGCTGGGCTACCAGCACATCTTCTGGTTCTACTCGCACCCGGCCGTCTACATCATGATGCTGCCAGGCTTCGGGATCGCCTCCGAGGTGATCTCCTCGATGTCGAGGAAGCCGATCTTCGGTTACCGGCTGATGGCGCTTTCGCTCGTCGCCATTCTCATGCTCGGCTTCTCGGTCTGGGCGCACCACATGTTCGTGGCCGGCATGGCCACCTGGCTCCGCGTGCCGATGATGATCACGACGTTGCTGATCGCGGTGCCGACCGGGATCAAAGTCTTCTCCTGGCTGGCGACGACCTGGGAGGGGAAGATCAACTTCGCGACGCCGATGTTATGGGCGCTCGGGTTCGTCTCCATGTTCGTGATCGGCGGCCTGTCGGGGATCTTCCTCGGCGCCGTTCCGATCGACATCCACACCTCCGACACGTACTTCGTCGTCGCGCACATCCACTACGTGCTGCTCGGCGGCTCCCTCTTTACGATCTTCGCCGGCTTCTACTACTGGTTCCCGAAGATGACCGGGAAGATGTACAACGAGCGGCTCGGGAAGCTGCACTTCTGGATGACCTTCGTCGCCTTCAACGCGACCTTCTTCCCGATGCACATCATCGGCGTCCAGGGCCAGCCGAGGCGGGTCTACACGTACGAGGATCAGTTCAGCGAGTGGAACCTCTTCATCTCCATCTCGTCCTTCGTCCTCGGAGCCTCGTTCGTCATCTTCATCTACAACATGGTCGTCAGCTGGGCACGCGGCGCTCCGGCGCCGGCGAACCCCTGGCGGGCGCTGACACTCGAGTGGCAGGTCTCGTCCCCGCCGCCGATCTTCAACTTCGACGAGATCCCGCAGGTGGTCGGGAACCCGTACGAGTACGGCGTCCCGGGCGCGCGGCACGCGATCCTCAACGGCGAGCGCGAGGTCGCCACAGAGGAGGTCCGGCGTTGAGGCACCTCCTCGTGGTCGCCAACGAGACGGTCACGGGGAGCGAGCTGCTCGACGCGGTGAAGCGGAAGGCGGGCGAGCAGGACGTCGAGCTCGTCACGGTGCTGGCGCCCGTGTCGACTCCGCAGGCCGGCTACGTCGTCTACGAGGACACGCGACGGGCGGCCGCCGGGCGTCGGCTCGACCGCACGCTCGCCCAGCTTCGCGAGGCGGGCATTCCTGCGCACGGTCTGGTGCTCGAGAGCGACCCGGAATCGGCCGTTCGGGACGCGTTCGGAATGCTCGACCCGGCGCCGACCGACGTCATCGTCTCGACGCACCCGCTCCAGAAGTCGGGCTGGGTCCGGAAGAACGTCGTCGACCGGATCAAGAAGGTCGCGGGTGACGTCCCGGTCGAGCACGTCGTGGTCGACGTCGAGGCCCAGGAGGGTCCGGCCAATGTCCTCGTCGTCGCGAACGAGACCGTCGTCGGCAAGCCGCTTTCGGACCGGATCCGGGAACGGGCAGCGCGCGGACCGGCGAGCTTCCTGATCGTGTCCCCGCAGAGCGACCCGACGCAGTCGGCGCACCCCGAGGCCGAGCGCCGACTCCGGCGCGTGCTCTCCGAGCTGCGCGCGGCCGGCATCGACGTGCACGGCCAGGTCGCGCACCCCGATCCCTACACGGCGGCGATGCACGCGATCGAGGATGAGCGCGTGGACGAGGTCATCGTCTCGACGTTCGAGCCCGCCCGCTCGCCGTGGATGCGGAAGAACCTCGTCCAGCGGCTCCACAACGACGCGAAGGTGCCGGTCGAGCACGTGGTCATCTCGCCGGAGGAGGTCGGCGCCGAGCCCGTGATGCCCGCCGAATGAGCGCACACGCCGAAGCCGCCCACCACCCCGCGCACCCGCCCGAGGCGCACAAGAGCTCCCGGGTGGACGCCCCGGTGCTCGGGATGCTCCTCTTCATCGCCTCGGAGATCATGCTCTTCGGGTCGTTCTTCACGGCCTACTTCTTCATCCGCGTCAGCGGAAACTCCGAGTGGCCGCTCGAGCCCTTCCACCTGCCGAAATTCGTCGCCGGCGTGAACACGGCGATCCTGGTCACCTCGAGCTTCACGATCCACTGGGCACTGCAGTCGATCAAGCGCGGGAACCGGGCGGGGTTGCAGGCCGGCCTTGTCCTCACGCTCGCGCTCGGCTCGACGTTCCTTCTCACGCAGATCCTCGAGTACTCGCGTGTCGGCTTCGCGCCGCACGACGGGGCGTTCGGGACGATCTTCTACGGGCTGACCGGCCTCCACGGCGCGCATGTCTTCGTCGGGCTGACCCTGCTGACGTTCGCCACCATCCGCGCCTTCCG
The DNA here is from genome assembly GCA_035707105.1 of Gaiellaceae bacterium. Classification (GTDB taxonomy): domain Bacteria; phylum Actinomycetota; class Thermoleophilia; order Gaiellales; family Gaiellaceae; genus JACDAN01. Next base: position 61,621 of record DASSUI010000040.1, on the reverse strand, counting down.
TGGCCACTTCACGGAGGCCCATCACCACGGGGTCGAGATCCCCGGGATCTACTGGCACTTCGTGGACGTAATGTGGATCGTGGTGTACGCGACGATCTACCTGTTGTAGGGCGGTGAGCTACTCACGTTCCCGGGTCGCCGCTGGGCGGGTGGAGCGAAGAGGGACAGTGCGAGCAGCACGGCCCTTTGAGCGGAGGCCGCCCAGCGGCGACAGCCTCCGGCGGAGCCCGGCTCTGCCGGGCGGGAGCCTAGGGGGGCCGGGGGCGTGAGGAACCCCTTCCGGAACGAGGCAGATGCGTTTCGGTTGGTCTTGCTCACCCTCGGCTACTTCGCGCTGATCGTCGTCGCCGCGGCGATCAACACCTGGCTGGGATTGGCCGTGTTCGTCGCGCTGACCGCCGCCGCGCTCGCGGCGGTGATCCGGACGCGGAGGGAGCCGCCGCGGGAGGCCGACATTCGCCCGCACGCCCCGGGCGAGCGGCGGATCCTCGTGATCGCGAACGAGACCGTCGGCGGCGAGCCGCTCAGGGATCTGATCCACCGGCGCTCGGAGGGCGTCGAGGAGCGGGTGCGCGTGGTGTGCCCGGCGCTGATGTCGCCGGTCCGCTACTTCGCCTCGGACGAGGACGGGCCGCGGGCGGCCGCGCACGAGCGGCTCGAGCGGAGCCTCCGGCGGCTGCGGGAGCTCGGGATCACTGCGGAGGGCGAGGTCGGTGACGCGGACCCGCTGCAGGCGATCGAGGACGCGTTACGGACGTTCGGCGCCGACGAGGTGATCATCTCGACCCACCCGGAGGGCCGCTCGGTCTGGCTCGAGCGTGGGGTCGTCCGCGCGGCGCGCGAGCGTTTCGCCGTCCCGATCACGCACGTGGTCGTGGACGTCGAGGTCGAATCGTCGGCCTGACGCGGCGGCTAGCCGCCTCCGCCGCTGACGTACCGGGCGAGCGCGCGGATCTGCGCGTCCGTCAGCCGGTCGCCGAAGGCCGGCATCACCTGGCCGCCGTTCGTGATCTGCGTGATCGCCTTCTGGAGCGTCGGCTTCGCCTGGTCGAGGTTGGGCCCGACCGTTCCCGAGGTTCCGGCCGCCTGGAAGGTGTGACAGGACCCGCAGTTCGTCGTGAAGAGCGACTTCGGGTCGTTGCCGCCGCCGCCCGTCGTCTGGATCTTCGCCTTGGGGTTCGCCGCGACGAGCGAGACGTAGAGCGCGACTGCGTCCGCGTCCGAGTCCGAGAGGAGGTCCTCGGGCATCGGCGGGATCGGGTAGTCGATCTGGTGCCGCACCGTCTCGCGGATCGTGCTCTCGTCGAAGTCCTCCATCCGCGCGGCGGCGAACGCGTCGTCGAGGTTCGGCCCGCTGGACGGGTTCTGGACCGGGTTCGAGCCCTGCGTGCCCGCCTCTCTCAACGTGTGGCAGCCGCCGCAGGTCTGCTGGAAGATCGCCTTGCCCTGCGCCGGGTCGGCGCCGGCCTCGTCCGCCAGGCCCTCGGTTCCGCAGCCTGCGACGGCGAGCGCGCCGAGACAGAGGAGCGCGGCGCCGACCGCCCTCAACTAGTGCCCCTCCCAGCGGCACACGGCGGCTTCTGGCCCGCGATCACGCGGCGCCAGAGCGGACCCTCCTCCTCCCCAAGGCGGCCTCGCTTTGGCTCGTCGGAGTGCGCGCTCTGGCTTGGCGCTCCCGACCCAGAAGCTCGGCAGCGCCACTGGAAGGGGCACTACGCGGAGGGCTGGGTCGCCGAGCCGATGCCGGCGACTGCTTCGTCGCGGCTGCCGTAGATCGTGAAGACCCGGTCGAGGCCAGTGATCTCGAAGATCTTCGTGATGTTGCGGTCGCTCGAGACGAGCGAGAGCTGCCCGTCGTTCGTGCGCAGCCGCTTGACGCCTCCGACGAGGACGCCGAGGGTCGTCGAGTCGATGAAGGTCGTGTTGGAGAAGTCGACCACGACCTCCTTCGCGCCCTGGTTGATCACCTCGAGGAGCTGTTGCTTGAACTCCGGAGCCGTGTAGAGGTCGACCTCGCCCGCCAGCGAGATGACGTACGAGGAATCGCCCAGCTGCTCGGTATTGATGTCGAAGTTCACGCGCCTCCCTCGGTGTCGAAAAGCTCCGAGAGTCTAGTGCCTCGCCCGGCTACTGGCTCTGCTTGTCCTGCCTCGGGTTGGCGGCCTTCCTCAGCGCCGGAAGCTGCTGGCGGACGGCCGGCGCGCTCGCGGAGTCGGGCGCGACCTCGAGGTAGCGCTCGTAGGCCGTGATCGCGGCCTTGTATTCGCCGGCGGACTGCGCGGCCTGGCCGAGCTGGAGGAAGATGAGCGGCTCGTCGGCCTCGAGCTCGTCAGGGGTGACGGCGACGAGCTTCTGGAAGACGCGAACGGCGTCCTTGTACGACTGCTGCACGCCGACGTACGCGTTGTTCAGCTGCTGGTTCCAGCGCTGCGCCTCGATGCTCGTGATCTGCGGGTTCCCGAACGACTGGCCGAACTGGCTCTGGGAGCCCGGGGCGAAGAGGTCCCCGCCGGTCAGCTGCTGGAGCCGTGCCTGCGCGACGGCACCCTGCTCCTCGTACGTGCGGGCCTGCGCCATGTACAGGGCCCCGAGCTGGCGGAGCGCCTCGCTGTCGCTCGGCCGCATCTGGGTGTAGCGCTCGAGCGGCTGGATCGCCTCCGTCGTCCGGTTCTCGCGCTGCAGCGCGTTCGCGAGCTCGCGGTAGCCGGTCGGGTCGTTCGGGCGCTCCTTGATCTTGTCCTGCGCGCCGCCCACGCTCGGGCCGGCGCTCGACTCCTGCGCGAGCCCCTGCAGCACGTCGCCGAGCCCGGTGCCCGGGATGGAGCCGCCGACGTTGAAGATCACGTAGCCGAGCCCGAAGATCACGGCGAGGAAGACGAACATCCACTTCGCCTGACGCCGCAGGCGCGGGAAGAACATCGTGTCCTCGTAGCTGGGCGTCGGGCGCGCGATCGGCGCGGCGGCGCGCGGCCTCGGACGGCGGTCGCGCTGCTGCCTGTTGCGTCGCTGGGCTGAACGAGCCATGTAGGCCCTAGCGTAGCGACCCCCAGTCGAACGACTCGCCGATCGAGCGCAGCCGCTCCCTGGTCGTCTCGTCGCAGAGCGCTCCGGCGACCCCGTTCGCGAACGCCGTCTGCGGGTCCACGCCGAGCCGGGCGGCGGCCTCGTTCTCGCGGGTGAGGTCGGTGTCGAACATCGCGGGGTCGTCGGTCGAGATCGAGCACCGCACGCCGGCGGCGGCGAGCTCGCGCAGCGGGTGCTGCTCGAGCGAGGGGACCGCGCCGGTGCGGAGGTTCGAGATGGGGCAGACGTCGAGGACGATGCCGCGCTCGCGCAGCTCGTCGACGAGCGCCGGGTCGTCGACGGCCCGGATGCCGTGCCGGATCCGGTCGGCTCCGAGCGCGCCCAGGGCCCCACGGATCGATGCCGGGCCGGCGACCTCGCCGGCGTGCGGAACCGATCCAAGGCCCTCCTCGCGGACGAGAGCGAACGCATCGGCGTAGGTCTCCGGCGGGTAGTCCGCCTCCAGTCCGCCCAGCCCGACCGCGACCACCCCGCGATCCCGGTAGCGTGCGGAGCAGCGAACGACCTGCTCCGCTTCCTCCGGCGTCGCCCCGCGGAAGATGTCGGGCGTCAGCCGGACCACGACCCCGTGGCGCTCGCGCGCCGCCTCGATCCCGTCGCAGTAGCCGGCGAACGTCTCGTCCCAGTTGACGCCGCGCCGCGCCCGCTCGGCCGGCGAGAAGATCGCCTCGAGGTAGACGGCGCCGTGGCGTGCCGCCTCCTCCGCGTAGTCCACGACGACCTGCTGGAAGTCGTCGTGCGTACGGAGCGCGTTCGTGGTGAGGATCCACACCTCGATGAAGTGAGCGAAGTCGCGGTACTCGTACAGCCGCGAGAGGCCTTCGACGGTGTCGGCCGGAAGCGCGTAGTCGTTCCGCCGTGCGATCTCGAGGAGCGTCTCCGGCCGCACCGTCCCCTCGAGGTGAACGTGCAGCTCGATCTTCGGGAACGTCACTCGGGCGCGAGCCGCGCTTCCGCGGCGTGCCACCGCCGTTCCATGATCACGGAGAGCCAGATCGAGAGCTCGAAGAGGACGAGCAGCGGCACCGTCTCCAACGCCAGCGAGACGGGGTCGACCGTCGGGAGCAGGATTGCGAGGGCGAGCAGGATGACGATCCCGATCCTCCGGTTCGCGCGGAGCTGCGCCGAGGTGAGCACACCGAGCCGCACCAGCGCCAGCACGAAGATCGGCAGCTGGAAGACGAGCCCGGTCGCGAAGATCATCAGCGTCACAAAGGAGAGGAAGTAGCTCGCGCGGACCTGCGTCTGGTACAGCTCCTCGTCGTAGTTCGTCAGGAAGTCGAGCGCACGCGGCAGGAGCACGAAGTACGCGAACGTCATGCCGCCGGCGAAGAGCAGGGTCGCGAGGACGACGAACCGCGCGACGATCCGCTGGCTGTGCTCCCGCACGGCGGGCGCGAAGAAGCTCCACGCCTGCCAGACGACGACCGGAAACGTGAGCGCGAGCGATGCGTAGAAGCTGACCTTGAGCGCCGTGGTGAACGGTTCGGCGACACCGAGCGTGACGATCACGGTGTCGTCTGGCGCGAGCCGGATCAGGGCGTCGATCAGCTGCTCGTGGAAGATGTAGGCCACCGGGAAGGCGACGACGAGCGCGGCGATGCAGACGATCAGGCGCGATCGGAGCTCCTCGAGGTGCTCGACGAGCGTGGCCTCCTCGCCGTACGAGAGGCGGCGGGGCAGGCGGCGCAAGGGTCGCTAGGAGACCGAGTCGCGCTCGCGCGTGGGCGAGGCGACGCGCTCCTCGTCCTCCGGCGCCTGCGGCAGTCTCGGCGGCTGCTCCTCGTCCTTGCCGCTGACCGCGTCCTTGAACTCGCGCATGCCCCTGCCGACCGAACGGCCGATCTCGGGGACGCGCTTGGCGCCGAAGAGGAGCAGCACGACGATCAGAAGGATGATCAGCTCCGTAGGCCCGATGCCGAACGGCATAAGCCCACGATAGCAGCGGTTTCGGGGAGGCTCTCAGGCGGGAGGGGCATTGGTACCATGAGGTCTCGAGGCGGGCGCGAAGCCCGCCACATTTGCGAAAGGAACGAGTGGCGCTACTGGAGTTGAAGAACCTGCACGTCTCGCTCGAGGACGGGACGGAGATCGTGAAGGGCGTCGACCTGCAGGTCGACACCGACCAGATCCACGCGGTCATGGGCCCGAACGGGTCGGGGAAGTCGACGCTCGCGTACGCGCTGATGGGCCACCCCGCCTACGAGATCACAGAGGGGCAAATCCTCTTCGACGGCGAGGACGTCACCGAGCTGGCGGCGGACGAGCGCGCGCAACGAGGCCTCTTCCTCGCGTTCCAGTACCCCCAGGCGATCCCGGGCGTCACCGTCACGAGCTTCCTCCGCTCTGCGCTGAACGCGATCCGTAAGGCGCGCAAGGGTGGTGAGGACGACCCGGTCCCGATCCCCGAGTTCCGCAAGGAGATGATGGAGGTGATGGAGCGGCTCCGCATCCCGCGCGAGCTCGCCCAGCGCTACATCAACGACGGCTTCTCCGGCGGCGAGAAGAAGCGGGTCGAGATCCTGCAGATGGCGATGCTGAAGCCGCGGATCGCGATCCTCGACGAGACCGACTCAGGGCTCGACATCGACGCCCTGCGCATCGTCGCCGGCGGTGTACGTGAGCTCGTCGGCCCCGAGATGGGCGCGCTCGTGATCACGCACTACCAGCGGATCCTCAGCTACATCGACCCCGATTTCGTGCACGTCTTCGTGGACGGACGTATCGTCGCCGAGGGCGGCCCCGAGCTGGCGCATACACTGGAAGCGGAAGGGTACGAAGCATTCATGCCCGAGAAGGTGGAGAGCTAGATGGCAGTCACCGAGCAAGAGACCCAGGTCGTCGCCGAGATCGGCAGCGACTACAAGTACGGCTTCCACGATCCCGAGGACTACTTCTTCAAGTCCGGCCGGGGCCTCTCGCGCGAGCTGGTCGCGGCGATCTCGGAGCACAAGAACGAGCCGCAGTGGATGCGGGACTACCGGCTCAAGTCACTCGAGTACTTCCTGGCGCGCCCACTGCCGGACTGGGGCGGCGACGTCTCCGAGATCGACTTCGACAACATCTTCTATTACATCCGGCCGACCGAGAAGCAGGCCACGTCCTGGGAAGACCTCCCGCCGGACATCAAGAACACGTGGGACCGGCTCGGGATCCCCGAGGCCGAGCGCAAGTTCCTCGCCGGCGTCGGCGCCCAGTACGAGAGCGAGGTCGTCTACCACAAGCTCAAGGAGGATCTCGAGAAGCAGGGCGTCCTGTTCCTCGATATGGACTCCGGCCTCCGGGACCACGAGGACATCGTCAAGCAGTACTTCGGGACGATCATCCCCGCCAACGACAACAAGTTCGCCGCGCTGAACTCGGCCGTCTGGTCGGGCGGATCATTCATCTACGTCCCGCCGGGTGTGCACATCGAGATGCCGCTCCAGGCCTACTTCCGCATCAACGCGGAGAACATGGGCCAGTTCGAGCGCACGCTGATCATCGTCGACGAAGGCGCGTTCGTGCACTACGTCGAAGGCTGCACGGCGCCGATCTATTCGAGCGACTCGCTCCACTCCGCGGTCGTCGAGATCATCGTCAAGCCCGGCGGCCGCTGTCGCTACACGACGATCCAGAACTGGTCGACGAACGTCTACAACCTCGTCACGAAGCGGGCAGTCGCCTACGAGAACGCGACGATGGAGTGGGTCGACGGGAACCTCGGCTCCAAGCTGACGATGAAGTACCCGGCGATCTGGCTGATGGGCGAGGGCGCCCACGGCGAGGTGCTCTCGATCGCCTTCGCCGGCGACGGCCAGCACCAGGATGCCGGCGGCAAGGCCGTTCACGTTGCGCCCAATACCACCTCGGTCATCACCTCGAAGTCGATCTCCAAGAACGGCGGTCGTGCCGGCTATCGTGGGCTGCTCGAAGTGGCCAAGGGCGCTCACGGCTCGAAGTCGAAGGTCGTCTGCGACGCGCTGATCCTCGACGAGGCTTCGCGCTCGGACACCTACCCGTACATGAGGATCGACGAGGACAACGTCGACATCGGCCATGAGGCGACGGTCTCGAAGATCGGAGAGGAGCAACTCTTCTATCTGATGAGCCGCGGGCTCTCGGAGGCCGAGGCGTCCGCAATGATCGTGAGCGGCTTCGTCGAGCCGATCACGAAGGAGCTTCCGCTCGAGTACGCAGTCGAGCTGAACCGGCTGATCCAGCTCCAGATGGAGGGCTCGGTCGGTTGATCGAGGTCGAACGGACGGACTTCATGTCCGTTCCGGTGCAGGACATGGAGCGGGCCCGGCGCTTCTACTCGGAGACGCTCGGCATGCGCAGTCCCAACCTGGACGACGCCTGGCCGGAGTTCGAGACCGGCAACGTCAGTCTCTACCTCGTCGACCCGACGGCGATCGGCGCGGAGTTCGCGCCGCACACCTCGCACATCGCGCTACGCGTCCCCGACGTCGTGGAGGCACGGTCGAGGCTCGAGGAGGCGGGGGTCGCGTTCGAGGGCGACATTCGCGACACGGGCGTCTGCCACATGGCGTTCTTCCGGGACAGCGAGGGGAACGCCCTGATGCTGCACCGACGCTACGCGCCGTGATGCAGGTCGAGCGGGTTGACTTCGTGTCGCTGCCGACGCGCGACCTGGAACGGGCGAAGCGTTTCTACGGCGAGACGCTCGGGCTGCCGTCACACGACTGGAGCCCGAACGACTTCGAGACCTCGAACGTGACCCTCGAGCTCTGGGAGCCCGAGGCGCAGGGTGAGGCCTTCGAGCCGAACACGAACGGCGTCGCGCTCCGCGTGCCCGACGTCGGGGCGGCGGTCGAGGAGCTGCGCCTCGCCGGGGTCGAGGTCATGGGCGTCCGCGACTCGGGCGTCTGTCACATGGGTTTCGTCAAGGACCCCGACGGCAACGTGCTCATCCTCCACCGGCGGTACGCACCCTTTGAATAGGGACGACGCAGCGACGCGGTACGCGGAACTGCCGATGCCTACCACCACGGACGAGCATTGGCGGTTCACGGACCTGCGCGGCTTCGACCCGGAGGCTTTCGTCTCCAACGGCCACGTCCCGGGGTCAGACCCCGGGACCGGGCTGCCGGAGACGATGCTCGATGTCGACGTGGCCGGCCTCGCCGTGGTTCGCGAGGGCGGGATCTCGATCGTCCGCTCGCCCGACCCGCGCGTCACGTTCGCGCCGTTCACCGAGCACGACCGGCTCGGGACGCTCGTCGGGGCGGAGGAGAAGTTCGCCGCGCACAACGCCGCGGTCTGGGAGCACGGTCTGCTCGTAGTCGTGCCGAAAGACGTCGAGCTCGAGCAGCCGCTCGCGGTGCGGATCGTCAACTCCGCGGAGGGCGGAGCGCTCTTCTTCAGGCTGCTCGTGATCGCCGAGCCCGAGAGCCGCTTCTCGCTGATCGAGGACTATGCGTCCGCCTCGCCAGGGCTGTCCGGGTACACGAATGCGGTCACGGAGCTGTTCGTGGAGCAGGCTGCGAAGCTCGAGTACGTCTCGATCCAGAACCTCTCCCAGGAGACTTGGCACTTCGCGTCGCACCACGCGAGGGTCGAGCGGGACGCCGAGCTCGACTGGGTCGCAGGTGGCTTCGGCTCGAGGCGCGGGAAGGTCTGGATCCAGAACGACCTCGCCGGCCAGGGCGCCACCTCGCGGGTCACCGGCGCCTATTTCGCGGACGGCGACCAGCATCTCGACTACGACACCTACCAGCTCCACCAGGCGCCGAACACGACGTCCGACTTCGCCTTCAAGGGCGCGCTGCGCGACAAGGCGACGGCCGTGTGGCGCGGGATGATCCGCGTCGAGAAGGACGCCCAGCGCACCAACGCCTACCAGGAGAACCGCAACCTGATGCTGTCGCCGACGACGCACGCGGTTCCGATCCCCGGCCTGGAGATCCTCGCGAACGACGTCCGCTGCACGCACGGCGCGACCGTCGGCCAGGTCGACCGCGACCAGCTCTTCTACCTCATGGCGCGTGGGCTCTCCCGCGGCGAGGCGGAGCGGCTGATCGTGCGTGGGTTCTTCACGGACGTGCTCGACCGCGTCGAGCTCGAGCCGGTGCGCGAGGCGCTCGGCGAGGCGCTCGAGGCGCGGATCCCGCAGGCGTAGCCCGGTCGCGACTTAAGGCCTGCGAGGAGTCGACGTACAGCTTCCCGCAGTACCTTCCGCCGGACCACCTCGCTTACGCCGGACGCGTCCGCGTGGAGGCGGAGCGCATCGTCGCCGGAGCGCAGGCGCGCCTGAGGTTCCGGTTCCACGCCCGGGAGGTCAACCTCGTCCTCGGCGGGCGGGTCGGCTAGGCGTTTGCGCCGCGGAGGCAGTCTGCGTAGAGCCCGTCCGGTGCGAGACGCCGGCAGTCCGCGCGCTTCGCCGCCGCGTCGGTGTGCGTCACGGCGACGATCGAGCCGATCCCGTACCCGCAGTGGGCTCGGTGCTCGGCCTTCGCGAGCCCGCAGAGGCGGGCCGCGCGCCGGTCGGACGGGTCGGTGTTCAGGATGTCCCGAACCGCGCCGAAGATGCACTCTTCCTCGCCGCTGCCGGCCTTGGCACACAGGTCTCGGATCTTCGCCGGATCCTGGATCGAGCTGCCCGAGGCATCCCGCCCGTACGACTGGAAGCAGAGGTGGACGAAACCCTTCTCGCTGCGCCGGCACCAGTCCGCGGCCTTCGCCCAGTCCCACCCGACCTCGGGCAGGATCCGCGACGTCGCGAGCAGGTAGCAGTACGTCTTGTCCGAGCGCGAGACGATCCCGCAGGGGTAGAGCAGGTCGTCCTTCTTAAGCCACGGCGAGGTGATCCCGTACGAGGACTGCTGGTTCTCCATGAAGACCCCGCCGCTGCACGACACCCGTTCGAAGTCGGTCCGCAGCTTGTGGCAGAGACGGAGCGCGCCGGGGAGGTCGTAGAGCGTGTAGAGCATCAGGCCGTGCCCGAGCCCGTGCACGCACTGGTAGTAGACGAATGAGCCGGCGTTGCTCCTGGTCTGCTCGCAGACGGTTCGCGCGACCGACGCGATGTCGTCCTTCGGGACGCCTGCGAGCTTCCACTCGAGAAGGCCGTGGTAGTAGCCGGACGCGCAGATTGCGTTGCCCTCGGCGAGCGCCTTGCCGACCTCGCCGTCGTAGTGCTGGAGCGAGGCGGCGCCGATGGTATGGGCGATCCGGTGGCAGTCGGCCTCGATCGCGCTGTCGGAGAGCTTCCGGCGGAAGAGCTCGAGGGCCGGCTTCGGCCCCCCGCGGTAGGCGAGGTTTCCGAACGCCTGCCGGCGGCACTCCGCGTCGAGACAGCCCTCGAGCCGCTGCGTGTTCGGCTTGAACGGCTTCGGCTTCACCACCGCGATGCCCTGCGCGGCCTGGCCCGCACGCTCGCCGGAGACGAACGACGCGACGTCGCGGATCTCCTGCTCGCTGAGCTTTCCGTCGAACGACGGCATGCCGCCGCCGCCGCTCTTCACCTTCCGCACGACCTGGTCGAACGACGGGCTGAGGTCGTCGAGGTTCGGCCCGAAGCTCCCGTCCGAGCCGGCCTCCTTCAGCGTGTGGCAACCGCCGCAGCCGGCGTCGGCGAAGACCTTGGCGCCGGGATGGCTCGATTTCGGCGCGGAGTCGCCCCCGCCGCAGCCCGCGAGGAGCACGGCGCAGGCGAGCAGAGAAAGGGCGAACCGGGCGCGCACCGTCGAAGAGTAGTGGGGATACCCTGACGGAGCCGATGGCCGGCTGCTGCTCACGGCAGGGATATGACGCTTTCTTCACCGAGAAGATCGCAAGGCGTGACGCTCGCGCGTACCGCCGGCACGGGATCGACGCCAACGCCCGCCGCATCGTTGGCTTCGTCGCGCGCCACGACGCGGACGGGGTCACGGTCCTCGACGTCGGCGGCGGAACCGGCACGCTCGGGCTCGAGTTCTTGAAGGCGGGCGCCGAGCGCGCCGTGACCGTCGAGCTCTCCTCGTCCTACGACGAGACCGCCGCCGAGCTCGCGCGGGAGTCAGGCTTCGAGGATCGGGTCGAGCGGCGGGTCCTCGACTTCGCGGACGCCGCCGAGCAGCTTCCGGAGGCGGACGTGGTGGTCATGCACCGCGTCGTCTGCTGCTACCCCCACGGCGAACGGCTGGTCGACGCCGCCGCAGCGCGGGCCGGCCGCCTGCTCGCCTTCACCTTCCCGCGACGGACCTGGTGGACGCGCATCGGCGCCGTCGTCGTCAACGCGGCGCTTCGGATGCGGAAGATGGAGTACCGGTCGTTCGTCCATCGACCGGAGCGCATGATCGCGGCGGCGGAGCGCAAGGGCCTGCGCCTGGCGTACGACCACCAGGCGACGCTGTGGCGGACCGTCGGCTTCGAACGCGCGGGCTGAGCGACCCACCGCAGGGCTACCATGGCCGTATGGCCGTCGGGGCCCGTCCGCAGCTCGACGCGCAGAAGCTGCGCGCGGACTTCCCGATCCTCCAGCAGGAGATCAACGGCAAGCCGCTCGCGTACCTGGACTCGGCGGTGACGGCCCAGAAGCCGCGACAGGTCCTCGACGCGATGACGTCGTTCTACGAGACCTCGTACGGCAACGTCCACCGGGGCGTCTACGCCCTGGCCGAGCGCGCGACCGAGGCCTTCGAGGGCGCGCGCGACCGGATTGCGAGGTTCGTCAACGCGCCCTCGTCGCGCGAGCTGATCTTCACCCGCAACGCGACCGAGGGTCTGAACCTGGTCGCCTACGCGTACGGCCTCGCGAAGCTGGGGCCGGGCGACGTGGTCGTCGTGACCGAGCTCGAGCACCACTCCAACTTCGTTCCCTGGCAGTACGTCGCCAAGCGGACGGGCGCGTCGTTCCGCATGGTGCGCCTGACGGACAGTGGCGAGCTCGACCTGGACGGCCTCGACGAGCTCGCGCAGGACGGCGAGCTCAAGATCGTCGCTGCGAACCTCGTCTCGAACGCGCTCGGCACCGTCAACCCCGTCGAGAAGCTGACAGCGTGGGCGCACGAACACGGCGCCGTCACCGTCGTGGACGCGGCCCAGGCCGCACCGCACCGCCGGATCGACGTGCAGGCGCTCGGCTGCGACTTCCTCGCGTTCTCGGCGCACAAGATGTGCGGGCCGAGCGGCGTCGGGGCGGTCTGGGGGCGGCGAGAGCTGCTGGAGGAGATGGAGCCGTTCAACCTCGGCGGCCACATGATCCGCCGAGTCCAGTTCGAGGAGACCACCTGGGGCGACCTCCCGCACAAGTTCGAGGCCGGGACCTCGCCGATTGCCGAGGCCGTCGGCTTCGGCGCCGCCGTCGACTACCTCGAGGAGGTCGGGCTGGAGGCGATCGAGGAGTACGAGCACGACCTCGTCGCCTACGCGCTCGAGCGGATCGGCGACGTGCCCGGCATACAGCTGTACGGCCCGGCGCCCGACCGGCGCGCCGGGATCGTCTCCTTCAACATGGACGGGATCCACCCGCACGACGTCGCGCAGGTCCTCGACTGGGAGGGCGTCGCGATCCGCGCGGGGCACCACTGCTGCCAGCCGTTGATGGCCCGGCTCGGCGTCGCGGCGACGAATCGGGCGAGCTTCTACCTGTACACGCTGCGCGAGGACGTCGACCGGCTCCACGACGGTCTCCTCCGCGCCCGAAAAGTCTTCGGCTAGCCTCAGTCCTATGGAGGACCTGTACAGAGAGGTCATCCTCGACCACTACAAGAACCCCCGCGGCCACGGGGTGATCGAGGACGCCGACGCCCAGGCGGAGGGGCTGAACCCGCTTTGCGGCGACGAGGTCGCGATCTACGTCGCGTTCGAGGACGACGGCGAGACGATCGACGAGGTCAAGTTCTCCGGTCGCGGGTGCGCGATCAGCCAGGCGGCGACGTCGATGCTGATGGAAATGGTTCAGGGCCGGACGGCGACCGAGGTCGGCGAGCTTTCGAAGGACGAGCTGCTGGACGAGATCGGGATCCCGCTGACCCCGATCCGGCTCAAGTGCGCGCTGCTCGGCCTCGGCGTCCTGAAGGTGGCGCTGCACCGGGCGAAGGGCACCCCGCTTCCCGACGAGTGGGCCGGGCTCGACGACCAGTTCAAGGTCAGCTAGGCGCTTGGCCTTCATCGAGGTCGCGCCGCTGGCCGAGTTCCCGCCCGGCAGCGTCAAGATCGTCAACGCCGGGCAGATCGCCGTCGGGGTCTACAACATCGCCGGGACGCTCTGCGCGATCGAGGATCGCTGCTCCCACGACGACGGCCCGCTCGCCGAGGGCGAGTGGGACGAGGGCCGCGGCGTCGTGGTGTGCCCGCGGCACGGCTCGGAGTTCGACATTTGCTCCGGCCGCCCGCTCTCGCTCCCGGCCTACCAGCCGGTCGAGACGTTTCCGGTCGTCGTGGAGGACGGCGTCGTGAAGGTCGATGTGACCTGACCGTTCCAGCCGCGTCCCGGGGTCAGACCCTCAGACACGGCCGGGAGAGGCATGTGGCCGCCGTGGCCCGCGCCAAGGGGCCGGCCCGACGCTCGGCAGCGTGACGTTTCGGGACGCGTCGTGGGGTCAGACCCCAGGACGTGTCCGAATAGGCTACGCGCATGCTCGATGACCGGGTGCGCGCCGTGCTGGAGCGACTCGAGGCCGAGGACGCGGCCGAACGGGAACAGGGCCTACCGAGCGAGCTGCGCTCGCGTCAGGTCGCGCGGACGACCGGCCGGTTCCTGTTCTCCCTCGTCGCGCCGCAGACGGACTGCGAGGTGCTCGAGATCGGCGGGTCGCGCGGGTACTCGACGATCTGGCTCGCCGCGGGCGTTCGTCACCTCGGCGGCCGGGTGCTCTCCCTCGAGTCCGATCCGGCGAAGGTCGACGCCTGGCGGGCCAACATCGCCGAGGCGGGCCTCGACGACACGGCGGAGCTGATCGCGGGCGACGCGTTCGAGACCCTGCCGGAGATCGACGACGCCTTCGACCTCGTGTTCATCGACGCCGAGAAGGAACAGTACGAGCCGCTCTTCGACCTCGCGCGGCCGAAGGTCGAGCCTGGCGCCCTCTTCGTCGCCGACAACGTCCTCTCGCACGAGGAGACGCTCGGCGCGTACTCCCGGGCGCGTCAGGCCGACCCGACGCTCGAGTCGCTGACCGTCCCCCTCGACCGCGGCCTCGAGCTCTCGGTCGTCCTCCGCCAGGTGCCGCCGGGGTTGCCCGATCCTCCCCTCACGAGGGGCTGACGACCACCGCCGGTCCCGCTACATTTCGCCTACCGCGGAAAGGAGGTGGTCCGGTAGTGAAATCTTCAAGTACGGGCAGTGGAGGTACCAGCGGGTAGGGGCGTGTCCCCGTGACCTGACGGGAATCGCCTAGCCAGCGTGGGGGACGTCGCGCTACGCGCCGCCGGCCGAAGGCCGAGCAGGTAAGCGCCTCTACCAAATCCACCGCTGGTAACCGGAAGCTCGGGGCCGCGAAAGCGGCCCCGACTCTTTGGCGGAGGCAGTTCGAGATGGCAGTCGTGATCGCAAACAACCTGCGGAAGGAGTTGTCGGGAGACCCGCTCTTCGACGGCGTCTCCTTCAAGGTCGAGCGCCGGGACCGGCTCTCGCTCGCCGGCCCCAACGGGGCGGGCAAGACGACGCTGCTCCGGATGCTGGCCCGCGAGCTGCCCGCCGACGGCGGCGAGCTCGTGTTCTCGAAGGGGACCCGGGTCGCGCTGCACGACCAGCGCCCGCCGCTCGAGCGGGACATGTCGCTGCGGGAGTACGTCCTCTCCGGCGCATCCGACCTGATCGCGCTCGAGGGCGAGCTCCGCAGCCTCGAGCAGGCGATGGCGGGAGGCGACCACGACCAGGCGACGCTCGCCCGGTACGCGGACGCCCAGGCGCGCCTCGAGCACGCGGGCGGGTACGCCTGGCGCGACCGCACGGCCTCGGTCGTCCGCGGGCTGGGCTTCGCCGACGATGAGCTCGACCGTCCCCTCCAGACCTTCTCCGGAGGCGAGCTGACGCGCGCCTCGCTGGCCCGAGCGCTCGCCGGCGATCCGGACCTCCTGCTCCTCGACGAGCCGACGAACCACCTGGACGTCGAGAGCATCGAGTGGCTCGAACGCGAGCTGCAGTCGCTCGACGCCGGAGTGATCCTGGTCGCGCACGACCGCTGGTTCCTCGAGGCGGTGACGAACGGCGTGCTCGAGCTTTCCGGCGGCCGCTCGCTCTACTTCAAGGGGCCCTGGCACGCATGGCGGCGCGAGAAGGCGGCGCGGGCGCAACACGCGCAGAAGGCGCTCGACCGGCTGGGCGAGGACATCGCGCGCCTCGAGCGCTTCGTGGAGCGGTTCCGCTACAAGAAGAACAAGGCGAAGCAGGCCCAGGCGAAGCTGACCCACATCGGCCGGCTCGAGGAGGAGCGGGGCGGCCAGGCCGACACGCTCGAGCGGCTGACGACGCGGCAGCGCTCGCTGGGCTTCGATTTCCTGCGGCCCGCGCGCAGCGGGCGGACGGTCGTCGAGGCGTCGGCGCTTGACGTGAAGGCGGGCTCGAAGGAGCTTCTGCACGGGCTCGACTTCGCGTTAGAGCGCGGCGAGCACGTTGCGCTCGTGGGCCCGAACGGCTCAGGGAAGACGACGCTGCTCGAGACCATGCTCGGACGACGGGAGCCCGCGGCAGGGGGCGTGCGGCTCGGTCACGGCGTCGAGGCCGCGTACTTCTCCCAGCACGAGATCGAGCTCGACGAGCGCGGAACCGTCCTGGACTGCGTCCAGGGAGCGACTGGCCTCCCGCGGCAGTCCGCGCAGAACCTCCTCGGCCGGTTCCTGTTCTCCGGCTGGGACGAGCAGTCGAAGGCCGTGACCGTCCTCTCGGGCGGCGAGCGGCGGCGCCTCGCTCTTGCGATCGTCGTCGCCTCGGGCGCGAACTTCCTCGTGCTCGACGAGCCGACGAACCACCTCGACCTCGAGAGCCGTGAGGCGCTGGAGGCGGCGCTCGAGGCCTTTCCGGGCACGGTGCTCCTCGTCTCGCACGACAGGGCGCTCCTCGACGCCGTCGCGCACCGGACGCTCGCGATCGAGGACGGCGGCCTCCGCTCCTACGAGGGCGGCTGGGCCGAGCTCGTCCGGCGGCGGGAAGAGGCGGCGCAGAAGGCCGCGCAGAAGGCCGCCGAGCCGGCGCCGAAGGCCGCGAAGAAGACGAGAGCGGCGGCGCCGAAGCCGAAGGGCCCGACCGCCCTGGAGGTCCTCGAGGGCGACATCGAGCGGCAGGAGGAGCGGGTTGCGGACCTCGAGCGGCAGCTGGCGGACGACTGGGGCAACGCCGACCTCCTCCGCGCCCATCGCGCCGCGCGCGACGAGCTGCAGGCGCTCATCGGGCGCTGGGAGCAGCTGTTCGAGTCCTCAGGCGTCTAGCGCCGCGATCAGCGCCTCCGCCACGACCTTGAGCGGCTTGCCGGACAGCTGGCTCGCCTTGCGGAGCCGCTTGAAGGCCTCGTCCTCGCTCAGGCCGTCGCGCGCCATCAGCAGGCCCTTGGCGCGCTCGATCGCCTTGCGCGCCGCCAGCGCCTCCGCGAGCGAGTCCGCCTCCTCCCGCAGCTCGGCAAGCTCCTCGTGGCGGGCGCGGGCCGTCGCGATCGCCGGGAGCAGGTCGGCCTCGCGGAACGGCTTCACGAGGTAGCCGAACACCCCCGCCTCCACGGCCCGCGAGACGAGCTCGTCCTGGCCGTACGCAGTCAGCATCACGATCGGGATCGGTCGCTCCTCGAGGATCCTGCGAGCCGCCTCGATGCCGTCGACCCGCGGCATCTTCACGTCGAGGATCGCGAGGTCCGGTTGATGCTCGCGCGCGAGGTCGACGGCCTCCGCGCCGTCGCGCGCCTCCGCGCAGACCTCGTGACCCGAGTCCTCGAGGAGGTTGCGGAGGTCGAGCCGGATGATCGTCTCGTCCTCCGCGATCAGGATGCGCACGCGAACTCCCGGATCCGGCGTGCCACGGCATCCGGCGCGTCCCAATGCAGGTAGTGGCCGGTGTCGAACCACTCGACAGGAACGTCGATCTCCGCGAGCGTGCGCCGGGCATCCTCGCCGACCCACTCCTGGGAGCAGAGGAGCAGCACGGGGCACCTCACCGCCCGGATCCGCTCCGCCGTCAGCCCCGACTGCGGTCCCATGTAGATCTGGGCGAGCGGCAGCGCGTACTCGGGGTCGGGCTTCCGGCGCAGCATCCCGCCGTCGTTCCGCTCGTGGTTCCGCCGGAACACGGCGCGCATCAGCTCGGCGTGCCTGCTCCCCTCGCCGAGCGAGGAGACCTGACGCTCGAGCTCCTCGTCCGTCCCGGACCACCCGAACCCGCGGCTTCGCCCGAACTCGACGAGCTCGTCGCGCGTGAGGTTCGGGCGGGTCCACCAGCGCGGGACCGCGTCGAGCGCGACCACGCCGCCGAGCGTGTCCATTTGTCCGGCCGCGAGGAGCGCGTTGACGCCTCCCATCGAATGTCCGACGAGGAATGGCCGCTCGAGCGGCCCGGCCATCTCGATCACCTCGGCGACCATGTCTTCGACCGACGCACGGTCCGGCGTGGGCGACTGCCCGTGGCCGCGCGCGTCGTACGCGACGACGCTGAAACCGTCGAGGAGCGGCGCGACCCCGCGCCAGGTCTCGAGGTTGTCCCCGCCGCCGTGCAGCAGGAGCAGGTCGGGGCCTGTTCCGCCGAAGTCGTGCACGGGGGGCGTCACGCGGGGAAGACCACCTCGGCGCGAAGGCCGCCGTCGGAGGTCAGGTCAAGAGTGCCGCGGAGCTCCTCGCGGACGAGCGCCTGGACGATCGAGAGCCCGGTGCCCGAGGGCTCGTCGGCGATGCCGCGACCGTCGTCGGCGATCGCGAGCAGGACCTTGCCGTCGCGCCGCGCGAGCTCCACCCACACTGACTCGCCGCCGTGCTCGAGTGCGTTCTGCAGCAGCTCGCTGAAGACGAGCGCGAGCGCCGTCGCCTGATGGGCCGCGAGCGAGACGGGCTCGAGCGCCGTTTCCACACGTTTCCCGGACCCGAGCCCCTGGACGAGCATCGCGCGGAGCCGGTCGAGCAGCTCGTCGAGCTCGACGTCGTCGTGGCGGCTCTCGGTCAGGACCTCATGGACGGCGGCGATCGCGAGAATCCGGTTCGCGGAGTCGTCCAGCGCCTTGCGCGGGTCGACGCGGTCGCTCGACCGCGCCTGGAGCCGCAGCAGCGACGCGACCGTCTGGAGGTTGTTCTTGACCCGGTGGTGGATCTCCTGGGCCAGGACGCCGCGCATCACCGCCCGACCGTGCTCGAGCGCGACGGCGGCGTGGTTCGCGATCGACGCGAGCAGCGCGCGCTCCTGGTCCGTGAACGGCAGGTCCCGGTCGCAGACGAGCTCGCCGATCTGGCGGCCCTTCCAGCGGAGCGGGATGCGGACGGCGTGCTTGCCGGCGCGCCCCTCCGGCCAGGCGACGTTGCCGTCCTCGAGGACGAGCGCCGCGCCGGTCGCGCCGACCGCGTCGACCGTCGTCTGGACGATCGCCTCGAGCGACTCCTCGAGATAGAGCGACTCGGAGACCGCCTCCGAGATGCGGGCGAGCGCCTCGAGCTCGCCGACCCGACGCTGCGCCTCGCTGTAGAGCTTCGCGTGCTCGATCGTCTGCGCGACCTGGGCGGCGATCGCGAGCAGGAGGTCGATCTCGTCGTCCGTGAACCGCCGCGGCTCGATCGTCCGCACGTTCAGCGCCCCGGCGAGCTTCTCGCGCGCGAGGATCGGGACGGCCAGGATGGACTCGTACTGGTCCTCGGGGAGGTTCGGGAATGCCTTGAAACGCGGGTCGAGATGCGCCTGAGCCGGAATCGCGATCGGCCTCCGCTCGGCGGCTGCGGTCCCGGTGATCCCCTCGCCCGGCCGCATGCGCGGCCTGCGGGTCATCGCCTCGACGGACGTGCCCTGCGTCGCACGGAGGACGAGCTCGTCGGCCGCCTCGTCGTAGAGGTAGACGAAGCACGCCTCGGTGTCGAGCGCCTCGGCGACCTTGCTCGCGACGAGGCCGAGCACCTCCTCGAGGTCGAGCGTCGAGTTGACGGCCGCGATGGTCTCCGTGAGCAGCCGAAGGTGCCGCTCGGAGGCATCCACGAGACCGATTCTAGAAGTCGTCAACGCCCGGACCGGAGGCTTCGTTGAAGACGGCACAAGGCTGTGGGAAGATTGTGGGCAACCGCGCCGTCCAGAGGAACGAGAGTGGCGCTATCCGGCGCCGCGAAAAGAAGGGAGCGGCTCATGGAGCAGATTTCCGCACGAGCAGCGCTCGTGTCTGCACCCGACGTGCAGGATGGTCTGTCGACCACCGTCGCACGGTCGGAGGTCCAGGACGCTCTCGCTGCGGATGAGGCGCCGATCGAGCTCGTGCTCGACGTCACTCGCTTTTCCGACGGCGAGGCGGCCGAAAGTCGAAACGTCGCGGTTGCGTGGGAGCGATCCGATCTGGAGCAGCTCCTGCGGGACGCGCAGGGCGAGGACATCGTCCTCACGTTCGACCGCGATGCACTGCGCCGGGCGATGGAGGGCGACGTGGAAGCGCACGGCATCCGCGAGACCGCGCTCGTGCTCGCGGTCGCTGCCACTGCGGCAGCGGGCGTGGCCGGGACGGCGGCGGGGGCCCCGGACCCCGGCACGAGGCTGGGAGGCGCCACGGCGAGTGTCCAGTCAGTCAGCCCGGACGACCGTGCGTTTGCGCGGACACCGCCGGCCGCCGCACCCGATACCGGCGTCAGCCCCGACGACCGCGGATTCGCGCGTGTATCGCCGGGCGCCGAGCCGACGACCGGGATCAGCCCCGACGATCGGGCGCTGCCGCGGTCGCCCGTGCCGGAACCGGGAGTCAGTCCCGACGATCGGGCGCTGCCACGGTCGCCCGTGCCGGAACCGGGCGTGAGTCCGGACGACCGGGCGCTGCCCCGGACGTCCCCGCTGTCGGCGCCGGAGCCCGGCATCAGCCCGGACGACCGGGCGCTGCCGCGCACACCGATCGCGGCACCGGATACGGGCATCAGCCCGGACGATCGGACGTTCCCGCGCGTGGCGCCGAGCGGCGGTACCGTGTCCGACCCCGGAACGTCGTGGGCCCCGAGCCCCGAGACGGTCGCCGTCGCAGGCGCGGTCGCGCTGCTCATCACGGGCGCGTTCTTCGTCATCGGCACCGGCCGCAGACGGGTCCGGCCCATCTAAGCGGAGGCACGTGGAGCGCCGTCCGACACGGGATGGCGCTCCGCGGCCTTACAGACTCCTTACCCGACGCCAACCGAAACCGCTATGCCCGGGAGTACGGTGAAGTGATGAGCGAGGCGCTCCCCGTCCTCCCCGACCTCCGGCAGACGATCGGCTACGTCGTCGCCGACGTGAGGGGCAGGATCGTCGGCCGCGTCGAGTGCCCGATGTACGGCACGGTCGCGGACGTCCCCGATGCGCTCTCCGTGCGCTCCGGCTTCCTCTCGCGCCGCCGGCGGCTCGTTCCGGCCGGGACGATCGACGAGATCGACCGCACGAGCGGCGTCGTCGGCCTCAACGTCGAGCGCGAGTCGATCCGCGCGTTCCTCTAGACGCTCCGGCCGTCGACTCCGAAGGACCCGGGTAGGCT
The DNA here is from genome assembly GCA_035707105.1 of Gaiellaceae bacterium. GTDB lineage: Bacteria > Actinomycetota > Thermoleophilia > Gaiellales > Gaiellaceae > JACDAN01. The sequence continues at coordinate 40,958 of DASSUI010000040.1, read as the reverse complement.
GGCGTCCGTGGCCGAGGTCCTGCTCCTTCACCACGCCCAGGGCTTGACCCGTGGGTGCCTCTCGTTCGCCGATCGCCTCCGCGCGGCCGGGCACGTCGTGCACGCGCCGGACCTCTACGACGGCAGGACGTTCGCCGATCTCACCGAGGGCGTCGGCTACGCGAAGGAGGTCGGCTTCGACACGATCATCGAGCGCGGTCGGCTCGCTGCCGACGGCCTGCCCGACGATCTCGTCTACGCAGGGTTCTCGCTCGGGGCGATGCCTGCGCAGATGCTGGCCCAGACGAGGTCCGGTGCAAAGGGAGCCCTGCTGTTCCACAGTTGCATCCCTCCTTCGGAGTTCGGCACCCCGTGGCCGCAGGGCGTCCCGGCCCAGATCCACATGATGGAGGCCGACGAGTGGGCCCTCGAGGGAGATCTCGACGCCGCCCGCGAGCTCGTCGAGACGGTCGAGGGCGTGGAACTGTTCCTCTATCCCGGAGATCGACACCTCTTCACCGACGAGAGCCTGGCCGACTACGACGAGGACGCCACCGAACTGCTCACGGAACGCGTCCTCGGCTTCCTCCAGAAGACCGCTTAACGTCGCAGAAAGCCTGCAGAACGACCACGAGCTGCAAACGCAGCTCGCGGTCGGCCGTCAGTTCGCCCTGCCCGCCGCAGGGAGGGCAGGACAGATATCCATTGTTCCTGCTTTCGAGGGGTATTTCTAGAGCACCGACAAATACCGGTCGAGCTCCCACGAGGTGAGCTGTACGCGGTACTCGTCCCATTCCTTCCGCTTGAGCTCCACGTAGCGGTCGAAGATGTGCCTGCCGAGCGCCTTCTTGGCGAGCTCGGACTGGGACAGCTCGTCGATCGCCTCGCCGAGCGTCTCCGGCAGGGACACGATCCCCCGCTCGCGCCGCTGCTCCGACGTGAGGTGGTAGAGGTTCGTCTCCATCGGATCCGGCAGCTCGTAGCCCTTCTCGATCCCCTCCAGCCCGGCGTGGAGCAGGGCCGCGAACGTCAGGTACGGGTTGCAGGCGGGATCCGGGCAACGGATCTCGGCGCGCGTCGCCTGCTCGGAGCCCGGCTTGTAGAGCGGGATCCGGATCAGCGCGGAGCGGTTCCGCTGCGACCAGGCGACGTAGACCGGCGCCTCGTAGCCCGGCACGAGCCGCTTGTACGAGTTGACCCACTGCGCGAACACGCCCGCGATCTCGCGCGCATGTCGGAGCTGGCCGGCGATGAACGCCTTCCCGACGTCGGAGAGGTGCCACTTGTCCTCGGCGTCGAAGAACGCGTTCCGCCCGTCGGTGAACAGGGACTGATGGGTGTGCATGCCCGAGCCGTTCTCGCCGAAGATCGGCTTCGGCATGAAGGTCGCGTGGAAGCCGGCCTTCTTCGCGATCTCCTTGACGATGAGCCGGTAGGTGATCGTGTGGTCGGCCATCTCGAGCGCCGGCGCGAAGCGCATGTCGATCTCGTGCTGCGACGGGCCGACCTCGTGGTGCACGTACTCGATCGGGATGCCCATCGCCTCGAGCGCGCGGACCGTCTCCTGCCGGAGCTCGCTCGCCGCGTCCATCGTCGTCATGGCGAAGTACCCGCCCTCGTCGAGCGTCTCCGTCCCCTTTGCGTCCTTGAAGAGGAAGTACTCGAGCTCGGGGCCGACGTTGAACGTGTCGAACCCCATCTCCTTCATCCGGTCGAGCGCCCGACGGAGAACGTAGCGCGGGTCGCCGTCGTACGGTTCGCCGTCCGGCGTGACCACGTCGCAGATCATCCGCGCGACCTTCGTCTCGCCCTCGCGCCACGGCATGAGCTGGAACGTCGCCGGATCGGGGATCGCGACCATGTCGGACTCCTCGATCGCGTTGAAGCCCGTGATCGACGAGCCGTCGAAGCCCATCCCGTCGTCGAGCGCCTCCTCCATCTCCGCCGGGGTGACCGCGAAGCTCTTCAGGTGCCCCTCGAGATCGGTGAACCAGAGCAGGAGGAACTCGACTCCCTCGTCCTGGATCCGCTTGAGCACCCGCTGGCGGTCCTCGTTGCTCGATGTCGCCCTGCTCTTCGTCGCCCTGCCCTCCAACTCGACCTGCGCCATTCTCGCCTCCTTGAATGCGAAAAGCCCCGGGCGGTCGCGCCCGAGGCTCCGTTGCCCCAACTGCTCTCGGAGCGTACCACCTAGCCTGGACGAGGTCGAGCTCCGGCGGCGCCGTCGACCGCGTCCGCGGGCGCCGGCTCGCCGACGCCGGTCGGCTCGCTGAGAATGACCCGGCTCGTGTGGCCCGGCGTCTCGGTGTCGCGCATGCCCGGTAGGAAGTAGAAGAGCGCCGTGAGCGCGCTGGCACCGACGCCCGCCGCGACCAGCACCGGCTTGACGCCGAGCCAGCCCGCGAGCGGTCCGGTGACCGCGAACGACAGCGGGACGAGCCCGAGGGAGAGGAGCCAGTCGACGCTCTTGACGCGGCCGAGGAGCTCGCTCGGGACGACCCGCTGCATCAGCGTCACCCAGACGATCAGGCCCGCCGCCCAGCAGCCTTCGCCCGCGAGCGAGATCGCCATCGCGTGCCACGGGACCTCGGCCAGCGCGTAGGCCGCGATCTGAAGGCACGCGATCATCCAGAGGCCGTACATGAACGTGATGTGGCGGCGCGGAAGGCCGAGCTGCCCGACGGCGAGGGAGACGAGGATCGCGCTGAGCCCTCCGGCCGCGAACACGAGCCCGAGGTCGCCGGCGTCGCCGCCGAGCTCGTTCCGCACGAGGAACGGGAGGAGCACCGTCCACGGCCCGTAGACGAGGAAGATTGCGGCGAACGCCCAGGTCAGCGTCCCCCAGAGCCAGACGTTCCGTCGCACGTAGCGGAGGCCTTCAGCGATGTCCCGCCTCATCGAGGTCGCGCCCTCGGATGTCGCCGCCGCGGGACGGGGGCGAAGGAGCAGGAGGGCGACGATCGCGACACCGAAGGTCGCAGCGTCGATCAGGAACGCCGAGCCCGCGCCGAAGGAGTGGACGACGAACCCCCCGACTGCCGGCCCGACGAACGCAAAGGCTGCCTGCCGCACGAACTGCGACAGCGAGTTCGCCTCGACGAGGAGGTGGCGCGGGACGAGGTCCGGGATGATCGCGCCCGCCGCAGGTCCCTGGAACGCCTGGCCGGCGCCGAAGAACGCCGAGAGCACGAAGACGTGCCACAGCTCGAGGACGTCGGTGACGGCGAGCACGCCGAGCACGCCGACCGCGACCCCGCGCAGCGCGCTGGAGAAGATCAGCACCTTCCGCCGCTCGAACCGGTCGGCGACCACGCCGCCGACGAGCACGAACGCGACGATCGGGATCGTCTCCGCCACGCCGACGACGGCGAGCGCCGTGGGCGAGTTCCAGAGGTCGAAGACCTGCCAGGCGATCGCGACGAGGAAGAACCCGTCGCCGATCAGCGAGACCGTCCAGCCCGTCCAGAAGAGCGCGAAGTCGCGCTCGCGCAGCGGCCGGACGATCCGGAGTCGCGTCACGCCGGCAGTTCGGCCTCCGCCAGCTCCGGCTCACGGCCGCCGTGCCGGATCGCGCGGCCGTAGAGCGCGATCGCCGGCGCGAGCAGCAGCCCGGTGGTGACGAGGGCGGCGCGCAGGGACGCAACGGTCCCCACGACACCGATCACCGGCCCGCCGGCGACCTCGCCGATCGCGTCGGACTGGCTTGCGATCGAGTTCACCGTCGCCCGCACGCTCGAGTCCTCGACGTTCTTGTTCAGCCACGTCACGTACAGCGGGTCCTTGAGCCGCCGCACGAGGCGCGCCACGAGATAGGCGGCGGCCGCGAGCGCGAAGCCGGCGGCGAGACCGAAGGCGACGACCGAGGCCGAGAGCAGGACGGTCAGCCAGAGGAGCGCCTTCGCGAGCTTTTCGTTGTCGGCGTGCTCGAAGCGCGGGACGAGGAACGAGGTGACCACGATGCCCGCGGCGAGCCCGACCACGTTGAAGACGCCGAACCAGACGACGGGATCGAGGCCCCACAGCTTCGGCAGGCCGACATCCTGGATCAGGTGCGCCTCCCAGAGCCGGTCGAGGCCCTCGGACGCCGCGCCGGCGAAGAACGTGATCGCGACGATCAGCAGCAGCACGTTGTGGCCGCGCACCAGCCGGGCGCCGGTCGCGAACGTCTCGGTCAGCGCGCGGCCCGGCGACGTCCGCTCCTCGACCGGCCGCCTGCTGAACCCGTTCTCGGGCATGACGAAGATGCAGGCGATGCCCGTCGCGAGCGAGACGGCGCCGCCGAAGACGAGGCCGAGCCCCAGATCCTGAGTCGCGACCGCCACGCCGAGGACCGCGCCGACGATCGCCCCGAGGTACGACCATTGCGTCCCGCGCAGGAAGACTCGGCCGATCCCGTCGACGCCGTGCTCGTCCGTGATCCACGCCTCCCAGGCCCCGCTGAGGAACGTCCCGCCGATGCCGCGCAGGATCGCCGCCAGCACGATGACCCAGTAGACGGCGACCAGCCCGACGACGATGACCGAGAGCCCGGCAAGCAGCAGGCCGACGATGACCGAGAGCCGGCGGCTGTACGTGTCCGCGACGACTCCGGTCGGGACCTCGAAGAGAAAGATCGCGATCTCGCTGACGGTCCCGAGCAGGACGAGCTCGAACGGGTTCGCGCCGACGTCCTGGACGAGGTAGACGGCCCAGACGGTGAACGCCGCGTGGTGGCCGATCGAGTCGAAGAACTCGAGCCCGTAGAAGACCTTGAGCGCGTCGAGGCGTCTCATGCCGGCTTCCTCGCGAGCACCCAGAGGAACGCCACCTCTCCCTGCGGTTCCCGCATCCAGACCAGCTCGTCGAGGACGAGTTCCAATCCCGCCTCGCGAAGGAGTCGACGGTTCGTCTCCGCGTCGAAGCCCGAGAAGAACATCTCGACGCCGAGCCACTCACCCGTCCAGTCGGCGCCCCCCACGTGGCTGAGCGACGCGAGGAACAGGCCTCCGGGCTTCAGCCAGCGCGCGATCCTCGCGAACAGCGCTCGGTGCTCCTCCCGGGGCACGTGCATGATCGAGTAGAACGCGGTGACCGCGTCGAACGTCTCGGCGGCGAAGTCCAGCTCGCCGAAATCGCCGGCGACGAGCGTCGCCTCCGGCACCCTGGCCCGGGCGAGTCGGAGTTGTTCCTCCGAGAGGTCCACGGCGACGAGGTGGAACCTCTCCCCGAGACAGGCGATCTTCGCGCCGTTCCCGCATCCGAGGTCGAGCACGCAGCCGCCTTCCGGCAGCCGAGCCGCGAGGTCCTCGAGGAAGCGCTTCCAGGGATCTCCTTCGACTCGCTCGCCCCACTCGCCGAAGCGCGGGCCAAGACTGTCGTACGCGGCCTGAACGGTCCGCTTCCGCTCGTCGTCGATCGTCGCCGCGCCTCTCTCAGCGGCGAGGCGCCTCACGGCCGCCTCCGCATCGAGATCCATGCCGGCTGCTCCTCGTAGCCGAGCGCGAGGTTGATCGCCTGCATGCCCTCGTTGCGGTCCTGGGTGAAGGTGAGGAGCTCGCGGTAGCCGCTCGCGGCCGCCCAGGCGATCAGCGTCCGCTTCAGCGCCGTCGCGATGCCGCGGCGGCGGTGGCTCCGGCGGGTCGCGGTGAGACCGTGCTCGAGCAGCCCCGGCGCTTCCCGGCCGATCAGGGCGGCGAATCCGACCATTTCGCCGTCGTCCATTGCTGCGAATGCGATCGGGCCCGGCATGTCCTCCTCGAGCCACACCTCGAACGGGGACAGCTCGACCGGCACGTCCAACGGCAGGTCCTCCCAGGCTTCGTTGCTGAGCGCGTAGGCGGCCCGATGGAGATCGGGGGTCACCTCGACGATCTCGATGCCCGCCGGGGATGCCGGCGCTTGCTCGTCGCCACGGAGCCTCAGCAGGAGCTCGACCTGCTGCTGGTACGGCTCGAAGCCGCGCCGCCGGGCCCACTCCACCGCCTCCGGCTCGGCCTCCGAGACCATCGTCGACAGCCACTCCGGCCCGCCGCTCCGCGCATGCTCGAAGGCGCGCTCGTAGAGGGCCGTCCCGAGACCGCGTCCGCGCCATGCAGGCAGCACGCGGACGCCGACGTAGGTGCGGTTCGGCGAGTCCGTGGGCGCGACGAACCCGAGACCGACCGCGCGGTCCTCCTCCTCGGCGAGGAGGTACAGCCGCTCGGGCTGGCGCTCCTTCCTGCGCAGGAGCTGCTCGGGCGTCATCGGCTCGCGCGGTGTGATCGCCGCCCAGATCTCGCACAGTGCGGCGAGGTCCTCCCGGGTGTCGGCCTCCCGGATCATCCCGACCGCTTCAACTTCCCGTGCCGCTTCGCATAGGTCTCGCCGACGCGGAAGACCCACAGCCCGAGCGGGATCGAGACTGCGCCGATCAGGACGAGCGGCCAGAGCTCGTCGCCCATCGAGGTCAGCCCGTCGCCACGGAGGATCGCGTCGCGGAGCCCGTCCAGCGCGTACGTCGCCGGCGAGAGAACCGACGCGGCCTGCATCCAGTCGGGCAGGACGTCGACGGGGTAGTAGACACCCGAGATCACCAGCAGGATGCCCTGGGCCATGAACCCGAGCTGCGTCCCCTTCTCCGGGGAGATCAGCGGCAGGACGGCCGTCATCATCCCGATCCCGATGAACGAGACGGAGGCGACGAGGAGAACCGCCAGCGCGGCGACGTAGTCGGCCTCCGCGAGGTCGAGGTCGAAGAAGAGCGCGACGACGGCGAAGAGCATGATCGCGCGGATGATCCCGTAGACGATCGCGAACAGGCCCATCCCGAAGAGGTGAACGGGCCGGGAGAGCGGCGCCATGAACGTGTACTCGATCGTCCCTTCCCAGCGCTCCCAGGCGACCGTCTCGGTGAGGATCTCGAAGATCACGCCGAGGTAGGCCCAGACGACCGCGCCGACCAGCAGCTGGGTCGTCACCTGCTCAACGTCGATCTGGCCGCCCGTCGCCTGGACGCCTTCGCCGATGAAGACGATCGTGAGCGTGTTCGCGATCGTCCAGACGAAGAACGCCAGGTCCCACCAGATGTAGCGGCGGACGAGGTAGACGTTGCGCTCGAAGACCCCGGCGAGGCCGATCAGCTCGTGGCGGAGGACTGCGGCTGCGCCGGGCATCACTCGTCCTCCTCTTCGGGCTCGTCCTCGAACGACTTGCCGGTCGCGGCGAAGAACGCCTCCTCGAGCGTCTTCGCGCCGTGCTTGCGCTTCAGCTCGTCCGCGGGCGCGAGCTCGATCAGCCGCCCTCGGTCGAGGATGCCGACGCGGTCCGCGAGCTCCTCCGCCTCGACGAGGTCGTGGGTGCAGAGGAGGACGGACGCGTCGTGGACGCGCCTGATCTCGCGGATGAACTCCTGCACCTCGAGCTTCGACCGCGGATCGAGGCCCGTCGTCGGCTCGTCGAGGAGCAGCACGATCGGCGCCGTGAGGAGCGCGCGGGCGAGCGCGACCTTCTGCTGCATGCCGCGCGAGAGATCCTCGAGCGGCTCGTTCATCCGAGCCCTCGGGAATCCGACCCGCCCGAGGATCTCCGGGATGCGCTTCCGGGTCTCGCGGATCGGCATCCCGTAGAAGCGCGCGGCGTAGCTGAGGTTCTCGACCGCGGACATCTTCTTGAAGAACGAGGCCTCGACCGACACGCGGTTGATCAGGCGGCGGACGGCTCGGGTCTCGGTGGAGGCGTCGTGGCCGAAGATGCGTGCCGAGCCGCCGTCGTTCAGCAGCAGCGTCGAGAGCAGCCGGATCAGCGTCGACTTGCCCGAGCCGTTCTGGCCCAGGATCGCGACGGTCTCGCCGCGGCCGACCTGGAACGTGACGCCGTCGAGCGCCGCGACCCGCTTCCGCCGTCGTCTCAGCCCCTCCCTTCCGTCGTTGCGGAAGAACTCCTTGCGGAGACCGTCCACGACGACGGCGGGCGTTCCATTTCTGTTGGATGTTCCAGTCATGCGATGTCTCCTGCGTGGTTCGAAGTGGGTGAGGACAGGCGTCAACAGGCCCTCAGGAGGCCCGCGAACCCGTGGAAGTGCTCAGCCCAGGCGAGACATCAGCGCAGCCACCTTAGCCAGCCGCCTGCGCGGCGGTCAAGGGCTGGTCAGCAGGACGCGGGAATCGACGCCCGGCCTGATGGAAGGAGCTGAGGAGGTGGCGCTTCGCGAAGCATCCGGCACTGCGTCGCACCACAGACCCTCAGATCACCCGGCTGGAGCTCCTTCGCGCTCGCGCTGGAGGCGGCGAGCAGGATCGCCGACAGTGCCATCGTCGCCGGCATCGGCCTCATCTGCCGACGCTACGCCCGTCCCGGCTCGGAGGTTCCGGACGCTCGGGATCAGAAGGATGGCGAGGCTCGACACGACCGTCCAGCCCGCGGCGACCACCAGGGTCTCCGTGTATCCGATCGTGTCCGCCACGGGCCCGATCGCCACGTAGCCGAGAGGCAGGAAGAGCCACGAGCCGAGCCAGTCGTACGAGCTCACGCGGGACCGCGCGTGCGGCGGCACGTGCTCCTGCAACGCCGTGAACCAGTACGCGCCGCCGAAGTTCATCGCCAGCGCGCCGACGAAGGCGGCGGCCGCGATCATCGGGACCGGCGGCGCAAACGCGAAGGCGACGAGCACCACCGGCCAGATCGCGACGCTCCCGAAGCACGCGACGAGCTGGCGCGGGAGCTTGTAGCGCATGGCGAGCAGGCTGCCGACGACCGACCCGCAGCCCGCCCCGACCATGATCGTCGCGTAGGCGGAGGACCCGCCCAGCTCCTCCTTCGCGATCACGGGGCCGAGCACGAAGAACGCGGCGAGCGCCGTCGCGTGGAAGAGGGCGAAGTGGATGACGCAGACCCAGATCCAGGTCTGGCGCGTGAACTCGCTCCAGCCCTCCTTCAGCTCGACGAGGAACCGCTGCCGGACGGGCTTGGTGAAGGCCGGGCTCATTGCGGCCAGGAAGGCGGCGCTGACGCCGAAGGTCGCGGCATCCACCGCGATCGCCCACCCCGTGCTCGAGACGGCGATGACGAATCCCGCCGCCGCCGGCCCGACGATGCCGGTGAGGTTCCGCGAGAGCGACATCATCGCGTTCGCCTGCTGGAGGCGCTCGGGCTGGACCGTCTGCGGGACGAGGCCCTGCGAGGCCGGGCCGAAGAACGCCTCGGCGACGCCGTAGACGACGGCGAGGACGATCAGGTGCCAGACCTCCGCGCGGCCGGTCAGCAGGAGAAACGCAAGGATCGCCTGGGCGGTGCCGCGGCCGACGTCCGAAGCGAGCATCACGAGCTGGCGCGGGAGGCGGTCGGCGATCACGCCGGAGGCCTGGAGGAAGACGACGTTCGAGATCGTCCTGGCCGCGAAGACGTAGCCGAGCGTCGCGGCCGACGCCTTGATGTCCAGGACGGCGAAGGCAAGCCCGATCAGCGCGAAGCGGTCGCCGAAGTCGGAGACGACGCGGCTGAGCCAGAGGAGGCGGAACTCCCGCTCCTCGAGCGCCCCTAGCCGTCCGCGGAGTCTCATCGTCCGACCCTAGCGCTGCGTCCGGCCCGTCCACTACGGTGCGGAGCAGGCACGCGCCGTCGGAGGCGCGCGCCGGGGCAATGGAGCCTCGGGACTCGTGGAGTCCCGGGGCTTTTTCGCGTGCAAGGGGGCAGCGATGGTGAAGGTCGAGGCGGTCGTGATCCGGGAGCGAGTCGAGACGGTGATCGACGCGGTGGAGGAGCAAACGGGCCACGTCGGCGTCACGGTGGTCGAGGCGATCGGCCACGGGCGCCAACGAGGCATCACGCACGAGTACCGCGGCCGCATCTTCGAGTCGCGGTTCCTTCCGAAGGCGGTGCTGACGTTCGTCGTCGCCGAGGAGATCGCGGACGGCGTCGTCGGCGCGATCGCCGATGCGGCCAGGAGCGGGAACGACTCGGGCGACGGGATCGTCTGGACGTCGCGGGTCGGCGACGTCACGCACAACCGGACCGGGCTCCGGCTCGAGGAGGTCGAGCAGCGATGACGCCCGAGCAGCTGGCGATCGCGGCGAGCACCGTCTGGGTCGTCCTCGCGGCGATCCTCGTCATGTTCATGCAGGCCGGCTTCGCGTTCCTCGAGGCCGGGCTGACGCGGATGAAGAACGCCGGGCACATCGCCGCGAAGAACGTCCTCGTGCTCGGGATCGCGTCGCTCGTGTACTACCTCGTGGGCTTCGGGATCGCCTTCGGCGACAGCGGGAACGGGCTCGCCGGCGGCGGGGGCTTCGCGCCGTCGTCGGAGACCCTGCTCGCGATCGGAGCCGAGCCCTTCTCGTGGTTCGGCTCCGTGCCGGCCGGCGCCGCCTACCTCTTTCAGGTCGTCTTCGCCGCCGTGTCGCTCGCGATCGTCTGGGGCGCGATGGCGGAGCGGACGAAGCTCTACGTCTACTTCGCGTTCGGCGTCGTCTTCACCCTGATCTACTCGGTCGTCTCGCACTGGATCTGGCACCCGGACGGTTGGCTCTTCGCGCTCGGGATGCAGGACTTCGCCGGGTCGACGGTCGTCCACTACCAGGGTGCGCTCGCCGCACTCGCCGGTGCGCTCCTCCTCGGGCCGCGGATCGGGAAGTTCGACGCCGACGGGAGGCCGAACGCGATCCCGGGCCACAACATGGCGTTCGTCACGCTCGGCGTCCTGATTCTCTGGTTCGGCTGGTTCGGGTTCAACCCCGGCTCGACGCTGGGGGTCGTGACGGGCGAGCGGGTCGGCTACTTCGCCTACGTCGCGCTGACGACGAACGTCGCCGCGGCGGCCGGGGCGATCGGCGCAGTCACCGTTTCCTGGCTCGTCCTCCGGAAGCCGGACCTCTCGATGATGCTGAACGGCGTGATTGCCGCGCTCGTCGCCGTGACGGCGGCGGCGGGGTTCGTCGCGCCGTGGGCCGCGATCTTGATCGGACTCGTCGCCGGCGCGATCGCGGTGACCGGCGTCCTCCTCGTCGAGCGGATCCGGATCGACGACCCGATCGGGGCCGTCGCCGTCCACGGGATGGCGGGCGTCTGGGGGACGCTCGCGACCGGAATCTTCGCCGTGCCGGCGCTGGCCGAGAACCTGGCGACGGGGCAGGGCGGGCTCTGGTACACGGGCAGCTTCCACCAGCTGGGAACGCAGGCGCTTGGACTGCTCGCGGTCGGCGTCTTCACGTTCAGCGCCTCGTTCGCCTCGCTTTGGACGATGCGGGCGCTCTGGGGGATTCGCGTCGAGCCCGAAGTGGAGACGGCCGGGCTGGACGTATCCGAGCACGGCATGTGGGGCTACCCCGAGTTCTACATCCCCGTCCCAGGCGGCTACGGGACGGAGTCGCACGGCCACCTGCTCGGCAACGGCCGCGGACACATCCGGCACCACCATGCCGAGCACTCCGCGGCGCCCGAGGCGGCGCCGGAGGCCGCCTAGCGCGGGAGCCAGCCCTCGCCGTAGCGCGTCGGCTGCGGCTTCGGGAAGCGCGCGTAGGCGACGTCGGCGTCGCCCGTCTCCTCCTCCACCCCGGCGCCGTGGCGAAGCGCGGCTTCGTCGACGGTGTACCTCCCCCAGGGCCCGGCCGCCTGGTTCTGCCGGGAGCCCATCGCCAGGACGGCGCAGGGGCCGTCGCCCGCCCCGACGATCACGTGGTTCGTCCCCACGGGACAGTGGACGAAGTCCCACTGCCGGAGCGGACGCTCCTGCCCCTCCACGATCAGCAGCGCCTCGCCGGAGAGGACGAGGAACGCCTCCTGCTCGGACTCCCAGTGGTACATCGCGTTCGGCTCGCCGGGCCAGAGCACCCTCAGGTTGACGCCGAGCTGCGGGAACAGCGTCTCGACGTCGGCCTCGCTTACGCCGGTGAACAGCAGGGCCTTCCCGCGGCCCGGCCGGTCGAACCAGCGCGCCTCGAGCGCGTTCAGAACGAACCAGCCCTCGCCCCCGGGCACGAGCCCCTCGTCGGTCTGCTCCAGCCTGGCCTCGGGAACCACGGCCCGATCATGCCAGTCCGTCCGCCCGATCCGGCACTCTCGATTGAGGCCGCGTAGAGAGGAAGACGCCATGTCGAAGGTCCAGAGCTGCACGTGCACCACACCGGTGCCGGTTCAGCGGGCCGAGCGAAAGGGAGCGGCGTGGACCGAGTGCGCTCGCTGCCTCCTGCCCGTCCCGGTGAGGCTCGTCAAGAGCGTGTAGCGCCGAGTCGGCACAATCGCGGCGGTGGGCTACCAGTTCGTCGACTGCCGCTGGGAGCTCGGAGAGCCGGGCCGCGGCCGCGACCTCTACCTCGAGGGCCACATCCCGGGCGCCTCGTTCCTCGACGTGGACGAGGATCTGGCGGACACGTCGGTGGAGGGCCAGGGGAGGCACCCGCTTCCGCCGCCGGAGCGGTTCGCCGAAGCGGCGGGGCGCGCCGGGATCGGCGAGGGCGTCTACGTCGTCGCCTACGGGAACATGGGCGGCGCCGAGCGGCTGTGGTGGCTCCTCCGTCACTTCGGACATGACGAGTGCGCGGTGCTCCTGGACGGGATCGACGCGTGGGGCGGGCCGCTCGCGGCCGGCGAAGAGGCGATCGAGCCGGCGACCTTCGTGCCCCGGGTGCAAGGCGGCGACACGATCGACGGGCCCGAGCTGGCCGGCCGGCTCGAAGAGTTCGTGGTCGTGGACGCCCGCCACGAGGCGCGCTGGCGAGGTGAGGAGAACCCGATCGACAAGGTCCCCGGCCGGATCCCCGGCGCGCTCAATGCCCCCTGGAGCGCGCCGGTGCCGCGGCTGCCGGAGGGCGAAGTCGTCGCGTACTGCGGGTCGGGCGTCACGGCCGCGGTGACGCTGCACCGGCTCTGGCTCGCCGGCCGGGAAGGACGGCTCTACCCCGGCTCGTGGAGCCAGTGGGAGACGCTCGACCTGCCCCGCGAGCGGGGCTAGTGCATGTTGATCTCTGCGATCTCGCGGGCGCGCTCGAGCGTGATCCCCTCCCGCTGCTCGCCGACGAGCGGGTGGTCGCCGTCGTGGAGGATGAGCGACGGCCGCTTGTCCAGCTCGTTCGTGACGACGTCGAGAGGCAGGCTCAGCGTCTCGGGATAGCCCGGCAGGGAGTTCGAGAGCCAGCCGAAGTACGGCGGCTCGTCGACGCGCCTCGGGTCGTCCCAGAGCTCGTACACGCGCGTGAAGGACTTGCGGCTGAGGGACGACCAGACGCCGTACCCGAGCGTCTGGTCGGCGTCGACGATCGGCACGTACAAAACGCCGCGGATGAAGAAGTTCACTTCGCCCGCGTCGTCGGTCCAGACGCACAGATCGCCGGAGATCCAGTCGCCGCCGCTGCGCGGGCCGTCCCAGTACACAGGCTCGTCGTACGCCCAATCGAGCGGCAGGCCGACGTGTTCCCGGCCGCAGCGACTACACGTCCACCGCACTAGTGCCCCTTCAGGCAACACATGCCTGCTTCGGGCTCGCGATCACGCGGCGCCAGAGCCGACCCTCCTCCTCACCAAGGCTGACCAGCCTTGCCTCGTCGGAGTGCGCGCTCTGGCTTGGTGCTCGCGACCCCGAAGCGGGGGCGGCATTACCTGAAGGGGCACTAGGCAGCGGCGGAGTTGTCTGCGAGGTCGGGCAGGTAGGGCTTCCAGCCGGCGGGGATCTTCGGTGTGGCCAGGCGGATGTAGAGCACCGGCTGGGGGACGCGCGGCTTCGTCCGGAGGACCATCTCGATCTCGTGCAGGAGCCGGTTGCCCTTCTTCAGGTTGCAGGGCGCACAGGAGGTGACGACGTTCTCCCAGACGGAGTCACCGCCCCGGCTGCGCGGGACGATGTGGTCGAGCGTCAGCCGGCCCGTGGACGTGCCGCAGTAGGCGCAGCGCCAGCCGTCCCGCGCGAACAGCGCCCGGCGGGAGATCTTCCGCTGCACGGTGCGCGGCACCGAGACGTAGGTGATCAGCCTGATCACGTGCGGCCACTGGTAGGTGTCGCTGGCCGAGCGGAGGGGCTGGTCAAGGGCCTCGATGACCTCGGCCTTGCCCTTGAAGACCAGCACGTGGGCGCGCCGAACCGAGCACACGTTCAACGCCTCGTAGCTGGCATTCAGGACCAAGACCTGCTTCATGACTCCCGGAAAACGATAGCGGCGCCCCTCTAGGATCTGCGCGGCATGGACGTCTCGGCTTCGACCGCCGCCTGGATCGCGATCGCCGCGTGCGCGGTCGCCGCGGTCGCCCTGCTGGTCGTTCTCTGGCTTTTCCTGCGCCTCCGTCGCATGCGGGCGGCGCAGATGACGCTGCTCGGCGGCGGCAAGGCCGACCTCGTCGACTTCGCCGTCTCGCTGCAGGCGCGGATCGACGACCTCCACCGGGCGGTGGACGAGGTGGCCGGCGGGCTGGCTCGGGTCGACCGCCGCGTCGACGGCTCGGTGACGAACACCTCCGTCGTGCGCTACGACGCGTACGAGGGCGCCGGCGGGCATCAGTCGGCGTCGCTCGCGTTCCTCGACGCGGCGCGAAGCGGCGTCGTCGTGAGCGCGATCCAGGGCCGGGACTACGCCCGCATCTACGTCAAGGAGCTGGACCAGGGCAAGGCCCCGGTCGCCCTCTCGCCGGAGGAGCAAGAGGCGGTCGAGCGCGCCATGGCTCGCTGATTCGTCGAAAGTCTCACGACTTTCGACGACCGTATGGAGCCGGGCGACGGCTTCGCCGCCGCGCGGCCGAGACGCGCAACCTGACTACCTTCTAACGGTCGGCCGGTGCGGCGAAACGGGCACGGCCCGTTTCGCGGCTAGGCGCCCGGCGCCTATCCGCCCGGGTAACTGAAAATGACGAGGTACTCGGCCGTGTTGTTGGACGTGTTCTGCTCGCTCTGGACCGGCTTCACGCTGACCTGGAGCGTCGTCCGCTGCACGAAGGGCACCGGGCCGACGTTCCTGAACACGACACGCACCTCCTGGCCCGGCTCCGTGAGATCGACGCGCTGCGTCCGCGTCAGCGGCTCGTTCTCCTTCTGGATCGTGAGCTCCACCTCGATGCCGGTCTCCGTCGAGTCACCGGAGTTCTCGAAGACCACCTCGAACGACAGGTCCGTCGTGGCGACGATCTTGTTCAACGCGTTGGGGTTGAGGCGCGACCCGCCGACCACGGTGACGGAGACGAGGTTGTGCCCGTGCGTCCCCGGCCGGGGCGCCGTCCCGCCGCCCGTGGAGGACGCCTGCCCGCGGACCCGCTCCCAGATGTTGCTGAGCGCGCGGGAGGTGCCGAGATCCGGGTTCGTGACGAAGTTGGAATCCGGGACGTTGATGCCGCGGAGGTCCTGACGGCGCAGCTCGGCCGCGGCCGGATCCTTGAACAGGTCGTCCCAGACGACGTCGCTCGCGACGAGCCGCCGGTACTGGGCGGCGATCAGGTTCCCGACCTGTGTCGCGTTCCCGCCGCGAGTGCCGAAGGCGTCCGCGAGCCCGCGCAGACCGCTGACGCGGAACTGGAGCGCGTCGATCTGGCTCTCGTGCTGTCCGCGGAGCGGACCGGGCGGATCGAGCTCCTGCGCCCGCGTGACCAGCTGCTCCTGCTGCTTCGCATAGCCGTCGAGCGTCCGCACGAGGGCGGCCTGGCGGACCTCCGGCCGCGTCAGTGTCGTCGCGAGCTGGTTGCCGATCCGCTCGGACTGGTTCGCGACCTCCTGCACGTCTTGCATGTACCCCTGGTAGCGGTCCTTCTTCGCCTCGCCGCGGCAGCTGGAGATCCAGAACACGAGCAGGACGACGACGAGGATCGCGAAGCTGATCAGTCCCACGAGTCGCAGCAGCGGCGTCAGCCCGGAGGGCGGGCCCTGCGGGCGGCGCGGGCCGCGTGTTCGGCGTGGCGGGCGGTCGGGTCGCGTCGCTTCCCGGGTTGCCGGCTCCTCGAAGAAGTCGAACTCGATCTCTGTGTCGCGCTCGGTCATGGCGCCAGGCCGGGCTACCGGCGTGTCCACTGTAACGGCTGGATCGGCGGTGAAAGGAGTTCAGGAGGCCGCCGCAAACCCCCAAAGGCACATGGCCAGCGTGGTCGCGTCCCTCCCTGCCAGCGAACTGGTTCTCGACCGGTATCGGCCCCTGCGCCCGCTCGGAAGCGGGGGGTCGGGATCGGTCTGGGTCGCGCGCGACGAGCGGAACGGCCTCGACGTCGCGCTCAAGATCGTCCCGCGCGAAGGGAAGTCACACACGCGCGCAGAGCGCGAGGCGTCCGCCGCCGCCCGCCTGCGCCATCCGCGCTGCCTCCGGGCGTACGCGTTCGCGGGCGACGGGCAGAACGTCTACATCGCCTACGAGTACGTCCCCGGGCGGACGCTTCGCGACTGCCTCCGCGCGAGGGAGGTCGACGACGCAGCCGTTGTGGAGGTCGCCGCGCAGATCCTGGACGGGCTTGCGCACGCACACGCCCATGGAATCGTCCACCGGGACGTCAAGCCGACGAACGTACTCGTGGCGGACACGGCGGAGATCTCCGTGAAGCTGCTCGACTTCGGCCTGGCCCAGTTCGCCGAGGCCGAGACGCTGACCGCGGCCGGCGACGTCCCCGGGACGCTGGCGTACATCTCGCCGGAGCGCCTCGCGGGGGAGGAGGCGTCGTTCGGCGCGGACATCTGGGCGGTCGGCGTCGTCCTCTGGGAGGCGCTCGCCGGCTACCACCCCTTCTGGTCCGCCTCCCCGATCGAGACGGCCCGCAGGATCGAGGCCGGTCCGCCGCCGCTCGAGTCGGTCCGGCCCGACCTGCCCCGCCACCTCACCGACGCAGTCGCGCGGGCGACCGCGGTCGACCCGGCCCGGCGGCCCACGGCCGTCCAGCTCTCCGACCGGCTGCGATCGGCTCTCGAGGAACGGGAGCGGAAGCGCAACCGGGCCGTCCGCTCGGTCCCGGCGCCCCCGTTCACGCGGATCGTCGCCGGAGCCGCGGCCACGGCCTTCGTCGGGTGGTCGGCGTCGACGCTGCCGTTCTACCCCGCCGGCTGGAGCTGGGGCCTCGCAGCGCTCGCCGGCGCGCTCACCGTCGTCCGGCCTCGCCTCGGCCTCGCCGCCGCCCTCGGGCTGGTGGTGCTTCCGCTCGGCAACGTCTCCCTCGGGCTCGCCGTCGTCTACGCGGTCCTCGCCGCCGCCTGGCTCGTCGCGACCTGGAACCGCAGCCGGGAGGGGCTGTACCCCGCGGCCGGCGCGGTGCTCGCCCCGCTCGGGCTGACGTTCCTGGTCCCCGTGGTGCTCGCTCCGGTGCGGAGTCCCGTCTGGCGGGCGATCCACGGTGCCGTCGCCGTCGTCCTCGCGGCCGTCGTCGGCCGGACCGTGGCCCCCGTGGGCCTCGACGGCAGCGAGGATCCTGGAGCGGTCGTCTCCGCGCTGGGCGGGGCGCTCGCCGCCCGGCCCGAGCTCCTGCTCGCCGTGGCGGTCGTGGCCGCCCTCGCCGCGTTGCTCCCTCCGGCGGCTGCCCGCGGCATCTGGCCCGTGGCCGGGCTGGGCGCCTCCGCGATCGCGCTCCTGCTGCTGCCGTTCGACACTCCGGCCGCGCTGCCCGTCGTGGCGGGAATCTGGCTCTGCTGCATCGGTGCCTCGGTCAGAGCCGAGGTGCTCCGCCGCTAGACTCGGCGCCCAGGTCGCCGCGTGCTCAGGACGATCGAGCAAAAGATCGAGTCGCTCTTCGAAGGCGCGTTCGGACGCGCCTTCCGCCGCAACGTGCAACCGGTCGAGCTGGCGCGGAAGCTGGCGAAGGAGATGGACGACTACAAGATGGTCTCCGTCTCGCAGGTCTACGCGCCGAACGAGTACGTCGTCTACCTGTCCCCGAAGGACAGGGCCCAGTTCGAGAGCTACGAGCCGGCTCTCGTCAAGGAGCTCGAGGAGTACCTCGCCGAGCACGGCCGTCGCGAGGGGTACCAGCTGCTCTCCCGTCCGCAGGTCACGTTCCGGACGGACGAGGACCTCGAGGTCGGCCTTTTCGGGATCTCGAACCGGATGATCCAGCGGGAGCTCCCGGACGAGCCTCCCGCGCCCGAGGTCGAGCCGGGCGCGACTCGCATCTACCGGGCGGCGCCGTCGGAGACCGAGGCCGTCTCCGCCGAGGAGCTGGGCATGGAGCCCGAGCCGGCGACGCTGATGGTGGACGGCTCGCCGCACCCGCTCGAGAAACCGGTCGTCGTCATCGGCCGGTCGAAGGACAGCGACATCCGCGTCGCCGACCCGAACATCTCCCGGCGGCACGCGGAGATCCGCCAGGAGGGCACGACCTTCTGGATCGTCGACCTCGACTCCACGAACGGCGTCGCGGTCAACGGCCGCGCGCTGAAACGAGCGAGGCTCGACGACGAGGACCGGATCACCCTCGGGTCGACGGAGCTCGTCTTCAGGCGGCCGAAATGATCGTCGCCGACGTCGAGGTCGAGGCCGTCCTGCTCGGTCTGAAGGTGGCCTTTCTCGTGCTGCTGTACCTCTTCATCTGGCGGATCGTGCGGACCGTCGCCCGCGACGTGCGCCTCCCGCAGGAGAGCTTCATGCTCGCGCCGCAGCAGGCGGCAGCGGCCGGCCTCGGCCCGCGCGCCCGCACCGGCAGCCTTGTCGTGCTCTCGAGCCCGGCGCTGAAGCCGGACAGCGAGCGGACGCTGGACTCGGCGCCGGTGACGATCGGGCGCTCGCACGACAACGACATGGATCTGGGGGACGACGAGTTCGCGTCGGCGCACCACGCCCGGGTGGAGCCGCGCCGGGACGGAGTGTGGGTCGAGGACGTCGGATCGACGAACGGCACGTTCGTGAACGGGAGTAGGCTCGACCGGCCGCGGAAGCTCGCGCCGGGCGACGTCATCCGCGTCGGCGAGACGGACCTGAGGTTCGAGGCGTGAAGGTCGGCGTCGCCACACACCCGGGCCGCAAGCGCCGGCACAACGAGGACACGTACGTCGTCGAGCCGCCGCTCTTCGCCGTCGCCGACGGCATGGGCGGCGCGAACGCCGGCGAGGTTGCGTCGGGCCTCGCGGCCGCCGCTCTGAAGGAGGGCTCCGCCGACGGCTCGACGGGCGAGGACCGCGTGACGGCGCTCATCCAGGAGGCGAACCGGCGGGTGTTCCGGCGCGCGAGCGAGGACCGCGAGGCCGCGGGGATGGGGACGACGATGACCGTCGCGCTGGTCGAGGGCGACCGGGTGGTCTTCGGCCACGTGGGGGACTCCCGCGCCTATCTCATCCGCACGGGCTCGATCGAGCAGCTGACCGACGACCACTCGCTGGTCGCCGAGCTGGTCCGGAGCGGGCGCCTGACGCCCGAGGAGGCCGAGGCCCACCCGCAGCGCTCGGTGATCACACGCGCGGTCGGAACCGAGCCGGACGTCGACGTGGACACCTTCGCGATCGAGCCGGCCGAGGGGGATCTGTTCCTCATCTGCTCCGACGGGCTGACGGACATGGTCGACGACCGGTCGATCATCGAGGCCGTCGAGCAGCACCGGGACGACCTCGACGAGGCGGCCAAGGCGCTCGTCGGCGCCGCGAACCGGGTAGGCGGCGAGGACAACATCACGGTCGTGTTCTTCGAGGTCGACGAGGGCGGCTCGGACACGGCGGTCACCGAGCAGGCCCCCGCCCTCGGGGACGAGCCGGACGAGGACACGCTGTCCGGTATCGACGCGGTGCCGGCCGTGGACACCGCGGTCGTGCCGCCCGACGAAGCGGCCGCGCTCGCGGAGCCCTCCAAACGGCGCGGACGTGCGCTGCCGATCGTGACGGCGCTGGCGATCCTCCTGATCGCCGCCGCCGCCGTGCTCTGGCTGATCGACAACCTATGAGCGCGCGGACGCGGGAGCTCTTCAGTCTGGTCGTCGTCGGCATGCTCGTCGGCACGGCGTTCGCGAGCGTCTACATCGCGCGCCAGGAGGTCGTCAGCACGGGGTCGCTGTCCTACGCGCTCTTCTTCCTCGGCCTCTACGTCGCCGCCCATGTGGTCACGCGGGTCACGGTGCCGAACGCCGACCCGTATCTCCTGCCCATGGCGGGCCTGCTGACCGGCATCGGTTTGACCGAGATCTACCGGCTGAACGAGGACGAGGCGTTCCGCCAGGGTCTCTGGATCGTGATCGGGCTGGCCGCCTTCGCCGGGACCCTGCTGGCGCTGCGGCGCGACTACCGGCGGCTCGAGAGCTACAAGTACCTGTTCGGGATCGGCGCGCTCGTGCTCCTCGCGCTCCCGGCGATGCCCGTCGTCGGCCAGACCGTGAACGGCGCGCGGCTGTGGGTCGAGCTCGGGCCGATGCGCTTCCAGCCGGGCGAGTTCGCGAAGATCTTCCTGATCGTCTTCCTCGCCGGCTACCTCCGCGAGAAGCGCGAGGTGCTCGCGCAGGCGAGGCTCAAGGATCTCGGCCCGCTGCTCCTCATCTGGGGCGGCGCGATGGCCGTCCTGGTGCTGACGAACGACCTCGGCGGCGGGCTCCTGTACTTCGGGATCTTCCTCGCGATGCTCTACGTCGCGACGGCGCAGATCTGGTTCGTCGTGGCCGGTGCCGCGATGTTCGTCGGCGGCGCCGCGCTCGTCTACACGCAGATCGGCCGCGTCGCGGAGCGGGTCCGGATGTGGCTCGACCCGTGGAGCGACGCCGACGGCGGCGGGTACCAGACGATCCAGTCGATCTATGCGATCGCGAACGGCCACTTCGGCGGCACCGGATTCGGCCAGGGGACGTTCACCGACGCCGACGGCAACCCGCTGATCCCGTACGTGAGCACGGACTTCATCTATTCGGCGCTCGCCCAGGAGCTCGGCCTGGTCGGGATCTCGGCGTTCCTGCTCGTCTACATGCTCTTCGCGGCCCGCGGCTTCCGGATCGCGATGCTGGCCCAGGACGGCTTCTCCAAGCTGCTCGCAGTCGGCCTGACGTTCTGCTTCACGCTTCAGACGTTCATCATCGTCGGCGGGATCGTCCGGATCATCCCGCTCACCGGGATCACGCTGCCGTTCGTCAGCTACGGCGGCTCGAGCATCGTCGCGAACTTCGTGCTCCTCGCCGGGCTGCTCCTCGTCTCCGACCGCGCGAACGAACGGATGGGGCGGGCTTAGATGACGGCCTCCATCCAGCCATCTCGCACGCCCCGGCGCGCTGTAACCGTCCGCCTCGCGGCGTCCTCACCTGCGCCCGTAGCCTCCGGCTACGAACGCAGCCTGCGTCCTTGCGACGCGGGGGTTTCGTGGCCGGAACGCACGATCTGTCTGGACGGTGACCGTCCGTGAACCAGCAGATCTCGCGGCTCGCCGTCGCCGGCCTCGTGCTCGTCACCTCGCTGATCGTCGGCACGACGTACTGGCAGGCGTGGGCCGCGCCGGACCTCGCCGAGCGCCAAGACAACGCGATCAAGGTGGTCGCGCAGTTCACCATCAAGCGCGGGCTGATCTACGCCGGCGACGGGGTGACACGCCTCGCGGTGAACCGGCGGCAGCGCGTGTCCGGCCAGACGTTCTACTTCCGCCGCTACCCGAAGGGGCCGCTCACCGCGCACGCCGTCGGGTACTCGACGCGCGCCCGGTCGCGCACGGGGCTAGAACGGTCGCGGAACGACTTCCTGACGGGCGCGAACCGGAATTTGAGCACGGTGCTGGACACGACGCTGGACGAGCTCCGTGGCAAGACGATCGAGGGCAACGACATCATCACGACGATCCGGTGGCGGGCGCAGAAGGTCGCGCTCGACGCCCTCGGCGGCCAGTGCGGCGCGGTTGTCGCGCTCGAGCCGTCCACCGGAAAGGTGCTCGTGCTCGCCTCGAGCCCGACGTTCGACCCGAACCTCGTGGAGAGGAACTTCGCGGCTGTCCAGCGGCCCCGCGGCCCCTGTCCCGTCGCGCCTCTGCTGAACCGAGGGACCGCCGGCCTCTTCATCCCCGGCTCGACCTTCAAGGTCGTGACGGCGGCGGCCGCTCTCGACTCGGGGCGCTACACGCCGGAGTCCACCTTCGTCGACCCCGGCTACTGCGTCGAGTACGGGCAGCGCGTGAACAACTACGACACCTCCAGCCCGTTTGGACGCGTGAGCTTCGGGCAGGCGCTCCAGCACTCGATCAACTCGTCGTTCTGCGAGATGGGGAAGGAGCTGGGCGCGGAGGTGATCCTCGACTACGCACGGAAGTTCGGCTTCTACGAGGACCCGCCGGTCGACCTCCCCGCCGACGAGCGCGCGCCGAGCGGCCTCTACCAGGGCGGCAGGCTCGTGCCGGAGTCGCAGGAGGGCCGCTCCGACCCGGGCCGGCTCGCTTTTGGCCAGGAGCGGATGCTCGTCACGCCGATGCAGATGGCGATGGTCGCCGCGACCGTCGCCAACGGCGGCGTCGTCATGGAGCCGTACCTGACCGACCGGGTGCGAGCGCCGGACGGCTCCATCGTCCAGCGGATGAAGCCGGACGAGCTGCGGCGGGCGATCAAGTCCGACACCGCCGAGCAGCTCAAGGGGATGATGGAGTCGGTCGTCTCGGGCGGCACCGGGACCGCCGCCCAGATCGCCGGGGTCCGGGTCGCGGGCAAGACGGGCACCGCGGAGACGGGCCGGTCGGGCCGGAACGTCGCGGGCTTCATCTCTTTCGCGCCGGTCGACCGCCCGCAGGTCGCGGTCGCCGTCTACCTGCAGAACCAGAGCGCCACGGGTGGAACCGTTGCCGCTCCGATCGCGAAGCAGATCATGCAGGCGCTCCTCCGTCTACCGTCGAACTCGGAGCGTTAGACAGATGGCGGTCTCGGACACCCTGATCAACACACTCTTCGACGGGCGCTACCGCATCCTCCGGCGCCTCGGGTCCGGCGGGATGGCGAACGTCTACCTGGCGGAGGACGAGGAGCTCGGCCGCAACGTCGCGATCAAGATCCTGAACGACCGGCATGCGAGCGACGACTCGTTCGTCGAGCGCTTCCGCCGCGAGGCGAAGAACGCGGCCGGCCTCTCCCATCCGAACATCGTCTCGATCTACGACCGGGGCGAGGCCGAGGGCACCTACTACATCGCGATGGAGTACCTCGAGGGGCGGAGTCTGAAGGACAGGATCGTCGCCGAGGGGCCGCTGCCGATCGACGCCGCCGTCGACGCCACCCGCCAGATTCTGCGTGCGCTCGGGTTCGCCCACCGCGGCGGGATCGTCCATCGCGACGTCAAGCCGCACAACGTCCTGCTCGCACAGGAGGGCGCGGAGCGGCGGTACAAGGTGACGGACTTCGGGATCTCGCGCACCTCGGCCAGCCAGATGACGGAGGCGGGCTCGATCGTCGGGACCGCGCAGTACCTCTCGCCGGAGCAGGCGCGCGGCGCGCCGGTCGACCAGCGGTCGGACATCTACTCCGTCGGCATCGTCCTCTACGAGCTCCTGACCGGCCAGCTGCCGTTCACCGGCGAGACCCCGCTCGAGATCGCGATGAAGCACCTGTCGGAGATCCCGAAGCCGCCCTCGTCCCTGCGGGCCGAGGTCCCGCCCGACCTCGACATGGTCGTGCTGCGGGCGCTCGCGAAGGATCCAGCGGAGCGGTTCGAGAGCGCCGAGGAGATGGACGCCGAGCTCGCGCGGGTCGCGGCGGGCGGCGGCGTGACGGCGGAGACAGCCGACGCAGCCACGGCCGTGCTGGCCGGGGCCGGTCTCGCCGAGTCCGCGCCGACGATGATCTCCCGCCGCCCGGTCGTTACGCCGCCTCAGCCGCCGACCCGGTATCGGGAGCGGGAGTACTACGAGTACGAGCCGCCCCGCCGCCGCAGGACCTTCTGGCCCTGGCTCCTCACCGGGCTCCTGCTCGTCGGCGCCCTCGTCGCCGGCGTCTACGTCTGGCAGCAGATCCAGGACGAGATCAGCGAGACGAAGCCGGTGGCGGTCCCGTTCGTCGAGGGCGTTCGCGCGCCGGTCGCGCGGAAGCGGATCCAGAACGCCGGTCTCAAGCCCGTCCAGGTGAACGAGTCGAGCGAGGACGTGCCGCGCGGGATCGTCATCCGCCAGTCGCCGGACGCGGGGGAGCGGATCCAGAAGGGGAACGTCGTCCGCTACTTCGTCTCGACCGGGAAGCCGCGGGTGCAGGTGCCGGACGTGGTGGGCGCCGAGCGGTCGGACGCCGTCGCGACGTTACGTGCGGCCGGCCTGATCCCGAGCGTCGTCAACATCTTCTCGGACGAGCCGGAGGGGACCGTGATCGCGCAGGATCCGAAGGGCGGCACGAGCATCGTCGAGGGCAGCGACGTGCGCCTCAACATCTCGAAGGGACCGCAGCAGACGGGCCTGCCGGACGTCGTCGGCCGGTCGTTCGACGACGCGGCGGCGGCGCTGCGCGAAGCCGGCTTCACGCCGGTGCGCCGGGACGTCGAGGCGCCCGAGCCGAAGGGCACGGTGGTCGGCATGAGCCCCGGCGCCGGGACGCTCGCGCCGCCTGGCACCCGGGTCACCCTGAACGTCTCGACCGGGATCTCGACCACCGCGGTGCCGGACGTCGTCGGCGAGGAGGAGGCGAGCGCGAGGGCGACGCTCCAGAACGAGGGCTGGCGCGTGCTCGTTCGCGACACCCCGACGACGAATCCGGACGAGGACGGCATCGTGATCACCCAGACTCCGCCGGGCGGCGAGCAGGCCGAACCGGGCTCGCAGGTGATCATCTACGTCGGGCGGTACCAGGAGCTCGAGCCGCCGCCTCCGCCGACGCCGTGAGCCGGCGCTACCGCGTCGCAGTCATCGCGGGCGGGCGCTCGAGCGAGCACGAGATCTCGGTCGCCTCTGCCCGATCCGTGATCGAGGGGCTCGACCCCGACCGGTACGACGTGGAGACGATCGAGATCCACCGCGATGGGCGGTGGGAGCTCGGAACGGGGGAGCAGAGGGAGCTCCAGCGGCCGGTCGCGGAGACGCTGCCGGTGCCGACCGGCTCCCCGCCCGAGGCGCTCGGCCGGGTCGACGTGGTCCTGCCGATCCTGCACGGGCCGTTCGGCGAGGACGGCACGGTCCAGGGCCTGCTCGAGCTTGCCGGCGTCCCGTACGTCGGCGCCGGGGTGACGGCCTCGGCCCTGTGCATGGACAAGGATCTCTTCAAGGCCGTCTGCCGTGACAAGGGGATCCCCGTCACGCGGTCGGTGACAGTGCGGAACGGGGACCGGCCGGAGAATCCGTTCGGCTACCCGGTCTTCGTGAAGCCGGCGCGGCTCGGGTCGTCGGTCGGGATCACGAAAGTGGGCGCGCAGGACGAGCTGCAGGCGGCGGTCGACCTCGCGCGGCGGCACGACGAGAAGGTGCTGATCGAGGAGTTCGTGTCCGGCGTGGAGGTCGAGGTCGGGGTGCTCGGGAACAAGGAGCCGATCGCGTCGCTGCCCGGCGAGATCCGGGCGCACGGGTTCTCCGGCGTCGACTGGTACGACTACTCGGCGAAGTACGACGAGGGCGGGATGGACCTCGTCATCCCGCCGGAGATTCCCGAGGAGACGATCGAGCGGGTGCAGCAGCTCTCCGTGGAGGCGTTCGTCGCCACCGACTGCGAGGGCATGGCGCGGGCGGACTGCTTCGTGCGGAGCGACGGCGAGGTGCTCGTCAACGAGCTGAACACAATCCCGGGCTTCACGGCGACGAGCGTCTACGCCAAGCTCTTCGAGGCCTCGGGGATCCCCTACCCGGACCTCCTCGACCGGCTGATCGAGCTCGCGCTCGAGCGCCACGAGCGGCGCCGGAAGCTCGAGTTCTGACCCTTCCAGCCGCGTCCCGGGGTCAGACGCCTGGCCGTGTCGCGAACCGACAGGTTGTGGCTTCCCGCGCGGGCTTCGACCGACCGGGAGGGGCGGCTGTTTGGGCCTTCCAGCCGTGTCCAGGGGTCAGACCCCGGGACAGGCCCTAGCGGGCGGTGGCTTCGTTGACGTGCGCGGAGCCGGATTCCAGCTCCGTGATCCAGACGACGAAGTAACGGGCCGTTGCATCCCGGAGGCTGAAGCGGCGCCTGCTCTCGATCGTCCCGGCGTCGGAGACCTGCCGGAACGGCCCCTGGGCGCTGTCGCCGGCGCGGATCTCGGCGGTGAAGCCCGCCGTGTCCGTGGTAACCGTCATCGTCTTCGGCGTCACTTCCCGCCCCGCGTCGAGGACGACGCCCACGCCCGACTTGTTCAGGCCCGACCGGTACGACTCGGTGGGCCAGTAGGTGCCGAGATCACCGTCCGTCGCCCGCGACGCCTCGTCGTCGTGCTCCCCGTCGCCGCCCTCCGGGTCGTACGCGCCGATGCCGGTGAGCCGGATTGGCTCACCCGTCGCCGCCTGCGGCGAGCCGTCGTCGTCGTCCCGGAGCGCCAGCGCGCCGAGCGCGGCGAGCGCCGCGACGATGAGCACGGCGAGTACGGCCATCATCGGCCACAACACGCCGAGCCGTCGCTTCCGCCGCCTGGGCCTGCCGCCGCCGTCCGCCGCGGGGACGGCCGGCCGGCGGGCGATCATCGTCGCCTCTTCCGACATCGGGTCGAGCTCGGCGAGGCAGGCCTCGAGCTCGCGGCAGAGCTCATCCATCGAGTCGAAGCGGTCGGACGGCGACTTCGCCATCGCCTGCTCGACGGCGAGCGCGACCCGGGTGGGGACGTCGGGCCTCTGCTCCAGCACGCTGGGCGCCGGCTCGTTGACGTGCTTCAGCGCGACGGTGACGAAGTTCTCGCCCTCGTAGGGGACGGCTCCCGTGAGCAGTTCGTAGAGGACGACGCCGAGCGAGTAGACGTCCGTCTGCGCGTCGACCTGCTGGCCGCGCGCCTGTTCGGGCGCGATGTACTCGCTCGTCCCGAGGACGGTGCCCGTGATCGTCACGCCCTGGACGTCCACCTCGCGCGCGATGCCGAAGTCGGTCATCTTCGCCTGGCCGTCCGCGTTCAGGAGGACGTTCTGCGGCTTCACGTCCCGATGGATCAGCCCGCGGCCGTGCGCGAACGAGAGCGCCCGCGCCATCTGGAGCGCGAGCACGAGCGCGTCGCGCACCGGCATCGGCCCGCGGCGCTCGAGCAGCTGCTTCAGGTTCTCGCCCTCGACGTACTCGAACACGATGAACTGGCGCCCCGCGTCCTCGCCGCGGTCGATGACGGTAACGATGTTCGGGTGGCTCAGCTGCGCGACCGAGCGCGCCTCGCGCCGGAACCGCTCGACGTACTCCTCGTCCTCCGTGAAGTGCGGGTGGAGGACCTTGATCGCGATCTGCCGGTCCAGGAGACGGTCGTGCGCCTTCCAGACGCTGGACATCCCGCCTTTTCCGATCAGCTCGAGCAGCTCGTAGCGACCGGCGATCACCTCGCCCTGGGTCACGGCTATGAGGTTACTGTCGGGTGTGCGGAGCTAGCTGCCGAGAACGGTCTCGAGCGCCTGCTCCCAGACGCCGAGCGCCTCCTCGAGCTCGCCGTCGGAGAGGGCAAGCGGCGACAGCACGCGGATGCAGTTGGAGTAGATCCCCGACTTCAGGAGAAGCAGGCCGTTGCGCGACGCCTCCTCCACGACCGCCGTCGCGGTCTCGGCGGCGGGCTCCTTCGTCTCCGGGTCGTGGACGAGCTCGATCGCCAGCATGGCCCCGAGGCCTCGGACGTCGCCGATCTCGGGGAAGCGCTGCTGCCACGACGTCATCCGCGATCGCATCGTCTCTCCGAGAACCGCGGCGCGCGCGCAGAGATCCTCGTCGGCGATCACGTCCAGGACGGCCAGCGCCGCGGCCTGCGCGACAGGGTTGCCGACGTAGGTCCCGCCGATGGCCGAGTCGCCCGGCGCGTCCATGATCTCCGCCTTGCCGATCACCCCGGAGAGCGGCAAGCCCATCGCGATCGACTTCGCGACGGTGATCAGGTCCGGCTCGACGGCGTAGTGCTCGATCGCGAACAGCATTCCCGTGCGGGCGAAGCCCGTCTGCACCTCGTCCACGACCATGACGATCCCGTGCTCGTCGCAGATCCGGCGGACGCCCTCCATGAACTCCGCCGGCGCGACGACGAAGCCGCCCTCCCCCTGGACCGCCTCGACCACGATCGCCGCCACCGTCTCGGCCGCGACGTGCGTGATCAGTGCACGCTCGAGCGCCGCGAGGGCGGCCTTCGCGTCGATCCCGCGGTACTCGTTCGGGAACGGCACGCGGTAGACCTCTGGGGCGAACGGCCCGAGCCCGGCCTTGTACGGATGTGTCTTCGAGGTGAGCGAGAGGCTGAGGAGCGTCCGGCCGTGGAAGCCGCCCTCGAACCCGATCACGGCTGGACGGCCGGTGTGGACCCGTGCGAACTTGATCGCGTTCTCCACCGCTTCGGTGCCGGCGTTGAAGAACGCCGCCTTCGCGCTTGCGATCGGCGCGAGCTCGCAGAGGCGCTCCGCGAGCCGGATGTAGACCTCGTACGGGACGATCGTGAAGTCCGTGTGGCTGAAGCGGTCGAGCTGCTCCTGCGCCGCCTCGACGACCCGCGGGTGCGCATGGCCGACGTTCAGACAGCCGACGCCGCCGGTGAAGTCGATGAACGTGTTGCCGTCGACGTCGGTGAGCGTGGCCCCCTGGGCCCGGTCGATGACGACGGGGAGGTAGATCGAGAGCGGGCCGGCGACGACGCGCTCCTTGCGCTCGAGGATCTCGCGCGAGCGCGGGCCCGGGATCTCGGTCCGCAGCTCGATTGTCTTCGTCGTCGCCATCGAAGCGACGATAGCGAAGCCGGCGGCCGGTGTGCATAGTGAATACTCCGTATTCATGAGCGGGCCGGACCGGAGCCTGCGGCGCGCCGACCTCGACGCCGATCCCGTCTCGCAGTTCCGGCGGTGGTACGCAGAGGCCGAGGCGGCCGTGGACATGCCCGAAGCGGTCGCGCTAGCGACGGCGGATCCGGACGGCCGCCCCTCGGTTCGGATGGTTCTCGCGAAGGCGATCGACGATCGCGGCTTCAAGTTCCACACCGGCCACGGGAGCCGGAAGGCGCGGGAGCTCGCTGCCACCAACCGCGGCGCGCTTCTCTTCCATTGGCAGCCGCTCGGCCGGCAGGTTCGGGTCGAGGGCGCGGTCGAGCGCGTGCCGGACGCCGAGTCCGAGGTGTACTTCCGCACCCGCCCGCGGGGCGGGCAGATCGCGGCCTGGGCGTCGTCGCAAAGCGAGGTCATCGGCTCTCGTGACGAGCTCGAGGCCCGCGTCCGCGAGGTCGAGCGCCAGTTCGAGGGACGCGACGTCCCGCTTCCGCCGCACTGGGGCGGCTACCGGCTCGACCCCGTCGTCTGGGAGTTCTGGCAGCACCGCGACAGCCGCCTCCACGATCGCTTCCGCTACTCCCGCCAAGATGGTGGCGGATGGACGATCGAGCGGCTCGCCCCCTAGAGCGGATCCTCGCGCACCTCGACCTCGACGCCTTCTTCGCGGCTGTCGAGGAGCTGGAGGACCCCGAGCTCAGGACGAAACCCCTCGTCGTCGGCGGCGACCCGCGCGGGCGCGGCGTCGTGGCGACCGCGAACTACGTCGCCCGGCAGTTCGGCATCCACTCGGCGATGAGCTGCGCCGAGGCGTTGCGCCGCTGCCCGCACGCCGTCTTCGTCCGGCCGCGGCACGCGACGTATTCCGAGTACTCGCAGGAGGTCTGGGCCACCGTGCGCCAGGTCGTTCCGACCGTCGAGCGCACAGGCCTGGACGAGGGCTACCTCGACCTCGGCGAGGTCGCCGCCGACTTCGTCCGCGCCCGCGCCGTCGCCGAGGCCGTCCAGACCGCGGTCCGTGGCGCGACCAGGCTCACCTGCTCGCTCGGCGTGGCGACGAGCAAGGTGGTCGCGAAGGTTGCGAGCGACCACCGGAAGCCGGGCGGCCTCGTCGTCGTGCCTCCCGGCCGCGAGGCGCACTTTCTCGCCCCCTTCCCGCTCCGGCGCCTGCCCGGCGTCGGGCCCCGCGCCGACGCCCGGCTCAGGGCGGCCGGCCTGGAGGCGATCGGCGACCTGGCCGCGCTCGACGACGAACGCCTGCGCCGGCTGCTCCCCGGCAAGGTCGGACGGATCCTCCGCGACCGCGCCCGAGGCGTCGACCCGCGCGGGCTCGAGACGCAAACGCAGCGGATCTCGATCAGTCACGAGGAGACGTTCGAGCGGGACATCGCGGACGTGGAGCAGCTCCGGGCCGAGCTCCGGCGGATGGCGGCGCGGCTCGGGGAGCACCTGCAGCGGAAGGGCGAGACCGCGAGGACCGTGACGACGAAGGTGCGCTACCCGGACTTCGCGATCCGGAGCCGGTCGACGAGCCTCCCAGTCGGGACCGACGACGGTGAGCGCATCGGCGAGGTCGCCTGCGCGCTCCTCGACCGTGCGCTCACCGACCGGCCCGGCGCCTTGCGCCTCGTCGGGGTGGGAGTCTCCGGCCTCGAGGAGCACCAGCAGTTGACGATCGTGTAGCTACCTTGCGGCGATGCGGCTGCTGATCCGGGCTCTCACGGTCGTCGGCGTCCTCGCCCTCCTCGCCGTCGCCGCGCTTATCGGCATGGCTTGGTGGGACAGCCGTCTGCCCTCGTCGTTCAACGCGATGGACATGGGCGTCGTCGACCTCGGCGGCGGGCCGCCGGAAAATCACACTGCCCACCCGCACCTCGTCGTCGACCGCCTCACCGGCCCGCAGGACGGCGAGCCGGACTTCCGCACGACGCTCACGGCGGCCAAGTCCGGCGACAAGTGGGCGTTCGACGGACGCGTGCCCGGCCCGGAGATCCACGTCCGTCAGGGCGATCTCGTTGAGGTCACGCTCGTGAACGAGGACATCGACGACGGCGTGACGATCCACTGGCACGGCGTCGACGTCCCGAACGCCGAAGACGGCGTGGCGGGCGTGACGCAGGACGCGGTCATGCCGGGCGAGCGCTACACGTACCGCTTCCGCGCCGAGCAGGTGGGGACGTTCTGGTACCACTCGCACCAGGTCTCGTCGAAGGAGGTCCGGCGTGGCCTCTACGGCGCCTTCGTCATCCACCCCGGCGGGCAGGGTCCCCCGAGGACCGGCATCGACCGGACGCTGATCGTGCACGACTTCGACGGGAAGCCCGCGCTGAACGACGCGGCCGGCGTGCAGCGTCTCGCCGTCCATCCCGGCGTGCACGTCCGCCTGCGGCTCGTGAACTCGAACAGCGGCCCCGAGCGGCTGACGCTGACCGGCGCGCCGTTCACTGTCGTCGCCATCGACGGGACCGACGTGAACGGCCCAACCACGATCGAGGGCCGAACTCTCGACGTGGGCGCCGGCGCACGCTACGACGTCGCGTTCGACATGCCCGAGGGGCCGGTCCGCCTCGGCGTCGCCGGGAGCGAGACCGCGCTCCTCCTCAGCCGCGACGGGAGGGGCGGCCTCGACTCCCCGTCCGAGCTGCCGACTTTCGACCCCGCCACCTACGGGGAGCCGAAGCCGACGCCCTTCGCCGGCGCCGCCTTCGACCGGACCTTCGAGATGAAGATCGGGAAGAAGGTGGGGTTCTTCGACGGCCGGCCCGGCCGCCACTGGTCCGTCAACGGCAAGATCTTCCCGGACACGCCGATGTACGTCGTCCGGGAGGGAGACCTGGTGAAGGTCCGGATCGACAACGAGAGCGGCTCGGTTCACCCGATGCACCTGCACGGCCACCACGTCCTCGTCCTGAGCCGCGACGGGCAGCCGGCGACCGGCAGCCCCTGGTGGGTCGACACCCTGAACGTCGCTCCCGGCGAGGAGTACGAGGTCGCCTTCCGCGCGAACAACCCGGGGCTGTGGATGGACCATTGCCACAACCTGCCCCACGCCGCCGACGGGCTGACGATGCACGTCATGTACGAAGGGGTCTCCACGCCGTTCCGCATCGGCGGGCACGGCGGGAACGACCCGGAGTAGCCCTAAGGGGTGCCGGAGGGAGGCGGCGTCATCGTCTCCGGTGCGCCCCGTCCCATCATCATCCGGTCGCCGCGCCACTCCCGGGCCGCGAGTGAGCCGACCGCCCCGAGAATGAGGAAGGCGTTGATCGGGTGAAGCGCGCCGATCCACGGCACCTCCTCCCCGATCCAGGCGAGGATGACCTGGAGGATCAGGAGGCCGAAGATCCCGAGGGCATGGAGAACGCGCGGACGTCCGACCCGCGCCGCGAGGGCGAGGATGAACGTGATCAGCCCGCCAAGGAGCACGAGGTAGCCGAACCCGATGTGCAGTCCGAAGCTCTCCTCGAGCGAGTCCTCGTCGACAGACCCGGCGGCCGCGTTGTCGCTGACGTCGAACGCGCCGTACCCGGCAAAGGCGATCTGGAGCACGACGAGCGCCACCATGAGCAGCAGCCACCAGCGGAAGATCGTGCGCAACGCGTTCACGGGTCTCTCTGCCTCCTTGGTTCGCTTTGACTGCGTGACTCTACGCTAGGTTCCGGCCGATGGCAGCCGAGCCCACCACGAAGCCCGCCGCCGCAGCGGGCACGGTCGCTCTCGGAGACCTCACGGTCAACCGCATGGGCTTCGGGGCGATGCGGCTGACGGGCACCGGCGTCTGGGGCGACCTGCCGGACCGGGAGGGCGCGAAAGCGGTCCTCCGCCGCGCCGTCGAGCTCGGCGTGAACTTCATCGACACCGCCGCTTCGTACGGGCCGGAGGTGAACGAGCAGCTCGTCGCCGAGACGCTGCATCCCTATCCGGAGGACCTCGTGATCGCCACGAAGGGCGGCCTCAGCCGGCCCGGCCCCGGCCGGTGGCAGCCCGACGGCCGGCCCGAGACGCTTCGGACCTCGCTGGAGGGCAGCCTCCGCCGTCTCCGCCTCGAGCGGGTCGACGTGTACCAGCTTCACTCGGTCGACCCGCAGGTCCCGTTCGAGGAGTCGGTCGGCACCCTCGCCGAGTTGCAGCGCGAGGGGAAGATCCGCCACGTCGGCCTCTCGAACGTCGACACCCGGCAGCTCGCGGCCGCGCAGAAGATCGTCACCGTCGTCTCGGTGCAGAACCGCTACAACGTCGGCGACCGCTACCACGAGGGCGTCGTCGATGCCTGCGAGCGCGAGGGCCTGGCGTTCCTCCCGTGGTTCCCGCTCGGGCTGGGGGAGCTGGCGCTCTCGACCGGCAGGCTCGCGGAGGTCGCCCGGGCGCGGGGCGGGACGGCCGCCCAGGTCGCGCTCGCCTGGCTGCTCCGCCGCTCGCCGGTGATGCTCCCGATCCCGGGTACGTCCTCGGTCGAGCACCTGGAGGAGGACGTCGCGGCAGCCGAGCTCCAGCTCTCGGAGGCCGAGCTTGCCGAGCTGACGCGCTCCTCGGCGGCGTCGCTCTAGGCGCTCAGCAGCGTCGAGATCGTCACCGACCGGAGGCCGCGGGTCGCAAGCTCCGGCAGGATGCTCGCGAGCGCGTCGACGGTCGCGCGCTGCTCGCGGCGCCCGTCGTGGAGGTCGACGATCGCGCCGGATTCTGCACCGTCGACCACGAGCCGGGTGATCGCCCCGGGGTCGTCGCTCTCCCAGTCGCCGGGATCCACGGACCAGAGGACGGTCGGGCCGAGTCCGAGCTCGCCGGCGAGGCGGTCGAATCGCTGCGCGTCTTCGCCGTAGGGCGGACGCACGAGCCGCGCGTCCGCCGCGAGCGCTCCCCGCCTGATCTCCTCGCGCAGGTCCTCGTCCCCGAGCGCCGCCGGGTGCGGATGCGAGAACGTGTGGCTGCCGATCTCGTGGCCGCCAGCCCTTGCCGCCGCGACGATCGGCTCCCGGCCCGAGACCGATGATCCGACGACGAAGAACGTCGCCCGCGCGTCGTGGGCGGCAAGAAGCGCCAGGATCGGCTCGGTCCATTCCGACGGCCCGTCGTCGAACGTCAGCGCGAGCAGCGGAGCCGCGAGGTCGGGCCGCGACCGGACGATCACGGCTCGACCCTACAATCCGCGCGGTGGTCCTCTCCGACCGCACCATTCGGCGGTTGCTCGACGAAGGACGGATCGAGATCGATCCGTACGACTCCGAGCTGCTGCAGCCGTCCAGCGTCGACGTTCGCGTCGACCGCTTCTTCCGCGTCTTCCACAACGCGCGCTACCCGTACATCGACGTCAAGGAGCCGCAGGAGGAGCTCACCGAGCTCGTCGAGATCGACGACGAGCGGCCGTTCATCCTCCATCCGGGCGAGTTCGTTCTCGCCTCGACGCTCGAGCGGATCCGCCTGCCCGACGACCTCGTCGCCCGGCTGGAGGGGAAGTCGAGCCTCGGCCGCCTCGGCCTGCTCATCCACTCGACCGCCGGGTTCATCGATCCCGGCTGGGACGGCCACGTCACGCTCGAGCTCTCGAACGTCGCGAACCTCCCGATCACGATCTACCACGCGATGAAGATCGGGCAGCTCTCGTTCGTGCAGCTCTCCGAGCCGGCCGAGACGCCGTACGGCGCCGGCGCGCTCGGCTCCAAGTACCAGGGGCAGCAGGGGCCGACGCCGAGCCGCTACTACGAGAACTTCCGCGAGCGCGTCAGGTGAGGGTTCTCGTCACCGGCGCGACCGGCTTCGTCGGCCCGCGCATCGCGAACGCGATCGCCGACGCGGGCCACGACGTTCGCGTCCTCGAACGGAAACAAGGCTCCTGGCGAAAGGCCGGGATCCGCTGCCGCGAGGCCGTCCAGGGGGACATGACCTACGCGGACAGCCTCCGCCGCGCCGCCGAGGGCCAGGAGGCCGTCGTCCACCTCGTCGCGATCAGGCAGGGCCGGCCGGAGCAGTTCCAGCGCGTGATGATCGACGGGACGCGCAACCTGCTCGCGGCCGCGAAGGAGGGCGGCGCGAAACGCTTCGTGCTCATGAGCGCGCTCGGGACGAGCGAGCAGACCAAGGACCTCGTCCCCTACTACGGGGCGAAGTGGCAGATGGAGCAGGACGTGAAGGCCTCCGGCCTCGAGCACGTCATCTTCCGGCCGAGCTTCATCTTCGGTCGCGGCGGCGGGATCCTCCCGACCTTCGTGAAGCTCGCTCGCTACGCGCCGGTGACGGGGATCGTCGGCAGTGGAACGCAGGCGATCCAGCCGGTCTGGGTGGACGACGCCGGCGCGTGCTTCGCCGCCTCGGTCGACAAGCCGGAGGCCGCGAACCGGCTCTTCGAGGTGGGTGGCCCCGACGTCGTGACGTGGAACGAGCTCTGGCGGAAGATCCGGGACGTGCTCGGCATCCGCCGGCGTCCGACGATGCACCTGCCGACGGGCCTTTTGCGGATCCCCGCAACGGTGACCGAGCGCCTGCCCGGGAACATCCCGCTGACGCGGGACCTCCTGACCATGCTCGAGGCGGGCGACAACGTCGTCTCGAACGAGGCGGCCGTGCGCACGTTCGGCATCCCGCTCGTCCCGCTGGACGAGCAGCTGCGCCGCGCGGTCTGACCTCAGGCCGGCGTTCGGGCTGCCACGAGCGCCCGCGCCGCCTCGGCGATCGCCTGCGCGTCGATCCCGGCGGCGGCGAGCAGCTCCGCAGGCTTGCCGGAATGCGGGAGGTCCCGGACGGCGAGGATCTGCACGGGCGGCCGGTCCTCGACGCCGGCGAGCGCGGCCAGAACGGCCTCGCCCAGCCCGCCCTCGGCCCAGTGGTCCTCCGCGGTAACGATCGGCGTCCGGATCGCGCGTAGCGTCTCGACGTCGACGGGCTTGACCGAGTAGAGGTCGATCACGCGGGCGGAGACGTCCTCTTCCGCCAGTCGGTCGGCAGCCGCGAGCGCCTCGTGGACGGTGATTCCGGCCGCGACGATCGTCACGTCGTCGTCGTCCGTCGACCGGACCGTCTTCGAACCACCGACCGGGAAGTCGTCACCGGCCTCGTAGATCACCGGCGTGTCCGCCCGCGTCGTCCGGAGGAACGAGATCCCCTCCAGGCCGGCCATCTCCTTGACGAGCTTCGCGGTCTGGTTCCCGTCGCAGGGGTAGAGGACCGTCGAGCCGTTGACGGCGCGGAACGCGGCGAGGTCCTCGAGCGCCATCTGCGACGGCCCGTCCTCGCCGATCGAGACGCCGGCGTGCGAGCCGCACAGCTTCAGCGTCGCCCGGCTGATCGCCGCCATGCGAACGAAGTCGTAGGCCCGGCTCCAGAACGCAGCGAACGTCGACGCGAACGGCTTCCACCCGAGCACCTGGATCCCGACGGCCGCGGCGGCCATCTGCTGCTCGGCGATGTACATCTCGAAGAACCGGTCGGGATGTGCCTCCTGGAAGATCTCCGAGTACGTGGAGTTGGAGACCTCCCCGTCGAGCGCGACGACGTCGCCGTCCTCGCCGCCCAGTGCCGCGAGCGCCTCGCCGTACGCCTTCCGCGTCGCGACCTTCGAGCCGAGCTCGTAGCTGGGCCACGCCGGCGTTCCGGGCGCGTCGAAGCGGTGGCGCTCGCCGGGCTCCGGGCGCGCGACCTGGACGGTGACGTTCCGGATCCCGCCCAGCTCCTGCACGGCCTCCTCGACGATCGCCTTGCCGTGCCAGCCGCCCTGGTCCTCGACCTTGGAGTACCCCTTGCCCTTGATCGTCTTCGCGACGACGGCGGTCGGCTTCCCGGTCGTGGACCCGGCCTCGCGGTAGGCCGCGTCGATCTGCTCGACGTCGTGGCCGTCGATCTCGATCGCGTGCCAGCCGAAGGCGCGAAGGCGGTCCGAGTAGGAGGACAGGTCCCAGCCGTGCATGGTCTCGCCGCGCTGGCCGAGCCGGTTGACGTCGATGATCGCGGTCAGGTTGTCGAGCGCGTAGAAGGCCGCGTGCTCGGCCGCCTCCCACATCGAGCCCTCGGCCATCTCGCTGTCGCCGCAGATGACCCAGACGCGGAACGGCAGCCGGTCGAGCCGCTTCCCGGCGATAGCCATGCCGACGCCGATCGGGAGGCCCTGGCCCAGCGAGCCGGTTGCCACGTCGACCCAGGGCAGTGCCGGCGTCGGGTGTCCCTCCAGCCGGCTGCCGAACTGGCGGTAGGTGCCGAACTCCTCCTCGGAGAGCGCGCCCGCCGCCCGGAAGAGGCCGTACACGAGCGGCGAGGCATGGCCCTTCGAGAAGACGAGCCGGTCGTTCGCCGGATTCTTCGGCCGGTCGAAGTCGTAGCGGAAGTGGTTCGCGAGCAGGACGGCCGCGAGATCCGCCGCGGACATCGAGGAGGTCGGATGGCCCGACCCCGCCTCGGCGCTCGCGCGCACCGCGTCCACGCGCAGCTGCTGGCCCAGTTCGCGCAGTTCCGGGGCGTCCATCTAGTGCCCCTCCACGCAATTCACGCCGGCTTCTCGCCCGCGATCACGCCTCGCCAGACTCCACCCTCGCCCTCCCCAGGGCTGTCCAGCCTTGGCTCGGTCGAGTGCGAAGTCTGGCTTGGTGCTCGCGACCGAGAAGCTGGGCTGCATTACGTGAAGGGACACTAGGGGTAACGTAATCGAGCGATGCGAGTTGCGGTGGCGTTCGATCACCGAGGCGTGAAGCTGCGTGAGCGCGTCCTCGACGAGCTGACGGCGCTCGGCCACGAGGCCGTCGACCTCGGGACCGACGCAGCCGAGCCGCCGGTGGACTATCCCGACAAGGCACGGGAGATCGGCGACGCGATCCGCTCCGGCGACGCGGAGCGCGGGATCCTCGTCTGTGGATCCGGCGTGGGCGCGGCGATCGCGGCCTGCAAGCTCCCGGGCGTAAGAGCCGCCATCTGCCACGACACATACTCGGCACACCAGGGTGTGGAGCACGACGACATGAACGTGCTGTGCATCGGCTCCGGCGTGGTGGGGGCCGACGTGTCCGGCGAGCTCGTCCGCGCCTTCCTGGCCGCGGAGTTCGACGGCGGCGAGCGCTACCGCAGAAGGCTTGAGAAGATCGACGCGATGGAAAGAGAGGCTGCAAGTGGCCAAGTCACGACTGCACGAACTGAGTGAGCACGGACAGAGCGTCTGGATCGACTCGCTGTCGCGCGAGTGGCTCCGGACGGGCGAGCTCCGGCGGCTGATGGACGAGGACGCCGTCGTCGGCGTCACCTCCAACCCGACCATCTTCCAGAAGGCCATGTCCGAGGGCGGCTGGTACGACGACCAGCTACGCGACGTCCTCGCGGAGGAGGACGACCTCAGGGAGGTCTTCTTCCGCCTCGCCTTCGACGACATCCGGGAGGCGTGCGACCTCATGCGCCAGGTCTGGGACATCACCGAGGGGCAGGACGGCTACGTCTCCCTCGAGGTCGAGCCGGCGATCGCGAACGACACGGAGGCGACGATCGAGCAGGCGCAGCGGTTCCACGACACGGTCGACAAGCCGAACCTCTACGTCAAGATCCCCGCCACCGCGGCGGGCGTGCCCGCGATCGAGGAGATGATCGCGCGCGGCAAGCGAATCAACGTCACGCTGATCTTCGGCCTCGATCGCTACGCCGATGTCGCCGAGGCGTACATCCGAGGGCTGGAACGGCTCGTAGAGAGCGGCGGCGATCCGAGGGACGTCACGTCGGTCGCCAGCTTCTTCGTCTCCCGCGTCGACACGGAGGCGGACAAGCGGCTCGACGCCCTCGGCGTCCACGACGAGCTGAAGGGGCGGCTCGCGGTCGCGAACGCCAAGCTTGCCTACCGGCGGTACAAGGAGATCTTCTCCGGCCCGCGGTGGCAAGCCCTCGCGGAGCGTGGGGCCTCCACCCAGCGCTGCCTGTGGGCCTCGACGTCGACGAAGAATCCGGAGTACCGCGACGTGATGTACGTCGAGCAGCTGATCGGCCCCGAGACCGTGAACACGATGCCGAAGGAGACCATCGCGGCGTTCCAGGACCACGGCGAGGTACGGCCGACGCTCGAGGAGGGAATCGACGAGGCCGAGCGGCTGTTCGACGAGCTGGCCAGCGTCGGGGTCGACTACGACGACGTCACCCGGGTGCTCGAAGAGGAGGGTGTGCAGAAGTTCGCAGACTCCTTCGACGAGCTGCTCGAGGGGGTTCAGGCCAAGCGGGCCGAGCTCGTAGCGGCTTGAGCACCCTCGCTCCCGCCGAGCTCATCGAGCGGATCTGGGAGCGGGATCCGTCCGTCTGGACCGGCGGCGACGAGGCGCATTGGCTCGGCTGGCTCGACGAGCCGGCCCGGATGCGGGAGCGGGCGCACGAGCTGGTCGAGTACGCGAGCCGGCTGGAGGCGGACGTCGACCAGGTCGTCCTCATGGGGATGGGCGGGTCGAGCCTCGCGCCGGAGGTGCTGCGCCGGTTCTTCGCCGCCGAGCGCTTCCACGTCCTCGACACCACGCACCCGACGGCGATCCGGCGGCTCGAGAAGAGGGTCGAGATCGAGCGGACGCTCTTCGTCGCGGCGTCGAAGTCGGGCACCACGCTCGAGACGCGCTCGCACGCGGACTACTTCCGCGCCAAGGGCGGCCGGTTCGCGGTGATCACCGACCCCGGCTCGCCGCTCGCGGAGCTCTCGCAGGACGTCTTCTACGGCGAGCCGACGATCGGCGGGAGGTACTCGGCGCTC
Source organism: Gaiellaceae bacterium (assembly GCA_035707105.1). Lineage (GTDB taxonomy): Bacteria > Actinomycetota > Thermoleophilia > Gaiellales > Gaiellaceae > JACDAN01. The sequence goes on along the minus strand of DASSUI010000040.1, from coordinate 1,667 downwards.
TCGGTCTTCGGGCTGCTGCCGGCTGCCCTGATGGGGATCGACGTCGTGCGGCTGCTCGACCGTGCGGAGGAGATGCGGGAGGCCTGCAGGCTCTCCGACGGAAACCCCGGGCTGGACCTCGGGTTCTGGCTCGCCGAGCAGCCGTTTCTCGAGGTCGACGCAGAGTTCGGCCTCTGGGTCGAGCAGCTCGTCGCCGAGTCGACCGGCAAGGAGGGCAAGGGGATCGTCCCGGTCCGGGACGCCGGAGCCGCGCCGGAGATCCGGCTTCCCGACCCGTACGAGCTCGGCCGGGAGTTCTTCCGGTGGGAGTTCGCGGTCGCCGTGGCCGGCTCGGTGCTCGGCATCAACCCGTTCGACCAGCCGAACGTGCAGGCCGCCAAGGACAAGACGCAGGCCGTCCTTTCGAGCCGTGGCCCGGGGTCAGACCCCGGGACGGGTCCGGAAGGGTCACTCGACGACCTGCTCGCCGAGGCCGGCGAGGGCCGGTACGTCGCGATCCAGGCGTTCGTGGACCCGCAGCGCGGGGGCGAGCTCGAGCCGCTCCGGCGTCGCGCCGCCGAGACGGGCGCCGCGGTCTCCGTCGGCCTCGGGCCGCGCTACCTCCACTCGACGGGCCAGCTCCACAAGGGCGGGCCCGACATCGGCCTCTTCGTCCAGGTCGTGGACGATCTCGGCGAGGAGCTGCCGATCCCCGGCCGGGACTTCGGCTTCCGGACCCTGATCGCAGCCCAGGCGGTCGGCGACTTCGAGGCGCTGCGGGAGCGCGGCCGGACGGTCGTCCGGGTCCGTCTGGAGGACGTCTGATGCAGCTCGGCATGGTCGGCCTCGGCCGGATGGGGGCCGGGATGACCGAGCGGCTGCGCCGCGCCGGCCACGACGTCAAGACCTACGACCCGAACGTCGAGTCGACCGCCGGCTCGCTGGCCGAGCTCGCGCAGCAGCTCGACCCGCCGCGCCACGTGTGGATGATGGTCCCGGCGGGAGAGGTCACGGAGAGCACGTTCCGCGAGCTGGTCGGGATCCTCGAAGCCGGCGACGCGATCGTCGACGGCGGCAACTCGAACTTCCGCGACTCGCAGCGGCGGGCGGCCGAGGCCGGCGAGCGCAGCCTCTTCTTCCTTGACGTCGGCGTCTCCGGCGGGATCTGGGGCCTCCAGGAGGGGTTCGCGCTGATGGCCGGCGGCGAGGCGGAACCGGTCGGCCGCCTCGTCTCCGCCTTCGAGGCGCTGGCGCCGGAGGGCGGCTTCGCGCACGTCGGCCCGTCGGGCGCGGGCCACTTCGTGAAGATGGTCCACAACGGCATCGAGTACGGCGTGATGGCCGCATACGCCGAGGGCCTGAACATCCTGCGGAACGCCGACGTCGGCAGCACCGAGCGGGAGGCGGACGCCGAGACGGCCCCGCTGGACCATCCCGAGCACTACCAGTACGAGCTCGACATCCCGGAGGTCACCGAGCTCTGGCGAAGGGGGAGCGTGATCGGGTCCTGGCTTCTGGACCTGACCGCCCAGGCGCTTCAGGAGTCGCCGGACCTCTCCGACTACGAGGGGCGAGTGTCGGACTCGGGCGAGGGGCGCTGGACGTCGATCGCGGCGATCGAGGAGGGAGTCCCGGCCCCGGTGCTGAGCATGGCGCTCTACTCTCGCTTCGCCTCTCGCGGCCTCGAC
>DASSUI010000039.1:0-6893 GCA_035707105.1 Gaiellaceae bacterium | reverse complement strand
GCCGCCGGCACGGCGGCGCCGAAGGCGCTGACCGACGGCTTCGAGGCGGCGTTCATCTGGGGCGGCGTCGTGGCGGCGATCGGCATCGTCGTCGCACTCGTCCTCGTGCGCCGCAGCGAGCTGGAGACGCCCGTGCAGGCGGAGGAGGCACCCGAGCCGATGCTCGAGGCCGCCTAGAGCGTCCGCAGCAGGTAGAGAAGCTCACCGGGGCCGTCCACGACCAGGTCGGCCTCGGTGAGCATCCTCGGGTTCATCTCCGGCGAGCCGACCGCGACCTTCACGACCAGGTCGAGCCCCGCCTCGTCGAGGCCGTGGAAGGCGTCGAGGTCGGTCGTGTCGTCGCCCGCGTAGAAGGCGCGCTCGATCCCCGGCTCGGCGACCAGCTCGCGCACAGCAGTGCCCTTGTCGGCGTCGATCGGCGGCTTCGCCTCGACCACCTTCCTGCCGCGCTGGACCGCCAGGCCCAGGTCGGCGGCAGCCGAGGCGACGCGCTCGACGGCCGCGCGGGCCTCGTCGTCCTCGACCTCGCGGTAGTGGAACGCCACGGTGACGCCTGCCTTGCTCTCGACTCGCCACGGCCAGTCCGCGACCTCGACGAGCCGCTCGAGCTGCGGCGTGTACTCGGGAACGCCGGGGTGGCTCTCGAGCCCGTGGACGCCCACGTACCGGACGCATTCGAGGCCCACGATCCGCCGCGCATCCGCCGCCGGGCGGCCGCTGATGCAAGCCACCAGCCGGTAGCGGCCGGCGAGGCGCTCCACCTCCCGCCGGGTGTCGTCCGGGACGGCCGCGTCCTCGGGCCGGTCGACGATCGGCGCGAGCGTCCCGTCGACATCCAGCAGGACGGCCGCCTTCTCGGGCTCGCTCCGGAGACGCACGAGGCGGACGGGGGCGCTCACCGGGGCTGAGACTACGATAGGCCGGTGCGGCTGGCGCTCATCGGGCTCGCGGCCGGGTTCTTCAGCGCGCTCTTCGGCGTCGGCGGCGGCGTCGTGATCGTGCCGCTCCTCGTGCTCCTCCTGCACTACGACCAGCGGCTCGCCACGGGCACGTCCCTCGCGGCGATCGGCGTGATCGCGCTCGCGGGCGCCGTCCTCTACGGGATCAGGGGCGAGGTCGACTATGGCCACGCGGTGCTTGTCGGTCTGCCGGCCGCGCTGGGCGCAATCGGCGGCGCGTCGCTGCAGCAGCGAATCTCCGTGCGCTCGCTCGGGCTCGCCTTCTCGGTGCTGCTCGTCGTCATCGGCGTCCTGCTGCTCGTCTGATGGAGGAGGTCCTCGCGGCGATCGCCGTCGGCGTGATGGCGGGCGTGGTCGCAGGGTTCTTCGGGGTCGGAGGCGGGATCGTCTTCGTCCCGGCCCTCGCCCTCGTGCTCGGGCTCGGCCAGCTCGAGGCCGAGGCCACCTCGTTGGCGGCGATCCTCCCGACGGTCGCCGCGGGTGCCTGGCAGCAGCACCGCTACGGCAACGTGAACTGGCGCCACGGCCTGCTGCTCGGCGGCCTCGGGATCGCGGGCGTGGAGGTCGGCGTCCGCGTGGCGGACGCGCTGCCGGAGGAGATCCTCCGCCGCCTGTTCGCCGTCCTGCTCTTCGCCGTCGCTGCGCAACTCGCCTCGCGCGCGCTGCGCTCCTAGACTCTCACCCGATGGCGCGACCGGACGAGCTCTGGATCCCGCTGGTCGACGAGCCGATCGGCAGTATCGTCGCGCGGATCCAGGAGGACGACCCGGAGCTGGACGCGCTCGTCGCCTCGCCCCACCGGCTGCTCGCCTTCCGGACATTCGCCTACATCCGGGTCGGTCTGCTCCTCGGCGAGCTCCTGGTCGACAGCGACCTCGATCCCTACGACGGCTCGACGAGCTGGGTCGACGCGCTTCTCTCCGACCCCGTCCACCGCACGGCGGTCGAGCGCGAGGTGCGAGCAGTCGCGGACGAGATCGCCGCCGACCCAGGCTACGCGGACGAGGATTCGCTCGGGCCGGACGAGGAGGCGCGCCGGCGGTTTCGCGAGTTCGCCAAGAAGCAGCTCGAGGCCTAGCGGCGCTCAGTCGACCGCGATCTGGGTGATCGCGAAGATCGCGGCGAACCCGGCGAGCGTGACGAGGACGCGCACGCGCGACGGTTCGTGGGCATGCGCCTCGGGGAGCAGGTCGGAGGCGCCGATGTAGAGGAAGATCCCGGCGTAGAGCGCGAGCAGGTGGCCGAGCGTGTGCTCGGAGACGTCGACCGCGGCGCCGGCGGCCGCGCCGAAGAGCGGCGCGACGGCGACGAGCGACAGCCAGCGGAGCGCGACGCGCCGCGTCCCTCCCTGCCGCAGGATGAAGGTGACTGCGTTCAGGCCGTCCGCGAAGTCGTGCGAGACGACGGCGAGCAGGACGAGGACGCCGGTCGTGGTGTCGAGACCGAAGGCGAGGCCGATGCCGAGCCCGTCCGTGAACGTGTGGAACGCGAGCGCGGCGGCCCCCATCGCGCCGACCCGCGAGTGTGCGCGCGTCTCGCCGGGATCGTCCCGGTGGTGCAGCACGAGATAACGGTGCGCGACGAAGAAGAGAACGAAGCCCGCGCCGACGAGGGTCATGACGCGGTGCTCGTCGCCGACCGACCGGATCGCCTCGGGAATGAGGTCGAAGAGCGCGACGGCGACCACGATGCCGCCGGAGAGCGCGATCGCCGTCCGGAGCTCGCGGTGGAGCCGGAGCGCGAGGGAACCGCCGGCGAGCGTGGAAACGACGGTGAGGCCGGCGAGCGGGACGGCGATCCAGGTCATCGTCCGGCGAGCCTACATGAGAATGAGAACCGGTATCATCACGCCGGTGACCTGGTCCGACCACGCGCACGGCGCCCTTCGAAGCGCAGGCCTCAAGCCGGGCGGCGCGCGGAGCGCCGTCGTCGAAGTCCTCGCGGAGCAGCCCTGCTGCCTGCCGGCGTCAGAGATTCACGACCGGGTCCGCGCGCGGCGCCCCGGCGTCGGCATCGCAAGTGTCTACCGGGCGCTCGAGACGCTGACCGCGCTCGGCCTCGTCCACCGGATCGACCTGCGGTCGGGCGGCGCCCGGTACGAGCCGGCCGAGCCGAGCGGCGACCACCATCACCATCTCGTCTGCGGCGACTGCGGCCGGGTCGAGGCCTTCACGGATGACCGCCTCGAGCGGGCGATCCAGACGATCTCGCAGGGCGCGTCGTTCCGGGTCGACGAGCACGACGTCGTCCTCCGCGGCCGGTGCGACGCCTGCGCCTGAGGCGCTTCGCCGAACGAACATCTTCTCGGAAAGCAGCGAATCGCCGTTCGATCGCGAATAATGTCGCGGGGTGGTCCGGCGCGCGACACTGCTGCTCGGCGCCGCTGCGGTCCTCGTGACGACGGGATCGGGCGGCGTCTCTTCCGCTGTCGGCGGCGGCACGTCGAGCGCCGAGGCGTTCGCGATCCAGGTCTCCGTGCCAGGGCGGGGCGGATCGGTCGCGGGCGCCGTCTCGGCACCGCCCGACGCCGTTGGGGTCGGCGGCGCGTTCGCGTACCCGGCGGACGGCTCGGTCGTGCAGGCTGCGTCGGTCTCCTCGAGCGTGTCGGCGGACAGCGGCGTCTCCAACGCGACCGTCGCCGTCTCCGGGCTCTCGCTCTTCGGCGGCGAGGTAACGGTCGGCTCCGTGACCGTCAAGGCGGGCGCGAAGGCAAACGCCAAGGGAGCGTCGGGCTCGACCTCCGGCTCGGCGGTCAGCGGGATGGTCGTCGCGGGCCAGCCGGTGGCAACGCCGCCGAACGGCGCGGTCCCACTCGGAGACTGGGGCACGGCGACCGTGCTCCAGCAGTCAGGCTCGGCCTACCGCTCGAACCGGACACGCGGCTACAACGCCGGTGTCACGGCGCTCCAGATCCACCTCAACGTCGAGCATGCGGGGCTGCCCGCCGGCACCGACGTCGTCGTCGGGTACGCCGACGTCGCGGCCGAGGCGACACCGCCGGAGCGCGCCGCGGCGCGTCCCGGCGACGACACCCAGCGCCGGATCAAGCCGAGGGTGAACCCGCCGAATGAGCCGCAGGCCTCCCGTCCGAGGACGCCGCCGGTCCGGAACGTCCCGACCGACGTGATCCCGCGCCTGACGGCCACCGGCTACGTCTTCCCGGTCTACGGCGCCGCGTCGTTCACGAACTCGTTCAACGCGCCACGCGCGACGACGACGTGGCACCACGGAGAGGACATCTTTGCGCCGCTCGGGGCACCGGTCCTCGCAGTCGCGAACGGGATCGTGTACTCCGTCGGCTGGAACGAGGTCGGCGGCCTGCGCTTCTGGCTGCAGGATCTCGCCGGCAACGAGTTCTACTACGCGCACCTCTCCGCGTTCTCGCCGCTCGCGATCAACGGCGCCCAGGTTCGCGCCGGCGACGTGATCGGGTTCGTCGGGAACACCGGCGACGCAGAGCACACGCCGTACCACCTGCATTTCGAGATCCATCCCGTCTCGCTGCTCTACCGGGGCTACGACGGGAGCGCCGTGCCACCGTACCCGTATCTCACGGCGTGGAAGCGGCTGACCGACCTGCCCTTCACGGCCGTGTCCGGGTGGGCGCCGCCGCTGTCGGACTCGAGCCGGGCGCCGAAGCCGGGAGCGATCCTGCTCCAGTCACGGGACATCTCGAGCGCCAGCGGTCTCGAGCCGGGGTCGCTGCGCCGGGCGCTCCGTTCCAGCGGGACGTCGGTCGCGGACGGCTCCCTTGCCGGAATGGTTCCACGCGGTCGGGCCGGACTCCGCGCGCTCGCGCGCGCGCTCAGCGGCCCCATGCCGTAGCCCGAGAAGGCGCGGAACGGGCACAGTCAGCCCGTTCCGCCGCCCGAAAGATCCGCCGTGCCGGTGCCGCTTACGCGGAGCCGTTACCGCTCAGGCTCGATGATCCCGAGCCGGAGCTCTCCTCGCCGCCGAGGAGCTTGTTCGAGATCCACTCCCGCGTCTGCGGGCCCGTCATCGGGTTGAAGAGGATCCCGAGGGCGATGCCGGCGATCAGCAGCGTGGCGTTGCGCGTCCCGTGCTCCTTCTTCCCCTGGACGCGGTTCGCCGCCTTCCGCAGGTCGTCGATCGCCGTCTTGAGCTGGTCCTGGATGTCCTTGTCGGTCGCGACGCGGGTGGCGACCGCAGTGGTCGAACGACCGCCGAGGAGCTCATCGTAGATTTCACGGGCCGCCGCGATCGCGTGCTTGACGTTCTCGCGGACCTCCTCGTCCTGGAGCGCCCGGGTGACGTACGGCTTCATGTCGGAAACTCGGTCTCTTGCCTTGGCCATTTGGGACGGCCGTCCTTTCGTCTCGCGTTTGCCTGGCGAGATACCCCCGCGCGTGACGGCGCAAACTACGCCGGTAGCGCGGCTTTTCTCTCCGGCGATCCTACTCCGCTCGGCCTTCGCGACGGGACGGCAGCGTCGAGCGCGACCTCGAGCACCTCGTCCACGTGCTCGGCGAGGACGAATGTGAGCTCCTTGCGCGTCTCCGCCGGGAGCTCCTCCAGGTCGGGTTCGTTCTCCTTCGGGAGGACGACGGTTCGGACGCCTGCCCGCTGCGCGGCGAGCACCTTCTCCCGCACGCCGCCGATCGGAAGGACCTGGCCGGTCAGCGTGACCTCTCCGGTCATCGCGACCTCGTCGGAGACCGGGCGGCCGCTGACGAGCGAGACGATCGCGGTCGCCATCGTGATGCCGGCCGACGGCCCGTCCTTGGGGACCGCACCCGCAGGGACGTGGACGTGGATGTCGTGCTCGCCGAACCACTCCGGCTCCAGTCCGAGGTGCTCAGCGTGCGACCGGACCCACGACAGCGCGGCCTCCGCCGACTCCTGCATGACCTCGCCGAGCTGGCCCGTGACCTTCAGCCGGCCGCGTCCCGGGTAGCCCGTCGCCTCGATGAAGAGGACGTCGCCGCCGGTCGCCGTCACGGCCAGGCCGGTCGCGACACCGGGGTCCTCGGTGCGCTTGCGTACCTCGCCGGCGAAGCGCCGCGGTCCGAGCCAGCTGCGGACGCGCCGCTCGTCGACCCGGGTCGCGCCCTTCGCCTTCCCCTCGGCCACGCGCCGCGCTGCCTTCCGGCAGAGCGCCGCGATCTGCCGCTCCAGGTTCCGGACGCCTGCCTCGCGCGTGTACTCCCGGATCACGGTACGGAGCGCGCCCTCCGTGAACGTGACCCGGGCGTCCGCGAGCCCGTGCGCCTCGAGCTGCTTCGGCACGAGGTAGCGCTTGGCGATCCCGAGCTTCTCGTCCTCCGTGTAGCCCGACAGGTGGATGACGTCCATCCGGTCGAGGAGCGGCGGCGGGATGGTCTCGAGCTGGTTGGCCGTGCAGATGAAGAGAATCTTCGAGAGGTCGAACGGCAGGTCGAGGTAGTGGTCGCGGAACGCGTGGTGCTGCTCGGGGTCGAGGACCTCGAGCATCGCGCTCGCGGGATCGCCGCGGAAGTCCGCGCCCATCTTGTCGATCTCGTCGATCAGGAACACCGGGTTGCGCGTCTCGGCGTCGCGCAGGGCGCGAATGATCGTTCCGGGCATCGCGCCGATGTAGGTCCGGCGGTGCCCGCGGATCTCCGACTCGTCCCGGACGCCGCCGACGGAGATGCGGGTGAAAGTCCGGCCGAGTGCCCTCGCGATCGACTGGCCCAGAGAGGTCTTTCCGACGCCGGGCGGACCGACGAAGCAGATGATCGAGCCGGCGACGTCGCCGCGGAGCTTGGCGACTGCGAGGTACTCGATGATCCGTTCCTTGACCTTGTCCAGGTCGTAGTGATCCTCGTCGAGGACCGCCCGGGCGTTCGCGAGGTCGAGGTTGTCCTCGGTCGTCTTCGACCAGGGCAGCGAGAGGATCCAGTCCACATAGGTCCGGATCACGCCGTACTCGGCGGCCGCCGCGGGCAGCCGCTC
>DASSUI010000038.1:0-42162 GCA_035707105.1 Gaiellaceae bacterium | reverse complement strand
CCTGACGGTCGACATCGACTACGTCGATCCGGCCCTCTGGTACTACGTGCCGTCCTGGACGATCGCGTACGCGACGAGCGCGATGCTCCTGAACTACCCGCATGCGCCCGCCCCCCGAGGGTCGCGGCTCACGCCCGAGGTGGCGCAGGGCTTCCCCCGCATCTCGCGGAACGGGCTGGTGTACACCTTCCGGCTCAAGAACACGTACCGCCTCAGTAACGGCCTGCCCGTCACGGCTCGCAACTTCGCCGCGGCGCTCAACCGTGACCTCAACCGCCGCATGAGCTCGCCCGCGCAGCCGTTCATCGAGGACATCGCCGGCGCGCAGGCCGTGATCGCCGGACGCGCACGGACGGCACACGGGATCAGAGTCTTGGATCCGTACACGCTCGAGATCCGCCTCACCCGGAGAGCTCCGGATCTGCTCGCCCGGCTCGCGATGCCGTTCTTCGCCGCGATCCCGCGCAACCTGCCGGTCGACCCGCAGGGCGTGTCGGCGCCCGTCCACAGCGCCGGCCCCTACTACGTCAGGGAATGGACGAGGAACCGGCGCGTGATCCTCGAGCGCAACCGCTTCTACCGCGGTCCCGTGCGCGGCAACGTCAACCGGATCCAGATCGACATCGGGCTCCCGCTCGAGACGATCAAGCTGAACATCGACCGCGGCGCGACCGACTTCGGCGATCTGCCTCCCTCCGCCCACGCCGAGCTCGGGCGCCGGTTCGGGGTGAGGCATCGGTCGCCGGGCCGCTACTTCGCGAACCCGTCGCCGACGATCCTCTATCTGGCGATGAATCACGATCGCCGGCTCTTCGGAGGCGGCGCGAATGGGAATCTCCGACTGAAGAAGGCCGTCAACTTCGCGATCGACCGCCAGGGCATGCTGTCCCAGTTGGGGGCATACGGCGGAGTCACGAACGACCAGTACATGCCCCCGACAATGCGCGGGTTCCGCAACATCGCGGTCTACCCGCGGCGGCCGAACCTGGCGCAGGCGCGCAGGCTCGCGGCCGGCCAGACCCGCGGCGGCGACGGCGTCTTCTACTGCTTCAACCGCTCGCCCGGTCCGGAGACGTGCCAGATCGTGCAGGCGAACCTGCGGAACATCGGCCTGGACATGGACATCAAGCTGTTCCCACCGGCAACCCTGTTCGCACTCGCCGGACGGCGCGGTGAGCCGTTCGACCTCACCGGCGCCGGTTGGCACATGGACTACTTCGATCCGTACGACTTCATCTTCCTCGTCGACGGAACGACGATCCGGCCCGCCAACAACGTCAATCTCTCGTACTTCCACTCGCCGAGCTTCGACCGGAAGATCGCCCGGGCGAAGGCGCTCGTCGGCGTGCCGCGGTACCGCGCCTTCTCGAAACTCGACCACGAGCTCGTCCGCGACGTCGCACCGCTCGCCGTGTACGGGAGCCCGAACGCGAGGCATTACGTCTCCGCGCGGGTGGGGTGCTACCACTACCACCCGGTCTTTACCTGGGACTACGCCGCGCTCTGCGTCACACGCTGAGACGGGCGCGAGGCCGCCGCGCGACCGTTCCGACGACCGGCCGTCGCCCTAGCGGCTCGCGCGGGCCGCGGCCACGATTCCGGCGCCCGCGGCGACGAGCGCCGCGCCCATCGCGATCGTCAGCTCTGCGAGCCGGGCCGAAAGATAGGCCTGCATCAGCGCCGTCTGCAGCGTCGTCGACTGAACCCAGAGCGCGTGGTCGGGATTCTCGACCGGCTGTCCGGTGCGCTCGTCCTTCAGCGCGGACTCGGAATCGCTCGTGGGGTTGCCCTCGGCGTCGATGTACGTCGCGGTCTCCGCGTACGTCCGGTCGCCGGCGGCCGAGAGCGTCCGGCCACGGATCACCTCGGCCATCGACCGAGCCGCGGCCGCAGTCGTCACCGGCGCTTCCGGCGGCTCGGCGTCCGACGTGCTGACGATGCGCTCTCGCGCGAGGGCCTGCCGAACCTCGTTGCGCGCCCACATCCCCGCGCCGACGAATCCGACGCCCGCGAGGGCGAGGAGGACGCCGCTTGCCCGTGCCATCCCCATCGCCGCGAGCTTAGCGCCCCTCGTCCGGCAGCCTCGTCACGCCGGCCGCCGCGAGCTCGCCGACCTCGGCCTCCGAGTAGCCCGCCTCGGCAAGGACGTCCGCGGAGTGCTCGCCGAGGGCCGGCGGCGGCGTCGCATACAGGGGGCGCTCGCCGTCGGCGGAGAAGGGCAGGGCGACCGTCCGGAAGCCCGCGAGCTCCTGGAGGATCCCCAGCGCCGCGGTCTGCTCGCTGTCGGCGACCTGGGCCACGTCCTGCACCGGGGCCGCGGGTACGCCCGCCTCGCGGAGGCGGGCGAGCCAGGCCGCCGAGCCGTCCGCAAGAAAGCGCTGCGCGAGCTCGGCGATCAGCTCCGCACGGTTCGCGACGCGCAGCGGGTTCGTCGCGAAGCGCGGGTCGTCGGCGAGGTCCGCTCGTCCGACGACGTCGCAGAGCCCTCGGAACAGACGGTCATTCGCTGCCACGATCATCAGCTCGCCGTCCCGCGTGCGAAAGACCTGGTACGGAGCGATCAGCGCGAATGCGGATCCCTCGCGGCCGGGGATCTCGCCGGTCGTGAGGTAGTTCGTCAGCTGGTAGGGGAGCAGGGCAAGCGTCGTCTCGTACAGCGACAGGTCGAGCACACGCCCGCCGCCCTCGTGGATCGCGGCGACCACGGCGAGCGCGGCCCAGACGGCGGTGCCGAGGTCGATCAGCGAGGCCCCGACACGGATACCGGGCCGCCCGGGCTCGCCGGTGACGCTCATGATCCCGCCGGCGGCCTGCATCAACGGGTCGTAGCCCGGATCGCGCGCCAGCGGGCCCCGGCGGCCGAAGGCGCCGATGGAGCAGTACACCAGCCGATCGTTGCGGGCACGCAGGTCGGCCGCCCCGAGGCCGAGCCGCTCCGCCGTGCCCGGGCGCAGGCTCTGGACGAAGACTGCCGATCGCTCGGTCAGGCGGAGCAGCGCCTCCCGCCCGGCCTCGGTCGACACGTCCAGCGCGAGAGACCGTTTCCCGGCATTCGCCGCGAAGAACATGACGCTTCCGCCGACGGCAAAGGCCGGCCCCCACGCCCGCGCCTCGTCGCCCCGCTGCGGATGCTCGACCTTGACGACGTCCCCACCGAGCGCCGCAAGGATCTGCGTGCAGTACGGCCCCGCGAGCGAGCTCGTGAGATCGAGCACGCGGATGCCGGTGAGGGGACGAAACGCGGTCAGGCCGCGGACGCTACAGCCGCCGTGGAGTCATACTCGGGCCATGCGACCGACCGAGCCGTTCCGGCGAGAGCACGAGGAGCTGCTCACGCACATCGAGCACATCGGCCAAGCGGCGCGCGAGGTGGCGCGGTTATCGGCCGAGGAGCGCGAGCTCCTGGTCAGTCGAATCATCCGGTTCCTCCGCGACACGCTGATCCCACACGCGAAGGCCGAGGAAGAGGTGCTCTACCCCGAATGGGCGAAGCTGGTCGGGTACGACGCGGCGGCCGTGCCGATGATCCACGACCATGAGACGATCGTCGCGCACATCGATCGGCTCGAGTCGACCGACCCTGCGGACCTCGACACGCTCCAGGAGCTCCTCTACGGGCTGTACGCGCTGATCGGTGCCCACTTCCGGAAGGAGGAGGATCTCCAGCTTCCCGCCTTCGACGCCGCGCCGCCCGGGACGACCGAGGCTGTGCTCGAACGGATGGAGGCGCTGACCGGCCACACGCATGAGCACGGCCACTGAGGGAAGGTTGGTGAGCAGGCTCATCAACACGACGACGATGACGGTCGACGGCGTCACGGACGTCGCCGACTGGTTCGTCTCCGAGGGAGGGCACGATCGCGCGGCCCGTGACCAGTTCGTCGGCGAAGCCGGGATGGTGATGGGCCGGACGACCTACGAGGGCCTCGCCGCGTATTGGTCGCAGCAGACGGGCGAGTGGGCAGACCTGCTCAACCCGATGCCGAAGTTCGTCGCCTCGCGGACGCTGCGCGGGGACCTCGGCTGGAACGCGACGGCGCTCGACGGTGACGTCCTGAAGGCGCTCTCCGCACTGAAGAGCGAGCTCGACGGTGACCTGTTCCTGATCGGATGCGGCGAGCTGGCGCGCCACCTGATCGCGAACGGCCTCGTCGACGAGTTGCGGTTCTGGCTCCATCCGACGGTCTGGGGAGATGGCACGCGGCCGTATCAGGGCGACACGATCCGCATGCGGCTCCTCGAGGCCGCGTCGTACGACTCGGGCGTCGTGTTGCTGCGCTTCGAGCCGCTGACCACCTCCTAGCGGGCAGCCTGTCGTCTGCCCGCCCGGCGCTACCGTCGAGGCGTGCAGCGTGTCGCCGATCGACTTCCGAGCGCGCCGACGATCGCGCGGATCGCGCTCATCGTCTTCGTCCTCGCGTGGATCTTCGGGCCGTACGCGCTGCGGGCTGCGGTGCCGATCTGGCTGCCGTTCCTGATCGCGCTCGGCCTCGAGCTGCACTTCTTCGCCGGCGGCCTTCGCCCCGCGTCCCCGCGCCGGTCGGATCGCGGCCCGCAGGAGACGGACCGGGAGCTCTACGGCTACGACGAGGACGCCGAGGAACTGCTGCTCGTCCGCGAGGGCGACGACGAGTTGTGGGTCCCGTACGCCGGGGAGACGGAGGAGGAGGTCGAGGCGCTGATCGCCGAGGCCCGCGACCTGGACGCGGAGGAGCCGGACCTCGACGAGGCGCCGCTGCTCGAGGAGCCGCGGCGCCGTCGCGCGCTGCTTCGTCTCCTCGCCGGTCTCGGGGTGATCGGCGCGCTCGTGCTGGTCTTCTGGCTCGTCGAGAGCCACACCGGCTGGAGCGGCCTCGACGAGACGACCCGCGCCGAGGCGACCGCGCGCTTCTCGCGCGAGGCGTCGCTCGTCGCCGGCAAGCCGGTCACGATCCGCTGCGACGAGGCCGGCGAGTACGTCGGCGCCGTGCAGCACGCGGACGGCGTCGCGCTCGTCGGCGGCGACCTCGCGTACCTGACGCCGGAGCGCTGCCTGGCGCTCTACCGGGCCGCCTTCGAGGGAGAGATCCGGTCGAACGAGACGGGCCGCGCGATCGCCGTGCTCGCACACGAGGCCTGGCACCTGCGCGGTGTGGCCGACGAGGGAACGACCGAGTGCTACGCGCTGCAGTCCGGCGTCCGGATCGCGAAGCGCATGGGCCTTTCCGAGAGCAGCGCGAGGAGGCTGATGCGCGCGCAGCTCGTGGAGAACGCGATCCGCGGCCGGCAGAGCCCGGCCTACGCGCTTCCGGGCGAGTGCCGGGACGGCGGCCGCCTCGATCTCGCACCGGAAGTCTCCGGATTTCCCTAGATTCGGCAAGAACAGCGCGATTTGCAGGCCGTTTGCGGGTTCTCCGCAGGCCCATCGGGGGCGCCGCCGATGCCGCCGTACGGAGGCGGATGCATCCTTTGAGTGGAGATTTCTGCAGGTTTACGCAGTCTCTCCAATCTGTGTAGCTGTGGCGCGGATTGCCGTGCCACGAGGGGGTGGCCGTTATGGAAGACCTTGGCAGGAGCCCGGAAGGGGCGCATGCCCTGCGCTCGAAACTCCGCTCGGCAGGTGTCGCGGCGTTAGCCGCTTTTTTTGCGGCCGCGGTCGTCTCCGTGGTCGCGATCCTGCCTAGCGCCAGCGTCGCGGCCGAGATCCCCGCGACCTTCTTCACCGTCGTCGACCAGGAGGGCGTGAACGACGTCAACTCCGACCAGGTCGACCTGACGCAGATGGGTCGCGACGACAGCGACCAGACGATGTACAAGCTGTTCTGGAGCTGGGACTCGACGGACATGTGGACTGGCACCGGGCAGACCGGTGACGCCTGTGCGCTGTTCGACTCCGACGGCGACGGGAACGTGGACTTCGCCCTCTGCGCGCGGATCGAGAATCCAAATGCAGATCCGACCGTGGCCAAGCTCACGGCCGATTCGCCGATGCTGTTTGCGTGCTCCGACGACAAGAACGACCGGTGCACGAATCCGACGCCACTTCCCGTCGTAGGCGTCACCGCCGGCACGATCGGCTCGGGCGGCCTCGACCGGACGTCGAACCTGATCACCGACACCGACCCGTTCTCTCCGGACGGCTCGAACTACCCCGACGACTCGACCCTCCAGGTCAACATCCCGAAGGCGCTGATCCCCGGCGGTCTGCTGGTGAACGTCTGCTCGTACCCCTCCGCGGGGAACGGCGGGAACAACAACCCGTTCGACTGCATCGTCACGCCGGGCGCGGGGTTCCTGGTGATCGTCAAGGAGGCGGGGAACGACACGACGACGAGCTTCCCGTTCGCCGTCGAACCGGTTCCGGCCGGCGTTCCCTCGACGTACACGATCGTCGGCTCCGGGTCCAACCCGCCGATCGGGGTGGTGGCCGGAACGAACGTCGAGACGGTGACCGAGACCGTGCCCACGGGCTGGAGTCTCAGCAGCGCCTCGTGCAAGCTCGCCGACGGGACGACGTCGACGGGGACCTTCGACAATGCCAACCACAAGGTCACCGGCATCACGATCCAGTCCGGCTTGGCCACGACTTGCACGTTCACGAACGTCCTCCAGCCGGTCACGCTGACGGTGATCAAGAACGTCGTGAACGACAACGGCGGGACGGCGACGGCGTCCGCCTTCACGATGAACGTGACCGGCGGCAACCCGGTCCCGGGAAGCTTCCCGGGTGCCGCGTCCCCCGGCACGGCCGTCTCGATCCAGCCGAACGCCACGTACTCCGTCACGGAGACCGGGCCGAGCGGCTACACGCAGACGAATGCGACCGACGGCTGCTCGTCCCTGACGGGCATTCCGCCCGGCGGTAGCGCGATTTGCACGATCACGAACGACGACGTCGCACCGCAGCTGACCGTGATCAAGCACGTGATCAACGACAACGGCGGCACCGCGGTTGCCAGTGACTTCACGCTCGACTCCGGCGGCATCAACGACACGCCGGACGACTTCGCCGGCGCAGAAGCACCCGGCACGACCGTCACCCTCGACCAGGGCGCCTACACGGTGTCCGAGACCGGCCCTGCCGGCTACTCGTCGAGCTTCTCGCCCGACTGCACGGGCACGATCGCGGTCGGGGAGACGAAGACGTGCACAGTCACCAACGACGACATCGCGCCGAAGCTGACCGTGATCAAGCACGTCATCAACGACAACGGCGGCACCGCCGCCGCGGCCGACTTCACGATGACCGTCGACGACCCGGGCACCAACCCCGCCTCCTTCCCCGGCGCAGAAGCACCAGGGACCGAGGTCACGGTCGACCCCGGCGCCTACGACGTCACCGAGACCGGACCGTCGGGCTACGCGGCCAGCTACTCGCCCGACTGCGCCGGCACGATCACGGTCGGGCAAACCAAGACGTGCACGGTCACCAACAACGACGTCGCGGGCGAGCTGATCGTGATCAAGCACGTGATCAACGACAACGGCGGCACAGCGACCGCCGCGGACTTCACGCTCGACTCCGGCGGGATCAACGACACGCCTGACAACTTCCCGGGCGCAGAAGCACCGGGCACCGTCGTCAGCGTCGACGGGGGCGCCTACAGCGTCACCGAGACCGGACCGTCCGGGTACGCGGCCAGCTACTCCGCCGACTGCGCAGGCACGATCGCCGTCGGACAGACAAAGACGTGCACGGTCACCAACAACGACGTCGCGGGCGAGCTGATCGTGATCAAGCACGTGATCAACGACAACGGCGGCACAGCGGTCGCCGGTGACTTCACGCTCGACTCCGGCGGGATCAACGACACGCCGGACGACTTCCCGGGCGCAGAAACACCCGGCACCGTCGTCAGCGTCGACGGGGGCGCCTACAACGTCACCGAGACCGGACCGTCCGGGTACGCGGCCAGCTACTCCGCCGACTGCGCAGGCACGATCGCCGTCGGACAGACGAAGACGTGCACGGTCACCAACGACGACATCGCGCCGAAGCTGACCGTGATCAAGCACGTGATCAACGACAACGGCGGCACAGCAGTCGCGGCGGACATCACCATGACGGTCGACGACCCGGGCACCAACCCCGCCTCCTTCCCCGGCGCAGAAGCACCAGGGACCGAGGTCACGGTCGACCCCGGCGCCTACACGGTCTCCGAGACCGGCCCCGCGGGCTACGCCGACAGCTACTCGGCCGACTGCACCGGCACGATCGCAATCGGACAGACCAAGACCTGCACCGTCACCAACGACGACATCGCGCCGAAGCTGATCGTGATCAAGCACGTGGTCAACGACAACGTCGGGACGGCGGTCGCCGGCAACTTCACGATGACGGTCGACGACCCGGGCACCGACCCGGCCTCCTTCCCCGGCGCAGAAGCACCAGGGACCGAGGTCACGGTCGACCCCGGCACCTACACCGTGTCGGAGACGGGACCGCCCGGCTACGCAGCCGCCTACTCGGCCGACTGCACGGGCACGCTGGCGATCGGACAGGTCAAGACCTGCACGGTCACCAACGACGACGTCCCGCCGCCTGCGATCGACCTCTCGATCACGAAGACCGGCCCGACGGCGCCGGTGTTCGTGGGCTCGAACTTCACGTACACGCTCACAGTCCGGAACGCCGGTCCCGACACGGCCACGAACGTGACCGTCGAGGACCAGCTCCCGGCCGGAACGCAGTACGTCTCGGTGAGCACCACGCAGGGAACCTGCACGGGCGGACCGGTCATCAGCTGCTCGCTCGGCACGGTCCCCCGCGACGGCCAAGTCGTCATCACGGTCGTCGTGAAGGCGATGAAGACCGGGACCCAGGTGAACACGGCCACCGTCACCGGTAAGGAGACGGACACCAACCCCGCGAACAACAGGGCGACGCAGGAGACGCTCGTCAGGAGCAAGCTCCAGCCGCCGGAGGTCTGCCCGATCATGACCGTCCGGCCTCGCTCCCTCCCGGTCGGTCGCAAGACCGTCGTCCGGGTGGGCGTCGGCCTCAACGGGCGCGGAGTGAAGGGAGTCCGCATCCTGATCAAGGGCGCCGGCATCAGGAAGACCGGCGTCACCAACCGCTACGGACGCGTCCGCATCGCGGTCCGGCCGCGCACAGCCGGAGTCATCGTCGTGCGGATGGTCAACAAGCCGAAGAGGTGCGCGACGAGGAGGATCGGTGCGGTCGGCGTGTTCCAGCCGCCGTTCACCGGCTAGCCTCGTCGCCGTCGTAGCGCTCGCGCTCCTCTGGTTCGCCGGAGGAGCGCGGGCCGCGCCGGATACTGAGGTGATTCGGGCCGCGGGCTTCCTCGAGTGGCCGCGCGTGACGGTCCGTGCGCGGCCCGACCTGCACGCTCGTCGAATGGTCGTCTTCAGCCAGTTCCGGCGAGACTTCCGGCCGCGGGTCGTCTTCGCGCTCGGCGTCCGGCGCGACGCCGACGGCAAGCCTGCCTGGTACAGGACCAGCGTCCCAGGACGTCCGAACGGGCGTGCCGGCTGGATACCCGCGGAGAGCGTCACGCTCGAGCCGGTTCGGAAGGAGATCCGGATCGACCTGAGCAGGCGGCAGCTCGAGGTGCGCCACCGGCGGCGACTCGAGCTGAGAACCCGCGTCGCCGTCGGAGCGCCGGGGATGACGACGCCCGTCGGGTACTTCTACGTCGCCGCGAAGATCCCGCGCCCGCGGTACCCGGTCCTCGGTGTGTTCGCCTTCGAGACGAGCGCGTACTCGAGCCTGAGCGACTGGCCCGGCGGCGGGATCGTGGGCATCCACGGAACGCCCACGCCGTGGCTGCTCGGCCAAGCGGTGTCCCACGGATGCGTCCGGGTCGAGAACTCGGCCATCCTGCGGATGAGCAGGCTCGTCCCGCTCGGGACGCCGATCAGGATCGTCCCCTAGGCGACGGCCGCGACGAACGACCCGCGGCCCCGGGTCAGCCGGTAGCCGCGGTCCTGGAAGCGCTGACCCCACGCGAAGCGCCTCCAAGTCCCGCCGCGGTTCCCTGCGACCGCGAGGCGGTCGAAGCGGTAGGCGAACCGGTTGCAGACACGGGTGCCGCCGTCCCACGCCTCCGCGGTCGCGATCGGCGCGAAGCGGCCGCTGCTGCCCGGCAGGTGGATCGGCCGGGATACGGGGCGCGCGTCGAGCCACACGCGCCACCAGCCGGGCCGCGCGGCGACCTCGAGCACGGCGACACGATGGCGGGTTCCCGCTTCGACCCCGGCGGCGAGCTCGTGGTAGCTGGGCGTGCCGCCGCGGGAGACCTCGTAGTAGAGGTTGCTGCCCGTTCCGGGGAATGCGTTCAAGCCGACCTGCAGCCACTGGTCCCTCCCGGTCGGGCCCGCGCCGACCCCGCCGACCCCTACCCAGGCGGCGACATGACCGTTCCGGACCTGGGGGCTCGCCAGCGCGGCGAGCGTCGCGCGTACACCGTGCGCGGCGCCGGCGCTCTGGAACCCGGCGTACGAGTAGCCCGCCTTGCCACACGCTTCGACCGCGGTCGCACCGGCCGGAGAACCGAAGGCGGTCACCGCGGCCAGAACGCCGCCGCAGGCGAGCGCAGCCACGCGCGTCGGCGACGGACAGAGGTGCGTGACGGCAGGCACCGCTCACTGAAATCGTCCCCAGTTTCGAGCTGTTCAATCCCTCGTTCTCGGCACGACCCGCGCGCGGCCGTTCGTCGCCCCAGGGGTGGACAGATCCGATTTCGTGACTACAGTGCGGCGCTGACGAACAGGCCAGGGCCGCGCCGCCGCGTGTTTTCGCGCCGCCCGACGTTCCTCTCTTCCTATGCCGCTCCGTTTCCGCAGCCGTCTGCTTGCGTTCGCACTCGCCGCGGTCGCCTTCGGCTGCGCGGCGCCGGACGGCCTCGCGCGACTCGACGGGCCGCCGCGGCGGGAACGCCCGGCCGCGAAGCCGACGATCGGCGAGCGCGCCGCGAAGGTCGCGCTCGAGGCGATCGGCATCCCCTACCGGTGGGGCGGATCGTCACCGTCGAGCGGTTTCGACTGCTCCGGGCTCGTCCTCTGGGCGTACAGCCGGAACGGCGTCGCGGTGCCGCACAGCTCGTACGCCCTCTACGGGCTCGGCCGCCCGGTGCGACGCTCGGCGCTGAAGGCCGGCGACGTGCTCTTCTTCTCGGGGCTCGGCCACGTCGGCATGTACGTGGGGCGGGGGCGGATGGTGCACGCCCCGCAGTCGGGACGCACCGTCGAGGTGGTCGCGCTGAACCGCTCGAACTACGGCCTTCGCCTGGTCGGCGCGCGCCGGCTGGTTAGCTAGGCGAGCTCGACGACCATACCCTCGCGGGCGAGCGACGGCCGCTCCTCGTCCTCGTCCCCGTCGGCGAGCGACCGGGCACGGTCCTCCAACCTCAGCAACACGTCGTCCGAGTGCTGCGGCTCGTGGTGGAAGAGAAGAAGCCGCCGCGCGCCGACCGCACGGGAGTAGGCGATCGCGTCGTCCACACTCGAGTGTCCCCAACCGACGCGGGCCTCGTACTGGTCGTCGAAGTACTGCGCATCGTGGAGCAGCAGGTCGGCGTCTTCCGCCACCGCCGCCCCCGAGATCCAATCGGTCGACCTCGCACCGATCCCCGTCAGCGCCGGCTCGTGGTCGGGCAGGTAGGCGAAAACGGATCCGTCGGCCTCGATCCGATAGCCGAGCGTCGGCCCGGGATGGGCGACCAGCGCGGCGGTCACCGTCGCTCCGCCGATCGTCCACGGCTCGCGCGGCACGTCCCGGAACGTCACCTTTGCGGGGACGTCGCCCAGGTCGATCGGAAACAGGGGCGGGGAGAAGGAGCGCGCAATCCGGTCCTCGAGGCTCATGACCGGCGACGGCGGCCCCCAGATGTCCACGGTCACCCGCTCGTCCCACAGCGGGCCGAAGAAGCGGAGCCCCTCGACGTGATCCAGGTGGAGGTGCGTCAGGAGGAGCGGGATGTAGGTCGTCCCCTGCTCGAGGAGCCGGTCGCCGAGGTCTCGGATCCCCGTGCCCGCGTCGAGGACGAGGAACGTCCCGTCGTCGAGCGTCACCTCGACGCACGACGTGTTCCCGCCGCAGACCACTGTGTTCGGCCCCGGCGTTGGCACCGAGCCGCGGCATCCCCAGATCGTCAACCGCACGCCGACGCCCTCTACTCGCGCCAGAAGATCGTCACGATGCCGATGAACTCGTCCGCGTGGGCGAAAAGGGGAAAGGCGGTGATCGAGACCTCGCGTTCTACTCCGTCCCTGCTCGTGACGACGACCCGCTGGTGCGCCTCGCGGCGCTCGTTCAACGCAATCCGTGCGGGCAACCGTTCCTGAGGCAGGGGCTCGCCGTCCTGTGTCCTCGGCGAGAAGCTGGCGCCCAGTTCGTCCACCGGCACCTCCCCGATCTCTGCAAAGGGCCGGCCGATGACCTCTTCCGCGGCTTCGTTGTAGAAGACGACTCGGCCCTCGGCGTCCGCGATCAAGGTCGGAGTCGCCAGATTCGACGCGAACTCGCGCGCGAGGATGAGGACCAGGTGCTTCGGCCGGCGCCGGTCGACAGCCACGCGCCTAGCGTACGCCGTACCGGAGGCTCCGTCTGCCGCTAGTCGATCAGCTTGCGGGTCATCGCGTAGATCGCGACCCGCCACATCGCGAACCCGAACCCGACGAGCGCGAGCAGCCGAGCGACGTCGACCCAGCCGTCCCACCCGTAGATCACGCAGTCGCGGACCAGGACGACGAGATGGTGGAGCGGGTTCAGCTGCGCGAGCGCCTGCGCCCACGTGGGGAACTCGTCCAGCGGAAAGAACGAGCCCGCCAGGAGGAACAGCGGCGTCAACACGGCGCTGACGATGTAGTTGAAGTTCTCGAAGGACTTCGAGAAGCCGGCGATCGAGATGCCGAAGCACGCCCAGCCGAAGCCGGCGATCCAGGCCACGAACGGCACGGCGAGCATCCCCCACGCCGGGTCGAGCCCGAAGAACATCGCCACCACCATCGGCACGCACCCGTAGACCCCCGCCCGCGTCGCGATCCAGACCGCCTCGGCGGTGACCAGCTCCTCGGTGTCGACCGGGGCGGCGAGGATCGCGTCGTAGGTGCGCTGGAACTGGTACTTGACGAAGGTCCCGAACATCCCGGGGAAGGCGCTCGAGAAGAGCACCGCCGTCGCGACCGTCCCGGTGCCGACGAAGTCGACGTAGTCGAGGCCGCCGATCGTGCTCACGATCGAGCCGAACCCGAACCCGAAGGCGAGCAGGTAGATGGTCGGCTCGACGGTGGACGAGAAGGTGCTCGACTTCCAGTAGGAGGAGTAGTTCACGACCTCGCGGACGAGGACGCCCGTCAGCGCGGTGCGCTCGAGGCGGCCGATGCGGGCGGTCTTCGCGGCGGCCGCCACTACGCGATCTCCTCTCCAGTCAGGAGGACGAACACGTCCTCCAGGTTCGCGGGCCGGCGTTCGCCCTCGAACCCCTTGAACCCGTCGACGTTCAGGATCGAGACGCTCGTCCCTGTCCGCCGCGTGCGCAGCCCGGCCTCTGCGGCCTCGGCCTCGACCTCGGCGAGCCGCGCGGGCGGGCCGTAGACCTCGAGCACCTCGCTTCCGGCGTGCTCCATGACGAGCTCGGGCGGCGGCCCGGCGGCGACCGACTTGCCGTGCGACATGATCAGCACGGTGTCGGCGAGGCGCTGCGCCTCCTCGATGTAGTGCGTCGACATGAGGATCGTCGTCCCCTCCGAGCGAAGGGCGTCGATCAGCGCCCAGAGCTCCTGGCGCACCTGGGGATCGAGGCCGACCGTCGGCTCGTCGAGGAGCACGAGCCGCGGGCGGTGGATCAGCGAGCGCGCGATCAGCAGCCGGCGCCGCATGCCGCCCGAGAGCTTGTCGACCCGGGAGTCGCGCCGGTCGCCGAGCCGCGACATCGTCAATGCACGCTCGATCGCCTCCCTCCGGTCGCAGCGCGGGATCCGGTACAGGTGGGCGAAGACGAGCAGGTTCTGCTCGACGGTCAGCGTGGTGTCGAGGTTGTCTAGCTGGGGCGCGACGCCGAGCTGGGCCCGCGCCTGCTTCGACTCCTCGGGCAGCCGGTACCCGAGAACCTCGATCTCGCCCTCGTCCGCGATCGACTGCGCGGTCAGCAGCCGCATCGTCGTCGACTTCCCGGCGCCGTTCGGTCCGAGCAGCCCCACGCACGTTCCCATCGGGACGTCGAGGTCGAGGCCGTCGACGGCCGTGATCGGCCCGTATCGCTTGACGGCGCCCCGTAGGCGGATCGCGAGCTCGGCCACCGGCCCAGGATGCCACTCGGGCATCAGCCCGCGCCGTACCGCTCGACGGAGAGCCTGATCAAGGCATCAACGCGGCGCGCTGCTCGGGTGGGAGGTACTTGACCGCCTCCCGCATGGTCACTCCCGACGCGCGGCCGGCGCGCGGTGCGAGCCACTGGAACACCTCGGCGGGTCGGGTCTTGCCGGTCTCGCGCAGGACCCAGCCGATCGCCTTGCGGATGAAGAACTCGGGCTCGTCGAGCATCCAGTCCGCGTACCGGCCGAAGCGCGCGAACGGCGCCCCCGCCCTCAGCGGCTCCAGCTGGGCGAGCAGCGCCGACCGGCGCACCCAGAGATCGGGATCCTTCGCCCATCGGTCGAGCTTGGGGGCCGCCCCAGGATGCCGGACGAGCAGCTCGCCGAGCACGTGGGCCGCAAGCCCGTCGACGAGCGCCCAGGTCCGGGACTCCCTGACGAGCCTCTCGAGCAGCGGCAGGTCCGCGGGGCCGATGTGCGCCGGGAAGTCCTCGAGCGCAACGACGGCCGCCATGCGCCGCTCGTGCACCGGTCTGGCCCACAACTCCTCGACGAGCTGCATGAGCTCGGCGTGGGTCAGGTCGGCATGCTGCTTCGTGAACGCCCGCACCTGGCGGCGGATCTGCCAGACGGTCGCCCCCAGATGCTCGAGCTCGCTCTTCAGGTAGCGGCGCTCGTGCTCGGCCCGCTCGGGCGTCCCCAGCGCGGCGAGCCGCGCCTCGAGGTCGTCGGCCGCGCGCCGTGCGTCGAGCGCCATCCACGCCGACCTTACGCGGCGCCGCGGCCACGCGCCGCTTACGCTTGACCGAGGATGAACGGGCGTTGGCTCGCGTTCTCCGCGGCGATCGCGCTGTGCGTCGCGATCGGTTCGGCGGGTGCCCAGCCCGGCTCCCGCTCGCTCGGAGTTCCCTGGGACGGCCGGCTCGTCGGAGGCGTCCAGCTCCCGGCCGCCGGTACGCACCACTTCACCTGGGACAACGTCCTCCGGCGCTCGCCGAACCGCGGCTGGAGGCGATACGGCAACCGGCGGCTGGTCGGGACGACGCTCCAGGTCCTCGCCGCATACGCCGCGGCCAATCCGGGCGCGCCGAGGGTCGGCATCGGCGACCTGGCTCGCCCCCGCGGCGGCGACTTCGGCCCCCGCTTCGGCGGAATCGGGCATGCGTCGCATCAGAACGGCCTGGACGTGGACGTCTACTACCCGCGCCGCGACGGACGGGAGCTTCCGCCGCGGGCTCCGCGCCAGATCGACCGCCGACTCGCGCAGGCCCTCCTCGACCGTTTCGTCGCCGCCGGCGCGCCGAAGATCTTTGTCGGCCCCAGCACAGGCCTTCGCGGGCCGCCGGCGGTCGTCGAGGATCTCCCGGCGCACCACGACAACCACATGCACGTGCGGCTGCCCGGCGACGGCGTGCGTTCCGCTCCGGCCGGCGAGAGCACGCGCGGGCTCCCCATCCGTGCGTTCACCCTCGGTTCCGGGCGGCCGCGGATCCTCGTCGTCGGCTGCATCCACGGAAACGAGTGCGCGGGCAGCGTCATCGCGACCCGCTTGCTGCACGCGCGGCCGCCGCGCCGCGGGTCCGTCACGGTCGTCCAGGACGTGAATCCCGACGGCCACGCCGCGAAGCGCCGTTGGAACGCTCGCGACGTCGACCTCAACCGCAACTTCCCGGGAACCTGGCGCCCACGCCGCACCGCGGGGGCCACGCCGGCGTCGGAGGTGGAGACGCGCCTGGTGATGGCGCTCGTCCTCCGCGTTCGGCCCGACGTGACGATCTGGTTCCACCAGCCGCAGGCGGTCGTCCGCGCCTGGGGGGCGAGCGTCGCCGTCGCCCGGCGGTACGCGCGGCTCGCCGGCATGCGCTTCGCGCGACTTCGCTGGCCGCCGGGCTCCGCGACCGCGTGGCAGCACGAAGCGCTTCCGGCGTCTCGTGCGTTCGTCGTCGAGCTTCCCCCCGGCGAGCTCGGGATCCGCGACGCCGGCGTCTACGCCGGTGCGATCCTCCGCCTCGCCCAGCTCAACCGAGCTGGGCGAGGCGCTCGCGGTACTCGTCGGGCGTGAGCTCGCCGCGCGCGAAGCGCTCGGCGAGGATCTTCCGCGCGCCGTCGAGGCCGCCGTCTTCGGGCCGTCGCCACCGGCGGCTGAAGAACCAGACGGCGGCCACGATCACCGCGAGCCAGACGACGGGCCAGATCACCCACCAGCCGTGGGCGTTCTCTGCCAAGACCATTGCGCTCACCCCCTCTCCCCGGTAGTTGCCGGAACCGGGATGGGCTCACCGTCGAGGCGCGGCAGGACGCGGTCCAGCCAGTCAGGCATCCACCAGTTGGCGGAGCCGAGGAGCTGCATCACCGCAGGCACCAGCACCATCCGGACGACCGTCGCGTCCACCAGGATCGCCGCAGCCATGCCCACGCCCATCAGCTTCAGGAAGACCTCGGTGCTGAAGACGAAGGCGAGGAAGACCACGATCATGATCGCGGCCGCTGCGGTGATCACACGAGCCGTCTTCGCCAGTCCGGCCGCGACCGCGCTGTGCGTCTCGCCCGTCCGGTGGTACTCCTCACGGATCCGCGAGAGCAGGAACACCTCGTAGTCCATGGAGAGCCCGAAGAGGATCGCGAACATCATCACCGGGATGAACGGCGGCACCGGCGTGTCGGTGTCCACGCCCAGGAGGCCGCCGAACCACCCGCCCTCGGCGGCGAGCGCGACGACACCGTAGGCCGCCCCGACCGAGAACAGGTTCATCACCCCTGCCTTCAGCGCGATCAGCGGCGCGCGGAAGGCGATCAGCAGCAGGAGGAACGAGAGCGTGATCACGCCGGCGATGAAGAGCGGGATCCGTCCGGAGACGTAGTCGCTCTGGTCGATCACCGCCGCCGTCAGGCCGCCGACGTGGACGCCCAGGCCTGCGATCTCCCGGAGGCGGTCGACGAGGTCCGCGGTGGCCTCGTCCTGCGGCGAGGTCGTCGGCATCACGGAGAACAACGCCGCCTGGCCGTCCGGGCTCCTGCGGACCGGTGTCACGAACGAGACGCCGTCCTCGCCGCGCATCCGGTCTGCGAGGGCATCCAGCCGCGACGGCTGGTCCGAGGTGATCAGCAACGGCCCGGTCGACCCTGGCCCGAAGCCGCGGCTCACCAGCTCGTACGCTGCGCGCGTCGAGGATCCGTCCGGATCGTTGCCCTCGTCGGGGAAGCCGTAGCGGAGACCCAGAACCGGGAGGGTCAGCAGGACGAGCACGGTTGCACCGGCGATCGCGGCGACGCCGGCGCGACGCTGCACGAGACCGCTCCAGCGGGTCGCGAGCGTTCCGCCGCCTGTCCGGAGCGACCGACCGAGCCCGGGGATCCGTAGGCGATCGACGCGCCGACCAGCCACCGCGAGCAGGGCCGGAAGCAACGTGACGGAAGCGATGACGACCACCAGGACCGCAAGGCTCGCCGACGCCGCGATCCCGTACAGGAACGAGACGCCCATGAAGGTGAGTCCGAGCATGGAGATCACCACGGTGCCGCCGGCGACGACCACGCTCCTACCGGCCGTGGAGACCGCCTCTACGAGCGCGGAGCGCTCGTCGGCGCCATGAAGCAACGCTGACCGGAACCGGGTCAGGATCAGGAGCGAGTAGTCGATGCCGACGCCGATGCCGATCAACCCGGCGACGGCCGGCGCGAAGTCAGGAGTGTCGAGGAACACGGCGACGATCCCGATCAACGTGGCGGAGATGCCGAGGCCGAAGATCGCCACGAGCAGCGGCAGCCCGGCGGCGACGACGGAGCCGAAGGCGATCAGCAGCACGAAGGCAGCGGCCAGAAGCCCCATCAGCTCCGGCGGCTGGCCCTCCTGAGCCGACTGGATGAGGTTGCCGCCGACCTCCACGCGGAGACCGTCAGCCGACGCCTCGTCGGCGAGCTCGATGAGCCGCTTTCCGGACGCGGTGTCCATGTCCCAGGAGGCCCGTTCGAGCCGAAGCTGGACGAGCCCGATGCTCCCGTCGCGGGAGTAGCGCGGCGCCGACGCGCCCTCGATGCCATCCACTCGCCGTGCCGCAGCGAGCAGCCGGTCGATCCGCGGCTCGGCGGCGCGCGCCCCGGCCCCGGCTTCCCAGACGACGTTGACGGTCTCGCCGGCGCTGCCGGCGAAGTGCTTCTCGATCACGTCGGCGGCCGCCTTGCTCTCGCTGCCGGGCGTGCCGAACTCGACGTCGAAGTCGCCCGCGAATTGCGGCACGACGACGACGACAGCCGCCAGCGTCGCGATCCAGGCCAGGATCACACGCCACCGGCGGCGGTAGGTCAGATCTGCGAGACGTGCGAGACGGGTGTGTGCGTGTGATGTGGTCATGGCGGCCACGGTAGGACCCGGCATCCCTCGACGGCAACGCCCGTAGGGAGGAACATCGGCATCCCCCCAGAGGAGGACTCAGACCGCCCTCGGGGAGGACGGGCACGGCGCTACGCTCGAAGGCATGCGCCGGGAACGGCTGATCGACGTGGCCATCCCGCTCGTCGTCTTCGTCTTGACGCTCCTCCTGATGGGCCTTCCGGAGGCGACCGACTCGGGACGGGACGGGCGCAGCCTCGACGCGCTCGGAATCGTCCTGGCGGCCGCGACGGCACTTCCGCTGCTCGCCGTGCGACGCCGCCCGTTGCTGGCGTTCATGCTCTCGACGACGGCGAGCGCCGCGATCTTCGCGCTGGACTATCCCCCCGGGCCGCCGATCGGTCCCACCGTGGCCCTCTTCTACGTCGCGCTGACCCCGGCGAGCACGCGTCTGAAGCGCTGGTTGACGCCGGTGATCGTGGTGGCCTTCTTCTCCGCCCACATCGCCGCGTTCGGGCTCGCGCACGACACGTTTCCGGACGGCGAGATCCTTCTCGGCACGATCTTCTGGGGCGGCACATGGGTCCTCGGGGAGCGGACCCGGCTGCGCCGGCAGCGGATACACGAGCTGGAGGAGCGGGCACAGCGCGCCGAGCGGGACGCGGAGCGCGACCGACAACTCGCGGCCGCGGAGGAGCGAACGCGGATCGCGCGCGACCTCCACGACTCCGCCGGCCACGCGATCAACGTCATCCTCGTCCAGGCCGGCGCCGCCCGGCTTCTGCAGGAGCAGGATCCCGAGGCCGCACGCGAGGCGTTGGGGACGATCGAGGCCGTCGCCCGAGAGACGCTCGGCGAGATCGACCGCCTCGTCGGCACGCTTCGCGAGCAGAAGACCGACACGTCCGTCGAGCCTCCCCAGAGCCTGGACGCACTGGAGAACCTGGTGGCGCAGCACCGAGCAGCCGGTCTCGAGGTCGACGTTCGCGTCCGGGGCTCTCGACGTCGAGTGCCGCCGAGCGTGGCGCGCGCCGCATACCGGATCGTCCAGGAGTCGCTGACGAACGCCGCCCGCTACGGCACGGGCCGTGCCGACCTCGGGCTCTCGTTCGGACGTCGCGAGCTCGCGATCTTCGTCCGGAACCCGACCAGCAGCCTCGCCGCCGGCAACGGCGAGAACGGGCACGGAATCGTCGGCATGCGCGAGCGCGCCGCGCTCCTCGGCGGCACCCTGCGGGTGGGACGCAGAGGCGCGAACTTCCGCGTGCTTGCCCGGCTGCCGTATGGAGGCGACGACTCGTGAGCACAGATGTCAGCGTCCTGCTCGTCGACGACGACGACCTGATGCGGGCAGGCCTCCGTTCGGTGCTCTCGAGCGACGAGACGATCAGCGTCGTCGGCGAGGCGAGCGACGGCCGGGCCGCTATCGAAGAGATCAGGCGGCTTCGGCCCGATGTCGTGCTGATGGACATCCGGATGCCGGGCATGGACGGCATCGCCGCCACCCGCGAGATCCTCGCCACCTCGCCCGAGCTGAAGATCGTGGTACTGACGACGTTCGAGCAGGACGACTACATCTTCGACGCGCTCAGCGCCGGAGCGTCCGGGTTCCTGCTCAAGCGCACCAAGCCGGAGGAGCTGATGCGCGCGATCCACACCGTCGCCGACGGCGACTCGCTGCTCTCGCCGTCGGTCACCCGGCGCGTCATCGACCGGATGGCCACGCAGCCGTCACCCCTCGTTGCGAGCCGGCGCCTGAGCCGGCTTACCCCACGGGAGACGGAGGTGCTGGAGTCGGTCGCCAGAGGGCTTTCGAACCGCGAGATTGCCGAGGCGTTCGTAATCGAGGAGTCGACCGTCAAGACACACGTGAAGCGGATCCTCATGAAGCTGGGTCTCCGCGACCGCGTCCAGGCGGTGATCTTCGCGTACGAGAACGGGCTCACGCGGCCGGGCGGGGCGGCGGACGGGCGCCGGTAAGGTCGAGCGGATGGAACCAGCCGTCGAGACCCACGGGCTCCAGAAGAGCTACGGCAAGGTGAAGGCCCTGCGCGGTATCGACCTCCGCGTCGGCGCCGGGAGCGTCTTCGGCCTGCTGGGACCGAACGGCGCCGGCAAGACCACGGCAGTCCGGATCCTCACGACGCTGCTCTACCCGGACCTCGGGACGGCGCGCGTGGCGGGCTTCGACGTGGTCTCGGACGCCGCGAAGGTGCGGCAGCACATCGGCCTCGCCGGGCAGTACGCCGCCGTCGACGAGAACCTCACCGGCTTCGAGAACCTCGAGATGGTCGGCCGGCTCTACCATCTCGGCCGCCGCGCCGCGCGTGCGCGTGCGGACGAGCTCCTCGCCGATTTCGACCTCGCCGAGGCGGGAGGCAGGCTCGTGCGGACCTTCTCGGGGGGAATGCGCCGCCGGCTGGACCTGGCCGCGGCGCTCGTCGCCCGGCCTCCCGTCCTCTTCCTCGACGAGCCGACGACGGGCCTCGACATCCGGAGCCGGATCGGCCTGTGGGAGGCGATGGACGCCCTCGTCGCCGGCGGGACGACCGTCCTGCTCACGACGCAGTACCTGGACGAGGCGGACCGGCTCGCCGACCGGATCGCCGTGATCGACCAGGGACTCGTGATCGCCGAGGGCACGCCGGACGAGCTGAAGGCACGTGTCGGCGGCGACCGTTTGGAGATCCACCTCTGTGACGGACAGCGCAGCCACGCTGCGGTCGCCGCACTCGCGCCGATCGCCAGCGAGGAGCCGTTCGTCCAGGACGGTTCGATCAGCGTTCCGGTCGCGGAGCGCCGCGGGACGATCGCCGACGCGGTCCGGCGCTTGGACGACGCGGGGATCGCAATCGACGACGTGGCCGTCCGGACGCCGACGCTTGACGACGTCTTCCTGGCGCTGACGGGACACGCCGCCGAGGCGGACGAGGAGGAGGCGGCTGCGTGAACGCGCTCCCGTACGTGCTCTCGGACACGGTCGTGCTCGCGAAGCGCAGCCTCAAGCGTATTCCGCGACAGCCGGACCTACTCGTCGGCTTCACGATCCAGCCCGTCATGTTCGTCCTGCTCTTCGTCTACGTCTTCGGGGGCGCGATCGACACCGGCCCGCTCGACTACGTCGACTTCTTGATTCCGGGGATCATCGTGCAGTCGATGGTGTTCGGAGGCTTCGTCACCGCACTGGGGCTGGCCGAGGATCTCAAGAAGGGGCTGATCGACCGCTTCCGGTCGCTCCCGATGTGGGGCCCGGCGGTCATCTCCGGACGGATCCTCGCCGACGTCGGCACGAACGTGATTCAGCTCGTGATCATGTTCGCGGTGGGCATCGCGGCCGGCTTCCGCTTCGACGCGAGCCCGGAGGAGATCGTCGCCGGGTTGGCGCTGCTGCTCCTCATCGGGTACGCGTTTTCGTGGGTCTTCGCCTTCATCGGGCTCTCGTCCTCGTCGCCCGAGGCGTCGAACGCCTACGGCTTCACGATCCTGTTCCCCCTGACGTTCATCTCTTCGGCGTTCGTGCCGCCGGAGACCATGCCGAGTTGGCTGCAGCCGATCGCGGAGCACAACCCGTTCACGGCGATGGTGAACGCAGCCCGCGCGCTCTTCGTCGGGACGCCGGCGGGGAACGACATCTGGCTTGCCGTCGCGTGGTCGTTCGCGATCATCGCGGTGTTCAGCGTCCTCTCGGTGTGGCGCTACCGCCGCGCCGTCGGACGCTGACTCAGCGGCTGGGCGACGAGAGCCGCCGGACGACCGCGGGGCCGACGCCGAGCCAGAGGAGGACGAGCAGCCACAGGTTGCCCTCCGCGACGTTGTAGGCGTCGAAGAGCTCGTCCCACGAGTTGCCCTCGACGTAGCGGCCGAAGCCGAACTCGAAGAGGACCGTGAGCGCGACCCACACGGCGCCGACCTCGAGCGCCGACCGCGTCGACCGGAGCGGCCACCGGCGCTGCAGCAGCCAGAAGTAGAGCGTGAAGAGGATGACGGCAGAGCCGCCGGAGATCTGCCGCGCCGTGAACTCACCGATCTCGTCCTTGTAGACGAGCTCGCGAACGGCTCCGTTCACGATGCCGATCACGGGGCCGCCGAGCCACGCGATCAGCCAGGGCCGCCGCGCCGGGTCCCCAACCGGACGGTCGCGCGTGCGTCTGAGCGGGAGGTGAAGGCGGTGCGCGAGATCCATGACGGCAGCGTGCCGCGAGGCCGTCGAGTGCACATCGGGAGCGCCGCCCGTTCCCGGTTCGGCAAAGTACGGAAAGTAGTCGCAGCCGCGGCGATCGCCTCGTTCGCCGTTCTCGTTCTCGGCGGGGGCGCCGCCGCCGGGCCGCCGCGCGAGCTTCGGGTCCTCTTCATCGGCAACAGCCTCACGGCGACCAACGACCTCCCGGCCGTGGTCGCCGGGATCGCGAGCCGGGCGGGGCGCCGGCTCGAGTACCGGACGATCGCGCCGGGCGGATACGCGCTCGAAGACCACTGGAACTCGGGGGAGGCGCGTGCCGCGCTGGCCGGCGGCCGGTGGGACGCGATCGTGATGCAGCAGGGGCCGTCGGCGCTCCCCGAGAGCCAGACAAGCCTGCGCGCGTGGGCGATCCGGTGGGCGGACGAGGCGCGCGCTCGCGGCGTCCGTCCCGCCCTCCTCACGGTCTGGCCGGAGTCGTACCGCCGCAGCGCGTTGCGCGACGTGATCGGCTCGTACCGGCGCGCGGCCGCAGCGGCCCGCGCCGAGCTCCTTCCCGGCGGCGACGCCTGGCGTGTCGCCTGGAGCTGCGAGCCCGTCGCGCTCTACGGGCCGGACGGCTTCCACCCGAGCGCCCTCGGCACGTACACGGCGGCGCTCGCCGTCTACGGCCGCCTCTTCCACGCCCCGCTGATCGGCCTGGCTCCGCCGCCCGGCGTGCGTCCGCGAGCCGCCCGGCTCCTGCAGTGGTCGGCGGCGACGGCGCTCGGGCGCCGGGTGCCGCGCGCCCGCCGCTGCGGCCGGGCCTAGAAGCCGAAGCGCACTTCGGTGAAGTACCAGAGGCTCGACGTGCTCCAGAGCGCGACGAGCACGGTGAAGACGGTCGCCCCCGCGACGGGCACGAGCCACCGCGGGTGGTCGCGGTCGCGGACGTACCAGACCTTCACCGCCACGAGCCCGTAGACGAACGTCCCGAGCAGGGAGTGCGCGAAGACGCGGGCGTCCGTCGTCTGGAAGCCGAGGAGGAAGATGCAGTGGAAGGCGACGGGGATCGTGGCGAGGACGGCGAGGCGCCCGGACCAGCGGTGGATCCGGTTCACCCGCGGCGGCGGGATCCGGACGAGTCCCGAGAGCTTCCCGAAGATACGGGCGCCCGTCAGCACCTGGACGACGGCGAGCACGGCGGCCGCGCTCGCGAACCATGCCTTGAACGCGATCGGGGTCGAGAACACCGAGGTGACGAGGTCGGTGTAGGTCGACTCGACGCTCGCGAGCATGCGGCGACCTTATTACGATCGCCACATGTCGAGGCGCGTCCGGCTTCTCGTCGTGCCGGCGATCCTCCTCGCCGTCATCCCCGCGGGCGTTTTCGCCCTCGCCGAGGCGCATCCCGCGAAGGACGACGCCGCCTCGGCCCCGGTCGGCGGGCCGGTCGCGGGCGACGCGGCCCGCGGCGAGGAGCTCTTCGCGGACACCTGCGCCGGCTGCCACGGCGACGGCGGAACGGGCGGCGGGGTAGGCCCGACGCTCGCCGCCAGCGGAGTCTCGAGCGACGTCGCCCGGGCGACGATCGAGAACGGCCGCGGCGTCATGCCCGCGGACCTGGTCTCCGGTCAGGACCTGAACGACGTTCTCGCGTACCTCGCGACGATCACGCGATAGCCGCGGGCGTTTCGCCTTCGAAAACCCCGGAAAGAGCAGGGGTTACCGTCCGAGGAAGGAGGAATCCCTCAATGCCGAGCAAGAGCGCCAACGTCAAGAACGAGAAGCAGTACGAGAAGCTCAAGGAGAAGGGGATGTCGAAGGAGCGGGCCGCGAAGATCGCGAACTCGCCCGGCGCGTCGAGCCGCGGCGGGAAGAAGTCCGGCTCCGGATCCAACTCCCGCTCGAGCTCCAAGCAGGGTGGGACGACCGCGCAGAAGAAGGCCGCCGGCCGCAAGGGCGGCAAGGCGACGGCCCGGAAGCGCTAGCCGCGTCGCGAGCCGCCCGGTGGGCTTGTAACACGGTGTTACTCAGGGTTCAGGCGGCGGCGCCGAGCAGCGGCCGGAGCAGGAGCTCGAGCTCCCGCCGGTACGCGGCGCCGCCGAACGCGCGCACCGGATGTGGGTCGAGCTCGCGCTCGTCGACCTCACCGCCGCGGCGCACGAAGATCCCCGGGTAGATCGCGCCGTCTGCGCCCTGCTCGATCGCGACGGCAACGGCGTCCGGCCCGGTCGCACCGTCGACGAAGTCCTCGAGCGGCAGGATGCCCTCGTCGCGGATCCCCGCCGCGGCGTCGACGGACACGACGCGCGCCAGGTAGCCCTTCTGGATCGAAATCTCCGGCCCGTGCGCGAGCTCGTCCGCGAGCAGCGGGACGACCTCGCCGGCCGCGAGCGTCGGGCGCGGCTGCTCCACGCCCAGCCGCTCGGCGATGTGCCGGGCGAGGACCCGCGCGTTGTAGCGAAACCCGTTGACCGACGACGAGGTCGGCGCCAGCCCGTCCTTCTGCAGCCCGCGCGACGCGATCGTGATGTTCCCGGCGAAGAAGATGCCCGGCACCGAGACGCTTTCCCAGAATCGCGTCAGCGCCGGGACGCGGTCGTTGATGACCGTGATCACCCCGAG
This sequence comes from Gaiellaceae bacterium, assembly GCA_035707105.1. Lineage (GTDB taxonomy): Bacteria > Actinomycetota > Thermoleophilia > Gaiellales > Gaiellaceae > JACDAN01. The sequence continues at coordinate 16,792 of DASSUI010000038.1, read as the reverse complement.
CTCCCGGAGGTCGCCGAGCGGCGCCCTGAAGCCCGTCGCGAGGATGACCTCGTCGGCCGCGAACGACAGCCGCCCGTCCCACGTCGTCCCGTCGGCGACGACGCGCAGCTCGTCCGTCCTCCGCTCGATGCCCGCGATCGCGGCGTCCACGACGTAGATGCCGGCGCTTCCCCGTACGTACTCCTCGTACGGCTGGAGGTACCGGACACGCAGCGGGGAGTGCGCGAGGACGGAGATGTCCACGGGCCGGGGCGAGACGAGCGTGAGCTCCCGCGCCCACGGAAGCAGGCCGTAGGCGAGCTCGAACCCCGAGTTTCGCTTCCCGATGATCACGACCCGCCTGTCGCGGTACGACTCGGCCGTGCCGGTGTCCACGTAGTGGGTCGCGTGCTCACCGCCGTCGACGGGCGGCGACCATGGCTCGGTCATCCCGATCGCGAAGACGGCCATGCGGCATCGGTACTCCCCGTCCGTCGTCTCGAGCACGAAGCCGTCGTCCTCGCGCCTCGTCCCCGTCCAGCGGCAGCCGTACCGCGCCCGGATCTCGGCCCGCTCGGCGAACTCGACGAGCGCGGCCTCCATCTCCGCCCGGGAGGGCACGTCGAAGCTGCGGTCCATGTGGCGTGCGACGAGCCCTCGCAGCTCAGGCTCCTCGGCCACGAGGCTGTTGTGGTCGTAGGACTCGTACTCGCGGGTCTCCCGCTCGAACGGCGCATCCGGCTTCGTCCAGCTGATGAGGCGCTCGAACACCGGGAAGCGGCGGAACATGCCACCTGGCGCGTCGTCGGCGGAGAGCACGGCGTGCGGGACGCCGGCCCTCGTCAGGCAGTAGCTCGTCTGCAGACCGGCCGGCCCGGTGCCGACGACGACCACGTCGTACTCGCCCGGCGGGAACGGGCTCAGGAGCCGATCCTCCACGACGTCGTGTCGCGAAGCCGTCGCGCCTCCGCCTGGAGGATGCGGAAGAGGACGCGCGGATACTCGAGGAGAAACGGCTCGAACTCGGGGCCGGGCACCACGAGGCAGCGGAGCATCGAGAGCGCGACGATGTCTGCGTTCGGCGTCTCGCTCGTCAGGAGCGAGATCTCGCCGAAGAAGTCGCCCGGCCCGAAGCGCGTCACTTCCTGGTCACCGATCCGGACGGCGGCCTCCCCGTCGAGGATCACGAAGAGCCCGGAGCCCTTCAGGTTCTTGCGCAGGACGCGCTCCCCCTCGGGGAAGACCTCCTCGTCGAACCGGTGGGCGATCGCCTCGAGCTGCGCGGGCGGAAGGTCGGCGAAGAGCGAGAGGCGGGCGAGGACGTCCTGGACTTCAGCCACGCGCCGAGCTTAGTCCCGGCTCGGGGTCCCGTTCGAGGTCATGCGCAGGCTTCGCCGCCTTCTCGGTGCTGCGGCTCACCATCAGCGCGACGCCGACGACGATCGCCGCGCCTGCGAGCAGCGTCCGGACGGTGATGATTTCGTCGTTGAACGCCCACCCGAGCAGGACCGCGATCACCGGGTTCACGTACGCGTAGGTGGACACGGTGGAGGCCGGGACCGTCTTCAGCAGCCAGACGTACGCGCTGAAGCCGACGAGCGAGCCGATGACGACCATGTAGCCGATTGCGAGCAGCGCGTCCGTCGAGAAGGTCGCGTCGTTCCACTCGCCCCGCGCGAGGCTGACGGCGGAAAGGAGCGTGCCGCCGGCGAGCATCCCCATGCCCGCCCCGAGCAGAGTGTCCTTCGGGAGGGCCGACCGCTGCGAGTAGATCGACGCGGCGGACCACGCGAGGGCGCCGATGACGATGGCGAGCGCGCCGATCGGCTTCGCGCCCTCCTCGCCGGTCGGGTCGACGAGCAGCGCGAGCCCGGCGAAGCCGAGGACGAGCCCGGCGAACGCCCGCCAGCCCATCCGCTCCCCGAGGAACATCCACGCGAGGATGGCGAACCAGAGCGGAATCGTGCCGACGAGCAACGCCGCGATCCCGGACGGCACGTCCTGCTGCGCCCACGCGAGCAGCCCGTGGCCGAGCAGGAAGAGGCCGCCGCCGAAGACGAACGCGGCCCGCCACTGCTTCCAGCCGAGCGGCTCGTGGTCGCGCCGCCGCACCAGCACCCAGGCGAGCACGAGCGCGCCCGCCGTGAGGTGGCGGATCGCCATCGAGAGGAACGGCGGAACATCGCGGACGGCGACGGCGATCGCGAGGAACGTGGAGCCCCAGACGACGTAGATCGTCCCGAGCGCGACCCAGACTCGGAGGCGCATACCTAAGTAGTAACGACGGGTGCTACGTTCCCTTCCCGCACCGAGGAGCCATGCTCGACCGCGACACCATCGAAGAGCGCCAGCGAGAGCGGGCGGCCGCGCTCGAGGACCTCACGCGGGCGAAGCGCGAGCTCGCGCAGGCGGCGAAACGGCTCGCCGAGCGGGAACACAACCTTGCCGAGCGCGAGCGGCGGCTGGAACAGAAGATGCACCGCATCGCGCGCCGGCTCGAGGCGCGCCGGGAGCGCCAGAACCGGATCGCCGCCCTCCGTGCCAGGGTCTCCGAGATCGAGCTGCTGAAGGGACGGCAGAAGCGGAAGGAGACCGAGCTCGACCGCGGCGAGAAGCGTCTCTCGCGCCGAGAGACCGAGGTCGCGCACCGCGACAAGGAGCTCGCCGCCCGCGCAATGGAGCTCGACCGGCGGGCAGAGGCGCTCGTGGCGCGCGAGCTCGAGCTCGACGCCCGCGACGCGGAGACCGGACGGTTGCACGAGGACGCCGCGCAGGGCCGCGGCGAGCTCGAGCGGCGGACCGAGGAGCTCGCCGCGAAGGAGCGCGACGTCGCACCCCGCGAGGAACAGGCGGCCGCGCTCGAGGCCTCGATCTCGGAGCGGGAGACGCTCCTCTCGACGCGCGAGGAGGAGCTCCTGGCGCGGCTCGCCGACCTCGACGAGCGCGAGAAGCGGGTGCGGAAGAACGAGGAGCGCCAGCGGACGACCGCGGAGCGGCTCGAGCGCCACGCGGCAGACGTCGCCGAGCGCGAGCAGGCGCTCGGCCGCCTCGGCCAGAGTTTGCTCTCGCGGCGAAACGGCGAAACCGCCCCCGTGGAGGCGACGCCGACAGCCACGTTCGAGCAGGGGCTCGACGCGCTCAGCGCAGCCGCGCGGTCGGCGCCGCGGCGCTAGGTGTTCGCCCTCTACGTCGTCCTGATCGTCGTCGGCGTGGTCCTGTACAGCGTCATCGGCCTGGCACACCACTGAGGGAGCGCGTGCGGCGATTCGTCTACGAGAACGGCCTCTCGCTCTTCTTCCTCGGCCTCTTTCTCGTGACGGTCGTCGGCCAGTCCGTCGCGGGGCTGTTCGAGCACAACGACCATCAGCGGCTCCACGGTGAACCGACGATCTCGTATGGCCGCTACGTGGTGAGCTCGGACTTCGGCGCGGACGTGCTCGAGAACTGGCAGTCCGAGTGGCTCCAGTTCTGGGTCTTCGCGCTCGCGACGATCTGGCTGCTCCAGAAGGGGTCGAACGAGTCGAAGAAGCTCGGCGACGAGGGTCTGGAGGACGACAAGCAGCAGCGGGTCGGGCGATTCGCGCCCCAGCGTGCGCCGCGCTGGGCGAAGGTCAAGGACTGGCGGTTCCACCTCTACGCGAACTCGTTCGCGATCGTGGTGGCCGCGATCTTCCTCGCCACCTGGCTGGGACAGTCGTGGACGGGCTGGACCGCCTTCAACGAGGAGCAGACGGCGCACAACGCGGAGACGGTCTCCTGGGGCCGCTACGTGCTCTCCTCCGATTTCTGGGCGCGAAGCCTGCAGAACTGGCAGTCCGAGTTCCTCGCCGTCGGCACGATGGTCGTGTTCACCATCTACCTGCGCCAGCGCGGGTCGGCGGAGTCGAAGCCGGTCGGCGCGCCGCACGAGGAGACCGGCAGCTCTGGTTAGCGGGTTTCGACCGTGGGTGGTCGGGTAGGCCCTGAAAGACGCATGAGGGTGGGTCTCAAATCGGGTTCACCAGGCCTTTCGGAGGCTTCTCCCTGACAACGCGTCCGGCGTGAGGGCCGCCATGCGCGGCCCTCACGTTCATTCGAGGACGGCCTCGAGATCGTGCGCCAGGTTCGCCGGGGTCAGGTCGACGCCCGGATGGAGCGTCGAGCGCCAGCGGCCTTCGGAGTCGTAGACCCGCACGGGGACGGAGTGCATGTTGCTGTTGCCGGTGTCCGTTGACGGGAGGATCTGGAACGCGCTCCACACCTTCCGCAGCGACGCCACCGACCCGTCGACGTAGCGGATCTCGCCCGCGGCGCGGTTCCGCCGGAGGAAGGAGGTGATGCTCGCCGGAGTGTCGTGGACGGGATCGACGCTGTACGCCACGGCGAGGACGCGGCCGCGGTCGTCCCCGAGGAGCCGCATGGCCTCGGCGATCTGCGATGCCGCGATGGGGCAGGCCTCCGTGCACTGGGTGTCCAGGAACGTGATCGCGAGCGCCTTGCCGTCGAACGCCGGCGTGTTCGCGACCGCATCGGGCAGCACGAGCCCATCCGGCGGCTGGCTCCCGCGGAGGTCGACGGCCTTGTCGTCCCGCGTGAGGATGAAGCCGAGGACGACCGCGAGCGCCCCGGCGAGGGCGGCCAGCAGCAAAACGATGCGCACCTAGGAAAGTCTGCCGACGAAGATCGTGACGGCGGAGCCGGCACGGGCCTGCGACCCGCCGGCCGGCGACTGGTTCATGACCACGCCGTCCAGGTTCGGGTCCGGAGCCGGACGGTCGACGACGCGGACGACGAAGCCGGCGCCCTCGAGGGTGCCGCGTGCGGCCGCCTCGTCCTGGCCGACGGTATCCGGGACCGTCGCCGGTCCCGGGGATGTCGTCGTCGTGCCGGTGGTCGTGCCGGCCCCCGGGCCGATGGAGACGTTCAGGCGTACGACGGTTCGGCGGAGCGCCCGCGCCCCGCCGCTCGGGTTCTGCGCGACAACCGTTCCCTCCGGCTGGCCACCGGGCACGCGGGCGACGCGGACCCGGAAGCCGGCCCGCGACACGCGCGCAGTCGCGCCGCCGACGAGCATGCCGACGACGTCGGGAACCGTGCCGAGCTCCGGCCCGGTCGACACGATCACGACGACGGGCGATCTTCGCGGCACCTCCGTCCCCGGGCCGGGGAGCTGTCGGAGCACGCGCCCCTTCGGCTCGCGGGAGGGGACCGCCTGGGCCCGCGGCCGGAGGTCGGCGGCGCGGAGACGCGCGAGGGCCTGCGTGGTCGAGAGGCCGGAGACATCGGGCACCTCGGTCCGGAGCGGGTCGCGCGCGACGGAGAGCACGACGATGCCGCCCTCGCCGTAGACCGTTCCCGCTGCCGGCCGCTGCGCCACGACGGTGCCGGGCCGCTCCTCGCTGACGATGCGCTTCACCTCGCTCTCGAAGTCACGCTCCTGGAGCCGCCGCTCCGCGTCGACCCGCTGAGCGCCGACGAGGTTCGGCACCTCGTCGGCGTCGACAGTCTCGCCGCGGTTCGCGAGGTACCACGACACACCGAGCGCGCCCAGCACGAGCAGCAGCAGGAGGAGCAGCCATGGCCAGAACGGCCGCGGCGGCGGGACCGCGGTGGCGACCCGCTCCTCCCGGAACTCCGTCGCACGCCGACGCCGCCAGGGAGACCACCGAGCCATCCGTCGGGGTCTACCCGCGCGACGCCTCTTGCCTAACGCGGCGCGCGAAGCCGGCGCGCTGGAGCACCAGCGTGGCAATCCCCGCAACGACGATCGCGACCAGGTTGATGAGGAGCTGCGCCAGCGCGCCGCGAACCTCGGCCCAGTCGCCGTAGGCCGTCGCCACACCGACGTTGGCGGCCGCCGGAATCGTCGTCACCGAGATCAGCACGCCGACGAGCGCGCCCGACTTCGCCGTCGTCAGCGAGAGCGTGCCGGCGATGCCCGCGAGCACGGCGACGATCACCGAGAACGTGTTCGGGTGCGAGATGAAGTAGGTCGCCGGCCGGCTCGTCGCGGCGACGGTCTCCGGCGCGCGGTCGGCCTTGTCCAGGAGCCAGGTGCCGAACGCCGTCAGCGCGATTGCCACCGGGAAGCCGACTGCAAGCGCGACCAGAGACCGCTTGGCGAGCTCGGTCCGGCGCTGGACGACTGCGACGCAGAAGCCTGCAAGCGGGCCGAACTCCGGCCCGACCACCATGGCCCCGATGATCAGCACCTGCGAGTCGGTGAGGATCCCGGCGGCGGCGATCATCGTGGCGAGCGTCATGAAGGCGAGGAAGCTGAACGACAGCTCGGCGCTCTCGGACGTCCGCTGCTCGACCTGCTCCCAGACGACCGCGTCGGCCGCGGAGCCCCGCACGACCTGCCCGGCGGCCTCGGCCGAGGCGGCGAGCTGGAGGTCGACCTGCTCGAGCGCGATCGAGCCCTCCCGCTCCAGCCCGAGCCTCCGCAGCTCCGCCAGGACGATGCTCGTCTGCTCAGGCACGACGTCGCAGAGGATCACGTCGCCTTCCGGCTTCCGAGCCGCCCCGGGCAGGTGGACGAGGTTGACGACCGCGGCCTCCCGCTCGAGCACTTCGAGCACCTGGGGGGTCCGCGCGCTCGGCGAGACGATTCGAAGATGGTTCATTACGGCGTATGGTCGAGGAGCGGAGGACGCTGCGCGAGGGGATCCGCGCTCTCCCCGGCCCCGTCTGGATTCTCTGCGCCGGCTCCTTCGTCAACCGTTTCGGCAGCTTCGTCGCCGTCTTCCTCGTTCTCTACCTGCGGGAGAAGGGTTACTCGATCGCCGAGGCGGGCTTCATGGTCAGCCTCTACGGCGCGGGGAACGTGGCGGCGGCGGCGGTCGGAGGCCTGCTCGCGGACCGGCTCGGGCGCCGGAATGCGATCGCTCTCTCGATGTTCAGCTCGGCGGCGACGCTGCTCGCGCTCTCGCAGGCCGACGACATCGTCCTGATCGGCTCGCTCACCGTCCTTGCCGGGTTGACGGGCGAGATGTACCGGCCGGCGTCCTCCGCGCTGCTCGCCGATCTCGTCCCGGCCGGACAACGGCTGCCGGCGTTCGCGCTCAACCGGCTCGCGATCAACCTCGGCTTCGCCGTCGGCCCGGCGCTCGCCGGATTGCTCGCCGACCGCTCGTTCACGTACCTCTTCGTCGGCGACGCGCTGACGTCGGTGATCTTCGGCGTGCTGACCCTGACCTCGCTCCCCGAGGGCGTGCGGACGCCGCGGGGCGAGGAACGCCGCGGCGAGGCGCTGAGGACGATCGCGCGCGACCGCGCGTTTCTCCTCTTCCTCGTCTCGTCCGTGCTCGGCGCGTTCGTCTACTTCCAGGCCAATGCGACGTTCCCACTCCAGGTGACGGAAAGCGGGCTCACCAACGCCGACTACGGGCTGCTGATCTCGCTGAACGGCCTCGCGATCGTCGTGCTGGAGCTCCCGTTCACCTCGATCACCCAGCGCTTCTCGGCCATCCCCACGCTCGCCGTCGGCTCGCTGCTCGTCGGCCTGGGCTTCGCCCTGAACGCGTGGGCCGAGTCGCTCGCGGCGTTCGGCCTCACCGTCCTGATCTGGACGATCGGGGAGATCGTCTACGCCCCGGTTGCGTCCGCGTACGTCGCGGACATCGCGCCCACGCACCTTCGCGGCCGCTACCAGGGCGCGTGGGGACTGACCTGGGGCCTCGCCTTCATGCTCGGCCCCGGGCTCGGCGCGGCGATGTTCGCGTGGAACGGGGACGCGTTCTGGCTCTTCTGCGGCCTGCTCGGAGCGGTCTCCGCACTGCTCCTCCTCGTCGCCGCCGGCCAGCCGTCTGTTGCGGAGGCGGAGGACGCGAGCCGCGCCTGAACGCGACGAGGCCGCCGGGTTGGGGCGACCTCGTCCTTCACACTTCCCGCGGGAGGGAGTCATCTGCACATCGGGCTCCTTTCGTCGGGTTGCAGACCCGATGAAATCCCCCGCGGTTAAGGAGGGCCTGAACGCCACATGAAAGGTTCCGAACAGTCGAAGATGCGCGCATGAGAGCCCTCTTGCCGGTGCTTGCAGCAGTCGTCGTCGCCTCGGCCGCGGGAGCGGCGCCGTCCCAGGTGCAGACCGGCGCCCGGACGATCGTCGACCACAACGGCGACAACCGCCTGGAGCGCGCGGCGGGCGACCCACACGTCCGGCGGACCGACCTCGGCGGAACCCTGCCGGCAACCGGCCGGCGAACGCCGATCGTCACCTTCGCGCACCTTGCGGACGCGCAGCTCGTCGACGAGGAGTCGCCCGGCCGAGTGGAGCTCGTCGACTTCATGGGCGGAGATCCGTTCGGCTCGGCGTACCGGCCGCAGGAGGGCCTCACCCCGCACGTCCTGAACGAGGAGATCCGGGCGCTCCGGGCGCTGCAACGCGGCCCCGCAGCACGCGGGGCGATCCAATTCGCCATGAGCGGCGGGGACAACGTCGACAACGCGCAGCTCAACGAGACGCGCTGGTTCATCGACCTGATGGACGGCGGCAAGCTCGTGAACCCGGGATCCGGCCGCGCGAGGACCTGCGCGCTCCGCCGTCCCCCGCTCTACGGCGGGATGCGCGGCGGCGGCCGCTTCTACGAGCCGAACGGCCGAGGCGACGGGCCGGGCTACTCGCCGTCTGGTGCCGCGAACCGCCGGGCGGTCGGGCGCTCGGTCGCGTTGCGCGACTATCCCGGGCTCTTCGAGCGGATGAACCGGCCTTTCCGTGCTCGGGGGATCGGCATGCCCTGGTACACGGTCTTCGGAAACCACGATGCCCTGGTCCAGGGCAACTTCGGGCAGAACGACCTCTTCGACCAGGTCGCCACCGGCTGCCGCAAGGTCACGCGCTACTCGCCCGACGCGCTCGCGCAGGTCCGGCCGCTGCTCGCAGGCGGGGTCACGCCGGCCGAGCGGGCCCAGATCATCCAGCTCACCTTCGGCGATTTCCTCGATACGTGGGGCGTGCCGACGGCGCGTGAGCACAAAGGCTTGTGGAAGACGGTGCCGAGCGACCCCGGCCGCCGCTTTCTGCGCAAGCAGGCGTGGATGCAGGAGCACTTCCGGACGCGCGGCCGGCCGCGCGGCCACGGATTCACGCAGGCGAACGTCGCCGCCGGCAAGGCGTACTACGTGTTCAGCCCCGTCCGCGGCGTCCGTTTCGTCGTGCTCGACACCGTCGCGGACAGCTTCAGCTCGGGGAACCTCGACGACGAGCAGTTCGGCTGGCTCGAGTCCGAGCTGGCGGGCATCGACGCTCGCGCCGAGCTCGCCCTCGTCTTCGGCCACCACTCGATCGCGACCATGAACGCCGCCGCCGCGGGCGTCCGGCTCGGCGCCGACCTGGAGGCGTTGTTCCACCGCCATCCCCGCGTCCTCGCCTACGTCGCGGGCCACGAGCACCAGAACCGGATCCAGCCGCACACCCGGCCGGGCGGTGGCGGGTTCTGGGAGATCGTCACGGCGTCACACCTCGACTGGCCGCAGCAGGCAAGGGTGATCGAGCTGACGCAGCAGGGCGACGACGCCTTCGTCATCTACACGACGGTCGTCGACCACCTCGGGCCTGCACGACCGCCGCCGGCGCCGAAGCGCCCCGGAAGGATCGCGAGCCCAGCCGAGGTGCAGCGGCTGGCCGCGATCGGCCGCGAGCTCTCCTTCAACGACCCGCAGGTGGAGAACGGTGAGGACGGCCGCCCGGACCGGCGTGGCACGAGACTCGACCGCAACGTCGAGCTCGCGATCCCGCGGCCCTAGGGGTACCTCGACGGCGCAGCCACACTGTCGCCATGGCGCGTGACTGGGACGCCGCGTACACCGAGCGCGGAACGACGGCGGTCAGCTGGTACGAGCCGACGCCGCGCGTCTCGCTGGAGATCATCGCCGAGCTCGCCGTTCCGCCGGACACGCCGGTCGTGGACGTCGGCGGCGGCGCCTCCGGCCTCGCTCGGGCGCTCGCGGACCGGGGCTTCACGGATGTGACCGTCCTGGATCTCTCGTCGGCCGCGCTCGAGGCGGCGCGGCACCAGACCCCCGCCGGCGTGACCTGGCTTCTGCAGGATCTCCTCACCTGGCGTCCTGAACGCCGTTACGGGCTCTGGCACGACCGCGCGGTGCTCCACTTCTTCGTCGACGAGGCCGACCGGCGCGCGTACAGGGACACGGTGCGCGCCGCGGTCGCCGGAGGTGGATACGTCGTGCTCGGGGCATTCGCACCTCACGGTCCCGACCGTTGCTCCGGCCTTCCCGTCCGGCGCTACGCGGCGAGTGACTTCCGGACGCTCCTCGGCGACGACTTCGTCACTGTGCTCCAGCGAGAGGACGACCATGTCACGCCGCGCGGCGCCGTCCAACCGTTCGCGTGGGCCGCGCTCCGGCGTCGGCCTGACGCCGGCTAGGACGCCCGGCGGCGGAACCAGCGCGGCCGCTCGCCCGGGAGCTCCGCGCCCTCGCCGAGCGCCGTCGCCGCCGCGACGACGTCGTCGCTCGTGAGCGTCGTCAGCTCCTCGGCCTCGAGATCCTCCAGCCGCCGGCCGGAGAGCCCGGCGAGCCGGAGCGCCTGCGCGTTCAGCGCCTGCTCGAAGATCGTCCGCGCAAAGCGGGCGTTGCCGAACCCCTCTCCGCGCTGGGCGCCGTCGAAGACTCCGCGAAGCGAGTCGGCGGCGCCGGACGTGATCTCGTAGGCGTGGTCGGCCGCGAACTTGTGCGTGATCGCGAGCAGCTCGTCCGTCGAGTAGTCCGGGAACGAGATCTCGCGCGAGAACCTCGAGCGCAGGCCCGGGTTCGAGTCGAGGAAGCGTGCCATCGGCCGCGGGTAGCCGGCGACGATGACGATCAAGCGGTGGCGGTAGTCCTCCATCCGCTTCAGGAGCGTCTCGACCGCCTCCGGCCCGAAGTCGTGGTAGGCCGCCTCCGGCGCGAGCGCGTACGCCTCGTCGATGAAGAGCACGCCGTCCAGGGCCCGCCGGATCACACGCTCGGTCTTGAGCGCCGTCGTCCCGACGTACTGGCCGACGAGCCCACTGCGGTCGACCTCGACGAGATGGCCGCGCCGCAGGAGCCCCATCGCCCGGTACATCTGCGCTAGCAGCCGTGCGACGGTCGTCTTCCCGGTCCCCGGATTGCCGAGGAAGACGAGGTGCTGGCTCGTGGCGACCTCGGGAAGGTCGTGCTCCTGACGCCGCGCCTGCACCTGCAGGAACGCGACGAGCGCACGCACCTGCTCCTTGACGGTGTCGAGCCCCACGAGCGAGTCGAGGTCCGCTTGCAGCTCCTCGAGTGACCGAGCCGGCCCGGGCCGGTTGAACCCGAGCTGCTCGGCGACCCAGTCGAAGGGCGCCTCGCGCGCCGCGGTCCTCCGCAGGCGCTGCGCCAGCTCCCTGACGTTCTCGGCCAGCTCCTCACGGACGTCGCGCGGCATGGCCTCGGGGAGGTTACCCCTCGGGCGCCGCTGGGAAACGAAGAAGGATTGTTAACCTGGTTAACGACTTGGCCACCACGATCAGCCATACCGAGGTCGCGAACCGCCTTCGTCCGGCGCTGCTCAAGCTCGCGCGCGAGCTCAGGCGCGAGAGCCACGCGCTCGGCGTGACCGGCGGACAGGTGACGCTGCTGATCCAGATCCGCAAGAACCGCGAGATGGGCGTCAACGATCTCGCCGCGAGCGAGCGGATCTCGCCCGCCGCCATGTCCGGCCACATCGACCGGCTCGAGAAGGCCGGCCTCGTCACCCGCAGCGCCCACGCGTCCGACCGGCGGCGTCAGGCCCTCCGGCTGACGGCCGAGGGAGAGCGTGTCCTCCGCTCGGTGAAGTCGAGACGCACCGCGTGGCTCGCCGCGCGCCTGAAGACGCTCGAACCCGCCGAGCTCGCAGCGGTCGACGCGGCCGTCGAGCCGCTCATGCGGCTCCTGGAGGACGGATGACCGTCGCCCTCCGCCGGACCTTCGCCAGCCTCCGGAAGCACCGGAACTACCGGCTGTTCTTCACGGGCCAGGTCGTCTCGCTCGTCGGCACCTGGATGCAGAACATCGCGCTCGCCTGGTACGTCGTCGAGCTCACGCGGTCGCCGGTCGCCGTGGGCTTCCTCGCCTTCTGCCGCTTCGCGCCCTTTACGGTCTTCGGCCTGATCTCCGGCGTCGTGGCCGACCGGTTCGACAACCGGCGCCTCGTCATGGTCACGCAGAGCTGCTCGATGATCCTCGCTCTCGCGCTCACCGCCCTTGCCTTCTCGGGCGCCGAGGTCGTCTGGCTCGCGTATGCGCTGGCCGCCGCGACCGGCACCGCGCTCGTGTTCGACGCGCCGGGCCGGCACGCCCTGACCTTCCAGATGGTCGGCCGAGAGGAGCTTCCAAACGCAGTCGCCCTGAACGCGAGCCTCTTCAACGGCTCGCGCGTGATCGGCCCGGCCGCGGCAGGAGTGATCATCGCCGCCTTCGGCGTGGGCGTCTGCTTCGCGCTCAACGCGCTGAGCTTCCTCGCCGTCCTCACGAGCCTCTGGCTGATGCGGCCAGACGAGCTGGTCAAGCCCGACCGGCCGGATGAGCACCCGTCGGTGCTGCGGAGCGTCCGCGAGGGGCTGTCCTACGCCCGCCACTCGCCGCGGGTACGCCTCGTCCTGGCGATGACGACCGTGGTGAGCACCGTGGGCTTCAACTTCCACGTGCTCGTCCCGGTGCTCGCCTCGGACACACTCGACGCCGGCCCGCGCACCTTCGGGATCCTCTCGGCCTGCTTCGGCGCCGGCGCGCTGACGGGCGCGCTGCTGGCCGCCGGGCTCGGACGGGCCAGCTGGAAGGCGCTGCTCGGCGGCGTCGGCGGCTTCAGCATCGCGCTCCTGGCGCTGGCGCCGCTCGACACGGCCGTCGCCTGCGCGCTCCTGCTCTACGTCGTCGGCGTCTGCTTCACGATGTGGACGGCGAACAGCCAGTCGCTGCTGCAGCTGTCGTCACCGGATCACCTGCGCGGCAGGGTGCTCAGCCTCTACCTCTTCGCCTTCGCGGGCCTCGCGCCGCTCGGCGGCCTGTTCAGCGGCTGGCTCGCGGAGGTCGGCGGGACCGAGCTCGCGTTCACCGTCGCCGGCGTGACCGGCCTGCTGATGACGGCGGCGGCGCTGCGCGAGGTCTACGGCCGGAACAGCCGCGCCGTCCTCACACAGGCTTAACAACTCGGCGCGAAATCCTTGCAGAAGCACCACGGCGTCCTCACGGCGGCCGGAAACACTCCGAGCAACGTCCAAGGAGGTCTCAGCAGTGACCAAGACGATTCGACTCGGAGTTCTCACGCTCGTCGCGCTCGTGGCGCTCGGGATCGTGAGTGCTGCCGTCGCCCACCGCGTCGTCGTCATCAAGGGCACGCAGAACGGGGAGACGCTCACCGGCACGGCGGGGCACGACCTGATCTTCGCCCGCGCCGGCGACGACACCGTCAACGCCGGCGACGGCCGCGACCGCGTCCACGGCCAGCGGGGCAACGACACGCTCAACGGCGAAGGCGGCAACGACCGCATGTGGGGCGGCGTCGGCAACGACACGCTCAGCGGCGGCGAGGGCAACGACGTCCTCCGCGGCCGGTGGGGCAACGACACGGTCAACGGCGACAACGGCAACGACGTGATCTGGGTCGGCCGCGGCAACGACGTCCAGAACGGCGGCGAAGGGGACGACAGGATGCACGCCATCGCCAGGGACCGGATGGTCGACACGATCGACTGCGGTCCCGGCAACGACGTGGTCTGGCTCAACTCCAAGGAGTCCGACACGCACGTCAACTGCGAGACCGTCAAGACCGTGACGACCTCGCACCCCGACGACGGGGAATAACCGAGCTTCTCTTCTCATTCCCTCTCTCTCCACGACGAAGCCCGCCCACCGGCGGGCTTCGTGGTTTAGTGAGGCGGAATGACCGAGCTGCGCTTCGGCACCGTCCTCCTCGATCTGGCCACCACCGGGACCGTCGCGCGAACCCTCCTGCAGGAGTACATGGAGGGCTCGGAGGCGGGCGACGACTTCCTGCTCTACACGCTGCTCGCGGTCGGCGGCGAGCCGAGCCCCACCTCCCTGGCGCAGCGGATGGGCGTCCCACTGACGACGGTGTCCGACCGGCTCAATCGCCTGGTCGAGCGCGGCCACGCGGAGCGGATCAAGAACCCGCTCGACGGACGCTCCGCCCTCTTCCGGCTCACCGACGAGGGCTGGAAGGCGTATCGCGCGGTACAGCCGCAGTTCGGCGAGCTGCTGACGAACGTGATCGAGCGGCTGGCGATGCCGGTCGAGGACGTCCGGCGGGGGCTCCAGGCGCTCGAGGACGCCTTGCGCGCCGAGCTGGCCGACCTTAACGAGAAAAAAACTCCGACTCCGTAGCTTTTCCTCCGATGCCGGAGTATCTTGCGAGCCATGCGCAAGACGGCAGTCGCCATCATCGCGGCCGCCCTGCTCGCCTCGTGCGCGCAGGGCGCGACGCGGGCAACCGAGCTCGTCGCCAAGATCGACGTCGGCGCCCGGGGGCCGTGCTCCGTCGCCTTCGACGCCGGCGCGGCCTGGGCGACGGTCTTCTCGAGCAACGAGGTCGTCCGGGTCGAGCTGGCCACCAACGCGATCACCAACCGGATCAAGACGGACGGCGGGCCGTGCGGCATCACCGCGGGCGCGGGCTCGCTGTGGGTGATGACGAACAGCGGCAACACCGTGCAGCGGATCGACCCGGTGACGAGCTCCGTCACCGCAACGATTCCGGTCGGGATCGCGCCGTACGACGTCCTCTTCGCGTTCGGGTCGGTCTGGGTCACGAACTACAACGACGCGACGATCCACCGCATCGACCCGGCCACGAACCGCGTCGTGAAGCGGATCCGTATCGTGGGCGCGCCCTCCGGCCTGGCCGCGACGACGAGGGCACTCTGGGTCGGCGACGCCTCGGGAAAGACGATCGTCCGCATCGACCCGCGGACGAACCGTGTCGTGCGGCGGGTGAAGACCGGCGGCGCGGGGCCCGAGTGGCTGGCCTCGCGCGGCTACTTCGTCTGGGCGTCGAACAAGCTCGACCGCTCGGTCGCGAAGATCGACGAGCGGAAGAACCGTCGTGTCGCCCTCATCACCCGCGTCGGCAACTACCCGGTGGACGGCGGCATCGTCGCCGGCAGCCTCTGGGTGCCGAACCAGCGCGGCAACACGGTCGCCCGGATCGACCTGCGGCGGAACCGCGTCGTCGAGCGGGTCCGCGTCGGTGCCGGCCCGTTCGTCGTGCCCGACCACCCCGACGAGCTCTGGGTCGGCAGCTTCGGCGGCACCGACATCTGGCGCCTAAAGGCGCGCTAGGCCCCCCAGCCCGCGTGTGGCTCGCGCCGCTCCTCGGCCACCATCCAGGTCTCGCGCAGCTCCTCACACCGCCCGTCGGGCGCGAAGCGGAGGAAGAGGATCCCGGGCAGCGTGATCTCCGCCCCGTCGTCACGCATCGTCGTCCACCACTCGACCGCGACGCGATTCTTCTCGACGATCGGCCGTCCGAACCGCACCGAGGTGTCGTTCTGGCTACCGGTCGCCCTCGTCCAGTACGCGTGGATCCCCTGCCAGCCGCGGTGCGGCTCACGGAACGGGCTCGACCAGTAGACAGCGTCCTCGGTGAAAAGCGCCGCGGCGCGGTCGGGATCCCGCTCCTCCCACGCGACGCGGTAGTGCTCCAGCCACTCGTCTACCCCCATCGGGGCGAGTCTAGGGTCGTTCCCCTGTGCGAGGGATGCGCGCCGGCGGCCGTTCGTCCGATTTCTGCGACGTAGGCAATACCAACCAGGCGGACGCGGCCACGCCGAGGAGTTCACGGAGGTTCAGGCGTGAGCAAGCCATTCGCCCCCTCGAGACCGAGCAACTTCCTCGCCGCTGGACAGCGCCGACCCAGCACTGCTCAGCGACGAAGGGAGGTAAGCGAAGTGTCGAAGCGTTATCACCAGCTCGTCGCGCTCAAGAAGCGCGAGGACGGCCAGACGATGGCCGAGTATGGCGTCGTGTTGGCCGTCATCACGATCGCCGTGTTCGGAGCGTTGGCGCTGCTCTCGGGCAACATCGAGGCCGCCATCACCCGCGTCGCCGGCTACATCACCTAGTAGGTCGAACGCTCAGCCAGTCGAAGCCCGCCGAGACCCCGGCGGGCTTCGGCGCGCTAGGCCTCGGCCTGCTGCTCGGGCGCCGGCACCGCCTCGATGTGCCGGCGTCCGGTCTCTTCGCTCTCGTCGGCTGCCTCCGGTGCCGGCGACGGAGCCGAGCGCGCGGCCGCCTGGCTCGCGACGTCCTCGAGGCGTTCCGCGAGCCCTCGCACGCCCTCGATCAGCTCCTCGCGCTGCTCGTGCACGGACTCCGTGTCGGCCTGGAGCCGGCGAAGGCCCGCTTCGGCCTCGGCCCGTTCGGCGGCGATCTGCTCGCGCGCGTGCGCGAGGATCCGCTCGGCCTCCGCCCTCGCCTCGGTGATGATGCCCTCCGCCTCGCGTTGCGCCCGGGCCGTGTGCTCGGCTGCCTCGGCCTGCGCCCGGTCGGCCCGGGTGCTTGCCTCCACGACGAGCTCGGCGGCCTCCGCCTTCGCGCGGGCCGTCGCAGCTTCGGCTTCCTGTCGAGCGCTCGACGTGATCTCCTCCGCGGACTCTCGAGCCCGCTGGAGGATGCCGCTGGTCTGCTCCCCGACCTGCTCGAGCGCGTGCCTGACGGCGGCTTTCGGCGAGCTCGCGATCTCGAGCTCCGCGATGACGGCGTTCACTCGCTCGACGTAGGCGTCGACGGCGGCGCGGTCGTACCCGCGGACGGAGCCCGGAAACGAGACGTTGCGCACGTCCTTCAAGAGCTCGCTCTCCCTCCCTTCGGG
>DASSUI010000037.1:0-89333 GCA_035707105.1 Gaiellaceae bacterium | reverse complement strand
GCCGACCTCGGCATGTACTCGGCGAACGCCAGGTGGCGGGTGCTCGCGTCGACGAGTTTCCACGTGGACGCGTAGACGCGAACCAAGAACGTAGAGAGGGCGGCCAATCGGCCGCCCTCTCCAGGTGAGACTCCTTTCGTCGTTACGGCGTGAAGAGGGTCCCCGGACCGGAATCGTCGGTCTGGGTCACGGCGGTGCTCTCCGTGCACGCACTCTGCCTGCTCGTGTGTGCCGTATCGCCCGTCGCGTACGTGACCCTCCAGTAGTAGGTGGTGCCGTCGTTACTCGAGTCGATCTTGAACTCGGTGTTGTTCGTGTTGATGCCCGACACCTCGTGCTGACCACCAGCCGGAACGACGTTCGTCTTGGTCTCGATGTAAACGAGACCGCCGGTGCCCTTCGTGACGACGCTTGCACCGTTCTGGCAGTTCGTCAGCGAATCGAACAGCTTGAACACGACAGTCCCGCCGGCGGGCAGCTTGTCGCCTGCCACCGACGACCGGATCGTGGCGGAGTCCTGCGGATACGTGAATGGACCCGTCGCGATCTCTGTCGGGATCTGCTGTACGACAACCGTCTCGCCCGACACGTCGCAGTCCGCGTTGTGCAGGGCGCTGTTCTGGTTGTTCGTGTCCACCGGTGGCCCGGTGTCTCGGAAGTACTGGGCCTGCCAGAAGTACGTGCCGGGTGTATCGGGCGTGAAGCTGACGGGCCCGTAGGTTCCGTTGCCGGTGACGGCGACGTCCTGCGGGTTCGTTTGCCCGGTTACGTTCGTCACGCCGGGGCAGGGTGGCGGTGGGGCGGTCTGCGGGCCCCTGAGCGTGAAGGTGATCTTCCCTCCAGCCGTGCCGTTGCCGGTCCCCGCGAGCTTGCAGACATTGGTGCCTGCAGGAGCCCCTGAGTCCCCGTCGCAGATGATGCTCGGGTAGTTTGTGTCGATCCCGTTCGTCGCCTTCCGCGTCGCGACGCCGCTCAGCAGCGCCACGTCATGGATGGCCGTGCCGAAGGGGACCGGACCCGTGACGACGAAGCCGCTGGACACCTTGTGTCCGAGGAAGCAGCCGGTCGTGCACGTGTCATCAGGGGTGATCTTCCCGTCGTCGTTCAGGTCGACGAGCCCGTTGCCCTGCGGGATCGTGAACCCCTGGCACACGGATCCGAGGATGTCGTACGTGTTGACGATGTTGACGCTGCAGTCGTCGCCGGTAGTGGCATCGCCGTCGCCGTCGGCGTCGACCCTCCCGTACTGGGTGGACCAGGCGAAGTCGGCAGCGGCGACGGTCGTGCTAGTCACCGCGGGGAACTTGAACAGAGCCGGCAGCTCCGTCCCGTTCGCGATCGCGGCTCCATCGATCGTGGCGAAAGAGCCGTCGACGACCTCGATTGTGACGCCGTCGGCCGTACCGTCGACGCCCACGAGCGTGCAGTCGTCGGCATCGGTGATGCTTCCATCACCGGCGGTGCCTGCGTTCTGCGACGGGGACTGGTTCTTCCAGTCGTCACAGTCGAGCTTGCCGCCGATGATGTCCGTGTCGCCGTAGAACGCCTGCCCATCGTCGGCGTTGGAGCTGTCCCCGTTCAGGTCGGCCAGGCCACCGTGGATCTTCGGAGACAGGAGTTCCAGCGCCGCGACTGCCGCCGTCGTGAGCGTCGGCGTCACCGGAGTGATCGTGAAGCACTCGTTCGCGCCGGTGTCGTCCGCAGCTGAGACGCCGGCGTCCTTCGAGGCCTGATTCGGCTCGAAGTGCGCCGTCCAGCAGTAGTCCCCGACCTCGGTGATGCTCGCCGTGCCGGAGACGAAATCAGAGCCCGAAGAGCTCTGGTTGACGTCCCTGCTCGTCACGAGTAGGCCCTTGGTCCTGTCGCACTTCGGACCCGTCGCCGGGATCGTGGCGAGCGGTCCGCAGAGGTACCAGGTCAGCGTTCCGGCCCAGTTCTGGCTCCCGATAACCGCCAGATTTGCCGTGTCGGTGCCGGACGAGACCGTACCCGTGCCGATGGTCGAGGATCCAGTCTTGCTCGACTGCGTCGTGAGCACCGTCCTGCACTGCCCGAGCTGACCGCGAGCGAAGTCGAACAGCGTTGCGGTCGGCGACTGCGAGGAGCGCGTGTCGGCGATGAACGTGTTGAAGCACGAGGGCGCGTTGCCCCCAGCCTGCTCGAACACCCTCGTGAGGTCGACCGCGCCCTCGAAGAAGTCGGGCGGCACGACGGTATTGCCGACGCCAAGCGTCGCGTCCACGGTGAGCCACGGGACGGTGATGTTGCCGGTCGTAGCCAGCGTCCCCGAGTTCGTGGTCGCACAGATGGCGTCGTTCGGATTCGGCGGGGTGCTCGGAGCGGTCTTGCAGTCGCCCCCGGAGCCGATCGGCAGCTGGTCGCACGCAGGAGCCGCGTTCGGGTTCGAGTCGATGCAGCCGTTGGCACCGCCGGACCACCGGAAGACGAGGATGCTGCTTACGCCGCCGCCGCTCGTGAACGCGGAGGTGACCAGCACGTCGCCGTCTCGGTGGTTCCCGGTGAAGTTCACGGCCCCGCCGGGTGACGAGCAGTTCACGCTGCCGTCCTGGAGGAACCAGAACGCGGCGTTGTTGTTGCCGTTGTCCTTGTTCTTCTCCAGTGCGAAGTACAGGAGCTTGTGTCCGTTCGACGCCGTGTACGCCGCCGAATAGGCGTTCATGATGTCGATCTTGCTGTTGACGTTGTTGTCCCTGTTGCACTGCCAGTTACCGCTTTGGTCTGCCCCACCGCCGGAGATGTTCTGGATGTCCTTACTCCCCGTCGCGAAGGTCGTGCCATCGGCAGTGCAGAAGGTCGTCGACGTCGTATTGGTCAACGAGCAGTTATCGGCTGCGCTGACCCTCAGGCCGAAGTCCCGCTGGAAGGCCGCCGTCGTGAAACCCTGAGTATTGGTGTCCTTGACCAGCGTGGTGTTGACGCTTCTGTCCGCGTTGAAGATGCTGTTCCAGTCGTAGGTCTGAATCGTGCAGGCGTTCGCTCCCGACGGTCCTCCGTCGGGAGTCGTGCCGCAGACCTCCGCCCGCGCGTTCCCGTCGAGCTGGAACTCGAGGTCGTGGACGGCCTGAGCGTTCCCGATCAGGAACAGCGCCGTACACGCCACGAGGAGCATGGGCACATACAGAAACCGGCGTCGCCGCCGGCTGCCCGTCGGCCCGAGAATTCGTTCCGCCATCCGCAGATCCTCCTTCGTGATTGAAACTCTTGTCGACGGTCGGACCCGAGCTGGTCCGGCGCCGCGAACCCCTTGGGTTCAGCCCTCCTCTCCTTGACTCGTCGGATTCGTCCTTGTCCACAGGACGACCGAAATCATCCACAGCGACGGTAGGACGCCTGTGGACGGCCTTAAAGAGGGTAAATCTCCTGTTTTCTATCGCGAAGATCGCGCGAATCTCACTAGGGCAATCGCGGTAGGGCCTTGTGCCATTCGCCCTGGAGCGATAGAACGTGTACGGGAAGGAGGCGAGACGAACGTGGGCACCGCACCGCTCATACTCGTCGCGGATCCGGATCCCGCGTGCGGAACGCTCGTCAGCGGCCTGCTCGCGCGGATCGGACTCGAGGCAACCGAAGCGCGAACTGGAGCAGAGACACTGGAGATCGCCCAGCGCGTGCGGCCGGCGCTCGCCCTCCTCGAGGTGAATCTCGCCGAAACGAGCGGATACGAAGTCTGCCGTGAGCTCCGCGACGAGTTCGGCCACGACATCTTCATCATCCTTCTTTCCGGTGAGCGTACGACGCCCTCGGATCGGGTTGCCGGGCTCCTCGTCGGCGCGGACGACTACATCGTCAAGCCGTTCAACCGTGACGAGCTCCTCGCGCGCGTGCGCGCGGGGCTCCGCCGTATTCGCCCGGGTGACCGGCCGGAGGATGCGCCGGCCGAGCTCGAAGCACCGCTGACGCCGCGCGAGCAGGAGGTTCTCAGCCTGCTCGCCCGCGGGCTCAACCAGCGCGACATCGCCTCGAAGCTCTTCATCAGCCCGAAGACGGTAGGTGGGCACATCCAGCGCGTGATGGCGAAGCTGGACGTCCACAGCCGCGCGCAGGCCGTGGCTCTTGCGCACGAGCGCGGGCTCGCCGACTTCGAGGCCCACGACCTCGGGCTGACGCTCGTCCGGTCTAGTGCGAACGGGGCGGCCGCCGGGGCCGCCCCACTCTAGTCCCGGTCGCGGCGCGGACCGCGTTCGCGGTCGCGGCCGCCCCGCCGCCCGCGATCGCCGTCCCGGCGCGGCGGGCGCTCCTCGCGCGGCCGCTCGGGCGCGTTCTTCGCGCGCTCGATCAGCTCCTCGGGCGAGACCATCGCGCCGTTCTCGTGCTTCGCGACGAGCTTGAGGCCGATGCGGCCCCGGTCCTTGTCGACCTCCTGCACGACGACGTCCAGGACGTCTCCGCGGTTGATCACGTCCTCGATGTGACCGACCCGGCCCGGGCCGACGTTCGAGACGTGGAGCAGGCCGTCGGTGCCCTTCTTCAGCTCGACGAACGCGCCGAACTGGGTCGTCTTCACGACCTTGCCGGTGTAGGTATCCCCCACTTCCGGCTCCTTCGTCAGCGCGTCGATTGCCGCCATCGCCGCCTCGGCGTTCTTGCCCTCGGTGGCGTAGATGAGGATCGTCCCGTCCTCCTCGATGTCGATCTGGACGTCGTGGTCGGCCTCGAGCGAGCGGATCGTCTCGCCGCCCTTGCCGATGACCATCCCGATGAACTCGGGGTTGATCTTGATCGTCGAGATCCTCGGGGCGTGGTCTCGGAGCTGCTCGCGCGACTCCGGGATCGCCTCGAGCATCTTGTCGAGGATGAACTCGCGCGCCCGCTTCGCCTGCTCGAGCGCGTTCCGCATGATCTCCTGCGTGACGCCGGTGATCTTGATGTCCATCTGAAGCGCGGTCACGCCGTCGCGGGTGCCGGCGACCTTGAAGTCCATGTCGCCGAGGTGGTCCTCCGCGCCCTGAATGTCCGTCAGGATCACGTAGTCGTCGCCCTCCTTGACGAGGCCCATCGCGATGCCGCCGACGGGCGCCTTGATCGGCACGCCGGCGTCCATGAGCGAGAGCGTCGACCCGCAGACGGAGCCCATCGAGGACGACCCGTTGGACTCGAGCGTCTCGGAGACGATCCGAATCGTGTACGGAAAGTCCTCCGCGGGCGGGATCACCGACTCGAGCGCCCGCTGCGCGAGCGCGCCGTGGCCGATGTCACGGCGCTTCGGGCCCCGCATGAACCCGGTCTCGCCGACCGAGTAGGGCGGGAAGTTGTAGTGGTGCATGTACCGACGCTCCTGCTCGAGGGAGAGGTCGTCGATGCGCTGACCCTCCTTGGCGGTCCCGAGCGTGAGCAGCGACATGATCTGCGTCTGGCCGCGCGTGAAGAGCGCCGAGCCGTGTGTCCGCGGCGAGACGCCGACCTCGCACTCGATCGGCCGGATCTCGTCGGCGGCGCGGCCGTCCGGCCTGCGCTTGTCGACGGCGATCTTCGACCGAACGAGGTGCTTGTAGATCGCCTCGGACGCCCGCTTGACGAACTGGCGCGTGAGGCCGTCCTTGACGGCCGGCGCCTCCCCGTCCACGGTGGCGGGCCCGACCGGGAACGGGAGCTCGACGGTCTCGACGATCCGGTCGAACAGCAGCGCCCGCTTGGCGGACTTCAGCTCCTTGGAGTCCTGCTCGGCCTCGGTGAGCGTGCGCAGGTCGTCCTCGAACTGCTCCCGCGCCGGCTCCTCCACGACGGCGAGCCGGACCTTGTCGAGGAGCATGTCCAGCGACATCTTGTGCTGGAGCTGGCGGAGGATGTCCTCCTCCGTCGAGCCCATCTCGAGCGGTGGGCACTCCTCGGTCAGGATCTCCTCGACGATCGCGCTGCCCTCGCGCAGCCCCTCGCTCATGATCCGCTCGCGGATCCGGCCGCCGAAGCGCTCCTCGAGCTCGGCCGTCAGCTGAGGGTCGAGCCACTTGGCCTTGCCAACCTGCTCCCGCAGGTCGTCCTGCGCCTCGCAGATCTTGATGATCTCGCTGTGCGCGAGGTCGAGCGCCTCGAGGAGCAGGTCCTCGGGGATCTCCTCGGCGCCGGCCTCGACCATCGTCAGTCCGTCCTTCGTGCCGACGACGATGAGGTCCAGCGCGCTCTCCTCCATCTCCTGCAGCGTCGGGTTCACGACCCACTCGTCGTTCAGCCGGCCGACCCGGACTGCTCCCACCGGGCCGAGGAAGGGCAGCGGCGAGATCATCAGCGCGGCGGAGGCGCCGTTGATGCAGAGGATGTCGTGCGGCGTGACCATGTCCGCCGACAGGACGGTGCAGATCACCTGCACCTCGTTCTTGTAGCCCTTCGGCCACAGCGGACGGATCGGGCGGTCGATCATCCGCGCGGTCAGGATCGCCCGCTCGGTCGGACGCCCCTCGCGCTTGAAGAAGCCGCCGGGGATCTTGCCCGCGGCGTACATCCGCTCCTCGACGTCGACGGTCAGCGGGAAGAAGTCGGCGCCTTCGCGCGCCTCCATCCGGCCCTGCGCCGTCGAGAGAACCATCGTCTCGCCGGAGCGAACAAGGACGGCGCCGTCGGCCTGCTTGGCGAGCTTCCCGGTCTCGAAGGAAAGCTCCTGCCCGCCGATCTCGACCGAGACGCGCGTCGGGCCCTGTACTGCAATGCTCATCTGTCCTCCACTCTTCGTGGAGAGTGGAGGTTTGAGCCAACTCCCTGCGAGAGGAGCTCGCCCAAACTTCCACCCTCCGGTTCGACCCTCGGCGTTATCTCCTCAGGCCCAACTCCTTGATCAGGTTGCGGTAGCCCTCGATGTCCTTCTTCTGCAGGTAGTTCAGGAGCCGGCGGCGGCGGCCGACGAGCTTGAGCAGCCCGCGGCGCGAGTAGTGGTCCTTCGCGTGCGTCCGCAGGTGCTCGGTCAGCTGGTTGATCCGCGCCGTCAGCAGCGCAACCTGAACCTCGGCAGAGCCCGTATCGGCCTCTGCGCGGCCGTGCTTTCCGATGATCTCCTGCTTCGCTTCCTTGGTGAGGGTCACCTGTTCGACCTCCTCTAGACGAATCCGCAGTCCCCGCGGAGCCATGCGGAAGCTGCATGGCAAGCCGGGTCTGCGG
The DNA here is from genome assembly GCA_035707105.1 of Gaiellaceae bacterium. GTDB lineage: Bacteria > Actinomycetota > Thermoleophilia > Gaiellales > Gaiellaceae > JACDAN01. Next base: position 82,226 of record DASSUI010000037.1, on the reverse strand, counting down.
GCGCGGATAGGGTAGCAACGGATGAGAGCGGCCGTGGCTGCGGGCCATCCCGCGACCGTGGATGCGGGGATCGAGATTCTCGAGGAGGGCGGGAACGCGGCCGACGCGGCCGTGGCGGCCTGCCTGGCCTCCTGCGTGGCCGAGACGGTCATGACCGGGCTGCTCGGCGGCGGGCACGCGACCGTGCTCTCCCGGGGCGCCGTCTCGACGCTGGACTTCTTCGTTGCGGTGCCGGGCCTCGGCGCGGTGGCGCACGAGGTTCAGCTCGAGCACCTGAGGGTGCCCTTCGGCGCGGAGCTCGTCCATTACGCGGTCGGCATCGGCTCGTGCGGCGTCCCCGGGGTACTTCGGGGCCTCGGCGCGCTCTGGCGGCGCGACGGCTCCCTTCCGTGGCCGCGGCTCGTGGAGCCTGCACAGCGGCTCGCGCGCGACGGCGTCGACATGCCCACGGCGCACGCGGCCTGCCTGGAGATGCTCTCGCCGGTGATGACGATGCGCGAGGGCGGGCGCATCTACCGGAAGGACGGCCGGCTGCTCGCGGAGGGCGAGCGCCTCGAGCAGCCCGGGCTCGTCCCCGCGCTGGCGGCCGTCGCCCAAGAGGGGCCCGATGCGCCGTCGCTGGACGACGCCCTGCTCGCGCTGATGAACGAGCGCGGCGGGCTCGTCACGCGGGCCGATCTCGAGTCGTACGAGCCGCGGTGGGGCGAGCCGGGCCGGATCGGCTTCCGGTCGGCGGAGATCGCGACGCGTATCGGCCTCGCGAGCCCCCTCCCCGCGCTGGCGAGACTCGCGGGCGCGGACCCGATCAGCCTCGCGCGCGCCCTGGCCGTCGAGTCCGACGAGCCGGGCGACACGACGAACATCACTGTCGTGGACCGCTCAGGGGACGCCGTCGTCCTGACGACGAGCCTCGGGCTCGGCTCGGGCGACTGGCTTCCCGGCCTGGACCTGCACCTGAACTCGATGCTCGGCGAGGCCGATCTCCTCGTCGGCGACCTCGTGCCCGGCGAGCGGATGGCGAGCATGATGGCGCCGACGTTCGCGTTCGACGGTGACGGGCTCGCACTCGCCGCCGGCGCCGCCGGTGGGACGAGGCTGCGCAGCGCGCTCGTCCAGGTGCTCGCCGGCGTTCTCGACGAGGGTCTGAGCGCCCGCGATGCCGTGGAGCGGCCACGCCTGCATCCCGTGGGCGAGCTTGTCCACCTCGAGCCCGGCTTCCCCGAACACGTCCCCGCAGCCCTCGAGGCTGCCGGCTTCGCGGTCCGGCCGTGGCCGGCGCTCCATCACTACTTCGGCGGCGTCAGCGCGGTCACCCGATCCGGCGCCGCCGGCGACCCGCGACGAAGCGGGTCGGCAGGGCATCCGCGGTGACCGGCACCTGCTCGAGTACCCAGCCGACGTAGCCGCAGTCCGGGCAGCCCGGGTTGGTGCTGACCGTCCCGCCGCCGGCCGGCTTGACGTAGGACGCGCTGCAGTTGAGGCAGCGCACACGCTCGATCCGCGGAAGAGGCCGCGGCTCCTCACTGTCGACTCCCATGCCGACGTAGATGCGCGCAAGGAGCGAAAACTTGCGGCGTCGGCGGGTCAGACCGGCGGGCAAGCGGCGCGCGTCGCCTCCACGTCGCGCGCGATCTGCTCCACCAGCTCGGCCTCCGAGTCGAAGGCACGCTCGTCCCGCAGGCGCTCCCACAGCTCCACGATCAGCCTCTTGCCGTACAGGTCGCCCGCGTACTCGAGGAGGAACGCCTCGATCCGCCGCTCCTCCCCGCCGTAATGGGGGTTGACGCCGATGGACGTGGCCGCGCGATGGCCGAGCGCCTGGCCGGCGTAGATCCCGAACGCGGGCACGAGCAGGTCGCCCGGTGCGGCCAGGTTGGCGGTCGGGAACCCGAGCGTCCCGCCTCTCGCGTCCCCGGCGACGACCGTGCCCTCCACCTCGACGGGCCGTCCGAGCAGCTTGGCCGCCCGCCGCACCTCTCCGGCGGCGACGAGCTGCCGGATCCGGCTGGACGACACGCCCTCGACGAGCGGGACGGGCCGGGTGTCGAAGCCGAGTGCCGTAAGGGTGTCGAGGTCGCCCGAGCGGCCGCGGCCGAAGCGGAAGTTCGCGCCGGCGACCACGACGCGGGTGCCCAGGGGCTCGAGCACCGAGCGCGCGAACTCCTCCGGCGTCGCGAGCGAGAGGTCGGGCGTGAACGGGACGATCAGCGCCTCTGTGATGCCGAGCGCCTCGAGCAGCTCCAGCCGCCGCTCGAGCGTCGTGATCGGCTCGACGCGGTGACCGAGTGCAACCCGGGGATGCGGGTCGAACGTGACGACCGTGGCCTTCGGCCCCGCCGCCAGCGCCGCCTCGACGACCCGGCGGTGCCCGACGTGGACGCCGTCGAAGGTCCCGATCGCGACGGTGCGCTCGCCTCCGCCGAGCTCCTGCGGCGTGCTCGCGACCTTCACAGCGCGGCGAGCGCCTCCTCGGGCGGCACGATCCGCGTCGGGTCGGCGTCTTCGACCCGGAAGGGACCGATCTCGGTGCGGCGCAGGGAGCGGCAGTGCCCTCCCAGCTCCGCTGCGATCGAGCGCACGTAGGTGCCCGAGCCGACGAGGAGGTCGAGCGTCGCGACGCCGTCCGCGTAGTCGACGAGATCGAGCGAGCGTACAGTCGAGCGCCGGATCGGCATCTCGACGTCCTCGCCGCGGCGGTGGCGCCGGTAGGCGCGCTCGCCGCCGATCTTCACGGCCGACGCGGCCGGGATCCGAAGGTCGACCTCACCGCGGAGACGGGTCAGCCGCCCCTCGAGCTCCGCGCGGGAAGGCGCTTCGTGCTCCTCCACCGTCTCGCCCTCCGGGTCCCCCGTCGTCGTCGTGCGGGCGACGTCGACCTCCGTCAGGTAGCGCTTGTCGAGCCCCATGAGGCGGTTCTGCTCCTTCGTGAATCGGCCGAGCAGGACGAGCAGGAGCCCGGTCGCGAACGGGTCGAGCGTCCCGGCGTGGCCGGTCCGTGCACCGGTCCGGTCGCGAAGGTCGCGGACGATCGCGAAGGAGGAAGGCCCGGCCGGCTTGTCGACGAGGACCAGCCCCGACGGGTCAAGCCCTCTGGGCGGCACGAGCCTCCGCGTACTGCTGCCGGATGAACTCGACGATCTCCGGGATCCCCATTTCCGACGAGAATCCCGCCGCCTGCCGGTGACCGCCGCCGTCGCCCGAGGCCCGTGCGATCGCGGACACGTCGAGCTCGTCCGAGCTCGACCGCAGGCTGATCCTCCGCGCCGGCCGGCCGGGAGCCGGCGGCTCGCGGATCAAGGCCGCCATCTCGGCGCCCTCGACGGCGCGCAGGAAGTCGATGATCCCCTCGGAGTACGGCTCGGCGGCGCCGACGTCGGCGAAGTCGGTCTTCAGGAGGTACGAGACGACGATCCCCCCGCCCTCGTAGACCTGCGCCCGCTCCAGCGCCCGCGCGAGCAGCTTCAGCTTCGCGAGCTGAACCGTCTCGTAGACCGACTGGAAGACGCGGTGGACGTCGGCCCCGGCCTCGACCAGCTCGGCGGCGAGCCGGAGGGCCTTCGGCGTCGTGTTCGCGTACTGGAAGCGCCCCGTGTCGGTGACGAGTGCGATGTAGATGGACTCCGCCAGCTCGGGCGTCAGCTCGACGCCCAGCAGCTCGACGAGGTCGCGGACGATCTCGCCCGTCGACGACGCGTCCGGCACGACGACGTTCACGTGACCGAAGCGGCTGTTGTCGTGGTGGTGGTCGACGTTGAGGACGAACGGCGCGCGCTCGATCGCCTCGCGGCCCGGGCCGAGGCGGCTCGCGTTCGCGCAGTCGAGCGCGAAGAGCACACGCTCCTCGACGTCGTCCGGCAGCTCCCGCCGCACGTTGTCGAGCGCCATGAACCGGTACTCGGCCGGAAGCGGCGCCTGGCCGGGCAGGAACATGACCGACTCCTTCCCGAGCGCGTCCAGCGTCAGCTTCGCGGCGAGCAGCGACCCGAGGGCGTCGCCGTCGGGGTTCTCATGGGTCGTGAGGAGGAAGCGGTCGTGCCCGCGGACGGCCTCCGCGACGTCCGCCAGGTCATTCGTCGTCTGTGTCCGGGGCGAGCTCATCGATCAGTCGCGTCATACGCACGCCGCGCTCGACGGTCGGATCGTATTCGAACGTCAGCTGGGGCGTCCTCTTCATGCGCAGCTCCCGGGCGATCCGGGACTGGAGGATGCCGTGCGCAGCCTGGAGGCCGTCGATCGTCTGCTCCCGCTTCTTCTCCGAGCCGAGGACGCTGACGAAGACGACCGCCTGGCGGAGGTCGGTCGAGGTCTCGACCCCCGTGACGGTGACGAACCCGATCCGCGGATCCTTGAGCTCCCCGACCGCCTCGGACAGCACCTCGCGCACGGCGGCGTTGACGCGCCGCATCCGCTCAGTCATCGGTCGCCACGACCTCCCGCTCGACGAGCACGAGCTCGTAGTCCTGACCGCTGAGGTACCGCACCGCCTCCTCGAGCAGCGTTAGCGCCTCGCCGTGCTCCCGCGCGACGCAGGCCACGGTTAGCCGGCTCCGCTGCCAGAGCTCGTGGTGATCCACCTCGGCCACCGACGCGCCGAAGCGGTTCTGCAGCTGCGCCTTCGCGGACTTGACGTGCTTCCGCTTGCCCTTGAGAGAGCCCGCCTCGGGGAAGTGCAGCTCGACGCTGAGGATGCCGACGTAGCCGGCGCCCACGGCGGCGGTTACGACTCTGTCGCGGCGCCGGCCGGCTCGGGCGCAGGCGTGTCGAGATCCGTGCGCTCTACCTGGCGGGTCTCGAACGCCTCGAGCACGTCGCCGATCTTCACGTCGTCGAAGTTCGCGAGGTGGATGCCGCACTCGAAGCCCTCGGCCACCTCGCGCGCGTCGTCCTGGAAGCGCTTCAGCGAGTCGATCGTCGTCTCGTAGACGACGGTGCCCTCGCGGAGGACGCGAACCTGCGCGCCGCGCCGCACCACGCCGCTCGTGACCATGCAGCCGGCGATCGTCCCGACGCGGGAGGCGCGGAACGTCTCGCGCACCTCGGCCTCGCCGATCGTCTCCTCGGTCGTGACCGGCTTGAGCATGCCGACGAGCGCCTGCTCGATGTCCTCGGTCAGCTGGTAGATGACGCGGTACGTACGGATCTCGACGCCCTCGCGTTCGGCGAGTGTGCGCGCCTCGGCCGACGGCCGGACGTTGAAGCCGACGACGAGCGCGTTGGAGGCGGACGCGAGGTTCACGTCGCCCTCGCTGATGCCGCCCACGCCTTGGTGGATGACGTTCACGCGCACCTCGGGGTGCTGGATCTTGCCCAGCTCGGAGACGGCCGCCTCCACGGAGCCCTGGACGTCGCCCTTCAGGATGAGGTTGAGGTCCTGAACGCCGCCGGCCTGCATCTGCGAGAACAGCTGCTCCAGCGACAGGCCCGCCTTCGCTGCGGTCGCGAGCTGCTCGCGGCGGAGACGCTCGCCGCGCTGCTGCGCCCGATGGCGGGCGTCTCGCTCGTGCTCGACGACGTGCGCGAGCTCGCCGGCGGGCGGCGGGTGGTCGAAGCCGAGGATCTCCACCGGCTCGCCGGGCGTGGCCTGGTCGACCTTCTCTCCGCGGAAGTCGTACAGCGCGCGGACCCGCCCCCAGGCGTCGCCCGCGACGATCGCGTCGCCGACCTTGAGCGTTCCCCGCTGGACGAGCATCGTCGCCACGGGGCCGCGGCCCACGTCGAGACGGGACTCGATGATCGGGCCGGATGCCTCCGCGCTCGGGTTCGCGGTCAGCTCGAGCTCGGCGTCCGCGACCAGCAGGACCTTCTCGAGGAGGTCGTCGAGGTTCTGCTTCTGCTTCGCGGAGACGTCGGAGAACTGCGTCGTGCCGCCCCACTCCTCGGGCTGCAGGCCCTCACTGGCGAGGTCGCCGCGCACGCGGTTCGGGTCGGCGTCGGTGACGTCGATCTTGTTGACGGCGACGACGATCGGAACACCGGCCGCGTTCGCGTGCGAGATCGACTCGCGCGTCTGCGGCATCACGCCGTCGTCGGCGGCCACCACCAGGACGGCGATGTCCGTCACCTTTGCGCCGCGGGCGCGCATGGCGGTGAAGGCCTCGTGGCCCGGGGTGTCCAGGAAGGTCAGCTTCCGGCCGTCGTGCTCGACCTGGTAGGCGCCGATGTGCTGCGTGATCCCACCCGCCTCGGTTTCGACGACCGCCGACTCGCGGATGGCGTCCAGCAGCGTCGTCTTGCCGTGGTCGACGTGGCCCATGATCGTCACGACCGGCGGCCGCGGCTGGAGCGACTCCGGCGCGTCGTCGAACGCCTCCGGCTCGTCGGTCTCCTCGTCCGCCCGCTTGATCGTGACCTCGCGGCTCACGCTCGGATCGGCGGCGATCAGTCCGACGGCCTCGTCCGAGAGGGACTGGGTGATGGTGACCATCTCCCCCAGGCCCATCATGATCTTGATGATCTGCGCGACCGGGATCCCGAGCGCGTGCGAGAGCTCCTTCACCGTGACCCCGGACTGGACCGTCACCGGCCCCGTCGGGACGACGACCTCGCGGGGCTGCTTGGGCTGCCGGTCCGAGCGGTCCCGCGCCTGGCGCGAGTCCGGGCGAGGCCGGTTGGCCTGCGAGTCGATGACCACGCGGCGCTTGCGCCGGCTTCCCGGCGCCTGGCGCGGCCGGATCGGCCTGTTCGGGCGGTTCTGTCCCTGTTCGTCAGCCATCTACAGTGCTCAAGTGTAGAGAGCGGCGAGCTCCTGATCGCCGTGGACGCGCGTCTTCAGCGTCCTGCTGAAGGCGTTTCGCGAGGCCGCCCGCTCGAAGCACAAGAGGCGACGGCAGGTGTAGGCGGCCCGGCCGGGTGCCCTCGCGTCCGCGACGAGCGCGCCGTCGGCCGCGACGAAGCGAACGAGCTCGTCCTTCGGCCGCTTCCGGCCGCAGCCGATGCAGGTCCGCAGCGGGCGGTGAGGCCCGTCAGGCCGGCGGTGCGTCGTCCCTCCCGACCGGTGTCCCGTGCAGCGGCTCCTCCTCCTGGAGCGCGGCGTCCGCGCTCACGCCCGCCGGCGGCTGCACCGGCGTCTGGTCGGCCGGCTCCCCGTCGAGCTCGTCGGACGACGCGAGCGGAATGCCGGACGGGCGCTCCTCGAGCGGCGCCTCGTGGGCCTCGGCCGCGGCGGGCGTCGGCGGAACCGTTCCCGGCTCCGGGCTCGGCAGCTCGGTGGGCTCGGGGGACGGGATCTCCGCCGGCTCCGGCGCCGGTGTCTCGCTCGGCTCCGGGCCGGCGGGCATCGGGCTCGGCTCGGGCGAGGGCACCTCGCTCGGCTCCGGGGAAGGAACCTCCGCCGCCTCGGCCGCGGCCTCCGACACCTCTTCCTCGGCGCCTCCGACCGGGACGGCCTGGCCGGCCTCGATCGTCTCGCCGGCGGCCTCGCGCTCCGCAAGCGCAACGTGGGCAGGGATCCCGCAGAACCGTGTCCCCGGGATCGCCGCGTTCGGGCAGCGCTTGCCGTTGGAGAGGATCGCCGCGCAGCGGCCGGAGAAGTCGTCGCCCTCCTCGCCGCCGAAAGCGGCCTCCGCCTCGGCGGCGGCGAATTCGGCCTCGGACTGGATGTCCACCTTCCAGCCGGTCAGGCGCGCCGCCAGGCGGGCGTTCAGACCCTCCTTGCCGATCGCGAGCGCCAGCTGGTCCTCCGGGACGATGACCGTCGCCTCCTTGGTCTCGTCGTCGATGTAGACCTCCCGGACCCGCGCGGGCGACAGCGCCTTCGCGAGGAAGCGGGCCGGCTCGGTGTTCCACGGGATGATGTCGATCTTCTCGCCGCGAAGCTCGGACACGACCATCCGGACGCGCGAGCCGCGCGGGCCGACGCAAGCGCCGACCGGGTCGACGCCCTGGGCGTGCGACACTACGGCGATCTTCGAGCGGTAGCCGGGCTCGCGCGCGACCCCGCGGATCTCGACCAGGCCGTCGGCGATCTCCGGAACCTCGAGCTCGAAGAGCGTCTTGATCAGCTCCGGGTCGCGGCGCGAGAGGATGACCTGCGGTCCCTTCGTCCCCGAGCGGACCTCGGTGATCACGGCCTTGATGCGGCTCCCCTGCTCGTAGCGCTCGCCGTCGACCTGCTCGGAGCGCGGGAGCAGCGCCTCGACCTTGCCGAGGTCCACGAGGATGTTGTTGCGGTCGCCGGCCTGCTGGACGATGCCGGTCACGACTTCGCTGACCCGGTCGACGTACTCCTCGTACATGATCTGGCGCTCCGCCTCGCGGATGCGCTGCTGGATGACCTGCTTCGCCGTCTGCGCGGCGATGCGGCCGAAGTTCTCGGGCGTGACGTCCTCGCGCTGCACCTGGTTCTCGGGCACCTGGTCCCAGTCGATCTCGAGGTCGTCGTCGGTGATCAGCGTGTGCTGCTTCTCGCCGGTCTCCTCCTCGATGCGCTCGAGCTCCTCCAGGGTGCGCTCGCGGGCCTCGTCCAGGAGGCGCTCCTCGAGGTCGCTCGGCATGTGGATCGCGTACACGCGGAAGTCGCCGGCGTCGTCGATCTCGACGGTGGCGTGGCGGTACGAGCCAGGGGTCTTCTTGTAGGCGGCGAGCAGCCCGTCTCGGAGGGCGTCGACCAGGATCCCGCTCTCGAGATTCCGGTCGCGCTCCAGCTCGCGAACTGCCTCGACGATCTCGCGGCTCATCTCATGTCCTCCTCGATCAGGTTCGCCCGCACGACCGAGCCGTACGGAATCTCGTACTCCGTGCCGTCCGCGGAGAGGCGGATGCTCTCGGGCCCCGCGTCGACGACCTCGCCCTTGAACCGGCGCCGACCGTCGATCTCGTCGGCGGTGCGCAGGGATGCACGGCGGCCGACGATCCGGCGGAAGTGCTCGGGTGTCCGCAGCGGCCGCTCGACGCCGGGCGACGAGACGTCGACCGTGTACTCCTGGAGGTACGGGCGCAGCACGTCGGTCACGCGCTCGCACAGCGCGTGGTCGACCCGCTGCGGGTGGTCGATGTAGACGGTGAAGCGCTCGGGGCCCGAGAGCTCGAGTGCGAGCACCTCGATCCCCGGGATTGCGCCTTCGACCTTCGGCGTGATCTCCCGCAGCAGCGTCCTCTCCTTGTCGTACACGTCGGCCATGCGAATCACCTCAAAAAAAACGGGCGCCGCGCGCCCATTTCGTCCTGCACCTCGAAATGTGGTGCTTCGAGGATAGCAGGGCTCATGCGGCTCCAAGAAGCGCGATTCCGGCGACCACGAGCACCGCGCCGGCGAGGCGACGAGGCCCGACCGGCTCGCCGAGGATCGGCGCGGCGAGGGCGACGGCGATCACGACGCTCGTCTCCCGCACGGCCGCGACGGACGCTGCGGAGGCGAGCTGGAGGGCGAAGAGCGCGAGGCCGAAGGCGCCGAACGAGGCGAGCCCGACGAACACCGGTGCCCAACCGAGCTCGCCCCGGAGCCGTGGCGCCCCGCCCCGTCGCCACACGAAGGCGAAGTAGGCGAGCGAGGAGGGCGCGAGCACGACGACGAGATAGGCGAGCGGGTCGGCGTGGTCGACGCCCCTCGCGTCGGCGAGCGTGTAGCCGGCAATGCAGGCCGCGATCGCGAGGCCGAAGCCCAGGCCGTTCGCGGCGTCTCTCCGCCCCACACCGCGAACGAGCAGCACTCCGGTGGCCACCAGCACGACCGCCGCCGTCTCCTCCGCCGACGTCCCGACTCCGAGTGCGACGACGCCGACCGCGAGGACCAGCACCGGCGCGAGGCCGCGCGCGACCGGGTAGACGACGCTGAGCTCGGCCCGCCCGTAGGCGGCGGCGAGGAGCGCGAGGTAGACGAGCTCGAGCGCCGCGGACACGGCCATGTACGGGAGCGCCTCGCGCCCGACCTCCCAGCGGGCCGCCGCGACCGGGGCGAAGACCAGCACGGCGAAGCAGAACGCGAGCGCGGTCGCGGCCGGGACGTCGCGACGCCGCGCAAGCGCGAGGTTCCAGGCGGCATGGAGCGCGGCGGCCCCGAGCGCAAGGGCTAGCGGCTCGGCGCCGACGGCTGTCCCTCGGACGTCATCGCAGCCGCAGGATGATCGCTCCGCGTGTCGCGTTTCGGAGGAACCGGCGATCGGGACACCCGGCGAGGTCCCCGGCAAGAGCGCTGTCCAGGTGTCGTGGAAAAGGTGGGCGTGTGCCGCTCGTTTGGCCCGTTCTGGCTCGGGGCACCGTGTATAGCCCGACGAATCCCCGAGATGGAGGGCTGAGCATGAAGAAGAACGTGCTTTTGCTTCTGGTCGCGTTGCTGGTGGCCGCGTTCACCCCGGCTGCTGCAGAAGCGGTGACGCCGCTACGGCCGGCGCAGACGCCGCCGGACACGGAGAGCGTCCTGATCCTGCACGGCGCGTTCAACTACCCCGGCTACTGGTGGGACCACACGGACCTCACGGTGGCGGTGCAGGCGCATCCGAACGTCGACGAGGAGTCGCTGGCCGCGGTGCATCAGGCGATCGCCGACTGGGACTACGCGCTGCGGCAGGAGTTCGGCGGGCTGATCACGCTCACCGACGTGACCGACCAGTACACGGCCAAGCACAAGGCCGACATCGTGCTGCACTACAACCCCACGGCGGGCGGGACGGTGTTCGGCGGGTACGCGATCTGCGGAGCGCACTCGTGTCCGAACGTCATCGTGCGCTCGGATCTCGTGCCGCCGGTCGGGGTCACGTACTCACCGCAGTACCTGTACTACGTGACGATGCACGAGCTCGGCCACGCGCTGGGCCTCGGGCATGCCCAGCCGCTGACCGAATCAACGGACCTGATGGGCTACAAGTGGCACTGGAGCAACGGAATCGTGCCGACGCTCTCGGAGTGCGACCTCGCGGGCATCGCGGTCGTGTTCGCGTGGGCGCTCGAAGGCGTCGACCCATATCCTCCGACGCAGCCGTCGGTGGCCTGCGACTGAGGACCTCGCGCGAGGGGCGGCCGCTCGGCTGCCCCTCACGACCGCCGTCCAGCTCCCAGGCCTGTGGTTCACATCGGACGCTTCGGGCCAGCGTCAAGGACAAGCGTCACCGGCCCGTCGTTCACGAGCGCCACCGTCATGCGGGCGCCGAAGCGCCCCGTTTCGACGGCAACGCCCGCCTTACGCAACGCCGCGCAGAACGCGTCGTAGAGCCGCTCCGCGTCCACCGGCGGCGCCGTGCCGGAGAAGCTCGGGCGGTTGCCCTTCGCCGTGTCGGCGATGATCGTGAACTGACTCACGACGAGGGCGGCGCCGCCGGCGTCGAGCACCGACCGGTCGAACTTCCCGTCCTCCTTCTCGAAGATCCGCAGCTTCGCGACCTTCTCGGCGAGCCGCTGCGCCTCGTCGTCGCCGTCCTCCCGCGCCACACCGAGCAGGACGCAGAGGCCGCGTCCGATCTCCCCCACCACCTCGCCGTCCACCACGACCCGCGCCTCGGAGACGCGCTGGACGACCGCTCGCACGGAGCGATTATCCGAGGTCTTTGATGCGCTTGGCGTATTGCTCGCTGCCGGGCTTGAGCGAGCTGGCGAGCTTGTAGTGGCCGTTCGCCTCGTGCTCTCGGCCCTTCTTCTCGAGGCAGCGGCCGAGCGCATAGTGCGCGTAGTCGTCGGTCGGCGAGAGCTCGAGCATGGCGCGGAACTCACGCTCGGCCTCGTCGTAGCGCTGGATGCGGAAGTACGCGATCCCGAGTGCCTCGCGGATGGAGGCCTTCTGGGGCTCGCGCCGCTTCGCCTTCTCCAGGGCGACGGTCGCCTGGGCGGCGCGCCCCTTGCGGAGGTGCGTCCGGCCCTGCTGGAAGAGGTCGTAGGTCTCGCTCATGGCTCCGTCCTCACGGTAGACGACGCTCGCAGGCCGAACGAGCGCAGCGAGACGAGGCCGCGGAGGCGCCGCTTCGAGCCGAGGCGGCGGCGGATCGTCCTCAGGACGCCGCGGAGCTCGCGCCGCGCGTCGCCCGCAGCGCGGTGGGCCTCCTCCGAGGGCCCGAAGCGGGCGGTGCCGAGCGCCTCGGCGAGGCCGTCGGCGTCGACGCGGAACCGCTCGCGCACCGAGCGGCCGAGCTCGGCGGGGGTCGTGCTCGGGGCCAGGTCGACGCGCTGGTCGGCGAGGAAGTCGACGAGCTCCGCGCGCACCGCCGCGGCCACGCGCCTCGGGTCATCGGAGGCGTACCGCCAGCGCCGCCGGCCCGCCTTCGCGAGCCAGAACACCGCCAGGACGGCCGCGGCCGCGGCGAGCACGATCCCCAGGATGCGGAGATCGTTCCGCTCCTCGGCCGGCGCCGTCGTCTGTCCGGCGCGGGGATCGCCGGGGACGAATCCGGAGTCTGGGCCGCGCGGGCGGTCGTCGGGCGAAGCTGCCGACCCGCCGAGCCGGTTGCGGAGGACGGTGAGCCCGAGCGCCGCCGCCGCGCCGGCGAAGGCGGCCGTCGCTGCCGGGGCGTCGAAGAAGAGCGAGGACGACGTGTACTCGCCGCGCAGCCGTCCGCGGCCAGGCGTCGGGTCGAACGGCACCCAGCCGTAGCCGCGGAACCAAACCTCGACCCAGGTGTGCGCGTTCGTGTCGGAGACCGTCCACTCGCGGTCCCCGTCGTCGAACGTGCCGTTCGTGAACCCGGCGGCGACGCGCGCCGGGATCCCCAGGTAGCGCAGCATGAGCGCCATCGCGCCCGCGAAGTGCTGGCAGTACCCGCGGTGGTGGCCGGTGGCGAAGGCGACGAGCGGCGGTGCGCCGGTGCCGCGCGGCGGGTGCTCGTCGTAGGTGAAGTCGCCGCCCGACCGGAACCAGGCCTCGAGCGCGACCGCCGCCGCGTACGGGTTGGGCGGACGGCCGACGACGCGCAGCGCCTGCCGGTACAGCGGCTCGTACGGGGCGAGCTCCTCGCTCGTGAACAGCTGTTCGACTGCCGGCTCGCGGCCGGATGTTCCGAACGGCGGCACGCCGTAGTAGCTGCCTACGCTCAGGAACGGGCTGTCGTAGAGGATCTCCGCCGGATACACGGGTCGCGAGCGGGCGAGCTGGCCGGGCGTCGGCCGCGCGACGTAGCTCCAGACGGAGTACTTCTGGCCGCGCTCGAGCCGGCCGACGTACCCGATTCCCGACGCGTAGGAGCCCGCGCGACGCTCCTCGAAGGCCACGGGCACGCTCGCGCCGATCAGGTGCGTGTCCTGCAGCGCCTCGACCATGACGTCCTGCTTCAGCCAGCTCCCGGCATCCCGTGCCGCCGACGGTAGGAGCGGGTCGTTGAGCAGCGAGTCGAGCCCTGCTCCGCGGACGGGCTCGATCAGCGGGGCGTCCTCCTGCCAGACGTCGTCGAGGAAGACGTCGAGCGTCGTGGCGCGCCAGTACGGCGCGTTCCGCGGCGCCTTGACCTTGAGCACGGTCGTCGCGGTCTTCGGGAAGTCGATGCCGTCGTAGTCCGAGTCCCACACGTACTGGACGCTCACCGGCTTCGCGTCCCGGACGTACGGCTCCCAGCTCTGCCAGTCGAGGAAGCCGCCCTTCGCGACCGACGGCGAGCTGACGGCGACGAGCGCGGCGACCAGCACGCCCGCGCCGACGAGGAGCGCCTGGCTGCTTCCCGGGCGGGCGCCGGACCGGAGCGCGGCGAGGAGCAGGAGCGCGGTCGCGAGCAGCAGCGCGCCGCGCAGCGTCGACGCCGCCTCGGGGACGAGCGTCACCGGCCACGCTGCGCCGGCGAAGGTCGTCGCTGCAGCGAGGATCGGCCGGCGTCCCGCGATTGCCAGCGTGGTCAGGAGGGTGAACGCGAACACCGCGACGACGATCGCCCCGTGCATGCCCGGGCGCTCAGCCGGGTCGAACCGGAGTCCGACCTCGTAGAAGTCGAGCACGCCGCCGCCGAACTTCGTGAGGACCGGGCCGAAGAAGTCGTGGTCGGCGTCGAACGGGCGTGCGTCGAGCGGCGAGAGGTCGAACGCGACCGAGACGACGGCGACGCCGGCGGCGATCATCGCGGGAATCCGGAAGCGGCGGCGCGGAACCATCGCAGCCGCGACGGCGAGCACCGCGGCCAGCGCGAACTCGGCACCCTGCACCGGCTCCTCGAGGCCCTGCCACCCGCTCATGATCAGCAGCGCCGGCAGCAGCGCGAGCAGCGCCGTCCTAGCCATGGGCCGCTCCCGCCTCGGCTCCGCCGAGGGCGCCCTCGAGGTCGTCTCCGCGGCGCAGCACCGCGACCGGGATGCCCGCGGACTCGAGCCGCAGCACCGACGGCTCCGCCCCGAGCGCGCGGCGCCGCCGCCCGGCGAAGCTCGGCGCGTCCACGTAGACGACGGAAACCTGCTGGCGCGCTCCGGCCCGGGAGACGAGCGCCTCCACGAGCGGCGTCCGGAGCGCCGACGTCACGACCACGAGGTCACGCGCGTGCGTCGCGGCCCCGGAGTGGTCGCCGAGCAGCGACTCGGCGGGACGGCGGCCGTTTTGCTCCGCCGTCGCGAGGATCTCGAGCGTCCGCGGCCAGTCGCGCTCGTAGCTCCGCACGGAGACCGAGTCGTCGGCGCTCCCGCTCGTCACGACGAGGCGGGCATGCCGACCGCGCCGCGCGTGCGCCCAGAGGAGCGAGCCCGCCGCGCGGACCTGCGCGTCGAAGCTCGAGTCGCCCGGCCGTCCGACGCCGTGTCCTGCCTCCGCGTCGAGGACGACGACGATCTCGTCCCGCGGGGCGTCCTCGAGCTCCTTCACCATCAGCTGCTGCCGGCGTGCCGTCGACGGCCAGTGCACCCGGCGGAGCGACTCGCCGCTCTGGTACTCGCGCACGCTGTGGAGCTCGAAGCCGGCCGGGCGCCGCAGCAGGATGCGGCCGGCGCCGTGCGCTCGGAGCCCGCGCTCCGCGAAGAGGACGTTCAGGCGCGCGAGGCGGGGGTACACGAGCAGCGGCGCCGAGTCGGCGAGCGGCTGCACGCGCTTCGCGAGGCCGAACGGGTCCTCGACGACGGCGCGGGCGCCCGTGAACCGGTAGCGCCCCCGGGGCACGCGCCTGAGGCGGTAGACGGCGCGCAGGAACCGGCCGTCGCGGGCGACCACGACCTGTTGCTCGCCCAGCCGTCCGACCGGCTCGTGGAGCAGCACCGTCGCGGGGATGACGCCGCCGTCGGCCTCGAGCTCGACACGGACGGAGACGTCGTCGCCCTCCAGCGGCCGGTCGCGCTCGAGCTCCCGGTGAAGGCTGAGCGGGCGGGCCAGCGCGTTCGTCCAGACGATCGCGGCGCCGACGGCGAGGAGGACGCCGACGGCGGGCGCATAGAGCACGTGGGCGCCGAACGCCCAGGCGCCGAGGTACGTCCCTCCGCCCAGCGCCAGCGTGAAGCGACCCCGGCGCGTCAGCATCAGTGCTCCTTCAGGTCGTACTGCCCCGCTTCCGGATCGCGAGCACCAAGCCAGAGCGCGCACTCCGATGAGCCAAGGCTGGTTAGCCTTGGTGAGAAGGAGGGTCGGCTCTGGCGCCGTGTGATCGCGGGCCGGAAGTAGGCGTGTATCGCCTGGAGGAGCACCGACTAGACGGGAACGGGCGTGCGCGCGACGGCGTCGGCGATCAGCTCGGCGGCGCCAAGTCCCGCGGCCCGCGCCTCCGGGCCGAGGATCAGCCGGTGGCCGAGCACCGGCTCGGCGACGGCCTTCACGTCGTCGGGGAGGACATACTCACGGCCCTCGGAGATCGCCCGCGCCTTCGCGACGCGAAGGAGCGCGATGCCCGCCCGGGGGCTGGCGCCGAGGTACAGCCGCTCGTCGCTGCGGGTGTGGCGGAGCAGCGCGACGACGTACCGGTTCACGGCCTCCTCGACGAAGACCCGCTTCGCGTCCTCGATGAGGGCGACGATCTCCGCGGTGCTCGACACGGCCTCGAGCGTCTCGAGCGGCGGCTCGCTCGTCTGCTCGTTCAGCATCCGCGCCTCGTCCGCGAGCGGCGGGTAGCCGATCGAGAGCCGCATCGTGAAGCGGTCGAGCTGGGCCTCGGGCAGCGGGTACGTGCCCTCGTACTCGATCGGGTTCTGCGTCGCGAGCACCATGAACGGCCGTCCGAGCGGGTAGCTCACGCCGTCGACCGTCACCTGGTTCTCCTGCATGCACTCGAGGAGCGCCGCCTGGGTCTTCGGGGACGCGCGGTTGACCTCGTCGACGAGGAGCAGGTTCGCGAACACCGGCCCGGGCCGGAACTCGAACTCGTTCGTGCGCTGGTCGAAGACGTTTACGCCGGTCACGTCCGACGGGAGCAGGTCGGGGGTGAACTGGATGCGTGAGAACGAGCAGTCGAGCGAGCGCGCGAGCGCCTTCGCGAGCATCGTCTTGCCGACGCCGGGGAAGTCCTCGATGATCAGGTGTCCCTCGCTGACGAGCGAGAGCACGGCGAGGCGGAGGGTCTCTGGAGGCGCGTGGACGACCTGCGCGACGTTGTCGGTGATCCGCGCGAGTGTCTCGCCGGAGACCTCGACCGACAGCGGGCGTTCCTCAGCCCGCCGCTCTGCCACCGTTCTCTCCGAGCAGCCGCTCGACCTCGTCCCAGATCTCGGTCGCGATCTGCGCTTTCGGTGCCCTCTCCACCTTTCGCTCCCCTGCCTCGGAAATCAGTACGACCTCGTTGTCGGCCGAGTCGAACCCCAGATCGGACGCGGCCACATCGTTGTAGACGACCAGATCTGCATTCTTGCCGGTCCGCTTCTCCCTGGCGCGGGCGAGACCGTCGCCGCCGGTCTCGGCCGCGAAACCGACGAGGATGCGGCCGTTGGCCGGCTGCGAGCCGAGCGCCTTCAGGACGTCCTCGGTCGGCTGGAGCTCCAGTCGCCAGGCGTCCGTGTCCTTTGGCCGCTTGTCGGGGCGCGCCTCCGCCGGCCGGTAGTCGGCGACGGCGGCGGCCATGACCACGACGTCGGCGTCCGCCCGCGCCAGCGTCTCGCGGGCCACGTCGGACGCGGTCGGCGCCTGGACGACCTCGACCCCTGTGGGCGGCGCGATGCTCAGGTTCGACGCGATCAGCGTCACCTCGGCGCCGCGCCTCCGGGCTTCGACCGCGAGCGCAGCGCCCATGCGGCCCGACGAGCGGTTGCCGACGAAGCGGACGGCGTCGATCGGCTCCCGTGTACCACCGGCCGTAACGACCACCGTCTTTCCAAGTAACACAGTGTTACGTGGGGTCAGAAGGGCCTCGGCGCGCGCGAAGATGTCCACAGGCTCGGCCATGCGGCCGGCGCCCTCCTCGCCCTCGGCCAGCTCGCCCTCCTCCGGGCCGACGAGCTCGACGCCTCGGGCGTGGAGCGTCTCGACGTTCGCCTGCGTCGCCGGGTGAGCCCACATCCGCGTGTTCATCGCCGGCGCGACCAGCAGCGGCCCGTCGTGCGCCAGCGCGGCCTCGGCGACGATGTTCGTGGCAAGCCCGTGCGCGAGCTGCGCGAGCGTGTTCGCCGTCAGCGGCGCGATCACGTAGAGGTCGGCGCGCTGCAGATGGGGATAGGGCCCGCCCTCGGGCGACCGGCGGGCGAGCGCGTAGAAGGTCTCGGCCCGGACGAAACGGTCGGCTCCCGGGGTGACGAGCGGTACGACCTCGTGGCCGGCCTTGACGAAGAGGCGCACCAACTCGCACGCCTTGTAGGCGGCGATCCCCCCGGTGACACCGACCAGGACGCGCGCCATCGGGGGCTACCTACTTCTTGTACTCGTGCTTGATCTTGCCCTCGGCAACCTCTTCGAGGGCGATCGTGAGGTAGTTCTTCGAGCGGGACTCGACGAGCGGCGGCGGGAAGTCCTCGAACGTGCCTTCGCCCAGCTGGTGGTGGTAGTTGTTGATCTGCCTCGCGCGCTTGGCTGCCACCAGCACCAGGCCGTAGCGGTCCGGGACGTTCTTCAACAGCTTGTCGACTCTCGGAGAGATCACGAGGCCATGGTAGCGGCGATCCGCTCCCGGACAATCTCCTCGACCTCGTCCGCCGCGCGCTCGAGATCGTCGTTGACGATCACGTGGTCGAAGAGGTCGGCCTCGGAGAGCTGCTCGCGCGCGAGCTGGAGGCGCTCCCCGATCTCGCCGGCGCTTTCGGTCGCGCGGGCCCGTAGCCGGCGCTCGAGCTCCTCGAACGTCGGCGCCGTGACGAAGATCGTGACCGCCTCGGGCAGCTTCTCCTGCAGGTAGCGCGCGCCGTCGGTTTCGAGGTCGAGGAGCGGGATCCGGCCGCCCGCTCTGATCCGGTCGATCTCCGAACGGAGCGTCCCCGACCGCTGCCCCCACGGGAACGTGATGTACTCGAGAAAGCCCTTCTCCGCGAGCTTGCGGTCGAACTCCTCGTCGGAGATGAACCAGTAGTGCTTGCCGTTCTCCTCGGCCGGGCGGCGCTCGCGCGTCGTGGCGGAGACGGCGAGCTCCAGTTCCGGCATCCGCTCGAGCAGGATCCGCTCGATCGAGCCCTTGCCGGCGCCCGAGGTCCCGGTGACGACGACGACCGGGGGGCTACTAACGCCTGAAGAGGCCAATGAGCTCGGCCCGCTGGCGGTCCGAAAGGCCTCCCACGGTCTTGGACTGGCTGATTCGCGCCTGGGTCAGGAACCTCGTGGCCTTCACGCGCCCGAACTTCGGCACCGCCATGAGGATGTCGAACACCTTCGCCGTGGCCACGTACTCGGGCGGCTTCTCGAGGATCTCCTCGATATCGGCGATGCCGTTCTTGAGGTCCCGCTTCAGCTGCGCCCGCTTCACGCGGATGTCATTTGCGCGCTGTAGGGCCTCCATGCGCTGGTCGCGTGACCGGGCCGGCGCCTGGGCCTGAGTCTTCACGGAGGCCACGGCGCGGGATACTAACAGCTTGTCAAGAGCGATCAATTCGCCTGAAATGCAGGAAATTTCTCTGTTGTCAGGATTGGCGGCAGGAGTCGTGAGTCGGCCTCGTGCGCGAGTCCGCGCAGCTCCGAAGGCTTCGAAACCCCGAGCGACGCGGCGACCTCGGCGAGCTCCTGGCGGATCCGGACCGGCGCCGAGGGGTCGGCGAAGAGCGCGGTCCCGACCGCCACCGCGCTCGCCCCGGCCGCGACGAACTCGGCCGCGTCCCGTCCGCTTCGGATGCCGCCTATGCCCACGATCGGCATCCGCGTCGCCCGGAACGCCGCGTAGACGGCGGCCAGCGCGATCGGCTTGAGCGCTGGGCCCGAGTAGCCGCCGACGCCGCGCGCGAGCCTAGGCCGGAGCGTGCGTGGATCGAGCTCGAGACCGCGGATCGTGTTCACGAGCGAGAGCCCGTCGGCGCCGGCGGCCTGCACGGCGCGCGCGGCCTCGCCGATGTCCGGCTGGGCGGGCGAGAGCTTCGCGTAGAGCGGCAGCCGGGTTGCCGCACGGCAGGCGGCGACGATCTCCGCGGCGGACTCCGGCGCCTCGTCGACGTTCGGGCAGGAGAGGTTCAGTTCGATCGTCACGTCCTCGAGCAGGGAGCAGGTCTCGGCGTACTCCTCTGCGGCGAACCCGCCGACCGAGACCCAGAGCGGCACGCCGAGCTCGCGCAGCCGCGGCAGGACGTCCGCGAGGAAGCGGTCGCGGCCGGGGTTCTGCAGCCCGATCGAGTTCAGCATCCCGTGATCGGTCTCGGCGATCCGGACCGGCTCGTTGCCTGCGCGCGGCTCCGGCGTCACCGTCTTCGTCACGAATGCGTCGAGCGACCGGGCGACGCCGGGCGCCGCGAGCGCGTCCAGGCAGCCCGACGCGTTAAGCAGCAAGGACGGGTCCTTCCAGGCAGAGGCGCTTGTACTGGCCGTCGACCTCGACGGCGCAGCCGTAGCACGCGCCGTAGCCGCACGCCATGGGCGCCTCCCAGGCCAGCTGGGCATCCGGCGCCAACCCGCGGATCGCTAGCAGCATCGGCTCAGGCCCGCACGCAAGCACGTCGCGGCCTGGCTCGAGAAGCTCGGTCACGAGGGTCGGCTCGACGACCACCTGGGCGTTCGGGACGAGCTCGGCCGCTTCCGCGTGATGCTCGCTTCGGAAGCCCAGGATCGCGGGGGGCCGGCCGATCGCCCTCGAGAGGTACGGCAGCGGCGCGATCCCGATCCCGCCGCCGACAAGCAGCGGACGGCCCACGTCGAGCCGGAAGCCGTTTCCCAGCGGCCCGAGGACGCCGATGCGGTCGCCCGGCTCGAGCTCGGCGAGCGCCCGGGTTCCGGGGCCGATCGGCTCGAAGAGGAAGCAGAGCTCGCCGCGGGACGCCAGGCAGAGGCTCATCGGCCGCGGCAGCACGCGCCCCGGCGCCTCGAGCATGAAGAACTGGCCGGGGATCCCGGGGTCGAGCCCACCCCGCTCGATGCGGAGCAGCGTGTACGGGCCGACCGCCTCGGTCGCGACGACGCTATGCCGGTCGCGCCTGCGCATCGATCCTCTCCTGGAGCGAGACGACCGCCTCTCCGCGCGCGTGGGCGATCGCGTGGACCGCCGCCGCGGCGCCGCTCAGGGTCGTGATGCACGGGATCCGGGCGACGAGCGCGGCGTCGCGGATCCGGTAGCCGTCGGTGCGGGCCCCCGAGCCCTGGGGCGTGTTCACGACGAGGTCGCAGCGGCCGCGCCGGAGGAGGTCGACGACGGTCGCCCCCTCCCCGCCCTCGGTGACCTTGCGGACGTGGTCGACGGCGAGGCCCGCGGCGGCGAGCACGCGCGCGGTCCCGCTCGTCGCGGTGAGGCCGAAGCCGAGGTCGGCGAGCGCCGCGGCGACGGGGACGACGGCGTCCTTGTCGGTGTCGCAGACCGACAGGAACGCGGTGCCGCCCGAAGGCAGCGGCCGGCCGGCGGCCCGCTCGGCCTTCGCGAGCGCGGTCGGGTAGTCGGCGGCGCTCGCCATCACCTCGCCGGTCGAGCGCATCTCCGGGCCGAGCACCGGGTCGGAGCCGGGGAAGCGCTGGAACGGGAAGACAGCCGCCTTGACGCTGACCTCCGCGGGCTCCCGGACCGCGTCGAGGCCCAGATCCGCGATGCGTGCCCCGCCGGCGAGCCGGCAGGCGGCATGGACCAGGTTCACCCCGATCGCCTTGCTCGCGAACGGGACCGTCCGCGAGGCGCGCGGGTTCGCCTCGATCACGAAGACACGTCCGTCGAGGACGGCGAGCTGGACGTTGACGAGTCCCACCACGCCGAGCGCGGGAGCGAGCGTCGTCACGATGTCGTCGATCTCGGCGCGCACCCGCTCGTCCAGCGACGGCGGCGGGAGCGCGCAGCTCGAGTCGCCCGAGTGGACGCCGGCCTCCTCCACGTGCTGCATGACGGCTGCGACGAAGGTCTCCCGTCCGTCGCACAGTGCGTCGACGTCGATCTCGAGCGCGCCTTCGAGGAACCGGTCGACCAGCACCCGCGACCGGGCCGGCACGCTCGAGGCGACCGTCTCCGGGTCGTAGCAGACGACCATCTGGCGACCTCCGAGAACGTATGAGGGGCGCACGAGCACCGGGTAGCCGATCTCCTCCGCGACGCCGACGGCGTCCGCCTGGCTGCTCGCCATGCCCCACGCCGGGACCTCGATCCCGAGCTCACGGCAGAGCGCGCCGAACCGCTCCCGGTCCTCCGCCAGGTCGACCGCGTCGAACGGGGTCCCGAGGATCCGGTAGCCGGCGTCCTCGATCGCCCGCGCGAGCTTCAGGGGCGTCTGGCCGCCGAACTGGATCACGACCCCGACCGGTTGCTCCCGCTCGCAGATCGCCAGCACCTCCTCCACCCCGAGCGGCTCGAAGTACAGGCGGTCGGAGGTGTCGTAGTCGGTGGAGACGGTCTCCGGGTTGCAGTTGACCATCACCGTCTCGAACCCGAGCTCGCGGAAGCTCCGCGCCGCGTGGACGCAGCAGTAGTCGAACTCGATGCCCTGGCCGATCCGGTTCGGGCCCGAGCCGAGGATCACGACGCTCCGGCCTGATTCCAGGGCGGATGCCATTGGGGGCTCGTCGGCCTCTCCCCAGGTCGAGTAGTAGTAGGTCGACGCGGCCTCGACCTCGCCTGCGCACGAGTCGACCCGCCGGAAGGCCGGCCGCACGCCCCACGACCGCCGTCTCGCCCTGACGAGCTCCTCGCTCGTGCCGCAGTGGTCGGCGATCGCGCGGTCCGACCAACCGGCGCGCTTGAGCCGCGTCCAGTCGTCCGCAACCAGCGAATCGAGCGAGCCGACCCGCTCCAGCACGCGACGCGCCGCTTCGAGCTCGGCCTCGAACCACGGATGCAGGTTCCGCGGCTCCCAGCCGTCGTCCAGCTCGCGGGCCCGCTGTGCCTTCAGGAACGCCTCCGAGAACGACCGCCCGATGCCCATCGCCTCGCCGACCGACTTCATCTGCGTGCCGAGCGTTCGGTCCGCGCCGGGGAACTTCTCGAACGAGAACCGCGGGAACTTGACGACGACGTAGTCGAGCGTCGGCTCGAAGCTCGCGGGGGTCGTCCCGGTGAGGTCGTTCGGGATCTCGTCCAGGGTGTAGCCGACCGCGAGCTTGGCCGCGACCTTCGCGATCGGATATCCGGTCGCCTTCGACGCCAGCGCCGAGGAGCGCGAGACGCGCGGGTTCATCTCGATCACGCGCAGCGAGCCCGTCTCGCGGTCGCGGGCGAACTGGATGTTCGCGCCGCCCGTCTCGACGCCGACCGCCCTGACGATCGCGGCGGCGGCGTCGCGCAGCTCCTGGTAAGCCTCGTCCGAGAGGGTCATCTGCGGGGCCACGGTCACGGAGTCGCCCGTGTGGACGCCCATCGGGTCGAGGTTCTCGATCGAGCAGACGATGACGACGTTGTCGTTGCGGTCGCGCATGACTTCGAGCTCGAACTCGTCCCAGCCGATCAGGGACTCCTCCACGAGCACCTGGCCGACGGGGCTCTCGGCGAGACCGCGCTCGAGCAGCTCGACGAGTCCCCCCTCGGAGTGCGCGGTGCCGCCGCCGTGGCCTCCGAGGGTGAACGCCGGCCGCAGAACGACCGGGAAGGTGAGCTCGCGCGGGACGTCCTTCCAGCCGGTGACCACGGTCGAGGCGGGAACGCGGTAGCCGGCGAGCCGGACGGTCTCCCGGAAGAGCTCGCGGTCCTCGGCCCGGCGGATGACGTCGAGGCCGGCGCCGATCAGCTCGACGCCGAGCTCGTCCAGCACGCCGGCCTCCGCCAGCTCGAGCGCGAGGTTGAGCGCCGTCTGCCCGCCCAGGGTCGGGAGCAGCGCATCCGGCCGCTCCCGCCGGAGGACGCCCGCAACGCCGTCGAGATCGAGCGGCTCGACGTACGTGCGGTCGGCGAACCCGGGGTCGGTCATGATCGTCGCCGGGTTCGAGTTGACGACGATCGTCCGGAACCCGTCCTCCCTGAGCACCTTGAGGGCCTGGCAGCCGGAGTAGTCGAACTCGCACGCCTGCCCGATCACGATCGGCCCGGAGCCGATCACGCAGATCGAGCCGAGATCACGCCGCCTTGGCATGCCGCGCGCACACCTCCTCGACCCAGTCCTCGAGCAGCGGCCAGGCATCGTGTGGGCCCGGCCCCGCCTCGGGGTGGAACTGCACCGACCGGGCGCCGAGCTCGGGGAAGTCCAGGCCCTCGACGGTGCCGTCGTAGAGCGAGACGTGCGTCGCCTCCCTGCCCGCCGCGGCTTTGACCGCAAAGCCGTGGTTCTGCGCCGTGACGAGCACCCGGCCGGTCGCCTTCTCGAGCACGGGATGGTTGGCACCGCGGTGGCCGAAGCGCAGCTTGAACGTCTCGTGGCCCGTGGCGCGCGCCAGCAGCTGGTGCCCGAGGCAGATCCCGAAGACCGGCACGCCGCCGAGGAGCGCCCTCACCGTCTCCACCTGGGCCGCGAGCGGCTCCGGGTCGCCAGGCCCGTTCGAGAGGACGACGCCGTCGAATGCCGTGAGGTCGTCGGCGGCCGCGGTGGCGGGGACGACCGTCACGGCCGCACCGGCCTTCGCGAGCCGCCGCAGGATCGAGCGCTTGCAGCCATAGTCGACGACGGCGATCCGCGCGCGACCCCGGTCCGCGAACACGTAGGCCTCTTCGCACGAGACACCGGCGGCGAGCGGGCGTCCCGCCATCGACGGCTGCTCGCGCACGGCCCTCAGCGTCTCGTCGACGGACGCGTCGCCCGCCACGATCGCCGCCCGCATCGACCCGCCGTCCCGCAGCCGGAGCACGAGGGAACGGGTGTCGATTCCCGTCAACGCCGGAATCCCGCGGTCGTGGAGCCAGTCCGTCCACGCCGGCCCCCGCGCCTCACGCATCAGCACGCCGCGTGCGTGCACACGGCCCGACTCCGAGCGGACCGGGTCGACGCCGTAGTTTCCGACCATCGGCGCGGTGAAGCAGACGAGCTGCTCCGCGAAGCTCGGGTCGGTGACCACCTCCTGGTAGCCCGTCATCGCCGTCGTGAACACCGCCTCGCCGAAGGCGAATGTGGGCGCGCCGACCGACTCGCCGCGGAAGAGGCTGCCGTCCTCGAGGACGATGAAGCCGCTCATCCCTCGAACACCGTCCGCCCGGCTGCGACGGTCATCCGCACCCGGCCGGTCAGCCGTTCGCCGAGGAGCCACGAGTTCGTCGAGCGGGAGCGGAAATCGTTCTCCTGCACGCGCCAGCCGGCGCGGGTGTCGAGCAGCACGAGATTCGCGGGCTCGCCCGGGGCGATTCGCGGCGCGGGCAGGCCGAAGATCTCGGCCGGGCCCGAGGACATCCGGCGGATCAGGAGCTCGAGGGCGACGAGCCCCGGCTCGACGAGGTGCGTGTACAGGGCCGCAAACGCCGTCTCGAGGCCGGTCACCCCGAACGGCGCCGCCTCGAACGGCACCTCCTTCTCGTGCCGCGCGTGGGGCGCGTGGTCCGTCGCGATGGCCTGGATCGTCCCGTCCCGGAGCCCCTCGACGAGTGCCGCGCGGTCGTCGGCCGAGCGGAGCGGCGGGTTCATCTTCAGGTTCGAGTCGAGCGAGCGGACTGCGTCGTCGGTGAGGCAGAGGTGGTGCGGCGTCACCTCGGCGGTCGCCTTCACGCCGGCCGCGCGCGCCGCGCGGACGGCGTCGACCGACTCGCGGGCGGAGAGGTGCAAGAGGTGCACCGGCCGCCCTTCGTAGGCCGCGAGGGACAGGTCCCGCTCGACCATCAGGCTCTCGGCGACCGAGGGGTAGCCGGCGAACCCGAGCTCCGCCGAGACGGCGCCCTCGTGCATCTGACCGCTGCACGAGAGCGTCGGCTCCTCGCAATGGACGGCGAGCGGGCGGTCGGTCACGGCGCCGTACTGGAGCGCGCGGCGCATGAGGCCGGGTGCGGTGACGGGACGCCCGTCGTCGCTGAAGCCGGCTGCTCCGGCGTCGGCGAGCTCCGCCATCTCCGTCAGCTCGGCGCCTTCCTGGCCCTTGCTGATCGCGGCGAGGAAGCCGACCGGGATCTCCGCCTCCGCCTGGGCGTCCTCGGCCAGCGAGCCGAGGACGGATGCGGAGTCGACGACCGGGTCGGTGTTGGGCATCGCGAGAATCGCGCAGTACCCGCCGGCCGCGGCGGCCCGTGTACCGCTCGCGATCGTCTCCTCGTCCTCGCGTCCGGGGGTGCGCAGGTGGACGTGGGGGTCGACGAAAGCCGGCGCGAGCGTGAGTCCCTCAGCCTCGACCACGCGGTGGGAGTTCGGGTCGAGCCGCGAGCCCAGCTCCGCGATCGTGCCGTCGTCGATCCGGACGTCGAGGACGCCGTCCACGCCGCCGTCCGGGTCCAGGACGCGCGCACCTCGGACGATGAGGTTCTCGCCGGGCGCCTGCTTTGCCCAGAGCATCACGCCACCTCCGTCAGCTGCGCGGCCTTGACCCCGACCGGACCGCCCGTCAGCAGGTCGTAGAGCACCGCCATGCGCGTCACGAGCCCGGCGCGCACCTGCGTCTCGATCAGCGCGTCGGCCGCGTCGGCCACGCGCGGGTCGATCTCGACGCCGCGGTTCATCGGGCCGGGGTGCATGACCTTCTGGCCCGCGCGCAGCCGCTCCGGCGTCACACCCCAGCGCTCGGTGTACTCGCGGAGGCTCGGGACGTAGTTCGCGCCCTCGAGCATGCGCTCGCGCTGCATCCGGAGGACGTAGACGACGTCGGCAGCGGCGATCGCGCCGATGTCCGTCGAGCTCTCGCAGCCCATCGCCTCCACCCCGCGCGGGAGCAGCGTCGGCGGCCCGACGAGCGTGGTCCGCGCGCCGACGAGGTGGAGCGCCTGGACGAGCGAGCGCGCGACGCGCGAGTGGAGCACGTCGCCGACGATCGCCACGTGGAGGCCCTCGAGGCGCCCGAACTCCTCGCGGAGCGTGTACAGGTCGAGCAGCGCCTGGGTCGGGTGCTGGTGCTTCCCGTCGCCGGCGTTCACGACGTGCGCCGACGTCACCTTGGCGACGAAGTGCGAGGCGCCGATCTGGGGGTGCCGCATGACGATGACGTCCGGGTCGTACGCTCCGAGCGTCAGGGCCGTGTCCTTCAGCGACTCGCCCTTGTCGACCGCCGAGCCGGAGGCCTTGATCGACATCGTGTCCGCCGAGAGCCGCTTCGCTGCGAGCTCGAAGCTCGAGGACGTCCGCGTGGACGACTCGTAGAAGACGTTGACGACGAGCCGGCCGCGCAGGGTCGGCAGCTTCTTCATCTCCCGCTCGAGCGAGCGGGCGAAGTTGCGGGCGGTGCCGAGCAGGCGCTCGATGTCCTCGCGGGACAGGTCTGCGACAGACAGCAGGTGCCGCCGCTCCGTCGGTGGCGGCGGCAGCAGGTCGTCGCGCATGACGCGGATGTCACCCATCAGGACTCCTCTTCCGGGCTTGGGACGAGCAGGACGCGGTCGACCTCGTCGACCTCGACGAGCTGGACCTGGATTCGCTCGCCGCGGGAGGTCGGCAGGTTCTTGCCGACGTAGTCGGGACGGATCGGAAGCTCGCGATGGCCGCGGTCGGCGAGGCAGGCGAGCTGTACCCGCGCGGGGCGGCCATAGTCGAAGAGCGCCTCGATCGCCGCGCGGATCGTGCGCCCCGTGTAGAGGACGTCGTCGACCAGGACGCACGTCATCCCCTCGAGCGGGAATTCGAGCCGTGTGGAGCGGACGACGGGCTGCGCTTGCCGCGGCGGCTCGCCGCCGCGAACCTGGACGTCGTCGCGGTAGAAGGTGATGTCGAGCGAGCCCGAGGCGACCTCTTCGCCGCTGAACTCGTGGATCAGTCGTCGGAGGCGCTGCGCGATCGGGACGCCGCGCGTGTGGATGCCGACGAGCGCGACCCGGTCGAGCTCGGGATTCGCCTCGATGATCTCGTGCGCGATCCGCGTCAGGGTCCTCGCGATCGCGGCCTCGTCCAGCAGGATCTTGGTGCTCGTCTCGGCAGGCAGCGTCAACCGCTCTCCTTTCCGGCCTCGCGGGACCGAGTTAAAGGACGTGGAGCGAGCGGGACCTTACAAGGAGGCCCGGACGGCGTCCGCGACGACGGCCAGGAGATGCTGCTCGGCCTTTACCTCGGACGGCAGCTCACGTTCCGCGCGCTCGAGCCCGGCGGCGAACTCAGCCTCGTCGAGGAGGAGCAGCGTGGAGATGAAGCGTCCGCGGATCCGCTCCAGCACCCACTCGCGGCTGCGGACGGCGATGTGGCGCAGCGGGATCGTGCGCGGCTCGAACCCGGCGGCGCGCAGCTCGCCCTCCAGCGCCTCGGGCGTGGGGAACCGGGCCCGGTCGAGGTCGGCGAGCGAGGGGAAGTACGGGTTGAGGTAGTAGTCGTCGAACTGGGCGCGGTCGAACGTGCCGATCGCGAGACGTCCGTCCTCTGCCAGCACGCGTCGCACCTCGGCGAAGGCCCGCGGTCGGTCGAGCACGTGGACGACGAGCACCGCGAGGGCGCGCTCGAACCAGCCGTCCTTGAACGGCAATGCCTCCGCGGCGGCCACCTTCGCGTTCACGCCGCGCGTGCGGGCCTGCTCCACCATCTCGGGCGAGACGTCCACACCCCAGACGCGGGCGCCGCGCTCCGCGAGCGCCTCCGCCCAGCGGCCGGTTCCGCAGCCGACGTCCAGCACGCGCCTGCCTGGAAGATCGCCCTCGCGCGCGAGCACGTCGAAGAGCGTCCACCAGCCCTCGTCCTGCGGCCGCAGCTCGTCGTAGCGGGCAGCGACCCGCCCGTAGTCAGGCGTCCGAGACGATGTCTTCCGGATCGCTCAGGGACTCGATCGCGTGGAT
Source organism: Gaiellaceae bacterium (assembly GCA_035707105.1). Classification (GTDB taxonomy): domain Bacteria; phylum Actinomycetota; class Thermoleophilia; order Gaiellales; family Gaiellaceae; genus JACDAN01. Next base: position 54,087 of record DASSUI010000037.1, on the reverse strand, counting down.
CGCCGCCTCGAGCGAGCTCTCGGGCACGAGCACCTTCTGCGGCGCGTCCTCGACCTCGCGCGGGTGGTGGTCCGTCGCGGGCTCGAGCTGGGTCTCGATGCCGGCGGAGCGGAGCATTGACTCGAGCTCCTCCGCCTCCGTGACGTCGCCGGCGACGGCGACCTGCACCATCCTCGTCATCGCTGAGCCTCCTCGACGGTCGGAACGGGCTCCGCCTCGTGCCTTAGAGCTTGCGCATGCCTGTGCGTGGCTCCTCCCTTCACGAGCTCCGGCGTCCCCCGCTCCTGGAACGGAACGACGATGATATCGAGGTCGCGGGGCACGACCGTGTCCGGGAAGACGCTCTGCGCCTCGCGCTCGATCTCGCCCCCGAAGTACCGGTTCGACAGGTGCGTGAGGGCCAGCATCCCGACCTCCGCCGTCCGCGCGATCTCCGCCGCCTCGAGCGCCGTCGAGTGGAGCGTCTCGTGCGCGCGCTCGCGCTCCTCCTCGGCGAACGTCGCCTCGTGGACGAGGAGGTCGGCTCCGCGTGCGGCCTCGAGGACCGACCGCGCGTACGCCGTGTCCGCCGCGATCACGACCTTCCGCCCGGGACGCGACGGGCCCAGCACCGCATCCGGGGTGATGACGCGTCCGTCGGGCAGCGTCACCGAGTCGCCGCCCTGGAGTGCCCCGCGCTCCGGCCCTTCCGGCACGCCGAGCGCGTCGGCCGTGGCCACGTCGAACCGGCCCGGCCGCGGCCGCTCGACGAAGGCGTAGCCGAGCGCCGACACGCCGTGGTCGACGGGGAACGCCGCCAGCTCGTACTCCCCGCGCTCCAGAACCTCGCCGGGGTCGAGCTCCACGAGCTCGTACCGGTACGTGAGCTTCCCGAAGATCCGCCGGAGCGACGTGAAGAGGTCGTGGAGGCCGTGTGGCCCGTAGATCGTGATCGGCAGCTCTCTGCCGCGCAGCGCGAACGTCTTCAGCATCCCCGGGAGGCCGAGGTAGTGGTCGGCGTGGTAGTGGGTGAGGAAGATCTCGCGCAGCTCGATCAGGCCGATGCTCGACCGGAGCAGCTGGCGCTGCGTCCCCTCCGCGCAGTCCACGAGCAGCCGCTCTCCCCCCCGCCGGAGCAGCATCGCGCTCGGCGCGCGTTGCGCGGTCGGCATCGAGCCCGACGTTCCGAGGAAGACGAGGTCGAGATCCACGCGGAGAGTCTAGGAGCCTCCTTCCCACGAGCCGGGCCGCACCCTTTGGGGAAGCCCATCCCTCGACGAGATACCGGTCGACGCCGCGATCGTCGGCCTCGCCGACGCGGTCGGCTAGGGCAGCAGCAGGACCTGCCCCGGCGTCAGCGTCGAGCCGCCGAGCCGGTTCTCGCGACGGATCTCCCAGACGCCCTGCCGCGGGTCGCCGCCGTAGTGGTCGGCCGCGATCGACCACAGCGTGTCGCCGGTCTGCACGCGGTACGGCTGCGGCGTGCCGGTCGCCTCGGAAACCCGGGTCAGGACGCTCCAGGCGAGCGCCATCACGAGGAGCGTGACGAATGCGATTCGGACGAACATACGTTCGCATACTACAGAACGTATGTTCGGACGTCAAGGTGCCCCGAGCTCACCTCCAGGTCGATCATCCCGTGGTGAGGCGCGGAGCGGCGCTCCGTCGGGCTGCCGGGGTTGAGGATCCAGACGTCCCCGGCGAGTGTCGCCTCCGGCACGTGCGTGTGGCCGTAGACGACCGCGGCGCAGCCGGGGAAGGCCTGAGCGAGCCGCCCGGCCCGTCCGTGGGCAGGCCCTGCGTCGTGCACCACGCCGACGCGGACGCCCTCGACGTCGACGACGAGCTTCGGCGGGAGGATCGACCGGAGGTCGGCTGTGTCCATGTTCCCGGCGACGCCCTCGACCGGCGCGAGCTTGGCGAGCTCCTCGTACACCTCGACCGTCGTGAAGTCGCCGGCATGGAGGATGCGATCGGCTTCCGACAGCCGGCGAAGGCACTCCGCCGGCAGGCGCCGCGTACCGCGCGGCATGTGCGTGTCGGAGATGACCGCGACGCGCGTCAGCTGCCGCCGTTCGCCGCGAGGAACGCGCCGTCGCGGTAGACGAGCTCGCCGTCCGCGTAGACCTCTCCCCCGTCGCGAAGGTCGCAGACGATGTCCCAGTGCAGGCCGGACTCGTTCTCGCCGCCGGTGCCGGGCACCGAGCGGCCGAGGGCGAGGTGGACGGTGCCGCCGATCTTCTCGTCGAGCAGCACGTTCCCCGTGAACTCGCCGATCGCGTCGTTCATGCCGAAGGCGACCTCTCCGACACGCCGGGAGCCGTGGTCCATGGCGACCATCTCGCGGAGAAAGTCCTCGCCGCGCCGCGCCGTCGCCTCCACGACCTCGCCGCCCTCGAATCGGAGACGAACGTCCTCCGCCTGGCGGCCGCGCAGGATCGCCGGGAACGAGAAGCGGATGGTGCCCTCGACGCTCGTCTCGACCGGCCCGGTGAACACCTCGCCGTCGGGGAAGTTGCGCAGCCCTTTCGAGCGGATCCACGTCCGTCCGTCGACACGCAGGGTCAGGTCCGTGTCCTCGCCGACGATCCGCAGCTCTCGCTTCGTCTCCAGCAGCGAGCCGACCTTCTCCAGCCGGTCGCCGAAGCGCTTCCAGGCCTCGACCGGGTCGTCCTGGTCGAGGAACGCGGCGCGATGGAGCACCTGCTCGAACTGCCGCAGGGACATCCCCGCGTCCTGCGCCGACGCCTCGGTCGGGAGACCGCAGATCAGCCAGCGGAACTCGCCCCGCGCCGAGCGCTCCAGGTAGAGCGACTGGAGCGGCTGGCGCGCCTTCATCCGCCGGGAGATCCGCTCCGGGTCGACGTTCGAGAGGCTCTTCGTGTTGGTCGGCGCGTCGAAGACGATCCAGACGTCGCCGTGCTCGAGGTTCCACCGCTGGTCGGGCGGGACCCACTCGACCTGCCTGTCGTTGCCCTCCTTCAGCAGCGTCTCGTCGTTCGCGTCGAGCACGACGTTGGCGGTCGGGTGGCCGCCAGCGCGAAGCGCGGCCGCGTACGTCTCCCGGACCATGGCTGTCGTCGCGAGGTCGTAGGTCTCGATGCGGACGACGTCGCCGGGCTTGACCTCGGTCGAGTAGCCGACGACGACGTCGGCGAGGAGCGCGTGGAACGCGTCAGACACGCTCGACCGCGGGCTCCGACAGGAACGACCCGGCTTTCCAGACGAGCTCACCGTCCGCGTACACCTCGCCTTCCTGACGCAGGTCGCAGATCAGGTCCCAGTGCAGGTCCGACTTGTTCTCCGCGCCGGCCTCGTCGAACCCCCCGCCCAGCGCGACGTGCATCGTCCCGCCGATCTTCTCGTCGAAGAGGATGTTCCGGGTGAAGCGGTCGATCTCGTAGTTCAGGCCGAACGCGACCTCGCCGAGCACGCGGGCTCCGGAGTCGGTGTCGAGGAGCGACCGGAGATACGTCTGGCCCGACGTGGCCTCGGCATCCACGACGGCGCCGTCCCGGAACCCGAGGCGCACGTTCTCGACCTCCTGGCCCTGGAAGATGGAGGGGAACGCGAAGAAGATCTCGCCGCTCGTCCCCGTCTCGACGGGGCTCGTGAAGACCTCGCCGTCGGGCATGTTGTGTCTGCCGTCCGAGGGCAGCCACCGGCGGCCCTCGACGACCAGCGTGAGGTCGGTGTCGGGACCGGTGATCCGCAGCTCGCGGGCGCCCTCGAGCTCCCGCGCCCGTGCGGTCAGCGTCTCCGACATCGCTTGCCAGTGCGCGATCGGGTCGTCGCCCTCCCGCGTGTGGCAGGCGCCGTGGACGAAGTCCTCGAACTCGGCCAGCGACATCTCGGCGTCCTGCGCGTGCGCCTGCGTCGGATAGAGCGTCCCGCACCACGCCAGGTCGCCCGCGCTGATCCGGTCCCACCGCCGGTTGACCATGCGGTAGTGGGTCGAGAGCTGCAGGCGTCGGCGGTCGGGGTCGGCGCGGGTGAGCGTGCGCGTGTTCGTGGTGCCCCAGAGCGACGTCCAGGCGTCGAGCGACTCGCTGGCGAGCTGCTCGACCTCCGGGATGTACGACAGCTGCTCGTCCGAGGCGAACTCGAGCTCGAGCTCCTCGAGGCCGGAAGGGAAGATCTTCGTGTACGGATGTGCCCCGCGCCGGATCGCGGCGGCGTAGAGGGCCACCGCGAGGGGGATCGTCACCTGCTCCCCGTCGATCCGGTAGACGTGCCCTTCCTGCAGGTCGAGCGAGTAGCCCGCGATCAGCTCGGCCAGGTTGTCGAGCCGCGGGTCGCGCATCAGCGCGGTGCCCCGACCGCGAACGGCCGCGAGACGAGCGCGGTCGTCCGCTTCGGGTTCATCTCCGCGCGCAGTCGGATCGCGAAGACGTAGTAGCCGGGCGCGAGGCGCTTTCGGCGGAAGCGGACGAACGTCCCCTGGTGCGCCCGCACCTTGCCGCGCGCGGCGAGGACGGGCTTCGGCGACTTCTTCACGCCGACGGCGGCGAGGAGGCGCTTCCGCGCCGTCGCGCTCAGCCGCCGGCTCTTCAGGCGGTACATCCCGGCCGAGAAGAGGCTTGCCTCCTCCGAGCTGGCCACGAACGTCCAGTTCGTGTCGCGGGCCGACCGGCGCCGCTCGCCGAACTTCGCCGTCGCTCCGACGACGACGATCGAATGGCGCCAGGCAACGCGCTTGCGGGTGCATTTCGCGAGCCCGCGCCCGAGCATCGACTTCACCGTGCCGTACGACGGCCTTCGGGTCCCGTCGGCGCGGATCAGGCCGGCCTGCCAGCGCTCGAGGTCGGGCTCGTCGACGAGGCCGTAGTAGAGCATCGAGCGGACCGAGTCGTCGCAGGCGAAGTACGGGATCAGCGCGGAATACTGGTCCGACTGGTGGCGGTCGTCGGCGAGACGGGGAACCGACTCGCGGCCGTAGTAGGCGTCTATTGAGCTGGCCGGGATCGCCGTCTGCCAGCCGATCTCGTTCAGGCGGAAGCGCAGCGGAGGGCGCGCGGCGCGCGAGACGGGGCGGCCGGCCTCCTGGAAGATCGGCTGCGCCGTCCCCGCGAACGCGTCCCAGACCGCCTGCTTGATCCGCGCGAGGTTCGGGGTCCCGGCGTTCGGCCACCGGTAGCCGACGCGGAACGAGTCGGTGTTCGAGTTCGGGTGCGGGTGGAAGGCGAGCTCGTCCATGATCGGCTTGCGCCGGCGGCTCGCGCGGTATGCGGCGCCCATGTCCCGGATGCAGCGCACCGGCGAGGTCGACGCGTTCGTCGCGGCCAGCGCGTTGTCGTTGCCGCGCGGCGAGAGCGAGACGCCCAGCACCGTGATCGAGCTGTCGACTGCCTTCAGTGCGTCGTACGCCTGGGCGAGGACTCGCTCGTAGGACGTGCAGGCGAGCCCGGCGCCGCGGGTGCTGAACTGCGGCTGCCAGAACCGCGGCTGGTTCGGTTCGTTGCCGACCGCGATGTCCTTCACCTGCCGGTACGTGCGCGCCACCTGCGCGACGAAGGCGACGAATTGGTTCGTTGCCGACGTCGACCCGAAGAGCGCGCGCGCGCGGCCGGGCGCGATCACCATGGAGATGCGGACGCCGGCCGCGGTGGCGTTCGCGATGTAGCGGCCGAGCGCCTCCTGGTCACGGATCGTGGTCGGATGGTCGGGATCCCAGGAGAGGGTGATCCGGTTCTCCGTCAGCCCGACGTCGCGCATGTCGGCCAGGAACTGCGCGCCGCCGTCGGCCGCGAGCTTGCCCCGGTCGTCCGCCACGCCGACCGTCACGTCGGCATCGGCGGGCGCAGCCAGCGCGAGGAACCCGCAGGCGCAGGCCAGCACGACGGCGATGTCTGCAAACCCCTTCATTCCTCAGCGAAACCGCATCAGTCTTGCACGACCTTCAGGACGGCGTCGAGGAGTGGATCGGCGCCGAAGCGCACGGGATCGTCCGTCGGCAGGCCCGTCTCGTCTGCGACCCGGGCGATCTCGGCGCGGGCGTCGTCCTCCTCGAGCTCGCCCGTATGGAGCGCGACGGCCGCCACCTTGGCGGGACGCAGGCGCAAGGACGACCGCTCGTGGAGCTCGATCAGGTCGCGCAGCTCCGGCAAGGGATGCTCGGGGTAGCCCTCGACGTGCGTCGCCCGCGCCTTGTGGACGAGGACGTACGCGTGCGGCGCGCTGCCGTGGATCAGGCCCATCGTCACCCCGGAATACGCCGGGTGCGCCAGGGATCCCTGCCCCTCGACCCAGAGCAGCTCGCCGCCCCGCGCGGCGCCCTCGACGACGAGCCGCTCGGCAGCGCCGGCCAGGAAGTCGGCGACGACGGCGTCGACCGCGATTCCCCACCCCGCGATCGCGATCCCGGTCTGGCCGGTGGGGACGAAGACGGACCTGAGGCCGCGCGCGCGCGCGGCGTGGTCGAGCTCGACGGCGACGGTCTTCTTCCCGATCGCGCAGTCGGAGCCGACGGTGAGAACGATCTTCGCCCGGACGCGCAGGTTCTCGCCCGTCGGCACGTTGAGGTCGGGCGGAGGCTTCCGGAGGTCGCGCAGCTCGACCCCGTGATCCCGTGCCAGCGCGCGCAGCTCGGGATCGTCCGAAATGAACTCGTGCAGGCCGCTCTCGACGTCGAGGCCGGCGCGGATCGAGTCCTTCAGGAGCTCGCGCCAAGCGGGCGGGAAGCGGCCGCCCTGCGTCGCGACGCCGACCGTCGCCGTGGTGGGGTCGTGGGCCATCGCCTCCTCGACCGACGCGACGATCGGGATCCGGCGGTAGCTCTCCCCCGCCCGCTCGGAGTCGAGGATCGCCACGACGGGGTCGGGCGCGTAGGCGACGATGCCCCGCATCGTCTTCCCGTAGTGCGGGTCGCCCGACTTGCCCTCAGCGAGGACTAGGTACTTCTTGCCGGACGCCAAGTCCCGGGGTCAGGGAGGGAAGTTGCACGCCGTCGACGAGCTCGACGCCCGGCCAGGGATCGTCGGCGATGAGGATGTTGCCGTCGAGATCGACGTGGTCGCAGAGGCCGGCGACCGCCGCTCCGGCCGCGATCCCCAGGCCGGACTCCACCATGCAGCCGAGCATCACGCCCAGGCCGAGCGCCCGCGCCGCATGCGCCATGCGAACCGTCTCGCGGATCCCGCCCGACTTCGCGAGCTTGATGTTGACCCCGTGCGCGCGCTGCGCGCAGGCGGCGACGTCGGCGAGGGTGTGGCAGTCCTCGTCCACGTAGATCGGGAGCGGCGAGGCCTCCTTCAGCCGCGCTCCGTCGGGATCGCCCGCCAGAAGCGGCTGCTCGACGTAGCCGACGCCGAGCTCCTGGAGACGCGGGATCGCCTCGAGCGCCTCGTCGAGCGTCCAGTACTCGTTCACGTCGACGCGGATCGGGCCCGGCCAGGCGTCGCGGACCGCTCGGACGCGGTCGACGTCGAGACCGTCCCGGCCGCCGAGCTTCAACTTCAGGCTCGCGAAGCGGTCGACCCTCCGGGCCTTGCCGGCCATCTCGTCCGGCGACCCGAGGCCGATCGTCCAGCTCGTCGGCGGCCCGGCCCGCCGCAGGCCGAGGAACCGCCAGACCGGCAGTCCGGTCAGCTTCCCGCAGAGGTCGTGCAGCGCGGCGTCGATCGCTGCGCGGGCGGCGAACTCCCGCTCCGGCAGGCGGCTCTCGATCTCGTCGAACGCGAACGGGTCGTCGCCGAGCGCGTCTGCCACCTCCTCCACGTATGCCAGGGCGGACTCGCCCGACTCGTCGTACCGCTCGATCGGCGCCGCCTCGCCGTAGCCGCGCTCGCCGTCGTGCTCGATCTCGACCCAGACGACCTCCGCCTCGGTGGTCGTCTCGCGAGCGATGACGAATGGCTCCTCGAGGGGCAGCGAGGCGATCTGCGCGCTCACCTGCACGGCGTGGACTCTACGCGCCGAGGCGCCGCAGGACCTCGCTCCTCGGCAGGAAGATCACGCGCCGGGAGCCGGCGACGAAGAGGCCGGCCGGCTCGAGCGCCGCGAGGGCGTTCCCGACCACGTGGAGCCTGGTCGTCGGCCCGCCGCCGAGCCGGCGGAGGGCCACGGTGCCACCTTGGGCGGTGACCACGATTGTTCCGTCGAGGTCCTCCAGGCTGACGCCGCTGCCGGCCGGGAACCGGTCGGTCCGCGACCCGGTGCGCGTGTTGTAGACCTCCACCGCGCTGCCCGCTCGAAGCGCCAAGCGATCGCCCGACAGTGCCGCGCGGCGCGCGCCGCTGGGGAGCCGTCGCAGCACGCGGCCGACGGTGTCCATGAGCGTGATCCCGGACTGCGTACGCACCACGATCCGCCCGGCGTCGATGGCGAGCAGGGTCAACTCGCTCTCGGCTGTGGCGAGACGAGGCCCCACCACCCGCCGGACGGTCGCCTGGAACACGTCGCCGACCTTCCGTCCAGGCGGGCACAGATACCGCTCGTAGTCGGGGTGGCAGCGCTCGTCCTGTGTGAAGGCGAGCAGGCTGCCGTCTCCGAACGGCCGGTGGACGAATATGCCGGCGACGCCGTCGTCGGCTATGCCCAGTGCGACCCGGACCGGCTTCGGGCGGGCGAGCGTCGCCGTCTCCAGCGCCGTGTAGAGGTTGTTCGTCCCGGTGCGCCCCACCCAGGCGGCCCGCGTTCCACCGAGCGCGACCTCCGGAGTCCCCCGGCGCGGGTCACGGTCCGTCGACTCGCAGGCCGCCGCCGACCGGAGCTGGTGGATCCGGCGCCGTTGCGGCTGCCAGACCATCACGCTCCAACACTCCCTGACACGCCCCTCGACGACGAAGGCGGCGCGGTCGCCGTCGGCGGCGAGCGAGAGCACCGGCCCGCTCGTGGCGCGCACGTACCGCGTCGGTATCGCCGACGGAGCTGCAGCGCCGGATGTCAGAAGCATCGTCGTCACGGACGCAGCGGCAAGAAGTGTCCGCATAGGCCAGTGGAGCCTGGTGGCCATAGATCACCCTCTGCAATCTTGCGGATGATTCGGCAGCGCGCATCGGGGTGTTCCCTGATGGACGGTCGCCGGCCGGGTTGAAGGATGGAGGGGAGCCTCTGGAGGGCCATGAGCGTTGCTCCTACCCAGACGACGGCACTGCCGACTGACGCAAGAGCGGCCCCGCTGATCGAGCTGGCGGGCGTCGAGAAGGTGTACCGGATGGGGAAGGTCGATTACCGCGCGCTTCGCGGAGTCGACCTCTCGATCGAGCCGGGCGAGCTCGTCGCCGTCGTCGGCCCGTCGGGCAGCGGCAAGACCACGATCATGAACCTCGTCACCGGCATCGACCGTCCCACCAAGGGCACGGTCACCGTGGACGGACACCGCCTCGACGAGATGAGCGAGGAGCAGCTCGCCGTCTGGCGCGGCGCGAACGTCGGCATCGTCTTCCAGTTCTTCCAGCTCCTACCCACGCTCTCCGCGCTCGAGAACGCCGTGCTGCCGCTCGACTTCGCCCGCCGGGGCTCGCAGCGCGAGCGGTACGAGCGCGCCCGGCACAACCTGGAGCTCGTCGGCCTCGGAGACAAGGCCGACAACCTCCCGGCGGAGCTCTCGGGCGGTGAGCAGCAGCGCGTCGCCATCGCGCGCGCCCTCGCGGCCGACCCCCGGCTCGTGGTCGGGGACGAGCCGACCGGGAACCTGGACAGCGTCACGGCGGACGAGATGTTCGAGCTGCTCGAGCGCCTGAACGCCGTGGGCAAGACCGTCCTCTACGTCACGCACGATCTCGAGCTCGCCGCGCGGGCGCACCGGGTCATCACGATTCGCGACGGCGTCGTGGCCACCTGAGGAACGCGCGATGGTCTCGGCGCAGCTGCGCAAGTCGATCACCGACCTGACGCGGCGGCGGGCCAGGACGACCTTCGCCGTCGCGACGCTCGCGCTCGCGGTCGCGAGCATCTCGTTCTTGGCCGTCCCCACGCTGATCGACGCCACGATGCAGCAGGAGGTCCGAGAGGGCCGCCTCGCCGACATCAGCGTCTCGATGCGGCCGTTCCCGCTCTCGGCGCGGCAGCTCGCCGCTCTCGAGGCCGTGCCGAACGTGGCCGCCGTCGAGGCGCGCTCGAGCGTGGACGTCCGGGTGCTCGTCGGCGAGCGGCGCGCTCCGGCGCTCGTCATCGGCGTGCGGGACTTCGAGCGGCAGACGGTGGACGTCGTCCGCGTCGAATCGGGATCCACCCCGGGGCCCGGCGAGGTCCTTCCCGACGTCCAGGACGCGAACGTCGGCGTCTACGACGGCGACTCGGGCGACGTCCTGATGCTCGTCGGTCGAGCCGGACGGACCGGGCCGGTAGAGCAGGCGGAGCTCGCAATCGCCGGCCGCGGACGCAGCCTCGACGGAGGCGAGATCGTGCAGGACGAGGACCTGATCGTGCTCTACGCGCCGTCGGCGACCGTCGAAGCGCTGAGCGCCGAGCCGGGCTACGACAGGCTGGCCTTCCGGCTCGACGACACGAGCGGTGCGGCGGCCGCGAAGACCGTCGAGGCGCTGCGCCGGGAGCTCGACGCCATGCCCGGCTTCACGGGCATCCGGAACCTTCCCGAGATCCGCGCCGCCGGCGACTGGCCGGGCAAGGCGGAGACCGAGCAGTTCGCCCAGATCCTCGGGGTCATCACCATCCTGGCGCTGCTCTCGGCGCTCGTCCTGATCTCGAACACGATGACGACGCTCATCGCCGAGCAGACGGGCGAGATCGGGATCATGCGCGCGATCGGAGCACGCCGGCGCCAGATCGCCCTGGTCTACCTGAAGACCGCGCTGCTCCTGGGCGCCGTCGGCGCGCTCTTCGGCATCGGGCTCGGGCTCCTGATCGCGAACGCGCTCGCTCGGTACTTCGGCTCGATGTTCTGGGCGGTCGACGTCGGGTTCGGCGCCGACGCGACGGTCGTCGTCGTCAGCGCGGCGGTCGGCCTGCTCGCGCCGCCGCTCGCCGCCCTGCCGGCGATCCGCCGCGCCGTCAGGACCGACCTCCGGGAGGCGCTGGAGACGAAGGGCTCTGCGGTGGGCGGGTTGGACGCGGGCGACCGCTTCCTGCGCCGCGTCGGCTTTCTCCCCCGTGCGATGCAGATCGGCCTGCGCGGCGTCGGCCGGCGCAGGCGGCGCAGCTTCGCGACGGCGCTCATCGTGGCGCTGGCCGTTGGGAACCTGCTCGCGTTCATGGGCCTGAGCGCGGCGGCGGAGGAGTCCACGCGAACTGCGTGGGAAAGCCATCTCGAGGACCTCCGCATCTGGCCCGGCGGCCGCGAGCTCTTCGACGCCCGAGCGACACGGACGGTCCGCGCGACGCCCGGCGTCGCCGAGGCGCAGCCCGCACTCACGAGCGACGTCGAGCTCGGCGGCAAGGAGGCGTTCGTCTGGGGCGTCGAGCGCAAGCCGCTCCTTCAGTACCGCCTGACCGAGGGACGCTGGTTCACGGTGGACGAGGAGCAAGCGCGGGAGCGGGTTGCGGTGATCGAGCGAAACATCGCCGACGCCGTCGGCGTGGACGTCGGCGAGCAGGCCACGGCCACGACCTCGGACGGTCGGGCGACCTTCCGCGTAATCGGCATCGCGAAGAACCAGCAGGAGGACGGGACCGTCCTCTACGTGCCGCTGACGACGCTCAGGGAGGTCCTGCGCGAGCCGACCGGCGTGCACACCTTCTGGATCAGGACGACGACCCCCGACCACGCGCTCGTCGACCGGACGATGACGCGCCTCGAGGACCGGCTCGCCGCGCTCGGCTACGAGGTCGGCGGCGAGATCACGTACGTCAAGGAGCGCGACCAACTGGCCGCCAACCGCACGATCACGACCTCGATCGCCGTCCTCGGTTTTCTGATCGTCGCGATGAGCATGGTCGGGCTCGCGAACGCGATCACGATGAGCATCATCGAGCGGACGCGTGAGGTGGGCATCCTCCGCTGCGTCGGCGCGCGCGCCCGCGACATCCGCCGGATCTTCGCGACCGAGGGAGTCGCGCTCGCGCTCGCCGGCTGGCTGCTCGGCATCCCGGTCGGCTACGCGCTGAACCGGCTCCTCGTGTGGCTGATCTGGGAGGTCGTCGACGTCCGTGTCCCGGTCGTCTTCCCGCCGTGGAACCTCGTCCTCGCCCTCGGCGGGACCGTCGCGATCGCGCTGCTCGTGATGCTCCTGCCGCTGCGCCGCGCCACCCGCTTCCGGCCGGGCGAGGCGCTCCGGTACGCCTAGTCAGCAGATGCAGGTCGCGGGCTCGCTCGTGAAGGCGATCGCCGCCGCGATCAGCACCAGGACGACGACCCCGATCCCGATCGGGCCGGCCGTCGAGAGCCACCAGACCCGGCTCGTGCTCCAGCCGCGGACGATCGGCACGAGCAGCAGGAGGTACACGGCCGCACCGACGAGCGCGATGCCCTCCACGGCCTGCGTGCGTACGTAGTCGGACGGCGCCGTGCACAGCGGCAGGCACGGATCGGTGAGGAAGACGGCGACGAAGGTGACGATCGCGCCCATGGAGAGCCCGCAGACCGCGTAGAGGCCGACGACCGCGGCGCCGCGCGCAGCGCCGGCCGCAGGACGGCGCGCCGGCGGTCGCTCCGGCAGGGCCACCTCCACACGCGGGACGGCTGCAGCTGCGACGACCGCGCGCCGCCGGCCGATGTACTCACGGCGGATCGCGAACGCGTGGAAGACGGAGACGATCCCGAGCACGAGCCCGCCGCCGGCGGCCAGATCGCCGGGCCAGCTCTCCCACAGCTCGTCGCTCTCCGACACCAGCATCCCGGCGACGAACGGCAGGACGTAGACGCAGCCCCAGGCGATCCACCGCCCGTTCTTCGCGCGGAAGCCGACCCAGAAGAACGCCACCCAGTTGAAGAAGAGCGTGAACGTCCAGGCGATCCAGGCGGAATCCCGGAGCCGCTCACGCCATCCCGCGAGAGCCGGGCGACCCACGATCGGCGGCTCGGACGTCAGCGGGCTCTTCGGAGACACGTCCTCGGCCACGCGCCGCTCACCCCTCGCCCCCGACTATGCCGCGGGGTCGGGCCCACGCATCCGTGTTTTGCGGCAGACCGTTTCGTCCGGCTCCCCGATGACGCGTCCGCCCGCCGTGGAGACACTCGCGAGGACTCGTGAACGTCGCGAAAGGAGGTGGAGCATGTTCACGTACGTCGGCCTGATCACCCTGACCGAGGAGGGCCGCGAGCATCCGTTCAAGGAGTCTCGCGAGTACCTCGAGAAGATTCAGACGATCGTCAGCGAGGAGGGCGGCGAGCTCGAGCGCGTCTTCGCGATCATGGGGCCGTGGGACTACCTCGCGGTCTTCAAGTATCCGGAGAACGAGGCGGCCTTCCGCGCGCTCGCGAAGATCGCCGAGCTGAAAGTCGTGAAGACGGAGACGTTCCTCGCCGAGGACGTCGAGGTCTTCTTCAAGGCGCTCGTCTAACGACCTCGGAGCAGCGGCCGGCTCCGTAGTCGTGGAAAGCCCCCTCCCGACAGGGGGCTTTCCCGTTTTGCGCTACTGCGCCCTCTGCCTCTCCTCGTAAGCCGGAAGCCACCGGAACGCGGCGAACGCGAGGATCGCGAATCCGATCCCGGCGAGGATCAGCGCGATCGCGACGACCATGCCGAAGTTCGACACCTGCTCGGCGAAGAACGCCATGTTGAGGGCGCTCGCGAGCGCCGTCTCGGTGACCCAGATGTCGCGCGCCTGGTTGGGAACAGGACGCCCGTTCTCCTTGGCCGCTTCGTTCGGGTCGCTCGTCTCCTCGCCGCTAGCCGTCAGATACCGCCCCATCTCCGCGTAGACCTTCCCGCCTGTCGACTCCAGCGCGTGAATGCGCATGTACTGCGCGAAGCACCGGGCCTCGTCGCCCGTGTCGACGAGATCGCCGGCCACCGAGCAGTCAGGAAGGTCGTCGACGGTGATCCCGGCCTCGTCGACGCTCTGACGGATGCCGTCGGGAGTCATGTCCGGGCTCCCCTCGATCTTCTCCTGGGCGAGGTTGTCGCGGACGTCGTCGCGGCCGGTGACGCTCAGCACGAGCGCGCCGATGCCGAACGCGATCAGGATCACCGCGGCGGCATAACCGCCGAACTCGACCACCCTCCTCATCTCAGATCCTCCTCTCGGAACCGTTTGCGCCGCCCACCCACGTGGGCGCCGTCGCGGCATCCTCGCATGCCTGCGCGACGCTGACAGCCGGTCTTCGGAAAAACCCCGAGCGGCGATCAGGCCGGCCCACGATGCCGCACCTCAGGCGAGGTGCCACTGTTCGTGCCGAACGTTACGAGCGGAAGGAGGTTCGACATGACCCGGAACATGGGGACCGTCGATCGCAGTCTTCGGGCGTTCGTCGTCGCGCCGGTGGCAATCGTGGCGGCGTTCGCCGTCGGGGCCGCCACCGTCGGCGGCCTCGTCCTCTTCGTCGTGGCAGGGATCATGCTCGTCACTGCGGTGACCGCGTTCTGCCCGACCTACATCGTCCTCGGCATCTCTACGCGCCCGCACGGGCTCCACCGCGTCGGCCACGGCGTACGCGGCGGACACGCGTAGCGGCGACGGACGGCGAAGGAGGTGAGCGGCATGGCGACCGTGCTCGCGCTTCCGGCGGCCGACACGTGGGGCATGCACGGAGACGTCGGCACCGGCTGGATGATCGGAATGAGCGTGATGATGGTCGTGTTCTGGGGGCTGATCATCCTCGGCATCGTCTGGGTGATCCGTGGCGTCGCAGGCGGCACGTCGACGCAGCGAGACACGCCGGTCCGAGAGAGCGCCGTGGAGATCCTCGAGCGCCGCTTCGCGGAAGGCGCGATCACGCCGGAGGATTACCGGGCACGCCGCGAGATCCTCGCCCGAGGCGAACCCGCAACCGAGGGCAGGCGGTGATGAGGAAGGCGATCCTCGCCCTCGTCGCCGTCGCCGTGCTGATCGGACTGCGCCCGGCGGTGAAGTGGATGCGAGCGCACGTGAGGCAAGTGGCCGCGCACTGCAGGGAGATGGCCGCGAGCTGCGGGCAGGTAGCCGCGCAGGCCGGACGTCACCAGGCGGCCGGCGGAGCGTAAGCCGCGTCGCCGCGAAAGGTCGGCGGCGTAGTTCGCCTCAGACCTTCTTCGGGACGTTGCCGCTCAGGGTGAAGACGACGCGCATCGCCCTGTGGCCGAAGTCGGCCGTCGGCCCGAACATGCACGGGCAGCCGCCGTCGATGACGGCGATCCCGTGCTCCCTGCCGTAGGCCGCCGCCGACTCGGAGACGCTGCCGCCGCCCGGGCCGCGGTGCATCCACACGTGCCTGATGCCGAGGTCCGCGCATTCGTGCATGGTCGCCTCTGCGCGCTCGGGCTTCGTCGCGATCACGACCGCGTCGACCCCGCCCGGGATCGAGCGGAGGTCGTGGTAGCACCGATCGCCCTCCACTTCGTCTGCGTTCGGGTTGACCGCGAACGCCTCGTAGCCGCGGTCGCGCAGACGCCGGTACACGACGTTGCTTCCGTGATCCTTGGGGTGCCGGGAGACCCCGGTCACCGCGACGCGCTTGCTCGCGAGGAACTCCGCTGCGGCGTCCTTCATCGTGGCCATACCTGCCACCTCCTTTTCGCACCTCGCTCCTGCCGAGAGCGTCGCAGGCGGCCGCGGCGCCGGCATCCGGAGCAACCCACATGGATCGCGCGGGTTCGCGGCAGGCGTGCCGGCCGCCTCCGCGGGGGTCCGCACATTCTGCGGAGTGCATTCCCCAACCTCGCGGGCACACCGGGTCAGTGCGGCCGGGAGCCGCGTCGGGCTGGTCACGCGATCCCCGTTCGCGTGACCGCCCCGCCGCGTCCCGCAGCTCCCGGCGACCGGAGTTGTAGTCGCTCTCGTGTGGGCGTTTCGTCGCCTCACCGTGTTGATTTCCAAGCACGAGGACCGGGCAGCCCTCGATACGCGTTACGACGACGGCGGTCCCTGCCACGCTTCGCGGATTCCGGTCGCTGACCGGTTCATGGGCCTGGCGAGAATCGAACGTGCGGAAGGGTCTCGCCAAGGGGTGTCGGCTAGCTGGCCCGGAGCCAGAAACGCCGCCGGCCGGATCAGGTCCCTCGGCCGGGGATGCGGCGCCACCAAATCGCTGTTCAGCGCGGCAAATCGTAGGGGCGTCGGGCGAATCGGGGAAAGCCACAACGGCACATACGCGTTCGGCCGGATGTGGCGACGTCCCACGTCACCATGATCGTGGCGTCGCAGCGGGGCGTGGCTGGATGGTGCGCCCCTTTGGAGGTGAGAGCGATGCCGTCCCTAGGATCGTCATCTCGGGTGGCAGCGCAACTGGCGGTTGCGCTCGCCGCGGCCTCGGCCGTGATCTCGGTGCTGCTTGTCCCGGGGGCGCGTTCGGCGAGTCAGACGCGAGGGCAGATCGCGTTCACGCGCGCCGACGGCGGCATCTACGCCATGCGAGCGGACGGACGCGGCAAGCATCTGCTCTGGCGCAGCGGCGAGGTGATCCCGTGGGAGATCGCGTGGTCGCCGAACGGGCGCAAGCTCGCGGTCATCGCGCCCGGGCGCAGGGTGACGGGTAGCGGCCTGTGGGTCGTGAACGCCGACGGAAGCGGCGCCGTTCGTCTCGCCGGAGGCATGCAGGCGATTCGCCGACCCACCTGGTCACCGGATGGGCGAAGGATCGCCTTCACCGACTTCGCCGCCGACCGCCGCGGCATCTGGGTGATCAATGCCACCGGAGGGGAGCTCCGACGACTCGTCGACAGCCCCCTCCCCTGGGTCATGGACGTCGACTGGAGTCCCGTCGGGAACCGGATCACGTTCGCTGCCGGGCATAGCGGATGGCAGGCACACGTCTACGTGATGAACACCGACGGCAGCAACCTTCGTGACGTCACTCCCGGGCGGTCCTTCGACGCGTACGAGCCGGACTGGTCTCCGGACGGGCGCCGGATCCTCTTCATGCGCTGGAAAGGCGATGAGGGGAGTTCCGAGATCTACGTCGTCAACGCCGACGGACGCTCGCTGAGGCCACTGACGTACAACGGCGTCTCCGAGAGGAGTCCTGCCTGGTCTCCGGACGGGCGCCGGATCGCGTTCGTCCGCGGCGCATTGGCCGACCACACCGCCGAGATCTACGTGATGAACGCCGACGGAACGCACGCACGGAGGTTGACGCGCAACCGTGTCAACGAGATGAGCCCAACCTGGCAGCCGCGCGCCCAACGGCGGTAATGACAGCAGCGCCCTGACGTCCGCCACACCTCCGCGGAAGCGCTGCCCGGGCCACTCGTTGGCTCGGGGGTTCTAGGACGGTCCACCGTACGGCTGGGGCGGCCTACGGCTCGAAAGCGCGACGCGATTATCAGCGGATCCGCGGATGCGTAGCTCGCTCGGGCCTACTAGATGTAGCACTTGTCACGAGGACAAGAGGAGGGAGGCGAGTCGAGTGCTGAAGGCATCAAGGGAGACTGCGTCCGAAACGATCGAGGCGTCGGGATTCGAGGGGCACTACGAGAACTTCGAGGGCGGCTACACGGTCGGATTCGAGACCTTCACCGAAGACGTGGACATGACCCCGCGCTTGGCAGGGTTGCCCGACAACCGCTGCCAATCGCCGCATTGGGGCTACGTCGTTCGGGGCAAGATCAGGTACAAGATCGGTGACCGCGACGAGGTGATCGAAGGCGGCGAGGCCTTTTACGTGCCGGCTGGTCATACGCTGATCACCGACGCCGGGACTGAGCTCGTCTTCTTCAGTCCCACCCACGAATGGCAGGAGACGATCGAGATGATCGGAAGGACTCCGGCAGGCGCGGCCAGCCACTAGCCGGCGTCTAACGCAGGGAGCCCCGCAGGCCGTATGCGGGGCTCTCCCTCCGCCGGGTATGGGCGTTCGCCCGACAGACCCCCGTCGGGGGCGCCCGCCCGCGGCGACGTCTTTATCCCCGAGAAGCAGAACACGATCCCGCTGGGGCAGGGACGCTTCGCGTGGTTGCGGTCCGTGACGACGACGGAGACCAAGTTCCGGCGCTGGTGGTTGAGGAGCCGGAGATCGACGCGGCGTAACCGATCGGCGAAGGAGGAAACGTTCTTCGGGGGAGGCGAAGCGCTGCGGGGCGAACGGTGTGCGGCGTTCTGCGGGGTGCTTCGCCCTCGACCTAGTTGCCAGTCGTGGCCGCAAGAGCAGCGGCCCGCCGGCATCTCCTCCAGATCAGCCGCCGAACGTTGATCTGCGAGGAATGCGGCCGAGAGGCCGACGTTGAAGCGCATGGCTGGCGCACGTATCTGACGCGCGAGGAGGACGACACCCACGAAACCGCTACGTACTGCCCGGAGTGCGGCCGCCGCGAGTTCGGGGGACGACGACCAACGCCCACGTGCAAGTCAGTCGGAGTTAGGTTCAGTCGCGGCCGTTCGGTCCCAGCTGGAGACGGAGGGAGACCGAATGGCACTCATTTACAGGCTCGAGTTCGAGGACGGAACACCCGCCGACCCGCCCAGCTTCCGCAGCGCCCCCGGCGTGACGTGGAGGACCGGCGACACGATCCCGCTCGGCACCAGGACGCTTCGCGTGGTCGGAATCCGAGACGACGACGCAGACCAGCCGCCTGCGCTCGTCGTCGCGGAGGTTGTCCAAGAGAGCCACTAGCCGTCTGACGAGTTAGCTCAGGATCCTCGGGCCAGGGGCCGGTATTGGGGTAGCGATCCATGGCGTTCGACTGCCCCGGCTCCCGCCCCCCGGCACCCAACTGCGCTTTAGCTCAGCTCGTCAACGTCGTACTCGTCGTCAAACCGCTGGAAGGAATAGACGACCCACATCAGGACGGGGAGAATCAAGAACCAGGGCTCACTCATCGACCGAACTCGCGGAGACGCTGCGCGGGATGCTCGACGAGGGCGAAAGGTGAATCGTTTCCGCCAAGCTTCGGCGATTCCGCCTAGTGAAGCGGGCTATGGGCCTGGCAGGAATCGAACCTGCGACCTCGCGCTCCGGAGGCGCGCGCTCTATCCCCTGAGCTACAGGCCCGGAATCCGCCAGTGTAGCCGCGGGTAGGTTCCCGCTCTGTGACGCTCCTCCGCCGGTACCTCCGCACGCTCAACCCGCCGCTGCCGGGCTCCGTGCGGACACTGCAGGCCGGCGCGCTGGTGAATGCGCTCGGCAACGGGCTCGCCTACCCGTTCCTCTTCATCTACCTCCACAACGTCCGTGACATCGACCTCGCCACGGCCGGGCTGATCGTCGGCACGAACTCGGCCGTCGGGCTCGTCGCAGGGCCGATCGTCGGGTCGTTCATCGACCGGGTCGGCGGCCGGGTGACGCTCGCGTTCTCCCTCTGGCTGATGACGATCGGGTTCGGCGCCTACGCGTTCGTGGAGCACCCGTGGCAGGGCTTCCTCGCGAGCGCGATCGCCGGGATCGGGAACGGCGGCTTCTGGCCCAGCCAGTCGTCGCTGATCGCCGGCCTGACGCCGCCCGAGCAGCGCCACCAGGCGTTCGCGATGCAGCGCGTGATGATGAACCTCGGCATTGGGCTCGGTGGGCTCGCCGGCGGCCTGATCGCGACGACCGCGAACCCGACGACGTTCCAGGTGCTCTTCCTCGGCGACGCGGCGACCTTCGTCCTCTACTCCGTGGTCCTGATCCGCGTCCCCAGCCCGGCGCGGCAGCCTCGACCCGAAGGGCGGGAGCGCGGCGGGTACGCAGAGGTCGTCCGGAACCGCATCTTCATGGCCGTCGTCGGCCTGAACGTCGTCTTCATCGGGGCCGGGATGGCGCAGCTCGAGACGCTGCCGGTCTACGCGAAGAACGAGGCAGGCGTGACCGAGCGTGGGATCGGCGTCCTCTTCTTCCTGAACACGCTTGTCGTCGTCCTCGCCCAGCTTCCGGCCGCCCGGCTGCTCGAGGGTCACAGGCGCATGCGGACGCTTGCGCTGCTCGGCGTCGTCTGGGCCGCGGGCCTGCTGCTCGTGCCGGTGGCCGGGGTCGCCGTCGACGGCACGACCGCCGCCGCGCTCCTCGCAGTCACGTTCGCGGTGATCGCCGTCGGTGAGTGCCTCCACGGGACGGTGCAGGCGCCGCTCGTCGCGGACCTCGCGGATCACAGCCTGATCGGCCGGTACATGGCCGCTTCGGCCTTCTCCTGGGGCGTCGGGTTCGCCGTGGGGCCGGCGCTGGGCGGCGTCGTCCTCAACCACGCCCCGCACCTCCTCTGGCCGGCGGCCGCCGCGGTCTGCCTCGTGGCCGGCGCCGCAGCCCTCGGGTTGGAGCGCGCGATCCCGGTCCGGGCACGCACGACGCCCCGGCGCGAGCAGCCGCCGGCGGCGGAAATACCTAGGAAAGCGGCCCCGCGGGTAGAATCCGTGCGCTGATGCGCCTGGAGGACCCGCTCAGTACCGATGCCCAGCCTGCCCCGCATCCGGGCTCGCTCGCGCACCACGCGCGAGGTTGCGGCACCTCCGGCGCGCCAGCCTGCTGAGCTCAGCGCCAACGGCCTGACCTGGGTCCACCTCGACTCGCCGCGGACCGAGGAGGCGCTGGCGCTCGCCGAGCGCTTCGGCTGGCATCTGCTGGACGTCGAGGACGTCGTCTCGAAGCGCCAGCGCCCGAAGGTCGACGAGTACGCCGACTACCGCTTCGTCGTCCTCCACTTCCCGGTCTACGACAAGGCGGCGAAGCGGCTGAATGCGGGCGAGCTGGACGTCTTCCTCGGCCCGGACTACCTCGTCACTCTGCCGACCGTCGAGCTGCTTCCCGTGACCCGGCTCTTCCAGCGGGTGACCGACGACATCGAGCTGCGCGAGAGCCTCTTCGGCAAGGGCTCCGGGTATCTGCTCTACCACGTCCTCGACGACCTCTTCGACTACTGCTTCCCGATCCTCGACAAGATCGGCCACAAGCTCGACGCGATCGAGGACGACATCGAGGAGGAGCGGTCCGAGGCGATCGTGCGGGACATCTCCCGCGCGAAGCAGGAGATCATCAGCTATCGGAAGATCATCAAGCCGCAGCGGCCGACGCTGCGCCTGCTCGAGCGGCACGTCGAGCGGTTCCTTCCCCAGGACCTCGAGCTCTACTTCGACGACCTCGTCGACGCCTCCGAGCGGATCTGGGACATCCTCGACAACTACAAGGAAATCGTCGAGGCGCTCGAGGCGACGAACGAGTCGGCGATCCAGCACCGGCAGAACGACGTCCTCCGCCTGCTGACCGTCTTTAGCGCGACGCTCCTCCCGCTCACGCTGCTCGCGAGCGTGTTCGGGATGAACGTCCACTTCCCCGGCTCCGGCAGCGCCGAGGCGTTCTGGGTGATCGTCACGGCGATGGTCGCCGTACTCAGCGGCCTCGTCGCGTTCTTCCGCTGGAAGCGCTGGATTTGACGAAGCCCCTCTGGGCTCCCTGGCGGCTCGAGTACGTCGGCAGCGCCGACGAGCAGGAAGGCTGCATCTTCTGCAGCGCGATCGAGTCGGACGACGACGAGGCGGCGCTCGTCGTCCACCGCGGCGTCGACGCGACCGTCCTTCTCAACAAGTACCCGTACACGTCAGGCCACCTCATGGTCGCGCCCAACCGCCATGTCGGCGAGTTCGGCGAGGTCACCGACGAGGAGGCGTTGGCGATCCACCGGCTCGCGCACCGGGGGATCGGCGCGCTGGCGCAGGTCTACCGGCCGCAGGGCTACAACCTCGGCTGGAACCTCGGCCGCATCGCAGGCGCCGGCGTGCTCGACCACGTGCACCTGCACGTCGTCCCCCGCTGGGCCGGCGACACGAACTTCATGCCGGTCCTTGCCGACGTGAAGGTGATCCCCGAGCACCTGGTCGAGACGCGCCGCCGGCTCGCCGACGCCTGGCCGTCTTAAGGCCTTCGTCCTCCCTGCCGATGGGAGGAGGAGCCGCCATGGCCGACAACGACGCCGCCCGCACCGAGCACGACTGGCCCGCGCAGGGCGTGCGTCAGCGTCTCGGCAGCCGGATCGAGCGGCACGTCCTCCGCAGCGCCGTCGACATGCTGGACGAGCGCGGCGCCGAGCTCGACACGATCGAGCAGGAGCTCGTCAAGCGCGAGGCAGACCTTGCCGAGCGGCTCGCCGTCGCCGACGCCGAGGAGGCGAAGGTCGCCCACCGTCTCGACCGGCTCGCCGCGATCGGCGCGACCGACCTCGACTCCACGCGCAAGATCGACCACCTCATACGGCAGCTCGACGAGACCGAGGCCGCCGCGGCAGCGTTCCACGCGAAGGCCGAGGCCAAGGTGAACGCCGCCGAGGAGAAGGCCCGAGAGCTCGCCGACCGCGTCAAGCGCCTCGAGGAGGCCGAGCACCGGCGGGTCCTGTCGGCCGCGGACATCACGCGCCGGGAGTCGGCGCTGCGAACCCGCGAGCACGAGATCCGCCAGCAGGACGAGCGGCTCCGCGAGCGGGAGCAGGCGCTCGGCGCCACCCAGCACGCGCTGATCGCGAGGGAGCAAGAGCTCGAGGAGCGCCAGCGACGCCTGGACCGCTTCGAAGAGGACGTGCGGACGCGCCTCGAGTCGGTGGAGCGCACGGAGCGCGAGCTCGAGGAGCGAGAGCACGCCCTTCGCGCCCGCGACAGCCGCTGGTGGGGCACCGGCCCCGCGTCCAGCTACTAGGCGCCCGTCTCTCAGGGAATACGCCGGCCGCGGATGCGGTATGCCTTAGTGGACCGCGACCCCGGAGGAAGCATGCGCCTCGACGGCATCCACCACATCACGGCGATCACCGCCGACGCACCTCGAAACGTCGACTTCTACGGCCGTGTCCTCGGCCTCCGCCTCGTGAAGAAGACGGTGAACCAGGACGACCCGACCGTCTACCACCTCTTCTACGCGGACGAGAAGGGCAGCCCCGGCAGCGACATCACGTTCTTCGAGTACCCCGGTGCGCGCAAGGGACGCGCCGGCGCGGGGATGGTGCACCGTGTGGTCTGGCGCGTGGCCGAGGAGGAGGCGCTCGACTTCTGGGAGGGCCGGCTGCGGGAGGAGGGCGTCGCGACCGAGCGCGAGCCTCGCCGGCTGCGCTTCGCCGACCCCGAGGGGCTGGGGCTCGAGCTCGCCGTCGTGGAGACCGACGACGAGCCGCTCGTCTCGGAGCACCCGGACATCCCGCAGGAGCATGCGCTCCAGGGGTTCGACGGCGTCCGCGCGTACACGCGCGATCCGCTCGTGAGCCGTGCCTTCCTGGCCGACGCATTGAAATTCGAGCCCGCCGGAGACGACGCGTACGAGGCCCGGGGGGACCGCCGCGGCTCGTTCTACGCGTACGACCGGAGCGACGAGATCGGCACGCCGGGCGCGGGGACGATCCACCACGTCGCGTGGTCGTCCACGATCGAGGAGCACGAGGCGTGGCGCGACCGCGCGCTCGCCGGCGGGGCCACGCCGACGCCAGTCATCGACCGCTTTTACTTCAAGTCGATCTACTTCCGTGAGCCGAGCGGCGTGCTCTTCGAGATCGCGACGATGGGCCCCGGGTTCACGTCGGACGAGCCGCTCGAGTCGCTCGGCGAGCGCCTGTCGCTGCCGCCGAACTTCGAGCAGTACCGCGACCAGGTCGAGCGGACGCTGACGCCGCTGCCTGACCCGCGGGCGAAGACGCCGGTCTCGTGAGCCTCGCGCACCTCGTCCGCCCTGCCGCCGATGACCCCGAGGGAGCGCTGGCCCTCTTCCACGGACGCGGGACGAGCGAGCACGACCTCCATCCACTCCTCGACGCGCTCGACCCGCAGCGACGGCTCGTCGGCGCGACGCCACGCGGGCCGCTCTCGCTGCCGCCGGGGGGTGCGCACTGGTACGTCGTGCGGGAGATCGGCTACCCCGACCCTGAGACCTTCGCCGCGTCGTACGAGCTCGCGTCCGGGTGGCTCGACGAGCTCGGGGAGGAGACGGGCGTGCCGCCCGAGCGCACCGTGATCGGCGGCTTCTCACAGGGGGCCGTCATGAGCTGGGCGCTCGGTCTCGGGCGCGGCCGCCCCCGCCCCGCCGGGATCGTCGCGCTGTCGGGCTTCATGCCGACGGTGGAGGGCTTCGAGCTGGACCTCTCGCCCCCGCTCCCGCCGGTCGCGATCGGGCACGGCACGTCCGACCCGGTGATCTCGGTCGACTGGAGCCGGCAGGCGAAGCAGGTGCTCGAGGAGGCGGGCGCCGCGGTGCTGTACCGCGAGTCGCCCATGCCCCACTCCCTCGACCCTGCGTTCCTCGCGGAGTTGCAGCCGTGGCTCGCGGACGCCGTCGCGCGGGCCAAGGTCGCCCCCGGCTGACAGGCGGCGAGGTGCTCCTCACCGGCTACACGGCGGCGCTGGCCCGGATCTCGAGAACGTGATCGGCCGGTTCGCGACGCAGCCCGAACGCTTTCTCGCCTAGGGGCTCGCCCGGGTCACGCCGGCAGGCTCACCGGGCAGCTCTGCAGCTCCTGCGTCGAGACGATGCCCCACCGCTCGGCGAGTTCGTACGCGAGGCCGTCCTTCGCGTGCGTCAGGTCGATGCGGTCATCGGAGAGCTCCGTCGCCCTCGCCCGCTCGCCGGCCGACGCTGCGGCGCCGATCCCGCGTAGGACGTCCACATGCCGTTCGATCAGCCTCAGGAGCCGCCCGAGGTTCGCATCGCCCGGCGTCGGTCGGGGAAGCGCGCGCAGCCTCGTCACGGCCTGCTCCGACGCGCGGGCCGCCGCCCTGCTCCACGCGGCCAGGTCGGCGAGGTCGTGGTGATCCAGCTCGAACGCCTCCCGCGCGTACGCGTCGAGGGCGTCGTTCGCGGCGATGCAGATCGCCTCGGCTCGCCGGACGTACTCGGTCCTCGACTCCCGCACCGCGTTCTCGTCTCCGGAGGGGCAGCCGATCACGCTGCCCGAGAGCTGATGCAGCGCGTAGTGCACGCCGATGCTCCCACGGGCCACGTACGGCCCGCCCCGGCGGCACAGGGTGACGCGTGCCGGAAGCGGGAGGTCGGCGCTCTGATCGGTGCCCGGGAGGACGGCGCCGATCAGCTTCCCGGGATGGCCGCTCCTGAAGACGACGTTCCCGCCCCGGTCCTCGATCGTCAGGTGGGCGTGCAGCCCCGGAAGCCGGCAGCGGTTCCCGGCCAGGGACTGCACGCCGACGACCGCCATGCGCCCCCAGATCTCGAGCGAGCCCACGATCTCGTCCCGAGTGCAGGGAGCGAGCGCCCGGCCGCCGGTCGGTGCGCCGCTCCATCTCGTCGCGGGTGGGGGCGTCCGCCGGTTCGCAGTCGTCCCCGTCGTCGCCGCGGGTGAGGACCTCTCGGTCCCTTCCGAGCGCAGCGCGTCCACGAGGGCGGCGCCGAGCAGCACGACGACCGCTCCGACGACGATCCTGGTTTGCGCGCGCTCCTTCGTGGTCCGCCTCGTCAGCAAGCTTGCCGCGGCGGCCTCGCGTCGGCAAGCCCGGCAAGGCGTCAAGGACAGCGCCGCGTTCGTCGAGGTCGAGCGAACGGCATCGGGAAGGGCCGAGGTGCAGCACGCCTCGGCCCTTCTGCTTGCCGCCCCGCGCCTGTGATCAGGGTGTCCGGCGGGCCGCCGCCGGACACCCGTCCGATCGCTCAGCCCTGCCGCTTCACCGGCCGGAAGACCTCGTACACGGCGCCGTCGCTGAGCGACACCACGAAGAGGTTTCCGTTCGGCCCGGTCTGCACGTCCGTGCCGATACCGAAGTTGCGGCCGAAGAGCAGCGTCTCGCTCTCCGTGATCTCCCATTTGTGGACGTTGTCCGCGACGCGGTCCATGAGCCGCGCATCGCGGAACCTGAGCTCCCGCCGGTTGCCCTTGAGCTCGAACCGGAAGAGCGCGCCGCCCTCGAGGAAGACGCGCGCCGCTCCGACGAAGAGGTCGTTGCGGTACTCCCCGCCGAGCGCCTTGCTCTCGAGGAACCCGATCCCCGCCGGCGCGACCTCGTACTTCCAGCTGAACTCCGGCGCGCTGTAGGAAGACCCCGGCAACCTGAACAGGCGTGCCAGCGCCTCCTCCGGCGTGTCGGCGATGTTCGTGGGAAGCCAGCGGATCTGCTGGAGCCCGAAGTACGTCGCCGCGAACGGGTCCGGCGGGTCCGGGGTCACGGTGGTCTCGATCGTCTTGAACTGCTGGATCCGCTCGGGCGGGCCCATGATCTGCACCCAGCCGGAGTTGAACCCCGGCTCCGCGCGGTTCAGCTCGGTGAAGCTGTCGTCGCCGTTCTCCTGCTCCCAGAGATCGCCCGAGACCGGGTCGAACGCCAACCCGAAGCTGTTCCGCAAGCCGTACGCGAAGAGCTTCTGGACGTTCGCCCCCACCTCGCCGCCGATGAGGGCGCCCGACTCGAAGAACGGATTGCTGGGCGGGGCGGTGCCGTCGTCGTTCAGGCGGAGGATGTGGCCGGTGAGATGAGCATCGTCGGGCGACGGGCCGCCGAACTGGTCGTCGGGGATGCCCGGCCCGAACGGGCCGTCCACGAGGTTCTGCAGCTGTCCACGGCGACCGGTGTCGCCCTGCACGACGTACAGCTTCTCGTCGGGGCCGAAGCGGAGGACGCCGCCGTCGTGGTTGCCGCGCAGCGGCTGGCCCGCGTCGGCCTGGAACGCCCGCGTCCGGATGATGTTGCGGTCGAACGTCAGCGTGGAGCCGTCCCAGTAGAAGCGGTCGACCCGGTTCCCGAGCAACGGCGTCGTGGCGAGGTCGGCGCTGTCCGCTCCGGTCGTGCTCTCCGACCAGAACAGGTAGACCAGGCCGTTGACCCAGAAGTGCGGATGGAGCGCGATTCCGAGCAGTCCGCGCTCCGAGGCGCTGTTGACGGGCAAATCGAGGACGGTGCCCTGGACGGCGCCGTCGACGACCCGCTTGACGCGGCCGCTCGCCTTCTCGAGCACGAACATGTCGTTCGGCCCCAGGAACGCGCTGCTGATCGGCTGGTCGAGGCCGGAGACGGCCGTGCGAACGGCGAGGTCGCGGTCGACGACACTCGGAGCCGCCTCCGCCCGGCCGGGTAGGACGAGCACCGCCGCCAGAGCCAGCGGCAGCGCGAGTACGCGTAACGCATTGGTCATGGTTCCCCCTCCCGTCGGTTTGACCAGACCTCGGTGGGTCGTACGCGCGGGATCCGGCGGCGGATTGGCCCGCCTCATGGCAGGTGCCGGTCTCGTGGTACGTACGGGCGTGGTCAGCCGGTGAAGCGGGTGAGGGAGCTTCCGTGCTCTACCGGCGAACAGTGACCGTGCGCTTCGCTGTGGTGGCGTTCCCGGCCTGATCGCTCGCGCGCACGACGAGGCTGGCGCGTACGGACTTGCGTCGCGCCAGGATCTGACCGAGCCGCCTCGCGCCCACATGCGAGAGAGCGAGCCTGAGCGTCCGTTGGCCGGGCCGGCTCAGCGTGCTGGAGGCCGGCCTCAGCGCAAGAATCCGCCGCTGCCCCACGATCGCGAGCGTCCCCCGTGAAGTGAGTCTGCATGCCTCGCTGCAGAACGCCCGGACGATGACGGCCCGCTGCCTGAGAGCCTGCTGAGGCGAGCGAGCCCTGAGCACGAGGGTCGGCGGTGTCACGTCGAGATCGACCGTTGCCGGCGGGGGTCTCCCGAAGACGACGTAGCCTGCGCCGGAATCGTCGCGGTCGTTGTTATCGGCATCGGGTGCACCCAGGAGGGCGTCCGGCCGCCCATCGCCGTTCACGTCGCCCGCTCCCGCAACCGACCAGCCGACACCGTCACCGCGAGCCGCACCATTGATCCGGAAGCCCGTCTGCCCGGGCACGGCGAGATCGACCGGTTGAGCTCCAGTCTTGCCGAGCACGACAAAGGCCGAGCCCGAAAACTTGCGTCCGTTTGTCCCTGCAAAGTGCGCACCGACGAGAACCTCCCCGCGCCCGTCGCCGTTCCAATCTCCAGCGCCTGCGACCGAGTAACCCGCCCGGTCGCCCGTCCCAGCGCCGTCGATCCGGAAACCCGCCTGCCCGAGTGAACGAAGATCGACCGTCTGCGGGGTGACCTTCCCGAAAACGACGTAGGCCGAGCCCGATCCTGTTCGAGCGTTGTTGTCAGCCCCGCGTGCCCCGATGAGCACGTCCTCCCGCCCGTCCCCGTTCACGTCACCCGGGCCTGCCACCGAGCCGCCGGCGAGGTCGAATGGAGCTGCGCCGTCGATCCGGAAACCCGCCTGGCCCAACTCAGCGAGATCCACGGCTTCAGGGCCGGCCTTGCCAAAGACGACGTAGGCCGATCCCGCCCCCTCTCGGCGGTTGTTGCCGGCGTAGCGGGCCCCCACGACGACGTCCGCCCGTCCGTCGTCGTTCAGGTCGCCGGCGTCGGCTACGGAGTAGCCGGCGTGATCGCTTGCGGAAGCGCCGTCGATGCGGAAGCCCATCTGCCCAAGCTCGGCAAGGTCGACATTTCCGGACGTCTCCCTACCGAAGACAACGTACGTCGAACCTGAGAACTCGCGGGCGTTGTTGCCGGCGAAGCGAGCGCCGACGAGCACCTCTCTCCGTCCATCACCGTTCAGATCGTTCGTACCTGCAACCGAGCCGCCAGCCTCGTCCCCTGCGGCAGCGCCGTCGATTCGGAAACCCGTGTGCCCGAGCGCAGCGAGATCTACGGGACCGGGCTCCCCCTTTCCGAAGACGAGATAGGCCGCGCCCGAACCCGGACGAGCGTTGTTGTCGGCCCCTCGCGCACCGACGAGCACGTCGGCCCGCCCGTCCCCGTTCACGTCACCCGCCCCTGCGACCGACCAGCCGGCGAAGTCCCCTGCGGCCGCGCCGTCGATCCGAAAACCGGACTGCCCGAGCTTCGAGAGGTCGAGGGTTCCGGGCGTGGCCCTTCCGAAGACGACGTACGCCGAACCGGAGTCCTCGCGCCCGTTGTTGTCGGCGAAGTGCGCGCCGATCAGGACGTCCGCTCGCTCATCGCCGTTCACGTCACCTGCTCCCGCAACTGAGACGCCTGCGTTGTCGCCCGCTGCCGCGCCGTCGATACGGATGAGATTCGCGCGCTCGAGACGCTCGATGCGATCCGACCGCTGGGGAAACGTCGCGCCCCGGCCCGACGCTCCGAGAAGGACGAGCACAGCCGCCACCAGTCCCGCTGCGGTCGCCAGGTCGTGTTCCCGAATGCGACCGGCGACTTCCTCGACAAGTCGGCGCTGCGGGGCCAGGGTCAGCCCCCTGGCCAGCCGGGCGGCCCGCAGCTCGCCGCCGCTCGGGGTCTCGTCGCCGCTCCCATACTTCAAGTATCGGCGCGGGGTCGCCGACCCCCTACGCCGCCTGCGACCTCGGCGTGCGGGACACCCGCTGGCGCGGTTCGCGTGCTCGGGACGCTAATGCCGTGGGCGGCCTTCGTCGACCGGCGGCACGTACCCGGGCGGAACCGGGCCTGTCCGGTATCCCGCGCCGGAGTCGGCCATTTCGGACGGTTCCTTGTCCTGCTTCGGGTTCAGCGGTTGCCCTTCGGCGCGAGCGCGGCGTCGCTCACCGAGTCCCACACGACTGAGCAGCCGTCTTAGCGACGCGGTCATGTAGCAATTATGGCAAAGGGCGCCGCCTGGGGAACTCTCATCGCGAAAACCGCAGGTTCCGCCACGCCCGACCTGGGCGTTTCGGGGACACATCGTACATCCGTCGCCTCGCGGGCAAACGAAAACCCCGTCTGAGCGGGGCTTTCGAGAGCGGACGATGGGATTCGAACCCACGACCCTCGGCTTGGGAAGCCGATGCTCTACCAACTGAGCTACGTCCGCGTCGGCGGTAACGATAGCGTCCCGAAGCCCGAATGGCCCTCGCCCGGATCGCCCTCGCAATCGTCGTCGCCGCGCTCGCGGCGGGCTGCGCGCTGACCGAGGACTCCGCGGACCACGACGCCGGCGCGGCCGTCAAGACGCTCCTCGAACAGGAGTACTTCGGCGACTACGGCGGCGCCTGGGACCGCCTGCATCCGCGTCACCAGCGCCTCGTGACCCGCCAGGAATACGAGGAGTGCCGCCGCGGGATCGACGTCCAGGGCGCGATCGAGTCCGTGGTCGTGCTCGACGTCTCCGACACGCGGCTGACGGTCTACGGCCTTCCTCCGCGCACGCCTGCGAAGCTCGTCGAAGTTCGCGTCGTCACGGACGAGACGCAGTACACGGCTGGCTACCACGTGGTGAAGGTGGACGAGCAGTGGCGCTGGGTGCTCACGGACCGGGCGGCCCGCGGGTTCAGCCGTTCGGACTGCCCGGAATAGAATCCACCTCGGACATCGAGGGAGGGATTTCGCATGGCTGACCTGCACGAGACCGCTCGGGCGCTCGTCGCCGAGGGCAAGGGGATCCTCGCCGCGGACGAGAGCTCGGGCACCATCAAGAAGCGGTTCGACTCCATCGGGGTCGAGTCGACCGAGGAGAATCGCCGGGCCTACCGCGACCTGCTCTTCACGACCCCCGGCGCCGAGGAGTTCATCAGCGGCGTGATCCTCTACGACGAGACGATCCGCCAGGCCTCTGCCGACGGGACGCCGTTCCCCAAGCTCCTGGAGAGCAAGGGGATCATCCCGGGGATCAAGGTCGACATGGGCGCGAAGCCGCTGGCCGGCTCGCCGGACGAGACGGTCACCGAGGGGCTCGACGGGCTCCGCGAGCGGCTCGAGGAGTACTACGGGCTCGGCGCGCGCTTCACGAAGTGGCGCGCCGTGATCTCGATCGGCGACGGGAGGCCGAGCGAGTACGCGATCTGGACGAACGCCCACGCGCTCGCCCGTTTCGCGGCGCTGAGCCAGGAGGCCGGCCTCGTCCCGATCGTTGAGCCCGAGGTGTTGATGGACGGCGACCACTCGATCGAGGAGTCCTTCCGCGTGACCGAGCGGACGCTCCGTGCCGTCTTCACGGAGCTGTTCGACCAGCGCGTCGAGCGCGAAGGCTCGCTGCTCAAGACGAACATGGTCGTCTCCGGCTACGACGGGCCGAACCAGGCAGACGTGGGCACGGTTGCGGAGATGACGATTCGCTGCCTCGAGAACACCTGCCCCGCGGCGGTGCCCGGGGTCGTCTTCCTCTCCGGGGGCATGTCCGACGAGGACGCGACCGCGCGCCTCAACGCGATGAACCAGCGGGGGCCGCACCCCTGGCAGCTCTCGTTCTCCTACGGGCGAGCGCTCCAGGCACCGGCGCTCAAGGCCTGGGGAGGCGACCCGGCGAACGCCGAGGCCGCCCAGCAGGCGTACTACCGGCGCGCGAAGTTCAACGGCGCCGCCCGGACCGGGACGTACGCGCCCGAGTGGGAGAAGGAGGAGGCCCTGGCCTAGCGGAGGGCCAGGTTGGAGATCTCCTCGAGCTTCTGGAACGCGTGCGTCGCCTCGATGCGGCGCACCGTTCCGCTCCGCGAGCGCATGACGATCGAGTCCGTCGTCGCGCCGTCGCGCGTATAGCGGACACCGCGGAGGAGCGCGCCGGTCGTCACCCCGGTGGCGGCGAAGAAGACGTTCTGGCTCCCGATCAGTTCGTCCGTCGTCAGGACGCGGTCGAGGTCGTAGCCGTCGGAGACCAGGGTCTCCCGCTCCTCGTCGCTCCTCGGCCAGAGCTTGCCCTGGATCGCGCCGCCGACGCACTTGAGCGCTGCGGCCGAGAGGACGCCCTCCGGCGTGCCGCCGATCCCCATCAGCATGTCGACGCCGGTGCCCGGCTGGGCGGCCGCGATCGCGGGGGCAACGTCCCCGTCGGTGATCAGCATCACCTTCGCGCCGACGTCGCGGAGCTCGCCGATCAGATCCTCGTGGCGTGGCCGGTCGAGGACGACGACCGAGACCTCGCTGACCGAGACGCCCTTGGCCTCGGCGACGGCGCGAACGTTTTCCGTGGGTGACGCGTCGATCTCGACGGCGCCCGCCGCGTCGGGCCCGACCGCGATCTTGTCCATGTAGACGGCGGCACCCGGGAAGAACATCGTGTCCCGCTCGGCCAGGGCGACGGTCGTGATCGCGTTCGGCATGCCCAGAGCCGTCAGCCGCGTGCCCTCGAGCGGATCGACGGCCACGTCGACCTCGGGGCCCTGGCCGTTTCCGATCTCCTCGCCGTTGTAGAGCATCGGCGCCTCGTCCTTCTCGCCCTCGCCGATGACGACGACGCCGGCCATCGAGACGGTGTCCATGACGGTTCGCATGGCGTCGACGGCGGCCTGGTCGGCGGCGTTCTTCTCGCCGCGGCCGATCCACCGGCCGGCGGCCATCGCCGCCGCCTCCGTGACGCGGACGAGCTCGAGCGCGAGGTTCCGGTCCGGGGCCTTCGTCGAAGCCGCCACGCGCCGATCCTATTCGCTACATCCGGTCGGGCGCCTCGACCCCGACGAGGTTCAGCGAGCGCGCGAGCACCGCCTTCGTCGCCATCACGAGGCCGAGCCTGAACGCCTGGCGGTCGCTCTCGAGCACGCGGTGGCGGTGGTAGAAGCGGTGGAAATCGTCCGCGAGGCGGATCGCGTAGTTCGGCAGCGCATGCGGCGCGCGGCGCGCGGTCGCCTCCCGCACGACGTCGGGGAACTCGACCAGCCGCTTGATCAGGTCGCGCTCCTCGGCCGCCGGCTCCCCAGCCTCGGTTAAGGTCTCCGCGTCGCCGGCGTTCCGCAGGATCCCCGCGATGCGCGCGTGTGCGTACTGGACGTAGTAGACGGGGTTCTTCTCGCTCCGCTCCCGCGCGAGGTCGACGTCGATGTCGATCGTCTGGTCGTGTCCGCGGGAGACGAGGTACCACCGTGCGGCGTCGACGCCGATCTTGTCGACGAGCTCGGAGAGGAAGACCACGTCGCCGCGACGCTTGGACGACTGCTTCGCGTGTCCGCCTTCCACGATGTGGACGAGTTGGTAGATCAGCACCTCGAGCCGCTCGGCGTCGTACCCGAGCATCGCCGCCGCCGCCTTCAGGCGAGGGACGTAGCCGTGGTGGTCGGCGCCGAGGACGTAGATCAGCCGGTCGAACCCGCGCTCGAACTTGTTGCGGACGTACGCGACGTCGGCGGCGTAGTAGAGGTAGCTGCCGTCGGAGGACCGGACGAGCGGTCGATCCTTGTCGTCGCCATACGAGCTCGTCCGCGCCCAGAGCGTGCCCTCCGCCTCGTAGCTGTCGACGTACGGCAGCGCCGCCTCGACCTCGAGCGTGATCTCCCGCTGCAGCACCCACGAGTCGAAGCGGATGCGGAACGCCTCCAGCTCGCGCTCGATCTCCCGAAGCATGCGCTCGACGGGGTCGCCCGGCTCGGCAGCGATCTCGGCGACGTACGCGCCCGTGTACCCCTCGTCCGGCGGCTCCTCCCCACGCCGGTGGGCCTCGACCGACTCGCGGAACAGGTCGATCTGGCGCCCGACGTCGTTGAAGTAGTACTCGCGCTCGACCATGTTCCCGGCGAACTCGAGCAGCCGCGCGACGGCGTCGCCGTACGCGCCGTTGCGGGCCGAGCCGACGGTCAGCGGCCCGGTCGGGTTCGCGGAGACCATCTCCACCTGTACGCGCTCGGACGTCTCGGCGAACCCGCCGCCGTAGCCCTCGCCTGCCTCGATGATCTCCGCGAGCGCCTCCGCGTACCACTCCGGGGTCAGGAAGAGGTTGAGGAAGCCCGGCCCGGCGACCTCGGCACGCTCGACGAGGGGCAGCTGCGCGGCCTCGGCGGCCAGTTGCTCGGCCAGCTCCCGCGGCGGCTGGCCGTTGCCGCCCGCGAGCCGGAGCGCGACGTTCGTCGCGTAGTCGCCGTGCTCCGCGCGCGACGGGCGCTCCAGCGTGACCGGAGCGCCGGCGAGGCGCTCGAGCTCGGCTTCCAGGCTGAGGATCGCCTTGGCGGGCACGGCGGTAGTATCGCCACATGGAGGACGGCGGCCAGGCCCGGCAGCTCAACATCCACCTCGACCCGGAGAACATGGCCGGCGTGTACGCGAACTTCGCGAACATCAGCTTCTCCGACTACGAGTTCACGCTCACCTTCGCGCGGATCGACCACGAGGTCGAGGAGGGCGACATCCCCGGCGTCGTGGTCGCGCGCGTGAACGTCTCCGCCCGCTTCATGCAGGAGCTGCTCGACGCGATGCAGGACTCCTGGTCGAAGTGGTCGAGCCGCGAGGGGATCAGGAACCTTCCCGAAGCGCCTCCGCGCGAAGAGACCTAGCGAGCTCGATCCGCTCCATCGGCGTCGGGTGCGTGCCGAGCACGGCGCGCGCCCAGTCCGGCGGCTCCGGCTGGCCGAGCGCCGCGTCGGTGAGCTGCTTCGTCAGGCTCTCGAACGCACGGGGCTCGCGCGTCGCCTTCAGCGCGAGCCAGTCCGCCTCGCGCTCGTACCGGCGGGAGATGGCGTTCGTCACCGGGAGCAGGGCGAGCTGCAGGACGGCGAGGGTCAGGAGCGCGAGCGGGACGGCCGCCGGCTCGCCGAGCCCGCCCCTGCGGCGGGCGACCCGGGCGACGGCGTAGGCGCCGGGCACGGCGAAGAGGAAGAGCCAGGCGATCCCCTTCCAGACGTGGTGGGCCTCCACGTGGCCGAACTCGTGGGAGACGAGGACGCGGAGCTCGGGCCTCGTCAGCCGCTCGAGGGCCGTGTCCCAGATCAGGATCCGTTTCGTCGGCCCGATGCCATAGAACTCGGCGTTCAGCGCGCGCGTACGCCGGCTCGCGTCCTTCACCTCGACCGTCACCTCCCCCACGCCCTGCTCGCGGGCGAGCCCGCGGATCTCGGCCGCGAGCGCGCGGTCGCGGAGCGGCTCGACGCGCGGCGTCAGGAGCAGCGGCTGCGCCAGGACGAACGCCGCGGCGACGGCGGCGAACGCCGGCCCGCCGACGAGCCACCAGCGGTCGCCCAGGCGCCGCGCGAGTGGCATCAGCACTGCGATTGCCGCGGCCGCCAGCGCAAGTGCGCCGATCCGCTCGAGCCACGGGTCGACGAGGATCGTGGAGTAGTCCGCGTCGGACACGCCGTACCGGCGGCGCCACCAGTGGGCGACGAGCACGAACGGGAGCCCGGCGAGCCAGGCGGCGACGAGGGTCCCGACACCCAGCGCAACCCCGCCCGGGACGCCGCGGGCACGAGCGCGGGGAGCCAACCGGACGCAGGCGTAGAGCACGGCTAGGTGGACGACGGTCGCGGCGACCCAGAGCGCCCGGAGCCCCCGCTGGTAGCGCGCGCTTCGCGCAAGGTATTCCTCCGAGAAGACGCTCGTGGGGTCGACGTGCGGCATCGAGACGCCGGGAAGCTCGGCGCGCCACAGTAGGGCGGCGGTCACGAGCCACCCAGCCGTGGCCGCGCCGATCACCCAGAATCTCCGCGTGCGCCTCGCCGTCATCTCGGACGTCCATGCGAACCTTTACGCGCTTGAGGCGGTGCTCGGCGAGATCGACCGTGATCCGCCCAACGAGATCTGGTGCCTCGGGGACGTCGTAGGCTACGGCCCGCGCCCGAACGAGTGTTGCGAGCTCGTCCGCCGGCGCTGCTCGCGCTGCCTCGTCGGCAACCACGACCTCCTTGCGCTCGGAGCGGCCGGCGTGGACGTCGAGGACTTCAACCCGGAGGCCGCCGCCGCCTCCGTGTGGACCGGCGAACAGCTGACCGACGCGTCGCGGGAGTTCCTCGCCTCGCTCGAGCCGAAGGCGATCGTCGAGGGCTTCGAGCTGTACCACGGCAGCCCGCGCGATCCCGTCTGGGAGTACGTGATCGACGCCGAGACGGTCGCCGAGTCGTTCGTTCTCACGGAGGCGCCGGTCGTCATGGTCGGCCACAGCCACATCGCCACGGCGGCGATCCTCGCCGGCGACCGGATCGAGGGGCGGGCCGCACCGGCCGACTTCTCGGCGGCACTGGGGGCAGGTCGCTGGCTGCTCAACCCCGGCTCGGTGGGTCAGCCCCGCGACGGCGATCCGCGAGCCGCCTGGCTGCGGCTCGACCTCGAGGCCGGCGAGGCCCGGTTCCGCCGCATCGCTTACCCTGTCGCGCGAACGCAGGCCGAGATCCTGGAGAGGGGGTTGCCCGATTCGCTCGCGGAGCGTCTGGCTCACGGCGTGTAGCGCAGCCCTGGCGGTCGCGCTCGGCGGCTGCGGGGGAAGCGGGAGCGAAACGCAGCAGCAGGTCGCCGGCCCGAAGATCGAGGGCGCGGTTGCGAACGAGCTCGCGTCGTTGAGCGACGAGGTCGCACAGCAGCTCGAGGACGGCGACGCCTGCGCGGCGGCGCAGACCGCCTTGCACCTCCGCGACACCCTCACGGAGGCGATCAACGGCGGCAAGGTGCCGGAGGTCTACCTCGAGGACCTGTCCGGCGTCGTCAACGAGATCGAGGCGCAGATCCCCAGGTGCGTCAACCCGGCGCCGCCGCCGGAGTCGGACGAGGGCGAGGACGAGGACCGCGGCAAGGGCAAGAAGAAGGGTCAGGAGAAAGAGAAGGACAAGAAGGGCGAGGACGGTCCCGCCGCCACCGGCACCCTCACTGCGGAGACTTCGACGCTGCCCGACACCACGACCGAGACGACGGACACGACCGTCACCGACACCACCACGACCACCACGACGGAGAGTGACGGGTGACGGCCCGGACGGTCGGCGGCCGCTACGCGATCGAGCGGATCCTCAGCGAGGGCGGGATGGCGACCGTCATGCTCGCCGAGGACGTCGAGCTCGGCCGCCGCGTGGCCGTCAAGCGCCTGTCCGAGATGCTCACCGGCGACCAGGTCTTCCGGGAGCGGTTCCTGCGCGAGGCGCGGATGGCCGCGCAGCTCTCACACCCGAACATCGTCGCCGTCTTCGACGTCGGCGCGGAGGACGGCGTCCCGTACATCGTCATGGAGTGCGTCGAGGGCGAGAACCTCGCGGACGTGCTTGCGCGGACGAGACCGCTTCCGCCGGACCGCGCCGTCGACCTCGTCCTCCAGGCGTGCGCCGGGCTCGAGCACGCGCACGCCGCGGGTCTCGTCCACCGCGACATCAAGCCGCAAAACCTGCTCGTCCGCGCCGACGACACGCTCAAGATCGCCGACTTCGGGATCGCACGGCCGCTCGACGGCACGCAGCTGACCCAGGCCGGCACCGTGCTCGGCACGGCGGCGTATCTCGCGCCCGAGCAGGCGCTCGGCGAGCCGGTGACCGCCGCCGCCGACATCTACTCCCTCGGCGCCGTGCTGTACGAGCTGCTCGCGGGCCGCCCGCCGTACACGTTCGAGTCGCTCGAGGAGCTCACCGTCAAGCAGCGCGAGGGGCCTCCCCCACCGATTGCCGGCGTCTCACCGGAGCTCGAGCACGTCGTCCGGCGCTGCCTCGCGGCAAACCCGGCGGACAGGCCCCGGTCGGCCTCGGCCGTCGCGCGCGAGCTCGCCCAGGCGTCGACGGAGCCGCCGACGGAGCCGGTGCCGGCCGCCGAGGTGATTGCCGCGACGGAGGTGATCGCACCCCCACGCCGTGCGATCCACTTCTCGCGCCGGCAGGCCGCCGTCGCAGGCGCCCTCGGGGTCGTGGCCCTCGCCGCTGGGCTCGCCTTTGGGCTCGCCCGCGGCGGCGACGACTCCCCGCCCCCCGCGCAGCCGGTGCGGGCCGACGTCCTCCCGCGTGGCGACACGCCCGCGGAGTCCGCGCGGCAGCTCGCGGACTGGCTCCGCGCGAGGGCCGGCTAGGCGAGCGGCGCTTCGAGCGTCTCGGAGGTCTTCTCGACCTCGGGGCCGAACGTGATGCCCTCGCGTGCGAGCGCGAGCTGGACTTCCTCCCGCGCCTTGTAGATCCGCCACTTGACGGTCGCGAGGGTGATCTCGAGGGAGTCGGCGATCTCGGTGTACGAGAGGCCGACCACATCCCGGAGCAGCAGCGCCATCTTCAGGTCGACCGTGAGGTCGTTGACGGCGCGCCAGACGGCGTCCATCGCCTCGACCCGCTCGACCGGCGCGTCCAGCACCTCGAGCGGCGGGATGTCGTCGAGGGCGACGACTGCGCGCGGGCGTCTCTCCACGGCTCTCAGCTCGTCCAGGACCCGGTTCTTCGTCACCTGGAAGAGCCAGGTCGTGAAGCGACACCGCAGCGAGAACTTCGGCAGGCCCTGGTAGACGCGGAGGAAGACCTCCTGCGTCAGGTCCTCTGCGAGCGCACGGTCGCCGACGAGCCGCAGGACGTAGTTGTAGACAGGCGTCTCGTAGGCACGAACGATCAGGTTGAAGGCCCGCTCGTCGCCGCGTTGCGCCTTCTTCAGGACACCGAAATCTGGCTGGGGGAGGGCCAAGGGTGTGGAGTATATCCGGGTTGTTAGGAGACCGATATCAAGTTTTTGCCGGTCATCTGTAAAGGCTTATCGATGCCCAGGATCGCCAGCGTGGTTGGCGCGAGATCGGCCAGTTCGCCGTCCTCGAGCGTGCAGTTCGTATCGGTCAGCACGAGCGGAACGAGGTTCGTCGTATGGGCCGTCTGCGGCCCGCCGGCGTCGTCGATCATCTCCTCGGCATTGCCATGGTCGGCCGTGATCAGGCACACGCCCCCGCGGCGCTCGACGGCCTCGACGATGCGTCCGAGGCAGGTGTCGACCGTCTCCACGGCCTTCACCGCGGCCGGGATCGAGCCCGTGTGGCCGACCATGTCGGGGTTCGCGAAGTTGAGGACCGCGAAGGCGAAATCGTTGGACTCGAGCGTTGCGACGAAGCGGTCCGTCACCTCGGGCGCCGACATCTCGGGCTTGTGGTCGTAGCTCGGAACGTCACGCGGCGACGGGACGAGGACGCGGACCTCGCCGGGCCACTCCTCCTCCCTGCCGCCGTTGAAGAAGTAGGTGACGTGCGCGTACTTCTCGGTCTCGGCGGCGTGGAGCTGGCGACGGTGGTTGTCCGCGAGCACCTCGGCGAGGGTCTCGTGCACCTCCTGCTCCGTGAAGACGACGGGACAGTCGAAGTCGTCTCGGTACCGCGTCATCGTCACTACGTCGAATCCTGAGGCCAAGAGCTTCTCCGTCAACTGCCTCGCGCGGTCCGGGCGGAAGTTGAAGACAATCGCCACATCCCCCGGTTGGAGGCGCGGCCGGCCGTCGACCACCACCGGCTCGATGAACTCGTCGGTGACCCCCTCGCCGTAGCTCCGCCGCACCTCGGCGACGGGGTCGGAGCCGTGCGCGCCTTCGCCGTCGACCAGCGCGCGGAGGGCTCGCTCGGTGCGCTCCCAGCGCTTGTCACGGTCCATCGCGTAGTAGCGGCCCGCGACTGTGGCGGTCCGGTCCGCCGGGAGCTCGGCGAGGTCCTTCGCCGCCGACGTCGGGGAGACGTCGCGCCCGTCCGTGAAGGCGTGGATCCAGGTTCGTTCCGCCATCCCCTTGCGGTGCGCCAGCTCGAGGAGCGCCCGCAGGTGGTCGATGTGCGAGTGGACCCCGCCGTAGGAGACGAGGCCGAGCAGGTGGACGTTGGTCTCCCGCTCCTTGGCACGCACGAACGCCTCGTCGAGCGCGCGGTTCGTGAACAGCTCGCCGCTCTCGATCGCCAAATTGATCCGCATCAGGTCCTGGAAGAGAACGCGGCCGGATCCGATCGTCAGGTGGCCGACCTCGGAGTTCCCCATCTGGCCGGGAGGGAGCCCGACCGCCTCCCCCGCCGCCTTCAGGTACGCATGCGGGTACGCCTGCCAGAGGCGGTCGAAGACCGGCGTGTCGGCGAGCTCGACGGCGTTTCCCGGCCCGGCGGGAGCACAGCCCCACCCGTCCAGGATCACGAGCGCTACGAGCTGGCGGCGGCCCGGCAAATCGCGATGAAGGAGTCGAGCTCGAGCGAGGCGCCGC
Organism: Gaiellaceae bacterium; assembly: GCA_035707105.1. Taxonomy (GTDB): domain Bacteria; phylum Actinomycetota; class Thermoleophilia; order Gaiellales; family Gaiellaceae; genus JACDAN01. The sequence continues at coordinate 14,459 of DASSUI010000037.1, read as the reverse complement.
CCACGAGCGCCCCGTCGACGTCGGGCTGGCGCAGGAGCTCCTCGGCGTTCTCGGGCTTGACGGAGCCGCCGTAGAGCACCGGCACGTCGAGGAGGGTCTTGATCAGGGCGTGCGCCTCCTCCGCCTGTTCGGGTGTCGCGGTGCGGCCGGTGCCGATCGCCCAGACCGGTTCGTAGGCGATCGCGAGGCGGTCGAGGTGGTCGTCGTCGATGACGACGCGGAGCGCGTCGACCTGACGGCGGAGGACGGTCTCGGTCTCCCCCGTCTCCCGTTCAGCCTCCGTCTCCCCGACGCAGGCGATGACGCTCAGCCCGCCGTCCAGCGCGCCTTCGACGCGGAGGGCGGCCGTGGCGTCGGTCTCGGCGAAGAGCTGCCGCCGCTCGGAGTGTGCGACGATCGCGCCGGTCACGCCGAGCTCACGGAGCATCGGCGGCGAGACCTCGCCCGTGTACGGCCCCTCCTCCGCCCAGTGGACATTCTGCGCGAAGACCGCGATCGAGGTGCCGGCGAGCACGGACACCGCGTGGTGGAGCGAGGTGTGCGGCGGGCAGACGACGACGTCCGTTCCCTCCAACTCGGGCTCCCGGTCGCGGAGCGCCGCGCAGAACTCGGCTGTCTCCGAGGGCCCCTTGAACATCTTCCAGTTCCCGGCGATCAGCACGGGCGGATCCTACGGGCGCCGCCGCGGCCCGGGGTCCAGGGGCAGGCGCCCGGTTGGATCATCCGTTCGGGACAGCCTCCCCCGGCGAACTGGCGAGGAGCATGCCCGAACGACCCGGAGCCGCGCGCGGACCGAGCGCGATCCGGCACGCTCTCGGCACGGACGAGGCGCCCTGCCGGGGCGTGTCCGAGGGACAGTCCCTCGCGATGCGCCCCGCCGTCAGCGTTCCGGGATCGCGGCGACGCCGGGCAGCTCCTTGCCCTCGAGGAGCTCCAGCGAGGCGCCGCCTCCTGTCGAGACCCACGAGACGCTGCCGGCGAGACCGAGCTCGTGGAGCGCCCGCACCGAGTCCGCCCCGCCGACGACGGTGAACCCGTCGACCGCAGCCACCGCCTCGGCAACCGCCTTCGTGCCCTCGGCGAACGCCCGCCACTCGAACACGCCCATCGGGCCGTTCCAGAAGACGGTCTTCGCGCCTGAGATCCGCTCGGAGAAGAGCCGCCGCGTCTGCGGCCCGATGTCGAGGCCGAGCCAGCCCTCGGGCAGCTCGTCGTACGGCACCACGTCCGTCTCCGCATCCTCCTCGAACGCCGACGCGGCAACGACGTCGACGGGGAGCAGCACGTCGAACGGCAGCGGATTCGACTCGCGCAGCTCCTCGGCCATCTTCCCGCCGACGAGCACCTCGTCAGCCCGGCCGCCGAGGTTCTGCAACACCCCGAGCTTGTCCTCGACCTTCGCCCCGCCGGAGATGAGCACGAAGGGGTGCTCGACCTCGCCGAGCAGCCGGCCGAGCATCTCCAGCTCCCGCTCGACCAGCAGCCCCGCGTAGGCGGGCAGGATCTCCGCGACGCCGACGGTGGACGCATGCGCCCTGTGCGCCGAGCCGAACGCGTCCATGACGAACAGGTCTCTCCCGTCCGCCAGCTCCCGCGCGAGACCACGGTCGTTCTTGGTCTCGCCCGCGTTGAAGCGGGTGTTCTCGAGGACGACGAGCCGGTCGTCCGGCAACAGCTCCCTGAGCCGAGCCGCGACGGGCGCCATCGCGAACGCCGGGTCCGGCCCCTTCGGACGGCCGAGATGCGAGCAGACGGCGATCTCCTCCCCCCCGCGCTCGAGGAGGAGCTCGAGCGTCGGCAGCGCGGCCCGGATCCGCGTGTCGTCGGCGACGCGGCCGTCCTCGAGCGGGACGTTCAGGTCCGCGCGGACGAGCACGCGCTTGCCTGCGACGTCGGCGTCGCGGACGGAGCGGGGCAGCCTCAACTACGCGCTGGTGCCGACGGCTTCTCCGACGGAGGCGGCGACCTTCTCGACGACGTCGGCGAGGCGGCAGCTATAGCCCCACTCGTTGTCGTACCAGCCGATCACCTTCGCCATCGGCCCGCTCGCCATCGTCGACAGGCCGTCGAGGATGCACGACGCGGGATGGCCGACGATGTCGGCGGAGACGATCGCGTCCTCGGTGTAGACGACGATCTCGCTCAGCGGGCCCTCGGCGGCCTGCCGGAAAGCCTCGTTGACCTCCTCGACGCTCGCCTCGCGCTCGAGCACGCACACGAGATCCGTCACGCTCCCGTCCGGGACCGGCACCCGCAGCGCCATCCCGTCGAGCTTCCCCTTGAGCTCAGGGATCACGAGCGACGTCGCTTTGGCGGCGCCGGTCGACGACGGGATGATGCTCTGCGGCGCGGCCCGCATCCGGCGGAGGTCCGGCTTGCCCTTCCGCGTCATCGCGATCTGATCCTGGAGCTGCTGCTCGGTCGTGTACGCGTGCACCGTCGTCATGAATCCTTGTTCGATCCCGAACGCGTCTCGCAGCACCTTGGCCATCGGTGCGACGCAGTTCGTCGTGCACGACGCGTTCGAGATGATGTGGTGCTGCTCGGGGTCGTACTCATCGTCGTTCACGCCGAGCACGACCGTGACGTCGGGATCCGTGGCGGGCGCCGAGATGACGATCTTCTTCGCACCCGCGTCGAGGTGCTTCTGGGCGCCTTCCCGTGCGGTGAAGAGCCCGGTCGCCTCGACGACGACGTCGACGCCGAGATCCCCCCACGGAAGCGCCTCCGGCTCGCGCTCGGACAGCGACTGGATCGACCTGCCGTCGACGATCAGCTCGCCCTCCCCATGGCTGACGTCCGCGGACAGGACGCCGTGCGTGGAGTCGTACTTGAGCAGGTGCGCCAGCACGTCGTCGGAGGCGAGGTCGTTGATCGCGACGACCTCGAAGTCCGGATCCCGCTTCAGGCAGGCCCGCAGAAAGTTCCGGCCGATCCGCCCGAAACCGTTGATCGCTACTCGCTTGGCCATTCGTAACTCCCCCTTGTCGTCGTCCCCGCGAGTCTAATCCGCCGCCCGAGCCTGGTCGATTCTCCCCCTGCCGGGGGATGAGGGGCTTCGACGGCGCCGTCGAAGCACAGAGCTGTGGAGCACGCCGCCGCCGTTCTCGCCCTGCTCGCATCCGCGCTCGTCCTGACGGGAAGCGCCTCGGCCGCGCTCCGCGCCGGCGTCGCGGACGACTTCGGCACCAACCCAGACCAGACGGCCTGGTTCTTCGACCACCTCGGCGAGCTCGGCATGACGGAGAACCGCGTCTCGGTCGGCTTTGACGCCTCCGACCCGACGACGATCCAGCGGCGTGAGCTGCTCGACCTCTACGTCCCACTCGCCACGCTCCGCGGCGTACGCGTCGTCTTCTCGGTCGCACCTACCCGTGCGAAGGCGATCACCGAAACGCCGGGCTCGGTCGGCGCCTACGCCGCCTACGTCGCGCTCCTGGCGCGGACGTATCCCACGGTCAAGGACTTCATCATCGGCAACGAGCCGAACCAGCCCCGCTTCTGGCAGCCGCAGTTCGGCTCGGCGGGGCAGAACGTCTCGTCGAGCGCGTACCTCTCGCTCCTTGCCGCCTCGTACGACGCCCTGAAGGCGGTCGACCCGTCGATCCGGGTGATCGGCCTCGGTCTCTCGCCGCGCGGCGGCGACAAGCCGCGCTCCGCCGACAACGTCTCGACCTCGCCGGTGCGCTTCCTCAACGGCCTCGGCAGGGCGTATCGCGCGAGCGGCCGCAAGAAGCCGCTGATGGACGAGCTCGCTTTCCATCCGTACCCGGATCAGGACCGCGACCCGCTCATGAAGGGCTACCGCTGGCCGAACGCCGGCATCCCGAACCTCGGCCGGATCAAGCAGGCGTTCTGGGACGCCTTCCACGGGACCGCGCAGCCGACCTTCGCCGAGGGGACGAGCTCCGCCGGCCTCGCCTTCCGCCTCGACGAGGTGGGCTGGCAGGTCGCCGTCGATCCGAAAACGGCCGGCTCGTACCAGGGCCGCGAGAACGTCCGCCCCACGAACGAGCACGTTCAGGCGAAGATCTACGGCGACGCGCTTCGCTACCTCGCCTGCGACCCGACGGTCGCCTCGGTCCTGTTCTTCCTGCTCCGCGACGAGCCGGATCTCGACCGCTGGCAGGCAGGCCTTGTCCGCGCGGACGGCTCGCGAAGGCCGGCGTTCGACGCAGTGAAGTCGGCGCTCGCCGATAGCGGCGGCCGCTGCCGGGGGTCGATGCGCGGTTGGCGGCACACCACGCGCGTCGAGGGCGCCAAGGTGAAGTGGCCGAGGCGGCTCGGGCTCCCCGCCCGCAGGCTCAGCCTGGCCGCCGTCGCGAACGCCGAAGAGGACGCACGCATCGAGGGTGTGCTCGTCAACGCACGCGGCAAGCGCGTGCTCCGGCAGGCCGGGACGCTGAAGGCGTACCGGTCGATGATCGTCCGCTTCTCGACGCGGTTCCGGCCCGGCCGCTACACATTGCGCGTGACCTTCACGGCGGCGATGAACCCGGCGCGCAGGAGCTCGTTCTCCGCGCCGCTGCGGATCGCGCGCTAACCCGTCTCTACCCGTATCCGTCATACTCACTTCACGGCGGGTCTGCGCTCGTCCGGCGTCGAATTCAGACCCCGTTCGGCGCCACGGTCCGGAGCGCGGTTCAACTGGAGGGGGAGGTCGTCCTCGGAGCTTCCCCTCCGGCCCGCCGCCCTCGTTCTAGGTTTCGACCATCCGAATCAGCTTCTGCAGCCGCCGGTGGACGGTCGCCTTGGTCGCCGGCGGATGGCACTTGAGGCCGAGCTCCCGCAGCGAGAGCGCCGGGTGCGCGAGCCGCAGCTCCGCGAGCTCGCGCAGCTCGTCCGGGAGCCGCTCGAGGCCGCGGCGCTCGAGCCGCCTGACGGCGCGCAGCTGCTTCCCGGCCGCGCGGCTCGACCGGACGAGGTTGGCGTGGTCGGCGTTGGCGAGCCGGTTCGCGCGCGACTTCGCAGCACCCACGACGGCCCGCTCGGCGAAGGTCAGGACCGCGCCCGCAGCGCCCGCGGCCGCCAGCACCTCCCCGATCGCCTCGGCGCCCTTCGCGTACGCGTACGCGTGGCCCGCCCGCTCCCGGACGCCGAGCGCGATCTCCTCGGCCGCGGCCACCTCGGCGATGAACTCGGCGCCGGCCACCTCCCCGGTCCGCAGCTCGAGGTGCGACCGCGAGACGCTTCCGGCGCCGAGCAGCGCTCCCCGCAGGTACGCACCCCGGCAGCACGATCTTGCGACGACGCGCTTCGGCGGGCGGTCGAGCGGGCCGAGCCGCGCCGAGAGGACGCCCGCCTCGTGGAGCACCTGCAAGGCGCGGTTCTCGCCCTCGACGTGGAGCTGGTAGCGCGTGCTCCCCTCGAAGGCGCGGCGACGGTAGCTCCGGATCTCGCACGGCACGCCGAAGTCCCGCAGCAGTGCGAACGCCCGCCGGGCGACGGCCGAGCTGGACACGTCCAGGTGCACGGAGACCTCTCCGCGACCCCGCAGGTGGATCGAGCCGGCGGTGTGGAAGAGCGCCGAAAGCTCCGCGAGCCGGTCGCATTCGCGGCGCGGCGCGATGCCCGCCAGCTCGTTTCGCACGTCCTCCGAAAGCGCCACGTTCGGCTATACGATCACAGGCGGTGACCGCTCCAGGCCTGTTCCGTCCGCCGGCTCCGAGGAACGAGCCCCTGCTGGACTACGCCCCGGGCTCGCCGGAGCGCATCGAGCTCCAGCGTCGCCTCCAGGAGCTCCGTTCCGAGCGGCTCGACATCCCGCTCGTGATCGGCGGTGACGAGGTCCGCACCGGTTCGACGTTCCAGGCCGTCGAGCCGCACGACAAGGACCGCGTCCTCGCCGACGTCCACAAGGGCGGGCCGGAGCAGGTCGAGCAGGCGATCAAGGCCGCCGGCGAGGCCTGGGAGGACTGGCACCGCTGGCCCTGGGAGGAGCGGGCGGCCGTCTTCCTCCGTGCAGCCGAGCTGCTCTCCGGCCCATGGCGCTCCACGCTCGTCGCCGCGACGATGCTCAACCAGTCGAAGACGGCCCACCAGGCCGAGATCGACGCCGCCGCCGAGACGATCGACTTCTTCCGTTTCAACGTCGAGTTCATGCTCCGCATCTACGAGGAGCAGCCGATCTCCGCCTCCGGCACCTGGAACCGGATGGAGTACCGGCCGCTCGAGGGCTTCGTCTTCGCGGTCACGCCGTTCAACTTCACGGCGATCGGCGCGAACCTGCCGAGCTCGGCCGCCCTGATGGGCAACACCGTCGTCTGGAAGCCGGCCACGACGGCCGCGTTCTCGGCGTACTGGCTGATGCGGCTCTTCGAGGAGGCGGGCCTGCCCCCGGGCGTCATCAACCTCGTCTACGGCTCGGGCGCGGAGGTCGGCGACGCGGCGCTCGCGAGTGAGCACCTGGCCGGCGTCCACTTCACCGGGTCGACACCGGTGTTCCAGGGGATGTGGAAGACGATCGGCGGCAACATCGACAAGTACCGCAACTACCCGCGGATCGTCGGCGAGACCGGCGGCAAGGACTTCATCGTCGCGCACCCGTCCGCGAACGTCGACGCCGTCGCGACCGCGATCCTGCGCGGGTCGTTCGAGTACCAGGGGCAGAAGTGCTCCGCCGCCTCCCGGATCTACGCGCCGTCGAACATGTGGCCGGAGCTGCGGGACCGGCTCGTGAAGGAGGTCTCGACGATCCGGATGGGCGACGTGGCCGACTTCACGAACTACATGGGCGCGGTCATCGACGAGAAGGCGTGGCGAGGGCACAAGGAGGCGATCGACTCGGCGTCCGAGAACGCCGCCGAGGTCGTCGTCGGCGGCGGCGCGGACGACAGCGAGGGCTACTTCATCCAGCCGACCGTGCTCGAGACCCGCGACCCGACCTCTCGCCTGATGCGCGAGGAGCTCTTCGGCCCAATCGTGACCACGTACGTCTATCCCGAGAACAAATGGGACGAGACGCTCGAGCTCGTCGACGACAACCCCTATGCGCTCACCGGCGCAGTGTTCTCCGAGGACCGGGCGGCGATCGACCAGGCCGAGGAGAAACTGCGGTACACGGCGGGAAACTTCTACGTGAACGACAAGCCGACGGGCGCGATCGTGGGGCAGCAGCCCTTCGGCGGCGCGCGCGGCTCGGGGACGAACGACAAGGCCGGCTCGATGTGGAACCTCATCCGGTGGGTCAGCCCGCGGACGATCAAGGAGACGTTCGTCCCGGCGCGCGACTACCGCTACCCGTTCATGGCGCCCGACACGACGGACGGCGCGGGCCCGACGGATCGTCCTTAACGGCACCTCAACAACCTCTCCGGCGACGCCGCGTCTGACGTGACGATGGGCCGCCCGGTCGTCCTGGTCACTGCGGCGGCCCTCCTCCCACTGACGGCGGCGGCCGGCGCAGCGCAGGTCACCGGCTCGCCGCGCGCCGACTTCCTCCGCGGCGGGCCTTCGGCCGACCGGATCGACGCGCGGGGCGGGAACGACAGAGTCAAGGTCGACGGCGGCGGCCGCGACACCGTCCGTTGCGGGCCCGGGCGGTACGACCTCGTGAACGCCGACCTCGCGGATCGCGTGGCCCCGGACTGCGAGACGGTCGCCCGCGTCGTCGCGCGCGATCCCTTCACGAGCCCGGCGCAGCATTCGACGATCGCCGAGCCCGACACCTTCGCCTCGGGCCGGGTTGTCGTCGCCGCCTTCCAGGTCGGCCGCTTCCGGAACGGCGGCGCCGTCACGACCGGGTGGGCCACCTCGAGGGACGGCGGCCGGACATGGCGGAACGGCCTCCTCCCCGCGGTCACCGTGAGCTCGCGGCCGGCCGGGCGCTGGCAGCGCGCGAGCGACCCGGTCGTGGCGTACGACGCCGCTCGCGGAACCTGGCTCATCGCATCGCTCGCCTACTCGCCGGGCGATGCGGCGGCGATCGTCGTCAGCCGATCGCGAGACGGCCTCGCATGGGACCCGCCGATCACCGTCGTCGAGGCCCCGTACCGGCCGGACCTGCTGCTCGACAAGGAGTGGATCGTCTGCGACAACGGCGCCGCGAGCCCTCACCGCGGCAACTGCTACGCCACGTACAGCGACTTCCGCTCCCTGCGCCTCGAGTTCCAGACCTCCGTCGACGGCGGCCTCACCTGGGGTCCGCAGGTCTCGGCCCCCGGCAACGTTGGCCGGCCGTCGATCGTCGGGCGCTGGGCGCCTGCACCGCAGCCGATCGTCCAGCCGGACGGCGACCTGATCGTGCCCTACTACGACGAGGATCGCGTCTCGTCGGTGCGCTCGACCGACGGCGGGCGGTCGTTCTCGTCCCCTGCGTTCGTGGCGCCCACCGACTTCAAGCCGACGCCCGGCCTCCGCGCGCCGCCGCTGCCGAGCGCCGAGGTGGACGCGGCCGGGACCGTCTACGTCGTCTGGCCCGACTGCACGCGCCATCCTGCCTGCGGCGTGGACGATCTCCTGATCTCGCGCTCGGCGGACGGCGTGAGGTGGTCGCGCGCGACCCGCATCCCGACCTGGGCCCTCGCGCCCGGCGCGGACTACGTGCTGCCGGGGATCGGCGCCGACCCGACGCGGGTCGGGCGCATCGCCGTCGCGTTCTACGTCTACCGCGGCGGGTCGATCCTCGAGGCGGCATCGATCAGCTCGCCGGACGGCGGCCGCAACTGGCGCCCGCCGCGCCGCCTGAGCGCCCAGCCGATGCGGCTCAACTGGATCGCGCAGGCGGGCGGCGCGATGGTCGGCGACTACATCTCGACTTCGTGGACGGGCGGCCGGGCGGTCTCGGTGTTCGCGCTCGCCTCACCGCGGGCCACCGCGTTCGATCAGCCGCTCTTCGCGGCCGCGATCCGGCCCTAGGCCCGTCCGGCTTTGTGCAGCTGCGCGTAGATCTGGCGCGCCGTCTTCGCCGGGATCCCCGGGACGCCTTCCAGCTCCTCCTGCGAGGCGGCGAGGAACTGCTCCGCCGAGCCGAAGTGCTGCAGCAGCGCCCGGCGCCGGGCCGGCCCGACACCGGGCAGCGTGTCGAAGATCGACTCCCGCGCCCGCGCGTCTCGTCGCTGGCGATGGAAGCCGAGGGCGAAGCGGTGGGCCTCGTCCCGAACACGCTGAAGAAGGTGCAAACCCGGTGAGTGGCGCTCGAGCCGGATCGGCTCCGGCCGGTGGGGGACGAACACCTCCTCCGCCCGCTTCGCCAGCGAGATCACGGCCACCCTGGGCAGGTCGTAGGCCTGCATCGCCTGGATCGCCGCGGAGAGCTGGCCCTTGCCGCCGTCGATGACGAGGAGGTTCGGCGGCGACGCGAACCCGTCGTCGTACGCCTCTTCCGTTCCGACCCCGAGCCGCGCAAACCGCCGCGACACGGCCTCGGCGAGCGCCGCATAGTCGTCCTGGCCGTCCACGTCGCGGATCCCGAACTTGCGGTAGTGCGCCTTCTTCGGGGCCCCGTCCTGGAAGACGACCATCGAGGCGACGGGCGACTGCTCCTGGATGTTCGAGACGTCGAAGCACTCGATCCGGAGGGGCAGGCTCTCCAGGTTCAGCACCTCCCGCAGCTCCTCGAGCGCCTCCACCCGCCGGAGTCGAGACTGCTCCTGCTTCGCGGTGTCGGCCTCGAGCGCGAGCCGCGCGTTCTGGTCGGCGAGCTCCTGCAGCCGCCGCTTCTCGCCGCGCTCGGCCACGCGCACGTCCACGCGGGACCCCCGCCGCTCGGACAGGAACTCCGCGAGTACGGTCGTGTCCCCAGCCTCCCCCGGAACGACGATCTGCGGCGGGATCGACGGAGCCGACCCGTAGTACTCGAGCACGAACGCCTCGAGAAGCGACTCGGGGTCCTGTCCCGCGACGTTCTCGAGATGGAAGGCGTACCGGTCGACCATCTTGCCGTCGCGGAGCGGAAACACCTGCACCGCGGCCCGGTTCTCCTCGATCGCGAGCCCGACGACGTCCACCGTGCCGACCGCGCGCTTGTCTGCGGCCTGCCGCTCGGCGAGGTGGCGCACCGAGAACAGCCGGTTCCGGAAGCGCGCCGCCTCCTCGAAGCGCTCGCCCGCCGCAGCATCCTTCATCCGCCGCTCGAGCTCCCGGATGATCGGCCGCGTCTCGCCTGACAGGAACTCGATCACCCCGTCGATGACCTTGCGGTACTCCTCCTTCGAGATGTACCCGACGCACGGCGCGTAGCAGCGGTCGATGTGGAAGTCGAGGCAGGGGATCCCCGAGTGACGGCCGGGCTTCGGCCCCTCGCACGGACGGAAGCGGAACACACGGTTGAGGACGTCGAGCGTCTCGCGCACCTTCTTCGCGTTCGCGTACGGCCCGAAGTAGACGACGCCGCGGCGGTGGCGCTCGCGCGTGAACATCACGCGCGGGTAGTCGTCGTCCACCGTCACCGCGATGTAGGGGAACGACTTGTCGTCGCGGAGCCGCACGTTGTAGGGCGGCCGGTGGCGCTTGACGAGGTTCTGCTCGAGGTGGAGCGCCTCCACCTCGGTGCCGGTGACGATCACCTCCAGGTCGGCGACCCGGCCGACCATCCCGGTGATGCCCGACCTCGTGTCGCCACTCTGCTGGAAGTAGCTGCGGACGCGGGGCCGCAGCGACTTCGCCTTCCCGACGTAGAGGATCTTCGCGTTCGCGTCGCGGAACAGGTAGACGCCCGGCTTCGCCGGTAGCTGCTTCAGCTTGGGCTCGAGCGACGTGGCCACGCGTAGGAATGTAGCCTCGTGCCCCCGTGTGGAAATGGGGTCTCCTCGGGCTGCTCGCGATCGTCTTCCTCGCCGTCGTCGGCGGCTGCGGGCCGCTGGGCGAAGGGGACAGCCGGCGGTTCGACGTCGGCGTCTGGGAGTACTTCGTTCGCGACCCCGACGCGGCGGCCGCACATACGAAGATGGACGAGGTGACCGCGGCGGGCTTCGACGCCGCGATCACGAACTCGTTCTGGGAGCCCGGCCGCCGGGAGCCGTCCGAGCAGGAGCTGACCGAGCTGCGCAATGCCGGCGACGCCGCGAAGAACGCCGGCGTCCGGCCGCTGCTCATCGTCCAGAGCCCGGGAAGCCGGACGACGCCGAACACGCCCGACCTCCGCGCGGAGTTCACGGCCTACACCGTCTCGCTCGCGCGGCAGCTGCCGCAGTTCCGGGACTTCGTGATCGGCAACGAGCCGAACCTCAACCGCTTCTGGCTTCCGCAGTTCGGGCCCGACGGCGAGAACGTGGCGGCGCGCGACTACCTCGCGCTCCTCGCGGAGAGCTACGACGCGCTCAAGGAGGTCTCGGACGACATCCGCGTCATCGGCGGGGCGCTCGCCCCGCGCGGAGGCGACGACCCGGGCACCGGGCGCGACACGCATTCCCCGACGACGTTCATCCGCGACCTCGGACGGTTCTACCGCGAGAGCGGCCGCGACCGGCCGGTCATGGACGCGCTCGCGCACCACCCCTACCTGGAGCGCTCCGAGGTCCCGCCCGACTTCGCCCACCCGAACTCGACGACGATCTCCCTCGCCGACTACGACAAGCTCGTGGACCTGCTCGAGGAAGCCTTCGACGGGACGGCGCAGGAGGGAAGCGACCTTCCGATCCTCTACACAGAGTTCGGCGTCCAGACGACCATCCCGCCGTCGAAGCTCGACCAATACACGAACAGGACTTCGCCGGCCGCGAAGGACGCCGTCTCCGAGGAGACGCAGGCCGAGTACTACCGGCAGGCGTTCGAGCTCGCCTGCGACCAGCCGACCGTGGAGGGGATGTACGTCTTCCACGTCTGGGACGAGCCCGACCTCCTCGGCTGGCAGTCCGGCGTCTACTACGCGGACCGGACGCCGAAGGCGAGCCGGGACGTGCTCGCCGATCTACCATCCTGTCGGTGAGCGGTCAGTACGTCGCGTACCAGTTCTTCCGCGTCGACCCGGCCTGGCGCCGGCTTCCGGTGGAGGAACGTATGGCCGCAAAGGACGCGTTTGCCGAGGTGGTCGAGGACTGGGCCGGCCGAATGGACGGGCTTCGCGCCTACTCGGTCACGGGAGTACGCCCGGACTCGGACTTCTTCCTCTGGAAGATCACCCAGCGATACGAGGACCTCGGCGAGCTGGGCGCGGCGCTCAACGCGACGCCGCTGGCCGGCTGGCTCGAGACGCCCTACTCCTACCTCGCGACCACCAAGGCGTCCCAGTACACGGCGGCGCGCCGGGCGCGAAAGGTCGTCCCGCGCGGCTCGCCCTACCTCGTCGTCTACCCGTTCGTGAAGATCCGGCCGTGGTACGCGCTGTCCGAGGACGAGCGGCAGCGCGCGATGGACGAGCACATCCGCATCGGCGCGAAGTTCGAGACGATCCACAACCACACGACGTACTCCTTCGGAATCGACGACCAGGAGTTCATGACGGCGTTCGAGTGCGACGAGCCGGCAGACTTCATGCACCTGATGCTCACCCTGCGCGAGAGCGAGGCGAGCCGGTACACGGAGCGCGACACGCCGATCTTCGTCGGGCAGCTGATGGAGATCCGCACGGCTTTGGATGCCATGGACGGGGCTGGAATCCGCGCGGAAGCATGATCGGCCGCGGAACGGGCCGTGCCCGTTCCGCCGCTGTGGTTCGTGGAGGAGGAAGCGCCCCCACCGCTTGTCTGCCGCGCGGCGCGAAAGCGCCGCCCGGCTCGATACGGTCGCTCAAAGTCGTGAGATTTTGAGCGAAACGCTCTTAGCCGTACGTGTGCTGGTCGCGCCAGGTGCGGAACATCGAGAAGGCACAGAGCGCGAGGATCACGAAGAACGCGAGCGCATTGCGCCCCGACGCGCCGTAGACGATGAACGTCCCGATCGCGACGAGCGCGAGCACCGCGCCACCGTAGAACGCGAACTGCGCGCGGCCGGGCCAGGTCGAGATGTCGCCGCGTCGCTCTCGCCAGACGAGGTAGACGAAGAACGCAACCGCGAGGAAGAAGACGATCCGCGTCAGGTAGACGAGCGAGAGCAGGGCCGTCTGCTGGTTCAGGAGGATGATCGCGAGGACGATCGCGGCGATGATCAGGAACCCGCGGAGCGTAGGGTTCATGTCTGCGAAGAACCGTCTCATCCCGACGTCAAGTACGCCCTCGTCGCGAGCGCCCCTGCGAGGAGCGTCGAGCCGACGAACCAGGCGAGGCGACGGCGCGGTTCGGCGGGTGCATACAGCCACGGTGCCAGAGCGGCGATGAGCGCGAGCGTGCCGTACGCGTAGTGGAGGTCGTCCGGCGCCCTCCGGCCGTCGGAGACGAGGAGCAGCCCGAGCCCGACCTGGGCGATCAGCAGCGTCTGGACGAGGGCGAGGACATGGCCGAGCGTCCGACCGGCGGTCGCGTGCCGGAAGTACGTGGCGGCGCCCCAGACGGTCGCGACCGCCGCGGTGACGAGCACGGAGAGACCCACGAGCTGATGGGCGTCGGCCACGCGGCGGCCAATGTATAGGGTGGCCCCGTGGTCGAGGAGGGCGGCGAGGCACCCGATTTCGAGCTGACGAGCGACGAGGGTGAGCGCGTCAAGCTCTCGCAGTTCCGCGGCCGTCCCGTCGTCCTCTACTTCTATCCGCGCGACGACACCCCGGGCTGCACGACCCAGGCGCACGGGATCCGCGACTCGTATGACGAGTTCGGCGAGCGCGGCGCGGTCGTCCTCGGCGTGAGCCCGGACGACGAGTCCTCGCACGTCAAGTTCAAGCAGAAGCACGGGCTGCCGTTCACGCTGCTCGCGGACCCCGAGCACGAGGTGTCCGAGCTCTACGGCGTCTGGAAAGAGAAGAGCTTCGGCGGGAAGAAATACTGGGGCGTCGAGCGGTCGACCTTCGTGATCGACGAGGACGGGCGCGTCAAGAAGGCAATGCGCCGGGTGAAGCCGGACACGCACGCGGAGAAGGTTCTCGACGTCCTGAGCGCCTGAACCGCGCGGCTACAATGGTCGCCCGCGCGGATGTGGCGGAATTGGTAGACGCGCACGGTTCAGGTCCGTGTGGGGGCAACCCCGTGGAGGTTCAAGTCCTCTCATCCGCATCTCTCGCCTGAGCAGCGTCGTTGCGGGACGACACGGCGGACGGGTCCGTGTGCAGTCCGCGAACGGAGCAGCAGGAGGAAGAACCACCGGTGGCGACACAACCCCAGCTTCATCCTGCTGGCGACGGTTCCCGGTGACGACGCTTCTGCCGGCCGACGTGACGTCGCGTTCGCGCGAAAACGGTTGGGTGCGGACGGTGTGGCGGCGGGCTGCCGCCGTGCCCGGGAGCTGGCCGGCCCCCGGGGGCTAACGACAAGCTCGAGGAGCGGCTCGGGAGCGGGCGATCTGCGCGTGCGGTCGCCACCCGCACGCAGGCGACGCAGCACGGCACGTGCACCTGAGCGCGCATCGCGGGGTGAGCGACTTCTTCAGTCGCGCTCGATGCCGAGGAGGTCGGCGATTACGTGTTCGGCTTCATGAAGCTCGCCGTTGCGCAG